>JARLIS010000011.1 GCA_031291615.1 Parvibaculum sp.
GCGCTGGCCGGCGCGCGGCCGGGGCGCGCGCGCGGCATGAGCCTCAGGCGTTTCGCCGACCCGGCGGACGGTTCGCCGCTCGATCGCGGATTGCTGCTCTGGTTCCCGAACCCTTCGAGTTTCACCGGCGAGGACGTCGCCGAATTTCATGTTCATGGCGGTCGCGCGGTTGTAGCGGGGCTGCTTGCGGGACTCGCCAAGGTTGAGGGGTTGCGCGTGGCGGAGGCGGGCGAATTCACGCGCCGCGCCTTCGAGAATGGCAAGCTCGACCTCACCGAGGCGGAGGGGCTGGCCGATCTCATTGACGCGGAAACCTCGGCGCAGAGGAAGCAGGCGCTTCGCCAGATGGAGGGCGCGCTCGGGCGGCTCTATGAGGACTGGCGCGGGCGGCTCATCCGGCTCCTCGCCTATGCCGAGGCGGACATAGATTTCGCCGAGGAAGATGCGGGCGCGGACGAGGCGCTGCACAGGCTGTCGCCGGAGATCGAGGCGCTTGCGAATGAGATTCGGGCGCATCTCGATGACGGGCGGCGGGGCGAGCGTTTGCGGGATGGCGTCGAGGTCGCGATCGTCGGCCCGCCCAATGTCGGGAAGTCGAGCCTCTTGAACCGGATCGCCGGACGCGAGGCCGCCATTGTTTCGGAGGAAGCGGGAACGACGCGGGACGTGCTTGAGGTGCGGCTCGATCTCGGCGGCGTGCCCGTGACGCTCGCCGATACGGCGGGGCTGCGCGAGGCCACGGGAAAGATCGAAAAGGAGGGCATCAGGCGAGCGCTCGCGCGAGCGGAATCCGCCGACCTCAGACTCGTCATGGTTGCAGCGACGGGCGAGGGCGGGACGGTCGGGGATTTCGCCCTGGCGCGGGAGGGCGACCTCAGGATCGTCAACAAGGGCGATCTCGGCTCGGGGCCCGGTGGAGCTCTGACGGTTTCGGCATTGACGGGCGAGGGGGTCGAGGCGGTGGTCGCGGCCCTGACGGAGAAAGTCGTCGCTCTCTTCGGGGCCGCGGAACATCCGGTCATTTCCCGGGCACGGCATCGGGAGGGGCTCAATGCCTGCGAGGACGGACTCCAGAGGGCGCTGGAGGGGCTTCGGAGCGGGCGGCAGGGGGAGTTGGTCGCGGAGGATCTCCGGCTCTCGGCGCGCGCGCTGGGGCGGATCACGGGCCGGGTCGATGTCGAGGACTTGCTAGATGTTGTGTTTCGAGACTTCTGCATCGGCAAATAATGTTTCACGTGAAACAGAGTCCCCGGTCACACGCGTTCGACTCCGGGTTGCAGCCGAAAGTCTTTGACCCGGCGGGGCGCCGGGGATTAAAGCTCTGTCCGCTCTTTTGCCTTGAGAGGCTCCGGTGAGTTCCCAGACCTACGATGTGATCGTGATCGGCGGCGGCCATGCGGGCTCCGAAGCGGCGGCAGGCGCCGCGCGGGCGGGCGCGGGGACGCTTTTGCTCACCCATCGGTTTGCGACCATCGGCGAAATGTCCTGCAACCCGGCCATTGGAGGGCTCGGCAAGGGCCATCTGGTCCGCGAGATCGACGCGCTGGACGGGGTGATGGGCCGGGTGGCGGACGCCGCCGGCATTCAGTTCCGCCTCCTCAATCGCCGCAAAGGACCGGCGGTGAGGGGTCCGAGGGCCCAGGCCGACCGGAAGCTCTATCGGGCCGCCATGCAGGCGGCCATTACGGCCCAGCCAAACCTCACGGTCGAGGAGGGCGCGGTCAGCGATCTCATCGTCGCCGACGGCCATGTGGCCGGCGTGTCGACGGAAGACGGGCGGGTCTTCAAGACGCGGCGGGTGGTGCTGACCACGGGCACTTTCCTGCGCGGAATGATTCATATTGGGACAGAACGCATTCCGGCCGGCCGTGTCGGCGAGGCGCCAGCGCTGGGGCTTTCGGACCGGCTTTACGGACTTGGCTTTCAGCTCGGCCGGTTGAAGACCGGGACGCCGCCGCGGCTCGACGGCAATTCGATCGCCTGGGAGCGGCTCGAGGTTCAGCCGGGCGACAATCCGCCTGTGCCGTTTTCCTTCCTGACCAGGGAAATCGCCACCCCTCAGATCAATTGCCACATCACCCGGACGACGGCTGCCGGGCATCGGATCATCGAGGAGAACCTCAAATATTCTCCCGTTTATAGCGGCCGGATCGAGGGTGTCGGCCCGCGCTACTGCCCCTCCATCGAAGACAAGGTGGTCCGCTTCAAGGAGCGCGACAGCCATCAGATCTTCCTGGAGCCGGAAGGGCTCGACGACGATACGATCTATCCGAACGGCATTTCGACGGCGCTGCCCGAAGAGGTTCAGCTCGCCTTCCTGAAGACCATTCCGGGGCTTGAGAATGTGGTCATGCGCCGGGCCGGTTATGCCATCGAGTACGATTATATCGACCCGCGCGAGCTCAGGCCGACGCTCGAGACGAAGCGCCTCGGCGGGCTTTATCTCGCCGGCCAGATCAACGGCACCACGGGGTATGAGGAAGCGGCGGCGCAGGGGCTGATCGCGGGCGTCAATGCGGCGCTGGCGGAGCGGGGCGACGATCCGCTGGTCTTCGACAGGGCGACGGCCTATCTAGGCGTATTGGTGGACGATCTGGTGACGCGCGGCGTCAGCGAGCCCTATCGGATGTTCACGTCCAGGGCTGAATATCGGCTGACCTTGCGGGCGGATAATGCGGATCGGCGGCTCACGGGACTCGGGATCGGGGCGGGGATTGTCGGCTCGGAGCGGGCCGGGCAGTTTCTGGCCAAGATGGAAGCGATCGAGGCGGCGAGGGCGTTGGCGGCCTCGCTGAGACTGACGCCGCCGGAGCTCGTCAAGCGGGGGCTCAAGATCAATCAGGATGGCGTGGCGCGGAGCGTCAGCGACCTGCTGGCCTATCCCGACATCGAATTCGGAATGCTGGTCGAGATCTGGCCGGAACTCGACCAGCTCGCGCCCGATGTCGCGGAGCAGCTTGAGATCGAGGCGCAATATGCGGGCTATCTCTCCCGGCAGGAGGGCGATATTCGCGCCTTTCGCAAGGATGAGGGGCTCGGCCTTCCGGCAGATCTCGATTATTCGGCCATTGGCGGATTGTCGATTGAAGTCCGGCAGAAGCTCGATCGGGCGCGGCCCGCAACGCTGGGGCAGGCGGCCCGGGTCGATGGAGTGACGCCGGCGGCCTTGACCACGCTTCTGGTCCATGTCCGGCAGCGCTCTCGTCGCACCGCTTGAGCGGTAGGGCCCGGAATGACACCACATATAGTGCAAGTGGTTGATGCGGAATCCTTTTCGCGGGCAACCGCTGTTTCACGTGAAACAATGGACCGCCTGCTCGCCTTTGAGGCTCTGCTCCTCAAATGGCAAGGTAAAATCAATCTGATTTCACCCAATACGCTGAATTCATTGTGGAATCGTCACATTCTGGACTCGGCCCAATTGGCGGGTCTGGCCCCGGCGTATGCCCGGACATGGGTGGATATAGGCAGCGGGGCGGGATTTCCGGGGCTTGTCGTGGCGATTTTGCTGCGGGAAAGGGCGGAATTCCGGGCTTTTCTGGTCGAAAGCGACCAGCGGAAGGGCGCTTTTCTCTCGGAGGCGATCCGCGTCACGGGCGCGCGGGCCGAAGTCCATATGGTTCGGATCGAGGATTTCGTTCCGGAGACGCCGCCCGATGTCGTCAGCGCCAGGGCTTTGGCGCCGCTTGGCCAGATTCTCGCCTGGACATCATCTTTCTGGGGAAAAGACACGATCGGGCTCTTTCCCAAGGGCAGAACGGCCGCGGAAGAATTGACGCAGGCCGCCAAAGATTGGATATTTGAGCACGAAGCCATTGCCAGCCAATCCGATCCATCCGGAACGGTGCTGAAGCTCTGGGGGCTCAATCATGCAAATCCCCGACACGCCAATCGCTGACGTTAAATCTCCCGACACGGTTCCCGCCGCCGCAAGGCCGGTGCAGATCGAACCGAGCGCGCCAAGGCCGCGCATCATGGTGCTGGCCAATCAGAAGGGCGGCGTCGGTAAGACGACGACCGCGATTAATCTGGGTACGGCGCTTGCAGCTGTCGGCGAGCGCGTGCTGATTGTCGATCTCGACCCGCAGGGCAATGCCAGCACGGGCCTCGGCATAGGACGCGCCGAGCGCAAGGTGTCGGCCTATGACGTGTTGATCGGCTCGGCGCTGATCGAAGATGCGGTAGTGCCGACAGCCGTACCGGGCCTCGACATCGTTCCGTCCACGATGGATCTGCTCGGTGCCGAGCTGGAGCTTGCCAGCGTGCCGCGGCGCTCGCATCGCTTGCGCGATGCGCTGGCGCGCATGCCGCGTTCGGGCAAGCTGCGCGAGGGCAGCGACAAGGAGCGCGAGATGACTTCGCGTCCTTATACTTATCTGCTGATCGATTGCCCGCCTTCGCTCAATCTGCTGACCATCAACGCGATGACGGCTGCCGATGCGATCCTGGTGCCGCTGCAATGCGAGTTCTTCGCGCTGGAAGGTTTGAGCCAGCTGCTGCGCACGGTCGAGCGCGTCAAGTCGAGCCTCAATCCGCGCCTCGAAATTCAAGGCGTTGTGCTGACCATGTTCGATCAGCGCAATAAATTGTCGGATCAGGTTGCCTCCGATGTGCGCCAGCATCTCGGCGACAAGGTTTATCGCACCGTGATCCCGCGCAATGTGCGTCTGTCGGAAGCGCCGTCCTATGGCAAGCCGGCGCTGGTCTATGATCATCGCTGCGCCGGCAGCAAGGCCTATATGAAACTGGCCTCGGAGCTGATCCGCCGCGAGCGGGCGCTGCGCCAGACGGCTGCGTGAGAGGTCGCGTGTACTTTAAGAACGCCGGTTAATACGAAGTAACGATTCAGATTCCCGGTCATACGGACAGGTAGTGCGGCGATTGAAACGCTGCACGATATGGCGGAAACGGCGACCCGAATGGGAAGACCGCATCGGCCATACCGGATGTAAAAATCTCGCCGGGACCGAGGCGAAGAAGGGCAGAAGAGGGATGACGACCATGGCTGAAGAAACCCCAAGCCGGCTCGGACGTGGCCTCGCGGCGCTGATCGGCGACGATGCGGCCTTTGCGCTGGGCGAGCAGAATGCGCCGGTGACGGTGCGCGGCGTGCGCGAAGTGCCGATCGAATTTCTGCGTCCGAATCCGTTTCAGCCGCGTCACACGTTCCGCGAGCAGGATCTCGCCGATCTCTCGAACTCGATCCGGGAGAAGGGCATTCTCCAGCCCATCGTCGTCCGGCCCGTCGCGGGCGAGACCGAGGTCTTCGAAATCGTCGCGGGCGAGCGGCGCTGGCGCGCGGCGCAACGGGCGCAGCTTCACCAGGTGCCGATCCTCGTCAAGGAGCTGACCGACGCGGAATCGCTCGAAGTCGCGATCATCGAAAACGTGCAGCGCGCCGACCTTAACGCCATCGAAGAAGCGGCGGGCTATGAGCGGCTGGCGCAGCAATTCGATTACACGCAGGAACAGCTTTCCAAGCTGATCGGCAAGAGCCGCAGCCATGTCGCCAACACGCTCCGCCTGCTGTCGCTTCCGCCCTCGGTGAAGGCGATGATCGAAGAAGGTTCGCTCTCGGCCGGACAGGCGCGGCCGCTGATCGGCATCGAGGGTGCGGAAGAGATTGCGCGCGAAATCGTCGCCAAGGGCCTGAGCGCGCGTGAAGCCGAAGTGCTTGCCCGCAAGGCCTCGACGGGTTCGGCGGTGGCGCGGCGGTCCTCGTCGTCGCCATCTTCCGGCAAGGATGCCGACACGGTGGCGCTCGAGCGGAATATTTCCGAGCAGCTCGGCCTCAAGGTCGAGATCGTTCATGCGGGCGACAAGGGCGGCGAGGTCAAGGTCAGCTACAAGACGCTCGACCAGCTCGACGAGATCTGCCGCCGTCTGGCCGGACGCGGGGGCCCGCGCATCTCCAACCTCAACTGATCCGTATTCGTTTGAAGTCCGGTCAGCGCGCGCCGGCCCTTGCGGCCTGGGCGATGCGCATCAGCGTCTGACCGCAGACGGCGCCTTCGGGGAGGCCCGTCGTCTTGCAATTGCGGTCGGCCTCGACGACAAGCGTCAAGGCGCGGTCGAGCCGCTTGCGGCTCCATAGCCCGAGCTGCCGGCGGACGATGCCGGTCCGGCTGAAATGGACCGGCGGACGGAACGTCCGCATGGCCGCATCGGCGGGCGTCCCCGTTTCGATTTCGGCGAGCGCCAGATGAAGCTGCTGAAGATGGCGGCCGAGCGCGTTCAAAAGCGCGATGGGGCTGACATCGGCGCTGCGCGCGCGCGCAAGCGCCCGGTCGAGCGCGACGAGATCGCCGCCGGTCGCGGCATCAACCACATCGTCGAGATTTGAGGCTGCATTGTCGCCAATGCAGGCGCGCACATCGGCAAGACCGATGCTGCGTTTTGAGTCCGGCGTTTTTCCCGCAGAAGCAGGGCCCATATAGAGCGCAAGTTTTTCCAGCTCGTTCAGCGTCACGCCGCGATCGCTGCCGAGGTGGGAGAGAAGATAGTCGAGCGTGTCGGGTTCGGGTACGAGCCCGTCGGCGGCGAGGCGTTTCCTGATCGTGTCCTCAAGCGCGGCCGCGTCGTCGGCGTAACAGGGAAGGGCGGCCGCATCGGCGCGGTCCTCGAAGAGCTTCCGCAAAGCCGAGCGCGGCGTGAGTTCGCCCGCCTCGACCAGGATCAGGGCGTCGCCTTTCGGATCGTCGAGAAAGCCGGCGATGATCTTCGCCGCAGTTTCGCCCGCACCATGCAGGCGGACGACGCGACGGCCGCCCAGCATGGCGATGGCGGCTGCTTCATCGGCGAGGCGGGCGGGGTCCTGACGCAGATCGCCGTCAGAGAGATCGGAGATGCGGAAGGGATCGGCGAGATCGGGAACGACGCTTTTCGCCAGCACATTCATCCGCTCACGGATTAACCCCGAATCCGGCCCGTAGACGAGGACGGCGCGGATGCCGGCGCCCGGACGGGAGGCGAACCTGTCGGCGTCGGACGGTTTGATCTTCACGCGCGCGTCCTATTTCCCGTCGGCCGGCGCATCGCGGTTGATCTTCCGGTCGAAAAAGACGCTGATTTGCAGCTTTATATCGTCGGCGACGGCTTCCGCGGTGCGGCGGCTGGCATCGTTGGCGGCGACGAGATTGGCATATTCGGATTCGACGCGGTTATAGGACGAGCGCGAGCGCGAGGTCGAGGAGAGGACGGTCTTGTTGTGCGCCGTCTCGACCAGCCGGAAGGGGACCACCAGCACGAAATTGGCGCGGGTGACTTGCGCGTTCTGCTGGACAGCCACGTCCTGGGTGTAGGAGGTCGGAGCGAGCAGCAGCCTGTAGGCGGGGCTCACCGGCGCGTCGCCCGATTGGGAGAAACGGTCGAGAAGGGCGAATTTCAACTCGCGGCCCACCTCCGTGGCGGGCGCGGCGACGTCGATGTCGGAAAGTCCGTTGACGACGCTTTCAGCGCCGTGATCGCCATAAAGCGGCCTGAAGCCGCAGCCGCCAAGCGCCAGCGCGGCCGAGACCGTCAAGGCGATGACGGCGGCAGGGGCCGCCCGCCTAAACCACGATGTTGACGATTTTGCCCGGCACGACGATGACCTTGCGGACGGGTTTCCCATCTATCGCCTTCTCCACGTTTTTAAGGGCGAGCGCCGCGCGCTCCACCGTCGCATTGTCGGCATCGCGGGCGATGGTGAGTTCGTCACGGCGCTTGCCGTTCACCTGAACCGCGATGGTTATGGAGTCTTCCACGAGGAGGGCAGGGTCGGCAACCGGCCAGGACGCCTCTGCGACGAGCGAAGTGTGCCCAAGCGCCTGCCAGCACTCTTCGGCGAGGTGGGGCATCATCGGGGCGATGCCGCAGACCAGCCGTTCCAGAGCCTCGCGCAGGGCCCAGCCGAAGGCCGGATCGGCGGTCCGGGTGACGCCCGCGACCGGCGCGACCGCGTTCACCAGCTCATAGACATTGGCGACGGCGACGTTGAAGCGCAGGGCTTCGATGTTTTCAGCCATGGCGGCGGTCGCGCGATGGACGACCCGGCGGAGCGCCAGCGCCTCTTCAGGGAAATTCGTGGGCATGGCCGCGCCGGGCGGCGGCAGCTCGGCCTCGTTCACCAGACGCCAGATGCGCTGGACCAGACGCCAGGCGCCGTCGATGCCCGATTGCGTCCATTCGCTGTCGCGCTCGGGCGGGGTATCGGAGAGCATGAACCAGCGCGCGCAATCGACGCCATAGCTGTCGGCGACGATCTCGGGCGGGACCACGTTCTTTTTAGACTTCGACATTTTTTCCGGCGCGCCGACCGTCACGGGCGAATTCGTGCCTTTCCTGGTCGCCACGCCGTCTTCGCCGAAGCTCACTTCTTCGGGGAAGAGCCATTTGCCATCCACGTCCTTGTAGGTTTCGTGGACGATCATGCCTTGCGTGAAAAGACCGGCGAAGGGTTCCTTGACGCCGACGCGGCCGCATTTCTCGAGCGCGCGGGTAAAGAAGCGCGCATAGAGAAGATGCAGGATCGCATGTTCGATGCCGCCGATATATTGATCGACGGGCAACCATTTCGCCGTCGCCTCGCGCGACAGGGGCTCGTCGTTTCCGCCGCTGGCGAAGCGGGCGAAGTACCAGGAGGAATCCACGAACGTATCCATCGTGTCCGTTTCGCGCCGCGCGGGCTTGCCGCATTTCGGGCAATCGACCTTGCCCCAGGTCGGGTGGCGCTCCAGCGGATTGCCCGGCTTGTCGAAGGTCACGTCGTCGGGCAGGCGGACGGGCAGGTCGGCCTTGGGCACGGGCACGGGGCCGCAGGTGGCGCAATGGATGATCGGGATCGGACAGCCCCAATAGCGCTGGCGCGAAATGCCCCAGTCGCGCAGGCGATAGTTCACCGTGCCTTCGCCGAGCTTCAGCGTTTCGAGTTTTGCGATCGCGGCGCGTTTCGCGGCGGCGACATCGAGCCCGTCGAGGAAGCCGGAATTGACGGCGGCGCCGTCCTCGCTGAAGGCTTCCTTGCCGGCGACGAGTGCGGCTTCCCAGGCCGCGCGGTCGGCCACATCTTTCGGCGCGACCACGGGGATGATGGGGAGGCCGTATTTCTTCGCGAAGTCGAAGTCGCGCTGATCATGCGCGGGGCAGCCGAAAATCGCGCCGGTGCCGTAATCCATCAGCACGAAATTCGCCACATAGACAGGCACGCTCGCGCCTTCGATGAAGGGGTGGCGGGCGCGGAGCGGCGTCTTGTAGCCCAGTTTCTCGGCGGTCTCGATCGCCTCGGCGCTGGTGCCGAGGCGCTTGCAGTCGGCGACGAAGGTCTGGAGCGCGGGATTGGTCTTCGCCAGTTCGGCCGTCAACGGATGATCGGGCGAGAGCGCGCAGAAGGACGCGCCGAACAACGTGTCGGGGCGCGTGGTATAGATTTCGAGCTTGTAGTTCGCGTCGCCGGCGAGGCCCTCGATCGGCCAGAAGACGCGCGCGCCTTCCGAACGGCCGATCCAGTTCTTCTGCATGGTGCGGACTTTTTCCGGCCAGCGGTCGAGCGTGTCGAGCGCCGTCAGCAGTTCCTCGGCGAAATCGGTGATGCGGAAGAACCATTGCGCGAGCTTGCGACGTTCGACGAGAGCGCCCGAGCGCCAGCCGCGGCCGTCGATCACCTGCTCGTTGGCGAGCACGGTATTGTCGACCGGGTCCCAGTTGACTTCGCTTTCCTTGCGATAGACGAGGCCGCCTTCGAAGAAGTCGACGAAAATCTTCTGCTGCTCGGCGTAATATTCCGGATCGCAGGTCGCGATCTCGCGGCTCCAGTCGAGCGAGAGGCCGAGCAGCTTCAGCTGCGCCTTCATCGCGGCGATGTTTTCGTAGGTCCAGCTTTTGGGGTGGATGCCCTTTTCGATGGCGGCGTTTTCCGCCGGCAGGCCGAAGGCGTCCCAGCCCATGGGGTGCAGGACGTTATAGCCCTTCATGCGCTTGAAGCGCGCGACGACGTCGCCCATCACATAGTTGCGGCCATGCCCGATGTGAATGCGTCCCGAGGGATAGGGAAACATTTCCAGCACGTAGTATTTGGGCCGGGGATCGTCGTTCCGCGTGGTGAAGAGGCCACGGTCTTCCCAGGCCTTCTGCCATTTCGGTTCGCTGGCGCGGGCGTTATAGCGTGTCGTCGACATGTTTCGATCTATTGGCTCAGAATGCTCGGGATACGGAAAACCGGCGCCTCACGCGCCGGTTCCGTCGCGGCGACACTCCCTGCCGGGCGCGCCTCCGCGCTATTTGGTCTTGGTGTCTCCAGCTTCGACGCTGTTCATGCGAAGCTGGCGGGCGCGGACGAGAATGGCGTTCTCGATCTGCTCGCCGGTCTGCACATTGGTTGCGGCGTCGATCCAGCCGCTCTTCGCGTCGCGCGTCTGGCGGAACACCGACACCTTCACGCCGTCGGCGCGCAGCCTGCGGTCCATGATGTAGACGGTGATCTTGAAGCGCTCGCCGGGCGTTTTCGGGTCCTGATACCAGTCGGTGATGATGACGCCGCCGAAAGGATCGGCCGAGGCGAGCGGCATGAAGGAGATGGTGTCGAGCGAGGCGCGCCAGAGGAAGCTGTTGACGCCGATGCCGTTGCCCTGATCGCTGCCGCTGTCGCCGCCGAAAAGCGTGATGCCGCCTTCGCCGAAAATCGTCTGGCGCTCCGGCGCCCCGCCCGGATGGGTCGGGCCGGTTCCTTCCTGGGAGGGATAGGTCGAATCGCCGCCGCCGAAGAGGCCGCAGCCGCCAAGGGCAAGGGCCGCGCCCAGAAGGCCGGCGGAAGCCAGTTTCGCCATGCGGCTCCGACCGGGAGACACCATGTCATCGCTGGTGATGCGTGTTTCGATATTCATGTGGCGCGCAAATTCCCCGTTGCGCGTCCGGCGCGCGTTCCGATCGTTCGTCATCGCTTTACGGCAAGCCTCTCGCGTTACGCCCCGATTTCCCCTGCTTCCGGCGGGGACGGGTGCCCCTTCGCCGGCGCTTCAATCCGCCCTGTCGTGCCTCGCTCGGGCAAACCGGCAGCCACATTGCCTGAAAGCGTATTTAATTCAATCGTTTCGAGACAGTTTGCCCGCCGCTCCGCCCATATTCGCACGGGCCCGCCTGACGCCGCCGTTTCCGGCTCCATCGGTGTCGGCCCGTTCGATAGCTGGTTCTTGCGCAACTGCCCTTGCGGAGCAAGTTAAATCCGGCTTCTTCCGGCGAAAAACAGCGGTTTTGGCGGGCTCAGGCGTTCCCGCTTTCCGGGTCCGGGCGAGGGCGTCCAGGGCGGACCCGATTGCCGGCTGGACGCCTCCCGGACCTGTTGCCGAACCGCCACAAACGACACCATAAGAGCAGGCCGGGAGGGACGGGGGAGGCTTGCGGCGTCCATCGCGAGTTCGCAAAGGGCTTCGGCATGGCCGGATAAAGCCTTGTCAGGCTTCGCACAATGATTTGTGCCCTTTCCGCAACATATGCCGACTTTCAGAGCCGGAGGGTGGTTCCTCGGCTTGACGGAACACCCTTATCGCCGGATTAATCGTCCCACGCGCTCGGGGGGCAGTTTCGTCGGCCCGGCGATGGACGCGACCTCGGAAACTCTCAGGCGTTTTTCCGGCGGTCTGTGAAATTGAACAGCTAACGCTGACACTGCGAGGAACATATGAAAAAGATTCTCCTTGGGACGACCGCACTGGTCACCGTCGGCCTTCTTGCCGGCCCGGCGCTCGCGAGCGACCCGCTGAAGGTTACGGTCGGCGGCAACGTCGTCACCGGCTTCTACGTTGTCGACGCCGACAACGTCACGGGCACGAAATTCCAGACCTCGAAGGTCGCCCTGGTCGCGCGCAACATCGACATCAAAGCCGAAGGCACGCTGGACAACGGCATCGTCGCCGGCGTCGATGCGAAGCTCCAGCTCAACAACGACTGGAACTCGCACAACAACGTTCCGGCCTCGTCGTCGATCGCCACGTTCCGTCAGCTCTTCGCCTATCTCGAAGGTGGCTTCGGCCGCTTCGAAATCGGTGGCACGGACGGCGCCGCCTACAAGATGCATTACACGTCGCCCTGGTTCGTGCCGGGCAACGGCGTCGACTCGCCGAACATCTACAACGGCGTGTCGCGTCGTTCGGGTGCGGTTGGTGGACCGGAACTGCGTCTGTCGACCTTCTCGCTGATGGCGACCGACTCGAACAAGGTCAGCTACTTCACGCCGCGTCTCGCCGGCTTCCAGCTCGGCCTGTCCTACACGCCGAACGCCAGCGACAACAACCCGACGGCGAACGGTCTCGTCATTCAGCAGACCAACAGCAACATCACCAACGTTGCCGAAATCGCTCTGAACTATGCCGGCACGTTCGGCGGTGTGGACCTGGGCCTCGACGGCTTCTACACGAAGGGTGACTCGGGCGGCTCGAACAATGGCACGCCGCAGGAATACGGCTTCGGCGGTAACCTCGGCTATGCCGGCTTCACGCTGGGCGGCGCCTGGTACAAGTCGAAGGACCTCGACTACAAGTACGGCGTTTCGGATGCTCGCAAGGGCTACGGCGCGAAGGTCTGGACGGCTGGTCTGAAGTATGCGACCGGCCCCTGGACGGTCGGCGCGGCCTACCTCGACGCTCAGGACGACTCGGATTCCTTCACCGGTCGTAATGGTCGTGAGAGCAAGGGCTGGCAGCTCGGCGGCGGTTACAACCTGGGTTCGGGCGTCGATCTCGGCCTCGACCTCCAGTCGACCGACAACCGTCACAACAACACCTGGGCCGCTCAGACCTACACCACCAACTCGGCTGGTCTGGTCCTCGCGATCGCCTTCTGATCTTAGATCACGATACGAATATGGAGAGCGGGCATTTGCCCGCTCTCTTTTTTTGTGCATTTTGCATTGCGCCTGCATCTGCTAATACGCGCCAGACTTCCTGAATGGAAAGGCTCTCATGGGTGCCCTTATCTGGCTTGCCTCCTATCCAAAGTCCGGCAACACCTGGATGCGCTCGTTTCTGCACAATCTGCTGCGGAACAGCGTGACGCCCGTACCCCTGGATGAGTTGGGAGATTTTTGCCTCGGGGAATCCTATGCGCCCTGGTACCGCCGCCACGCGGACCGACCGCTGGAGGAATTGGCGTCCGAGGACATCGCGGCCTTGCGACCGCGCGCGCAACGCGACTTCACGCAAGTCTCGCCCGACTCCGTATTCGTCAAAACGCACAACTATCTCGGCGACTGGCACGGCCACCCGCTGCACAACATGGATGTCACCGCCGGCGCCATTTATATCGTTCGCAATCCGCTGGACGTTGCGCTGTCGATGGGCCCGCATTTCGGCTACTCGATCGACGAGGCGATCGAGGTGCTCCAGAACGAAGGAGCAGGCACGGTCATGGATGAAAATCACATTCCGGAAGTCCATGCATCGTGGTCGACGCATGTCAGGAGCTGGACGGAGCATCCCAATCCGCAGCTTCTCGTCATGCGCTACGAAGATCTGCTCGACAAGCCGCGCAAGTCCTTCAAGCAGGTAACGAAGTTTCTCGGTCTCTCGCCGTCGACTGAGAGGCTCGAGCGCGCAATCCGGAATTCTTCATTTAAAGTTTTGAAGGCGCAGGAACAAAAGACGGGCTTCCGGGAACGCTCGAACAAGGCCAGCGCCTTTTTCCGCGAGGGCCGCAAGGATCAGTGGCGCGAGAAACTGACGCCCGAGCAGGTGCGCCGCATCATTGCCGATCATCGCGAGCAGATGGAACGCTTCGGCTATATTCCGAAAGATTATGCCTGAGCGACGAGGCCGATGCCGGCGACGCCATGCGCGCCGGAACCTGAAAGTCTGCGAAGCGCCATCGGGTTCGTCACGCCGCCAAGCGCATAGGCGGCAAGCCCGAGACGGGAGGCGAGGCGCGCGAGCTGCGCGAAGCGGATGAGCCCGAGGGTTTGCGCGCCCGGATGGCTCTCGGTGGCGAAGACCGGCGAGATCAGTACCGCATCGACGCCGGCTTGCGCCGCGCGAATGACGGCGCGCTCCGAATGGGCGGCGGCGGTGACAGGGGCCCGCGCGCCGGACGAGCGTCTCGCGCGCCTTCCTCCGAGCAAGGCCCGTTCGGGAAAATGCGTGCCGACCATCGCCGCCTGCCGCGCCTCGCCCGCGACGAGCAGCAGGATGCCGTGCCGTCTTGCGCGGCGCGACATGTCGGCCAACGCCTCGCGTGCGGGCGCTGCTTCATAGCTCCGCCATATGAGGCCCGATCCACGCGGCAGCGTGGAGAGCGCCATGGCGGGATCGGGCAGGCGCGCGGGATCGGTGAGCGCGATTAACAAGGGAAGGACCGGATGCGGGCGGGCGCCTTGCCGCAGGCGCGCCGCCATCCGCATCATCGCCCGCGGCTTGTCAGGCTTTCCCGCCGCCACTAGTTTCACCCCGTCACTGCACGATCCAACAGAGACGAGCATAGGGATGAAAGCGGGCGAACCCAAGCCGGAGACGGCGGCTGCGAGACTGGAGGCCATTCGCGCCCGCATGTCGGCGGCGGCGAAAGAGGCCGGCCGCAAGGACGAGATCACACTCGTCGCCGTGTCGAAGACCTTCGACGCCGGCGCAATCCAGCCCCTCATCGATGCGGGCCAGCGCGTCTTCGGCGAAAACCGCGTGCAGGAGGCGGAAGCCAAATGGCCGGCATTGCGTGCGGCGACGCCGGGGATCGAGCTTCATCTGATCGGGCCATTGCAGACCAACAAGCTGAAGCAGGCGCTCGCACTTTTCGATGTCTTCCACACGCTCGACCGCGAACGGCTCGCCGAGGCGCTGGCGGCGGAGAAGGCGCGCGGGGCGTCGCTGCCGCGTCTTTTCATTCAGGTGAATACAGGCGAGGAGGCGCAGAAGGCAGGCGTTTTCCCCCGCGAGGCGGATGCCTTCATCGCGCGCGCGCGCGAGGTCCACGGCCTTTCCATCGAGGGGCTGATGTGCATTCCGCCGGTCGATGAGGAGCCTGCGCTCCATTTCGCGCTTCTTGAAAAGATCGCGCGGCGAAACGGCATCGCGAAACTTTCCATGGGCATGAGCGCCGATTTTGAAACGGCGATCGGCTTCGGCGCGACACATGTGCGCGTCGGCAGCGCGCTTTTCGGAACGAGGGCCTAGGCGAGCTCTATCGTCATGCGCGTTTCAGGCCCGACGCGGGCGAGCACATCCAGCATGTCGGGAAGCTCCAGCGCCACGCAACCTTCCGTCGGCTGAAGAATGCCGTCTTTCCTTTTCGCCAGATGGAAAAATATCGCGCTGCCGGCGCCCGGTACGACGGGATCGTCGTTGTAGCCCATGACGGTCAGCAGATCGTAGAGGTGATCCTCCCGCCACAGTGTTTCGGCGCTTGCCGCATGGGGCAGGCGGACGAAGCGGTTATAGGCGGGATCGGCGGGCGCGTCGCACCAACCGTCGTCGGGCTTGGTGACGAAGGCGGGGAGGCCGGTCGCGGGTCTTGCCAGACGGTCGGCGCGATAGCGCAATTCGCGCAAGGGAAAGGTGCCGACCGGCGTGCCGCCATCGCCTTCGCGCTTTATGCCGACGATCCCGCTGCGGCCCAGCGCGCATACATAGTCGCCGGCCCCAAAGCGGAGGCGGCCTTGCGTTGCGCCTGGCGCGGCGGTGACGAAAATATCCATGAAGCGAGTTTAGTCGGCGCGCCGAAGGAGGACCAGACGGGCGGCTCAGTAGCCCGGCGTTTCGCCCATCATGTTGAGCGAGGCGGCGGGCATGGCGGGGTTTGCCGTCTTCATCGCGTCATATTGATCGAGCGCGGTCTGCATGGCGCCGATCAGGTCCTTGGATGGCGTGCCGGCGCCTCCCGCCGTGGCCAGCGCAATCGCCTGATTGCCCGGCAATGAATTCGCGGCCTTCGTGGCGGCGATCTGGTTTGCCGCCGTTTTGGTGAACTGCGAGGCCGATGCGGACGGCGCGGTGGAGGCGGAGGCCGCAGCGAGAGAGGGATTTGCTGCCTTGGCGACGCCGGGATTCGAGAAGGAACCCATCAGGGCGTTGAAGGCTTCGGGGCTCAGCTGCGGGACGGGCTTTGTCTGACCGGCCTTTGCCGGCTGGTTCTGGGCAACCGTCTGGGTTGCCGCAGGCGCCGAGGCGGCGATCGAGCCGGTGGTGAGGGCGGCGTTGGCGGCGGCTGCCGCTTCCGGCGTTGCGGCGGCGCTGGCGACGGCGGTGGACGGCTTGTCCTCGCCGAAGAGGCTCGCAAAGACGTGTTCGCCGACATCCTTACCCGAGACGGCGCTGATGGCGCTGTCGGCAACGGAGGTGACGAGGCCGATCGGGCCGCCATAAAGCGTGTCGCCGGCGACGCGGGCGACGGGGCTGATCGCGTCGCCGGTCAGATGGCGATAGATCTGGGCGACGACCGGAATGTGCTGGAGCGGGTTCAAGGTGTCGAGCACGTCGGAAAAAGTCAGCTGCTCGCCCTGCGGCGCCTTGCCCTGAAGGCGGTTCGTCCGCAAGGCGTCGAAAGCCGCGGAAGCCATATTGTGCTTGCCGGAGGTCGGGGCGGTCAGTGCGGCGGCGGCGAAATCGGTCATTTGGCGGATATGCTCTGCCCGAGGGGTTCGCTCCTTCAGGAGCAAGCCTTGGGCCAAACCGAAAATTCCATGAAAACAAGGTGTTAGAGCCATCGACGGTTTGACATCGGGCGACCCCCGGCAGACATTGCCCAGCCAGTTCGGTCTTGGGCAGGCGCGGCTCCGCGCCTTCGCATTCTCTTGGGCTGGCGCGGGGCGCTATGGCAAACTCCGCTCACATCACGAACGGAATGACTGCATATGTCGAAGCGGCCGCCAAAACAGGGCTTCCAGCCAAACTTTGCGCCGGGCACGGGGCGGCCCACCGTCCCCCTGCCGGGGGCGGCCGGCGGCTATCGGCCGACCGTTGCGCTTCCCGGCTCCGCCGCGATTTCTCCCCGCCCACCGTCCAAGGCCGAGCTTCTGGAGGCGATGAAGGTCGCCGCGGGTCATTTCGGCGCGGGCCGCTTCGAGCATGCCCGGCTTATCGTCGAAAAAATTCTGGGCATTGTGCCCGGCATGCCGGATGCGCTGCATCTGCGCGGTCTCATCGCGCTCGAGACGGGTAACTTTGTCGAGGCCGAGCAGCTGATCGCCGCAGCCGTCAAGGCCGCCGGACGCGCGCCCGCCAATATGCTCGTCAATCTCGGCAATGCGCGCCGCCAGCAGGCGAAGTACGACGCGGCGCTCGACGCCTATGCGCGCGCGCTCAAGGCCGATCCGAAATATGTCGACGCCTATGTCGCGCGCGGCATTCTGTGGACGCTGGCGGACGATCACGATCGCGCCTTCGCGGATTTCAACCGGGCGATGACACTGAGGCCGGACGCGCCGGCGCCCTATATTCGCGCCACCGAAGCGGCGATGCGGCTCGGCCTCTTCCGCGAGGCGCTGGCGATCTGCGCCAAGGCGCTCGAAAAAGATCCCTCGCTTCCCGCCGTCTTCTTTGCGCTGATGGCCAATATCCATGAGCGCCTGTCCGAACTCGACGAGGCGCTGGCCTATGCCGAGAAGGCGCTGGCCGAACCGCTGGGCGACGCCTATTCCGAAGCCGCGCGCATCTGGGCGCGAGCAACGCGGCGGCGGAACCCGGGCGACGCCCAGGCGCTTGCGGAAGCGCGCAAGCTGCTTGAAGCGGTGGATTTCAAGACTCTCCCCTTCGATCAGGCGCGGACCGTCTATGAAGAACTCGCCCAGATTTGCGACAAACAGGGCGATGTCGACATGGCCCTCATCTACTTCTCCCGCATGAATGAGCGGGCGGGCGAGGAGGCTCGGGCGCGCGGGATCGACAAGGGCGCCTATCTTGCGAGAGTCGAGGCGCTGATCGAGGCAACGACACCTGACCGGATTGCCGGCTGGAGTGCGCTTCCCGCGCCTCGGCCCGAAAGCGAACGCCGCGCGCCACCGGTTTTCCTTGTCGGGTTTCCGCGTTCGGGCACGACGCTCCTCGATCAGATTCTCGACGCCCATCCGGACGTTCAGGTTCTTGAGGAAAAGCCCGTGCTGCGCGAGATCGGCGAAGCGGCGGACGGGCTTCCCGGCGGCTATCCTGCATCTCTCGCGCCGCTCAGCGACGCCGCCCGGGACGAGCTACGCCGGCTCTATCGTTCGACGCTGATCGGACAGGGCGGGGACATCGCGAACAAGGTCGTCATCGACAAGCTGCCGCTCAACATCATTCACGCCGCGCTCATTCACCGCGTTCTGCCCGAGGCGAAAATCATCCTGGCGCTGCGCCATCCGGCCGACGCGGTGCTCTCCTGTTTCATGCAGGATTTTCAGCTCAACACCTCGATGGCGAATTTCCTGACGCTTGAGGACGCCGCCCATCTCTACGACCGGGTGATGACGCTCTGGCAGGCCACGCGCGCGCTGCTGCCGCTCAACGTCGTCGAAGTGCGTTATGAAAATCTCATCCGCGATCTCAGGGCCGAGGTCGAGCCGGTGATCGATTTCCTAGGCCTCTCCTGGGCCGAGGCGCAGGCCGATCCGGCGGCGCATGCGAAAGCGCGCGGCACCATTCGCACGCCTTCCTATACGCAGGTGACGCAGCCCATCTATGCCAGTTCGACCGATCGCTGGCGGCGTTACGAAAAGCATCTCGCTCCCGTTCTTCCCATCCTCGAAAAGCATATTCGCCATTTCGGCTATTCGCTCTGAGCGGTTCATGACAACGAAAAGAATTCTTCTCGTCGACGATGACGAGGCGCTGCGCTCTTCGCTGATGGAGCAGTTGCAGCTTCACGAGGAGTTTCAATGCGTCGCCGCATCGACGGCGAGCGCGGGGATCGAAGAGGCGCGCGCGGCCCATGTCGATCTGGTGCTGCTCGATGTCGGGCTTCCCGACATGGACGGGCGCGAGGCCTGCCGGCTGATGCGCAAGGGCGGTCTCAAGGCGCCGATCATCATGCTGACGGGGGCCGACACGGATGCCGACACCATTCTCGGCCTCGATGCCGGCGCCAACGACTATGTGACGAAGCCGTTCCGCTTCGGCGTTTTGCTCGCGCGCATCCGCTCGCAGCTTCGCAGCCATGAGCAGAGCGAGGATGCGGTCTTTTCCATCGGGCCCTATTCCTTCCGGCCGAGCGCCAAGCTGCTTGTCGATCCGCAGGAGAAGAAAGTCCGCCTGACGGAGAAGGAAACCAGCATATTGAAGTTTCTCTATCGTTCGGGGCCCAAGGTCGTCGGCCGGGACGTGCTGCTCACCGAAGTCTGGGGCTACAATTCCGGCGTGACGACGCATACGCTCGAAACGCATATCTATCGCCTGCGTCAGAAAATCGAGAAGGATCCGTCGAATGCCGAGATCCTTGTCACCGAAGCCGGAGGATACCGGCTCGTACCTTGATCAAACCGGGAGGATCACATGGCCGATACGGAGCAATCCATTCTCGCGCTCGCGGCGCGCTTCGTCACCGCGATCGAGAATGCCGACATTGACGAGATCAAGGCCTGCTATGCGGAAGACGCGCGCATCTGGCACAATTTCGACAATGTCGAGCAGACGGTCGATGAGAATCTCAAGGTGCTGCGCTGGATGGTGCGGGTGCTTCACGACCGCAAGTACAATGTCTCGCGCCGCCACGTCATTCCCGGTGGCTATGTGCAGCAGCATGTTCTGAGCGGCAAGCGGACGAATGGCGAGGCTTTCGCCATGCCTGCCTGCCTCATCGTCACGGTGAAGGACGGGCGGATCACGCGGCTTGAGGAATATCTCGATCCCGCGCAAGCCTCGACGCTGACGGCGGCCTAGTTGTCGCCCTCGACGGTTGCGGTCAGCCTGTAGGTGGAAACGAATTCGGGCGGCATGCGCGTCGCCTTGCCGAGCTCGATATTGATGCAGACGAAATCGGTGAGGCCGCGCAGGACAGTCGCGCCGGTTTCGACGTCGATCATCTGGAAGCGGCGGCGCAGACGCAGGCGGCCGTCATTGCCGGTGATCCAGGTGGCGACCTTGATCCGGTCGCCTTCATGCGAGGCGGCGAAATATTCGAGTTCGTGGCGGCGCACCACCATGCCGCGATTGAGCCGCGCATAGGCGGCGAAATCGAGGCCGAGGGCCTTGGAATGCTCCCAGGCGGTTTTCGCCATCCAGGTCAGATAGACGACGTTGTTCGTATGGCGGAAATCGTCGATGTGCTGGGGCTCGACCGTCACTTCGTGAATGAAGGGGCGGGGATGATCCCAGCGGAACCGGTCCTGATCGTCATCTGCCATGCGAGCGCTCCCATGCGGCAACCCCTCTTTAGCGGGCGGGCGGGCGGAGGGCAATGGCGCGGGCGCGACCTCTTCGCTATGCTTTTTCGATGAGTCTGAAAGCGATCATAGAGCTTCTGCAACGCCACGACCTCTTTGCCGGGGTCGACGCGGTGCGTCTCGAAGTGCTCGCCTTCACGGCGGAGCGGCCGAGCTTCGAGGCGGGGGACACGCTATTCGAGGCGGGCGAGGAAGCGCATGAAGCCTATCTGATCCTTGAGGGCCAGGCGGTCATGCTCGCCCATGTGGGGACGCAGGCGGGCGGGCCGGCGCCTTACGATCTGAGACGGGGCGAGGCGCGGGCGCTGAGGCTCGAACGCGGCGATCTTGTCGGCGAGAGCGCGCTCCTTCACGCAGGCGTGCGCCGCTCGACGGTAAAGGCGGCGAGCCGGCTTGAGACGCTGGCGATCAGCCGCTATCTCTTTCAGCGGCTGATGGAAGAATTTCCGGAAATGGCGAGCGCCATTGCGCGGGCGCTGACGGCGCGGCTGGCGGCGACGGGCGATGAGGTTCGCGCGCTGGCGGACCGGATCGGCCGCCGGTCCGACCGTATGAAAGGCGGGATATGAGCGAGACGAAGGACATAAGCGCAGCGGCGAAAGACGGGGGCGCGGACGCAAAGGATTGGCCGCCGAACATTCAGGCCGTCTTCAAGCGCATGGCGCCGGCGAGCCGCTATCTCGGGCTTGAAATCGTGTCGGCAGACCGCGATGCGGGAACGGTCGAGGTCGCCTTCAATGCGGGGCCGGAGCTTTGCAACATGTGGGGCGGCATTCAGGGCGGCATGGTCGCGGCCATGCTCGACGATGTGATGAGCCTTGCCGTCGGTCTCGGCCTCGAATGGGGTCAGATCAGTCCGACGCTCGAATTGAAGGTCTCGATGCTTGCGCCGGCGCGGCCCGGCCGCATCAAGGCATTGGGCCGCGTGTTGAAACGCGGCAAGTCCGTCGCCTTCATCGAGGGCGAGCTCTTCAACGCCGAAGGCACGCTGCTTGCCACCGCCAGCTCGACGGCGAGTTTCGTCACGCTGAAGCGCAAGGAAAAGGAAGCGCCTCAGGAATAGGCGTGGGCGTCGATATAGGCGCGGGCCTTTGCCGTCAGATGCGTCTCGAACAGCGCGAAGTGATGGCGGATGCCGGAATTGAGCGTCATCTTGTCGAGCTTCACCACCTGGCGCGTTTCGCGCAGGAAGCTCGGCCAGTAGCGGATCACCATCCAGACGTTGTCGGCGAGCGGCGCGAGCTCGTCGTCCGGCATTGTGAGATGTTTCGCCTCGATCATGTGGCGGAACATTTTCTGCAACATCGCCGTCGTCAGCTCGTAGACGCGATGCACCTTGCCTTCGAGTTCCGGCGAGGTGCGGCCGAACTCGGCCTGGTCGCGATAGAGGAACTGGTATTCCCAGACCTCCTCGAACACCATCCGGTTGAAAAGCACATAGGCGTCGAGGACGGTTTCTGGCGTCGACTTGATCGCGAGGCGCGTGTCGATGCGGCGGATCAGCGTGTACTGATGCGCGCGAACGAGATCCTTCTTGGTGCGGAAGTGATACCAGAGGTTGCCCTCCGAAATGCCGACCTCCTCGGAGATCCGAGCCGTCGTCACCGTGTCGTAGCCGTTCTCATTGAAGAGACGGAGGCTGACGGCGAGGATGCGGTCCTTGGTCTTTGACGCCATGTCGGCCTTGCGCGCCTGTTGTTTTTTGTTTCGATTTCCCTGCGTCAGGGTTGGCGGATGGTGGCCTCTTGCGCCCCTAGGGTCAATACCCTAATGTAGGGCATCCACCCTAGAGAACCGGCAGGACGACAAGGCCGGACTCCAGAGCTGGAGGAGACCCCAAGAGGAGCGGGCGTTAACGGGGCGCAAGATCCCCCGGCTGGTTCCCCCCAGCTACAGCGCCAACGATGCGACCACGGGAACGTGGTCGGATGCCCGCTCCCATCCTCTCGCCTCTTTCAGCACCTGCATCGAGCGCGGCATGTCGGCAAGCGCGGGCGTGACCCAGATGTGGTCGAGGCGGCGGCCGCGATCGGCGGCGCGCCAGTCCTTCGCCCGGTAGCTCCACCAGGAATAGAGCTTCTCCTCCGGCGGCACGAAGCGGCGCATCACGTCGACCCAGTCATGCGAGGCGATGACTTCGTTCATCAGGTCGACCTCGACCGGCGTGTGGCTGACGATCTTCAGAAGCTGCTTGTGCGACCAGACGTCGTGCTCGAGCGGCGCAACGTTGAGATCGCCGACAAGGATCATGCGGTTCTGGCTCTTTTTCTTGAGGCCGCCGAACCAGTCCGCCATTTCGCGCATGAAGGAGAGCTTATGGGCGAACTTCTCATTGATCTCGGGGTCGGGTTCGTCGCCGCCGGCGGGCACATAGAAATTGTGAACGGTCATGCCGCCCGGCAGGTCGAGATCGACGGCGAGATGGCGCGCATCGCCCTTGCCGCAGAACTCCCGCGAGCTCGTCGACTTGAAGGGAATGCGGCTTGCGATGGCGACGCCGTGATAGCCCTTCTGGCCGTTGATCGCGACATGGGGATAGCCGGCCTTCTGGATCGCCTTCAGGGGAAAGGCGTCGTTGACGCATTTGATTTCCTGAAGGCAGAGAACGTCCGGCTTTTCCGCGGCGAGCAGATCCTCGACGAGATTGATCCTCAGGCGGACGGAATTGATGTTCCAGGTGGCGATCTTGAGCGTCTTCACGGGAGCTCCGTTGTCGGCGAGATTGATCAGAGAATGTTGAAAGTGAGGCCTGCGACGCCGATCGGCCAGTGGCCGCGGGCGAATATGGCGAACTTGGTGCGGAAGGGATGATCCTCGCCCGCTTCGGCGATGAGCGTCAGCGCGACGCCGTGGGCGGCCTGAACGGCGGCGCCGGCCGCCGCGTTCATCAGCTCCTCGTCGTCGATGCCGTTGAGCTCGGCCGCCTCGCGTACGGCGGCGCCAACGCGTTCGGCGAGGAGCGCGGAGACATGGGTGAGCGCGATTGCGAGCGCGTCTTCGGAAATATGTTCCAACGCCTCCGAAGCGAGGCTCGCGCGCAAGCCTTCCTCCGCCTCCCATTGCGCCGTGTCGTAGTCGTAACTTGCGGCGGCATCGGCGGCGTCAGACCAGTCGGCGACGCGGGCGACGTCGACATCGGGAAAGCCGAGCGCATCGAGGTAGAGTCTCGCGGCATTTTTCGTTTCGCGGTCGAGCGGTTCGCCCGCCGCCACGAACCAGGGAATGCGGGTCGCCGCTTCCGCGAAGGCGCGCACGCCTTTCAGCAGCGGGATCTCGTCTTCCAGCGCGTCGAGGTCGTCGTCGCTCAGCGTGATGTAGGGTTCGTCGTCATCTTTCTGCATGACACGCTTATACACGGCGCGCGCGGCGAGCGGTTTGGGATGAGCATAAAAAAGTTACGCCCCGTCGGGGGGAGACGGGGCGCAACCGCGCAACTTCTGCGCTTTGGCGCCGGGAGGGGAAATTCCAGCGCCTCGGGGGCTATGAGCACCACATCGAACGAGCGGGGGGCAGGTCGTCCGATGGGCTAAGCACTCCGCCCTCATGGACGTTAGATATGTCCAAGGGCCCGCCGGTTCAATGGCGCGGCCCGATGATCTTTTCATGAATTCCAAACTGACGGACGCCGCCAAAATGTCACTATGTTTCAATGGGTTGGATCGATTGAAAAACGAACCCCCCGCGGCTCAAATTGTCGCAGGGGGCGTTTTGTGCCGCCGCGGAACGGTTCTGTACCGCGGTATTGCGAAGCAATGAAGCCGGCTTCAGCTTCGGCCGAGATCCTTGGCGATGAGGTCGATGCAGCGCCGCGCCAGCCCGAAAAGCTCGTCGAGCTCGCCCTTGGTGATGACGAGCGGCGGCGAGAGCACCATGGTGTCGCCGATGGCGCGCATGACGAGGCCGTTGTCGAAGCAATGGACGCGGCAGCGATAGCCGACATCGAGTTCGGAGGGATACTTCTCGCGCGTCTTCTTGTCCTTCACCAGTTCGATGCCGCCGATGAGGCCGACGCCGCGCGTCTCGCCGACGAGCGGATGGTCTTCGAGTTCCTTCAGCTTCTTCTGGAAATAGGCGCCGATCTCGCCGCCGGCTTTTTCGACGAGTTTTTCCTTCTGCATCACGTCGAGATTGGCGAGCGCGACGGCGCAGGCGACGGGATGGCCGGAGTAGGTGAAGCCGTGCGACCACTCCTCGCTCGAATTGAAGATCGCTTCGCCGATCCGCCCGCCGATGCCGACGGCGGCGATGGGCTGATAGCCCGAGGAGAGGCCCTTGGCCATGTTGATCATGTCGGGCTCGATGCCATAGGTGTCCGAGCCGAACCATTTGCCGGTGCGGCCGAAGCCGCAGATCACTTCATCGACATGAAGCAGAATGTCGTACTTCTTGCAGATGCGATTGATCTCGGGCCAATAGGTCGAAGGCGGAATGATGAGGCCGCCCGCTCCCTGGATGGGTTCGGCAACGAAGGCGGCGATATTTTCCGCGCCCAGTTCGAGAATCTTTTCCTCGAGCCTGCGCGCGATCTTCAGGCCGAAATCCTCCGGCGTCATGTCGCCGCCATCGCCATACCAATAGGGACAATCGATATGGACGAAGCCCGGCAGCGGCAAATCCGCCTGCGGGTGCATGGAGGTGAGGCCCGACAGCGAGGCCGAGGCCATGGTGACGCCGTGATAGGCCTTCTTGCGGGCAATGATGACTTTCTTCTGCGGCTTTCCTTGCAGGTTCCAGTAGTAGCGGATGATCTTCACCGCGCTGTCGTTTCCTTCCGAGCCCGAATTGGCGAAGAAGAAACGGTCGATGCCCTTGGGCGTCACTTCGGCGAGCTTCGCTGAAAGTTCGGCGGCGTAAGGGTGCGTCGTCTGGAAGAAGGTGTTGTAGAAGGGCAGTTCCTTCAGCGCCTTGTAGCCGGCTTCCGCCAGCTCCTCGCGGCCATAGCCCACCTGCACGCACCAGAGGCCGGCCATGCCGTCGATCAGGCGGTTGCCTTCCGAATCCCAGATGTGAACGCCCTTGGCCTTGGTGATGACCCGGGCGCCTTTTTTGGCGAGCTCGTGATGGGTGGTGAAGGGATGGAGATGATGGGCGGCATCCATCTCCTGCCAGCGTTTGGTCTGATTGGATTTAGCAACAGTTTGCGACATTGGGCGCTCCCGTATTCCGGTTTTGTGACGATGCGGAAATTGCGTGGACGTTCGGTGACGCCACGCCGGAGCGGCTCTACGGGTTGTAGCCGATGCGCGCGCAAAGGATCAGAAGCTCTTGCTTCCGTCGGATGCGGGAAAGAAGGTCATGAAGGCGCATGAGCGGAATTTACAGCAAGGGGAGCGTTTGCGCGAGTCTCGCTCGACCCAAGACGGGCTGGTCAGATCGATTTCTTCGCTTGCCGAGCAATGTCAGGGTCAACGAGCTTTGCCGCTACGAACCATCCTGCCTTTCGAGGTGGCTCAGTAGCCTATCAAGCGCGTCTTCATCGCTGAGCTCTATCTCGCTGGCCCATTGCCCTGCAATTTCGTCTGGTGGCCCCAGACCTTCAACACTTGGCTTTCCGTCGTCGAGGGGAAGAGCCTCGATCTTAGCTTTCAGGCCCTCTGCGATTCGGCTTTTCTCTTGTCTCAGAAATGAGCCTAGCTTTGTGTAGGCACGCTCTTTCCCCAGCTTGCGCAGGGCCGCAACCGCGCGCTTTTCCAGTGTGGCGCGTCGAGGGCGAACAATGCCCGCCCGTTCGTCTAGATAGTCTGTGGCAAATGATTTGGTGAGCTTAATTTGTGGCGCCAAGTGAAGCAGAAATGCAGGAATGTTTGGAGAAATGGGGTCAATAATCTCGAGTTGCCGTTCGGGGGAGAACTCCAGCCATTCGCGCAGCACCGCATTTATGTGGTTGTCCCCGAACGCATAGCCAATACACGCGAGGTCGGACACAAAGTTGATGTTTGCCTTAAAGTGTTTGAGCAAGCTTAGCGGCAAGACCTGACTTGCTCTCTGATCGAATTTAAAGGCTCCCGCTAACAAGCTGCGGCGAAGGAATTGCATTTCGCCCTGCTCATCAGCGTAGGCGATTTCATTCGTAGTTTTGGCACGGCCTCCCGGCATGCCCGGTAGAGGATAGAATAGGTCTTCATTCGCTGCGCGAAGAACGTCTATGACGCCGGCAGGCCCTGAGCCATCTGGGATGAGCTTCAGCAAATCTTTGCCGTCATTGAACGTAAAAACGTCGAGAGCGCCGTGAACCTTGAGAAGGTAAATTCCCGGCTTCGGCGGATTGGGAAACTGCATCGCGCCAAGGTCAAGTTCCTGCCCCGTGAGAACCTGTGCTCGCACTTCTCCAATCTTTTGGAGTTGTTTATTGCGTCGAGGAAGGCTGACCGTCTCGTCGCTAAATCCGCTGTAAATCGGAATGGACAACCGCGCGGCGATAGCTTCGACCATGACATCGTGATTGAGGGAGAATATCCATAACGGCGCGCTCGAATCTACGAGAGCGGTCAGCCCGTCATAGTCAGGAAGGCGACGACTCAAGAATGATGCATTGTTTACCTGCCTGAACCAGAGCAAGTGATACACAAGGTCCACCAGCCACGAATAGAGGCCATGATATTGCTGCGCCAGAGCGCGTTGCCTGCGAAATTGTGCTTCGATAAACCCGAGAGCTGCTTCGTAGTGAACCTCGGGACGCGCTAGTATGGAGATGAGATCGTTCAGGACTACATCTTGATAGCCACCACCTTGAGTTTTCCACCCTTCATTAAGTTGCTGGAGTTTATTGGCGGTGAGCCAATTTTTGATTTCGGCAGTCAATTCCCAGGCGAGCGGCATACCCAATTCGGCTGAGGCGCCTGCGCCGAGAAATAGACCTGCAAATCTCTTCATGGGTTCGTTGACGGCTGTGAAATGTCAAGCATAGGGCGTCGCAAGAATGGAACTGTCGGCTGGTCTGGGCAGCCGGACTCGAATCGACACTATCCCTCCATTCCGAGAGACTTTCGTATCACTTCGAATTTCACGGTCGCCTAACTCAAGGCGTTCGTTATGTGGGCCATCCCTTCAACTTGCGTCCATCGCTCGAGGTCTAGGTGCTACCCGTCTGGACCTCTCACACGTTCAGCAGCAGATGCTCGCGTTCCCAGGCGGAGATGACCTGCTGATAGGCTTCGTGCTCGGTGTATTTCACGTCGAGATAGACGATCACGAAATCTAGGCCGAGGATTTCCTTCAGGTCGGACGAGGAGCGCAGATTGTCGAGCGCGTCGAGGAGGTGGCGGGGCAGGCCGTAGCGCTTCGACTCGTAGGCGTTGCCCTTCATCTCCTTGGTCGGCACCAGCTCATTCACCATGCCGAGATAGCCGCAGGCCAGCGAAGCGGCGATGGCGAGGTAGGGATTGGCGTCCGCGCCGACGACGCGGTTTTCGACGCGGCGCGCCGAGCGCTTGGCTTCCGGGATGCGCAGGCCCACCGTGCGGTTCTCGTGGCCCCAATGGGTGTTGATGGGGGCGGCGAGGTCGCGGACGATGCGGCGATAGGAATTGACGTTGGGCGCGATCAGGGGCATCGCGGCCGGCAGATAGCGTTGCAGGCCGGCGATATAGGAGAGGAAGAGTTTCGAGTCGCGGCCCTGCTTCGTCGAAAAGAGATTTTCGCCCGTATCGACATCGACCAGCGACTGATGGATGTGCATGGCGCTGCCAGGCTCGCCCTCATAGGGCTTGGCCATGAAGGTCGCATAGACGCCGTGCTTCAGCGCCGCCTGGCGCATGGTGCGCTTGAAGAGGAAAGCCTGATCGGCGATTTCGAGCGGGTCGCCGTGATCGAAATTGATCTCGACCTGGGCCGCGCCCGATTCATGGATCAGCGTGTCGATGTCGAGGTCCTGCTTTTCGCAGAAGTCGTACATGTCCTCGAAGATGGGATCGAACTCGTTGACCGCGTCGATGCCGTAGGACTGGCGCGCCTTTTCCTGGCGGCCATTGGTGCCGATGGGCGGCTCCAGCGGATAGTCGGGGTCGATGTTCTTGGCCGCGAGGAAGAATTCGATTTCCGGCGCGACGACGGGCTGCCAGCCTTTCGCCTCGTAAAGCGCCAGCACCTTCTTCAGCACATTGCGCGGCGCGATCGGCACATGCTTGCCGTCGCGATAATTGGCGTCGCAGATGATCTGCGCGGTCGGCTCGTCATACCAGGGCACGACGCGCACGGTGCGGGGATCGGGATCGAGAACGATGTCGGGCTCGGTGTCCGACAGCGCGTCGCTGTCGATGAAGTCGCCGGTCACCGTCTGGCCGAAAATCGATTCCGGCAGGCGGAGCGTGCGCTCGGTGAGGCCGGAGATGAATTTGCGCGTCGGCAGGATCTTGCCGCGCGCTATGCCGGCCATGTCGGAGACCATCACCTCAACCTCGGTGATGCGCCGGTCCTTCAGCCATTTGACCAGCTCTTCCTTGTTCTTGACCGTCTCGTTGCCCGTCGCCATGGGGCACCACTTCTTTCCTGTTTTGCCGTTAAGCCGATTTAACTCCGGCGCGTTTCTCCGTGCCGCGCTTTGCCGCCGCGGCGGCTCCCACCGCGTCGCCGAAAGCGCGGAAGAGTTTCTGCGATACCGGGTTCTCCCAGTATTTCCATTCGGGATGCCACTGGACGCCGAGCGCGAAGGCTGAGGCGTCCCGCACCGACACCGCTTCCGGCGTTCCGTCGGGCGCGCGGCCCTCGACCGCGATGCGGGCGCCGGGGCGCGCGATGCCCTGACCGTGCAGCGAGTTGACCCTGATCGTCCGTGCGCCGACGATCTTCTCGAAGATGCCGCCCGCTGTGAAGTTCACTTCATGCGCGGGCGCATATTGCGTGTCGAGCGGATCGCTCTTGTTTTCCCGGTGATCGAGGCGGGGCGCGAAGCCGGGCTCGCCCGGCTCCTCGTGGATATGCTGGTGCAGCGTGCCGCCGAAGGCGACGTTCAGCTCCTGAAAGCCGCGGCAGACGCAGAAGAGCGGCACGGCGCGGGCGACGCTGGCGCGAATGAGGTCGAGCGTCAGCGCATCGCGGTTCTCGTCCAGAAGAACGCCTTCGCGGGGCGGCGTGCCGCTGTAATGCTTCGGGTGGACATTCGACAGAGAGCCGGTCAGGAAGATGCCGTCGCAAAGCGCGAAAATCTCGTCGAGTTCGCTCTCGATGTCGAAGGCGCCGGCCTCGGCCGAAAAGCGCGGCACGGGGAGCAGGATCGGCTTCGTGCCTGCGCCGCCTTCGACGGCGGCGATGTATTTCTCGCCCACCGCGTGAAAGGGATGCGGGCCCAGCAACTTGATGTCGCAGGGGATGCCGACGACCGGCCGTCTCTGAAGATTGAGGGTCATGCCCATCAGAGGTAGCACGGGCCCCCCGGGGGCGGTCAAGCCACCGACGGCATTCGACCCGTTATCTATCTGAATTCAATAGGATTTTGGATTATTGGCGACCGATATCGGGGCGCTGATCGTCTTTCAGCACGAAAAGCGCATTGTCGGCGCGGATGCCGGACTGGACGGAGCGCAGCGCCACCGTCGTCTGCAAGCCCTGCGCATCGGTTACGACCCATTGGCGCAGTTGCAGGTTCGGCTCGTCGAAAACGAGCGTTAGATCGCCCGGCGCATTGCCGCTTCTGTCCTGAAGCTTGATGCGCAGGACGCCCGGCTGGCGTTCGACGGAAAGCACTTTCGTTTCGTCGGCAAGGTTCACATGGCGGCTCAGCAGAATGCCGAGCGGCGTCGAACCGATCGGATAGCGCTGCGCGGCGGACGCGCTGTCCTTCACCGCGACCCAGGTGCCGTCGGCGACGACGAGCATCTTTGTCGGCGGCGTATATTCAAAACGCAAACGGCCGGGGCGGCGGAGATAGAATTTGCCTTCGGCCAGCGAGCCGTCGGGACCGACTTGCAGAAAATTTCCCTGCATATCGGTAAGGCCGTCGAGATAGGCGCTGACGCGTTCGAGATCGGCGCGGTCGCCCGCGGTCAGAGTCGTTTGCGTCTGCGTCGCCTCGTCGGCATGGGCCGTCGAACTCGCCGTTGCGATGGCAAGCGCCAGCACGCCTATGCCGACCAGAGCGGCCGCGGCGAGCATCAACTGGCGATAACGGCGGTTTTGTTCGAGGTTTCTCATGACGAAAATCATGGTGGCCCTTTGTGGCAAAAAAAAGTGTTCCTTGCAGCGCGGGCGCGGTGTTTTGGAGAGGAATATCGGGCACGGGATGCTTTCTGCCGCGCCTGTGTCCCCGATGCCGCAGGTTATGCGATCCGGCGTCAGTGATCGCCGATCAGGACTTCGCGCTTGCCCTGATGATTGGGCGGGCTGACGACGCCTTGTTCTTCCATAAGCTCGATGAGACGCGCGGCGCGGTTATAGCCGATCTGGAGGCGGCGCTGGATGTAGCTCGTCGAGGCGCGCTTGTCGCGCGCGACGATCGCCACCGCCTTGTCGTAGAGGTCGTCGCCCGAGCCTTCGCCGTCGAGGCCGAAATTGTCGCCGCCCGCTTCCTCGGGTTCGGCGGTGATCGCTTCGAGATATTCGGGCACGCCCTGCTTTTTCAGGAAGGTCACGACCTTCTCGACTTCCTCGTCGGACACGAAAGGTCCGTGCACGCGGCGGATGCGGCCGCCGCCGGCCATGTAAAGCATGTCGCCTTGTCCCAGCAATTGCTCGGCGCCCTGTTCGCCCAGGATGGTGCGGCTGTCGATCTTCGACGTCACCTGAAAGGAAATGCGCGTCGGGAAATTCGCCTTGATGGTGCCGGTGATGACGTCGACGGAGGGGCGCTGCGTTGCGGTGATGATGTGGATGCCGGCGGCGCGCGCCATCTGGGCGAGGCGCTGCACCGCGCCTTCGATCTCCTTGCCGGCGACCATCATCAGGTCGGCCATTTCGTCGACGATGACGACGATGAGCGGCATGGGGGAGAGGTCCATCTCCTCTTCCTCGTAGATCGCCTTGCCCGTTTCGCGGTCGAAGCCCGTCTGCACGGTGCGGACCAGAACCTCGCCCTTGTCGTTCGCTTCGGTGACGCGCACATTGTAGCCGTCGATGTTCCGCACACCGACTTTCGACATTTTGCGGTAGCGGTCTTCCATCTCCTTGACGACCCATTTCAGCGCGACGACGGCCTTCTTGGGTTCGGTGACGACGGGGGCGAGGAGATGCGGGATGCCGTCATAGACGGAAAGTTCCAGCATCTTCGGGTCGATCATGATGAGTTTGCACTGCTCGGGCGAGAGCCTGTAGAGCAGCGACAGGATCATGGTGTTGATGCCGACCGACTTGCCGGAGCCCGTGGTGCCCGCGATCAGGAGATGCGGCATGCGGGCGAGGTCGGAGAGCACGGGCTCGCCGCCGATATTCTTGCCGAGCGCCAGCGTCAGCTTCGAGCTTGAATTCTCGTATTCGGTCGTTTCGAGCAACTCGCGCAGCACGACCATTTCGCGGCGCGCGTTCGGCAGCTCGATGCCGATGGCGTTGCGGCCGGGAACGACGGCGACGCGGGCCGAGACCGCGCTCATGGAGCGCGCAATGTCGTCGGCGAGCGCGATGACGCGCGAGGATTTGATGCCGGGCGCGGGCTCGAGTTCGTAAAGCGTGACGACGGGGCCGGGGCGGACGTTGATGATCTCGCCGCGAATGCCGAAATCGTCGAGCACGGATTCAAGAAGCCGCGCGTTCTGTTCCAGCGCCTCGTCGGTCAGTTGCTGCGTCGTCGTCGAAGGTTTCGGCTTTGCGAGCAGGCTCAGGGGCGGAAGCTGATAATCGCTGACGGGCTCCAAGGCGAGCTTCGGCTGCGCCTCGGCGGTCGCCCGCTTGGAGGGCTTTGCGGGCTTCGGCGCGGACCGGCTGACGCGCGGCGCGATCTTGCCGTCGGACTTGGGCTCCATGCGGGCGGCGCGGCGCGGGCGTTCTTCCGCATCGTCTTCATCGAGATCGACGTCGATCTCGTCTTCCTCGTCATCTTCCGCGCCGATGCGGCGACGTCCAAAATCGCCGCCAAGGCGGGCAGCCGCAATTTCTTCCGGCGTCAGCGGGCCGTAATCGCCCTGACGCAGAAGGCGGTCGCGCAAGTCGGTGAAGGCATCGCCGATCGACCAGGCCAAGACGCGCAGGCGGCTCGGTTCGACATCGGGGCGGCGGGCCAGCGATTTTCTTCCGCGACGGACGGGCGCAACCGGCACGTCCTCGGCCGCGCCCCTGCGGCGGCGGCGCACGGGATAGCTCAGGTCTTCGTCGTCTTCCTCGTCCTCTTCCTCCTCGGCGCGCCAGAAGGCGGCGCGGCGGGCGAGGGCGGCGACTTCATCGGCTTCGAGGTCGGCGGCAAAAAGCGTGAGCCAGGCTGCGGCGGGCGCGACGATGAGGGCGGTCAGGAAGTAAGCGATGCCGGCGCCGGTGAAGGGCGCGAAGACCGAAAGGCCGAGCTCGGCGAGCTTGTCGCCGAGAAGGCCGCCAAGGCCGACGCGGGGCGCGAGCATCCAGAACTTAAAGGAGGGAAGCGCGCCCAGGAAAGCGGCGGCGAAAAGCGTGGCGAAGAGCCAGGCGGCGACGCGCAGCACGAGGCGCGAGGCATCCCGGTGCATCAGCAGGCGCCAGCCCCAGATGACGGGCGGCACCAGAAAGAGCAGCGCGCCAAGACCGAGCGTCAGCCAGAGCACGTCGGAAATATGCGAACCCCAGGCGCCCATCCAGTTCAGCGGCGGATTGTCGGTCGACTGGTTCCAGCTCGGATCGGTCTTGTGCCAGCTTACAAGGGCGAGAAAGCCGAAGCCGCCCAGCGCCACAAGCGACAGGCCGGCCGCTTCCTCGAGGCGGCGGTTGACGAACACGCGCACGCCCAGAGGCAGAAAGGCAAGCGGGCTCGACCACATCCTCACGCCATACCTCCAACCTTGCCGCGGCGGCGGCGATTTTCGCGCCGTCTTCTTTCCCGCTCTCGGGGCCGCACTCGCGCCGATCACAAAACCTCCGCCATGCGCGAAAGGGCTTCCTCGGTCGCCGCTTCGCTTTCGACCAGCGCGACGCGGATATAGGCTTTACCCGGATTTCCGGAATCACCCAGCGAATCTTCGCGCGAGAGATACTTGCCGGGCAAGACCTTCACGCCCGCTTTCGCCCAAAGTTCACGCGCCGCCGCTTCGCCGTCGCCGACATCGAGCCAGAGAAAGAAGCCGCCGGCGGGACGATAGAAGCCGAAGCGATTGCCGAAAAAGCGCTCGGCCATGTCGATCTTGCGGCGGTAGCGCGCGCGGTTCTCGACGACGTGGCTTTCCTCGCTCCAGACGGCCGCCGAGGCCGCCATGATCGGCATGGGCACCTGGGGCGCGGCGATATTGCGGAAATTCCGGAAACGCATCATCAGCTCGCGGTCGCCCGCACAAAAACCGGAGCGCAGGCCGGGCAGGCTCGAGCGCTTGGAGAGCGAGTGGAAGACGATGATGTTGTCGAAGGCGTCGGCGCGCGGCGCGCCCGCAAGCTCCATCGCGGCTTGCAGCGCGCCCGCGGGCGGTTCGCGGTCATAGATTTCGGCATAGCATTCATCGACCGCGAGCGTGATGTTGTGGCGGCGCGCGAGGCCGATCAGCTCCTTCAGATAGTCGAGGCTCGCCACCGCGCCTTGCGGATTTGCGGGGCTGCAAATGTAGATGAGCGCGGTGCGGGCGAGGAGGTCTTCGGGCAGGCTTGCGAAGTCGGGCAGGAAACCGTTCTCGCGCGTCGCCGCCACATAGACGGGTTCCGCGCCCGCCGCGAGCGCCGCCGCCGCATAGCATTGATAGAAGGGGTTTGGCATCAGGATCGCCGGGCGCTTGCCGTTTTTCGAGAGCGGCGTCGCGACGAAGGCGATGTTGAAGAGCGCCTCGCGGGTGCCGTTCAGCGGCAGGATCTGGAGCTCGGGATCGAGCGGCTTCTTCGCGCCGATCACATCGGGTCCAAGCGCATAACGGCGCGAGAGCCAGCCGGCGATGGCGGCACGGAATTCCGGCGTGCCGACGATCGGCGGGTACTTGCCGAATTCCCTCGCATGGGCGGCGATGGTCGTCGTCACCAGTTCGGGAAAGGGATGCTGCGGCTCGCCCAGCGACATGACGATAGGCGGCTTTCCCGGAGCGATGCCTTCGATCAGCGCATTGAGGCGCGGAAAGGGGCTATCCGGCAGGGTGGCAAAACGGTCTTGAGTCGGGTCGGGCGCGGGCATGGAAGCGGGGCATTTCCCGAAAGGCGGCGGCCCCACTCGAAGAGGGAGGCCGGCGGCATGGTTAAGGTGGCGCGATCTTACCGGCGGCGTCGGAAGCGGTCCAGTTTCCTCAGCCACCCCAATCGGTGGAAAAACCTGTGGAGTCTTCGGGTCTTATCCACACAATTGGATGCATTTCCTTAATAACGCGTTAACCTTTGGGGCAGCGCCGGTTCCCGGCTTCAGCGCGGGCCCATATCGGCTTCCGGATTGGCGCCGATCTTGTGGATCGAGAGGTCTGCGCCGCGGGCCTCTTCCTCCGGCGTCAGGCGAAGGCCGACAAGGCGTTTCAACAGGCCGTAGACGACAAGTCCGCCGGCCAGCGCATAGGCCGAGCCGCCGAGCGAGCCTGCGAGCTGGCTTGCGAAGCTGACGCCGCCGAGGCCGCCCAAGCTTGCGAGCCCGAAGATGCCGCAGGCGATGCCGCCCCAGAGGCCGCAAAGCCCGTGCAGCGACCAGACGCCGAGCACATCGTCGATCTTGAGACGACGCTGGCTCCATTCGAACATGAAGACGAAGAGCGCGCCGGCGACGCCGCCGGTGATCAGCGCGCCGAGCGGGTGCATCACATCGGAGCCCGCGCAGACGGCGACGAGGCCAGCCAGTGCGCCGTTATGGACGAAGCCCGGATCGTTCCGTCCGGCGATGAGGGCGGTGATGATGCCGCCGACCATGGCCATCAGCGAGTTCATGGCGACGAGGCCCGAAACGGCGGCGAGCGAGCCCGCCGACATCACGTTGAAGCCGAACCAGCCGACGCAAAGCAGCCATGAGCCGAGCGCGAGCCAGGGGATCGAGGAGGGCGGAAAGCCGACAAGGCGGCCGTCCTTGGTGTAGCGGCCCCGGCGCGTGCCGAGCAGCAGCACCGCGCCGAGCGCGATCCAGCCGCCGACCGCATGGACGACGATCGAGCCGGCGAAATCGTGAAAGGGCGCGCCGAAGCTCGCCGCGAACCATGCCTGAAGCCCGTGATTGCCGTGCCAGACGAGGCCTTCGAAAAAGGGATAGACGAGGCCGACGATGAGCGCGGTCGCGGCGGCCTGCGGCCAGAAGCGCGCGCGTTCGGCGATGCCGCCCGAAATGATCGCCGGAATGGCGGCGGCGAAGGTCAGCAGGAAAAAGAACTTCACCAGATCGCGGCCCTGCGGGGCGAAGGCGCCGCCCTCATTGCCGCTCAATGCGGCGGCCGAGACGAAGAAATGGACGCCGTAAGCGATGCCGTAGCCGACAAGGAAATAGGCGATGGTCGAGACGGCGAAGTCCGCGAGGATCTTCACCAGCGCATTGACCTGGTTCTTGTGGCGCACCGTGCCGACTTCGAGAAAGGCGAAGCCCGAATGCATGGCGAAGACGAGGATCGCGCCTGTGAGTATGAAAAAAACATCGGCGCCGTTGGCGGCGCCGGGTCCGGTCGGATTCATGTGTTTCCCCTGCCGAAGCGGGGGCACCTTGACGCGCGCAGCCTGTGCCTTGCCCGGGGTGCCGCCCTTTCTGTCAGCTATTGCCCAATCAAGCGCCATGCCAGCGGCGCTGCCGGGTTTCGCGGCAGAAAAGGCCAATGATTCCGGGAAAGGAAATTGCGAGGGGGCGAGCAGTTTTATGCGACCGCTTAAAAAGCGGTCACAGTTTCTGGGCAACCGGCCCTAAAAACAGGCAGAAGCAAATCCGCAGCGGCCACGTCCGGGCCGGGGAGCCAGCACGTCCGGCAGGGGGCCGGAGCGTGCTGGGTCTTCGGGAAGTGCGCCGGCGCGGGGGGACGCGCCGGCCGGCTGCCGCAATGTCCGAGGCTCCGTGAAGCCCGATCAGATCGCGTCGCCGTCCTTCTCGCCGGTGCGGATGCGCAGCGCCGATTCCACCGGCACGACGAAGACCTTGCCGTCGCCGATATTGCCGGTCTTGGCCGCGCCGCTGATGGCGGCGACGGTCTTGTCGACCAGGTTCGAGGCCACGACCACTTCGATCTTCAGTTTCGGCAGGAAGTTCACGGCATATTCGGCGCCGCGATAGATTTCCGTCTGGCCCTTCTGGCGGCCATAGCCTTTCACTTCCGTCACCGTCAGGCCTTCGATGCCGAGCGAGGTCAGGGCCTCGCGGACTTCGTCGAGCTTGAAGGGCTTCACAATCGCAATCACGAGTTTCATCTGGCTTTCCTCATCTGTTTCCGAGGGCCTTTGCCGCCGGGGGTCGCCTCACTCAGATGCCGGCGCCCTCGGGCGTCCTTGCTGAGATTGGTCCTTGTTATCCAAGAACCGTGCCGCCTTGAGATGTTCCAGCAATATATTGTTTTTATTGCGTTTTTTGACTTATGTGAGGCAGAAGGTCACAGCGGGCACGGGCATTGTGCAATTCGGCCTGCGCCTCTGGAGGCAGATGCATTTTTTCTATGCATGACGCGGCGCACAAAAAAAGGGCGCTCCGAGGAGCGCCCTTTTCCAGTCGAGGAGGGAGGCTTACTGGATGACCTCGCCATGGAGATTGATGTCGAGGCCTTCGACTTCGTCCTGCGGCGAGACCCGCAGACCGAAGAAGATCTTGACGACCATCAGGATCACAAAGGTCGCCAGACCCGACCAGATGAGCGTCACGGCGACGCCCTTGGCCTGGACCATGACCTGCGCCCAGTTGCCGTCAACACCGCCGACCGGCGCGGTGGCGCCGGTGACGGCCATCGTCGCGAAGACGCCGGTGAGCAGCGCGCCGACTATGCCGCCGATGCAGTGCACGCCGAAGACGTCGAGCGCGTCGTCATAGCCGATGGCGCGCTTCACGCTGGTCGAAGCGATGAAGCAGATCGCGCCGGCGGCAAGACCGATCCAGAGCGCGCCGACGGGGTCGACGAAGCCCGAAGCGGGCGTGATCGCGACGAGACCGGCGACGGCGCCCGAGCACATGCCGAGCAGCGTCGGCTTCTTGTGGACGAGCCATTCGACGAACATCCAGGAGAGAGCGGCCATCGCGGTCGCGACCTGCGTCACGACGAAGGCGAAGCCCGCACGGCCGTCGGCGGCGAGTTCCGAACCCGCGTTGAAGCCGAACCAGCCGACCCACAGCAGGGAGGCGCCGATCATCGTCAGGATGACGTTGTGCGGGGCCATGTTCTCCTGGCCGAAGCCCTTGCGGGGCCCGAGCACGAGGCAGCAGACGAGGCCCGCGATACCGGCATTGATGTGAACGACGGTGCCGCCGGCGAAGTCGAGGACGCCCGCCGTGCCGAGGAAGCCGCCGCCCCAGACCCAATGCGCGATCGGCGCATAGACGAAGATGCCCCAGAGCGTCATGAAGGCCAGAAGCGAGGAGAACTTCATGCGATCGGCGAAGGCGCCCGTGATGAGCGCCGGCGTGATGATCGCGAAGGTCATCTGGAAGACCATGAAGACGCTTTCAGGGATCGTGCCCTGAAGCGCGCCGACGCTCATGCCCTTCAGGAAGATGCGGTCGAAGCCGCCGATATAGGCGTTGATCGCTTCGCTCGGATTTGCGCGGAAAGCGAGCGAGTAGGTCAGAACCGTCCAGAGCACCGTGATGAGCGCCGTGATCGCGAAATTCTGCGCGACGATCGCCACGACGTTCTTCTTGCGCACCATGCCGCCGTAGAAAAGGGCAAGGCCCGGAATCGTCATCATCAGAACCAGCGCGGACGAAGTCAGCATCCAGGCCGTGTCACCGCTGTTTAGTGTCGGCGCCGGCGTATCGGCGAGCGCGCCGCCAACCGAACCCAGAAGCGCGAGCGTCCCCGCCGCGGCTCCCAGTGGGAGCTTGCGAAGTACCCCCATTCCGTTTCCTTTCTCAGTCATCCGTCTCTCCATTGACTGCCGGGTCACTGCCCCCCGGCTTGATGCGCAGGCATCGTTTCCCGTGCGCCCGCAGGCGCGCACCGGCGCTTGAGGCATAGTGTTCTCAAGAACCGTGCCGGAATGGAAGAATTTGGTAATGCTTTGATTCATTGTGCATTTTTTGCTTTCGCTCACATCAGGGCGGATTTTTGGCCTGCCACTACAGCCTAGAAATTGAGCATATCATATTTACTGCCTAATATTTAGCCTTGCCCTCGCGGAAGGGCGGAAACCGCCCGGTTGATCGGCTTTCGCGGGCCAAATGCTTCCGTTAAGCTTTCCTCGAATGCGGAGGGGGCCGCTCAAGAGCCCCTGCGATCGTCTTGTGTTTTGCGGAGCAGGAGTCCGCAGGGCAGGGGCGGAAACAATACAGGGGAGGCTATGGCTCAATCTTCGGTCGGAAAATGGCCGACGGCTGTCAGCATCGCGGCTTGCGCGGCGCTGATCATCGGCGTCGGGGTGGCATTCGTCAAAATCGGCGGCGAGGGCTCCTCGCCCGCCCAGAGCATCGCGGTCGGCGAACCCGCGCCGGGAGGCAATGCTCAGTCTGCGGAACAGCCTGCGAAGCCGAGAGGCCTTGCGGATGTCGACGGCGACCGCATCATCAACGCCGACAGCGAGCCGGGCAACTGGCTCGAACACGGCCGCACCTATGACGAGCAGCGCTTCTCGCCGCTCGATCAGATCAACGACAAGAATGTGGGCCAGCTCGGGCTTGCCTGGAGTCTCGAAACGAATACGACGCGCGGCCTCGAAGCCTCGCCCATCGTCGTCGACGGCGTCATCTACACCACGCTCACCTGGGGCGTGACGATCGCGGTCGATGCGCGGACGGGCAAGGAACTCTGGCGCTTCGATCCGGAAGTGCCGGGCGAATGGGGCCGCTATGGCTGCTGCGACGTCGTCAATCGCGGCGTCGCGGTCTGGAAGGGCCGCGTCTATGTCGCGAGTTTCGACGGACGCCTCTTCGCGCTCGACGCGAAGGACGGTTCGGTCGTCTGGAAGGTCAACACGGTGCCGGGCGCGCCCTATACCTCGACGGGCGCACCGCGCATCGTCAAGGGCATGGTGATGATCGGCAATGGCGGCGCGGAATACGGCGTGCGCGGCTATCTCACCGCTTACGACGCGGAAACCGGCAAGCAGGTCTGGCGCTTCTATACGGTGCCCGGCGATCCTTCGAAGCCGGTCGAGAATCCCGAACTCACCAAGGCCATTCCGACATGGAAGGGCGGCGAGTGGTGGAAGCTCGGCGGCGGCGGCACGCCGTGGGATTCGATGGTCTTCGATCCGAAGCTCAACACGCTTTATGTCGGCACCGGCAACGGTTCGCCCTGGACGCGCGCCATCCGTTCGCCTGGCGGCGGCGACAATCTCTATCTGTCGTCGATCCTCGCGCTCGATCCCGATACCGGCAAGATGAAGTGGTATTACCAGGAAACGCCGGGCGATAACTGGGACTACACATCGACGCAGCCGATCATCCTTGCCGACCTTCCCTATGGCGGCAAAGTGCGCAAGCTCCTGCTGCATGCGCCGAAGAACGGCTTCTTCTATGTGCTCGATCGCGAAACGGGCGAGCTTCTTTCGGCCAATGCCTATGCGATCACGACCTGGGCGAGCCATGTGGATCTGAAGACCGGACGGCCGGTCGAAAATCCGAAACTCGCCTATGACAAGGTCGGGCAGTGGGTGCAGCCTTCCGCCAACGGAGCGCATAACTGGCATCCGATGGCGTTTAACCCGAAGACGGGCCTCGTCTATATTCCGGTGCAGGAACTGCCGCTCTTCTATTCGCTCTCCGACGAATGGAAGACGAAGCATCACTTCACGCCGGAAAAGAACTGGTGGAACCTCGGCCTTTCCTATGCGGACCTGATCGACGCCATCAAGGCGCTTGGCGACGTTCCGCCGTCCAAGGGCTATCTGCGCGCCTGGGACCCCGTCGCCGGAAAGGTGAAGTGGGAAGTGACCTATCCCGCGCCGCTCAATGGCGGCGTGCTGACGACGGCGGGCAATCTCGTCTTCCAGGGCACGGCCGACGGCCATCTCTATGCCTACAAGGCCGATACCGGCGAGCGCGTCTGGCAGCAGGACGTCCAGATCGGCATCGTCGCGCCGCCCGTCACCTATGAGGTGGACGGCGTGCAATATGTGGCGGTGCTTGCCGGCTGGGGCGGCGTCAACATCACGTCCGGCGATGCGCGTACCTCGGCGGCGGCGAAGTACGGCAATAACGGACGTCTGCTCGTCTACAAGATCGGCGGCACGGATCAGTTGCAGAAGCTCGCGCTTCGCGACCAGACGATCCCGGCCTGGCCGCCGCTGACGGCGGATGCGGCGACGGTGCGCAAGGGCGAAGTGTCCTTCACGCAGCATTGTTCCTTCTGCCACGGGACGATGGTCGTCTCGCCCGGCGTGATTCCGGATCTCAGGCGGCTTGACGAAAACAAGCGCGCCCATTTCCAGGACATCGTGCGCGGCGGCATCTTGAAGGATAACGGCATGGCGAGCTTCGGCGACCTCATCTCCAAGGAAGAGGCCGATGCGATCCTCGCCTATATCCAGAAGCGTGCGCTCGAAGACCGCGCGCGGCAGGCGCCGGTCAGGTAGGAGACTATCGTTCGACAAGACAAAGCCCCGGGGGGAAACTCCGGGGCTTTTTCGTTTTGTCATGCGGAACTGGCAAAGATGGACCCCGGATCAAGTCCGGGGTGACGATTTTGGTTTGGGGTGCGCTTCTTCACCTTTCGTCATGCCGGACTTGATCCGGCATCCATCTTCTTCCTGTGCATGGGGCAAAGATGGGGTCCGGGGCGACGAGTGCCTAGCGCAGCGTCTTCTCGACGGCGCGGGCGGTGCGGAGGAGCTTTTCATCTGTATGCGGAGCGGATTGCAGCATCAGCCCGACGGGGATGCCCGCCGCGTCGTAGCCGACCGGCAGGGTGATCGCACAGAGCCCCAGTTGATTGCCCATGGTCGTGTTCCGGAGCGCCATGCGGTTCGCCTTGAAATAGTCGGGACCTCCGGCCTCGAGCTTCGCGATGGGCGGCGGGGTGATGGCCACCGTCGGCAGCAGAACCGCATCGACGCCGGCCGTCGCTTCCAGATAGCGCTGCGAAATTTCCGCGCGGCGGCGATCGGCATGAAGGAGGTCGCTTGCTTTGATGCCCGCGCCTGCCATCACGCGCTCGAAGACGGGCGGATAGATGTCGGCCTGATGGGCGGTAAGCGTGTCGGCCCAGAGCGCATGGGCTTCCGCGACGAGGCGGCTCGCGCCGCCGCCCCAGGCGAGCGCGTCGATCTCGTCGAGCGCGGGAAGTTTGTGTTCGACGATGCGCGCGCCCGCATGCAGCAGGCGCCGGATCGCGAGATCGAGCGCGGCGGCGACGCCCTCGTCAAGCTCGCTCCATCCCGCGCCGCCCGGCAGCAGGAAGACGGCGTTCGAGAGGTCGCAACCTTCGAGGTCGATGGTGGGGCGCGCAGCAAGCAGCGCGAAGAGGGCGGCCGCGTCCTCGACGTCGCGGGCGAGCGGGCCCACCGTGTCGAATGTGGGCGAGAGCGGCACCGTGCCGGCGAGCGGCAGGCGGCCCGCCGTCGTCTTCAGACCGACAAGGCCGTTCCAGGCCGAGGGAATGCGGACGGAGCCGCCGGTATCGGTGCCAATGGCGGCGGCGCAGAGCCCGCGCGCGACCGACACGCCCGCGCCCGCCGACGAGCCGCCCGGCACGCGCTCGATAGCTTCGTCGAAGGGATTGGCGGGTGTGCCGCAATTCGGATTGATGCCGAGGCCGGAGAAAGCGAATTCCGTCATCGCGGTCTTGCCGAGGCAGATCGTGCCCGCGCGCGTCGCCCGGGCGAGAACCTCGGCGTCGCATTCGGGCTTACGATCTTTCAGGGCAAGCGAGCCCGCCGCCGTCACGGTGCCGGCCGTGTCGAAAAGGTCTTTCCATGACAGCGGCACGCCGTCGAGGGCGTGGCGGCGCAGGCCGCGCTGCGCGCGGTCGGCGGCGGCGTCGGCCTCGCCGCGGGCGCGGGTCTCGGTCAGGCGCATGAATATGCGATGCGTGGGGTCTTCGGCGCGGATGCGGTCGAGATAGAACTCGGTCACCTCGCGCGGATCGGCCCCGTCCTTTTCGAAGAGGCGGCCGAGCGCCAGCGCCGTCGTCGTTTCGGTGAAAGCCGCCATCGTCCTCTCCCCTGGATCGCCGGAGATTAGGCGCGCGGGCCGCCCGCGTCCATCGGCCCCGGCGGCTCCACTGGACAAGCGAGGCATTCCATTGGAGGCTCCGGGCCAATGGAGGCTGCGGCGCATGGAAAAAGCCGATTACGAGAGCGATGTGTTGATTGTCGGGGGCGGGCTTACGGGCCTGCCGCTGGCGCTGGCGCTGGCGCAAGGGGGCCTCGGCGTCACCGTCGTCGATGCGCAGGACCCGGCCCGCGTCGTCGATGCGGGCTTCGACGGGCGCGTCTCGGCCATCGCCTTTGCTTCCTGCCGCATGTTCGACGAACTCGGCATCATGAAGCATCTCGAAGGGCAGACGCAGCCGATCAACGACATCGTCGTGTCGGACGGGCGCGTGCGCGAGGGCGCGTCGCCGCTCTTTCTCCATTTCGATCACAGCGAGATCGGCGACCAGCCGCTCGGGCAGTTGATCGAGAACCGGCATATCCGCATCGCGCTCCAGAAGGCGCTGGAGGAGGCGAAAGGCATTCGTCTTCTCGCGCCCCTTTCGGTCGAGCGCGTCGCCTATGGCGAGGGTGTCACGGCGAGGCTCTCCAACGGCGCGCGCGTTTCGGCAAAGCTCTGCCTTGCCGCCGACGGGCGCAATTCGCCGACGCGCGTCGCGGCGGGCATCAGGACGGTCGGCTGGGACTACAATCAGGCCGGCATCGTCACCACGGTCGAGCATGAGCGTCCGCATGACGGCGTCGCGCAGGAATATTTTCTGCCGGGCGGGCCTTTCGCGATCCTGCCGATGGTCGGCAACCGCGCTTCGCTCGTCTGGACCGAGAAGACCGAGATGGCGGCGACCATCATGGCGCTCGACGACGAGGCATTTGCCGACGAGATGCGGGCGCGCTTCGGCGACTATCTGGGTGCATGCAAGCCGGTCGGCCCGCGCTGGTCCTATCCCTTGTCCTTGCAGCTTGCGCGCGATTACGTCAGGCCGCGCCTCGCCCTTGTCGGCGATGCGGCGCATGGCATTCATCCGATTGCGGGGCAGGGGCTCAATCTCGGACTTCGCGATGTGGCGGCGGCGGCCGAAGTCATCGTCGATGCGGCGCGGCTCGGCCTCGATATCGGCGCGCTCACCGTGCTCGAGCGCTATCAGCGCTGGCGGCGTTTCGACAATGTGGCGCTGTCATTGCTGATGGACGGGCTCAACCGGCTTTTTTCGAACGACATCGCGCCGGTGCGCCTTGCGCGCGATCTCGGCCTCGGCCTTGTCAACCAGATCGGCCCGGCGCGGCGCTTCTTCATGCGGCATGCGGGCGGCGCGGTCGGCGACCTGCCGCGGCTGCTGCGGGGCGAGGCGATCTAGCCCCGGTTCAGGCCCTTGGCTTCCAGCGCGGCGAGATATTCGGTCCAGAGCCTGTCGTGGTTCGTGCCGAGGCGGTAGAAGGTTTCCCAGGTGAAGAGGCCTGAATCGTGGCCGTCGCCGAAGATGATGCGCAGCGCGTAATTGCCGACGGGTTCCACGCCTTCGATTGTGACGAAGCGTTTGCCTGGCACGGTCGTCTTGTTGCCCGTGCCGTGGCCCTGCACTTCGGCCGAGGGGCTTTCGACGCGAAGATATTCAGCGGGGAAGGAAAAGCTTGCGCCGTCCTCGAAGCTCACTTCAAGAATGCGTTCTGCTTTCTTCAGCTTGATTTCGGTCGGCCAGGGGCGCGCTTCGGACATTTGCGATCAAGAGGCGTCGTCGAGCGAGCGGGCTTCGTCGGCGAGCATGATCGGAATACCGTCGCGGATCGGAAAGGCGAGGCGGGCCTTTTCCGAAATCAGCTCCTGACGCTCGCGGTCGTAGCGCAGCGTCGTTTTCGTGACCGGGCAGACCAGAATTTCAAGCAGCTTCGGGTCGACCTCGACGCGGGCTTCGGCGTTTCTGTCGGGCATGGACGAAAATCCTTATTGAACGGTCGTATCTGAGGGCGAGCTTTGCTGGAGCGCCATTTCGGTCAAGGCGATCAGCATCTGATTGCGGTCCTCGAGCGTTTTCGATTCCAGCAGCGCCTGCTTTTCGCGCGGGCCATAGGGGCTGATGACGGAGAGCGAGTTCACCAGCGTTTCGTTTGACGAAAGTTTTATCGTGCGCCAGTCGGCCTGCAAACCGTTGGTTTCGAGATATTGCTTCAGAATGTCGAGCAGGCGCTCGCGGCTCACATTCTCGGCGCCGAATTCGGGCGTGAGGTCGTCGGCGAATTCATCCCATTCGACGTTGCACTGGCGATAGGGCGTCGTCGCGTCGAGTTCGCCCGCGATGCGGAAGCGCGCAATGCCCGTCAGCGTAATGAGCGTGCGGTCGTCCTGCGTCTCGACATAGGAGGTGAGGCGGCCGGCGCAGCCGATCTTTGCCAGAGCCGGTTTTGCATCGGGGTCTTGCGAGGCCGCGATCGCCGCCTCGCCGTCGGGCTGCACAAGGCCGATGATGCGGTTGCCGCGCAGCGCGTCGTCCACCATCTTCAGATAGCGCGGCTCGAAAATATTGAGCGGCAACTGACAGCGCGGCAGCAGCAGCGCGCCGGCGAGCGGAAACACCGGGATCGCCGCCGGGAGGTCGGTCACTTTGCGATAGCGGTCCGTAGACCCCATCCGGATTTTCCTAGCTGAACATGAGGGAGGAAAGACGGCGGCGGCCCGAAAGCGTCACCTCGTCCTTCGGCCCATAGGCGTCGAAGAATTCGACAAGCTGTTTGCGCGCTGCCTGCTCGTTCCAGTTGCGGTCATAATCGAAGCTGATCAGCAGCTGGTCGACCGCGCCTTCCTTGTCGCCCTTGGCGTTGAGCGCAAGCGCGAGATCGAAACGCGCCTGATGATCCTTCGGATTCTTTTCGATGCGGGCGAGAAGTTCGCTCGTGTCGCCGAGATCGGCGGATTTTTCGGCAAGCGCGAGCGCGGCCGACGTTGCGGTGATTTCCGGATCGTTCTTCGCGTCGGGACGGACGAGGCCTAGCGTCTGGCGGGCGCGCTCGAAGTCGCCGCTTTCGGTGTAGCAGCGCGCAAGGCCCGCAACGGCTGCGGGATGTCCCGGCTCAAGCTGGATCGCCTGCGCGAAAGCCTGCGCGGCGGCGGCAAGGTCGTGCGCGGCGAAGGCCATGCGACCGGCTTCCACCAGCTCCTCCGCCGGCGTCGGGCCGACGCCGCCGACAAGGCGCTCGATGAAGGCACGGACCTGGCTTTCGGGCAGCGCGCCCATGAAGCCGTCGACCGGCTGGCCGTTCTTGAAGGCGAAGACAGCGGGGATCGACTGGATGCGGAGCTGCTGGGCGACGGCGGGATGATCGTCGATGTTCATCTTGACGAGTTTCACCGCGCCGCGCGCCGCCAGCACGACCTTTTCGAGGATCGGCGTCAGCTGCTTGCAGGGGCCGCACCAGGGAGCCCAGAAGTCGACGATCACCGGCACCTTCATCGAGGCGTCGAGAACGTCCTTGGCAAAGGTCTGCGTCGTCGTATCGACGATGAGGTCGCCGGGGGCGGGCGCGCCGCTGGCGGCGGGGTTTGAGATCATCTGTTCCATATGGTCCGGCCTTCCTCGCGCCCCGGACTTGCCCGGGCTTTGCGGTCTTCCCGGAATGTGGGGCCGCGCGCTTTTGAAAACAATGGTTTAGCCGCGCAGATGCGGAGCGGCAAGGCGGCTCAGGCCTCGTCGTCTCCGGCGGCTTCCACGAGGTCCAGAATGATGGGCTCGTGGCCGGTCGCGCGCAAGACGGCCAGCAGGTCGTCCCGCGCGATCGCCGTCGTCGCGCGGTTGTCGAGCGGGTGAAAATGGAGCCGCTCATGGGCGAGCATCGGTGCGTCGAGCACGGCGGTGACGCTGGGCGGGGCGTCGTTGACGAGGGCAAAGGGGGTGACGGAGCCGGGGCGCACGCCCAGCACTTCCCAGAGCAGGTCCGCATTGGCGAAGGAGAGCCGGGCGCTGCCCAAGGGTTTCGACAGGCGGTTGAGCTTCAGGGGCCGGTCTTCCAGCGTGACGATCAGGAAAAGCGCGCCCTTCTTGTCCTTCAGGAACAGGTTCTTGCAGTGGCCGCCCCGATCCCATGGCGCGCCCCAGCCGGCGCGGGCGGCTTGGGCCTCCTCGACCGTGTGGAGCGGCTCGTGGAGCCTTGTTTCATGGGCGACCCCACGCCCCTCCAGCCAGGCGAGGAAGGCCTCCCGGGTGGTGATTTTCGCGTCTGGAAGCGCATTCGGCATAAAGGTTTACTGGCATGAGAGGCGAAGGCCCGCAAGCCTCCGATGCCCTCTTGCATTGGCGAGAGCGATAGGCCATAAAACGCGCCTTCGGATGCGGGTGTAGCTCAGGGGTAGAGCACAACCTTGCCAAGGTTGGGGTCGAGGGTTCGAATCCCTTCGCCCGCTCCAAAGTCTCTCGAAAAACCGGGATAAAAGTGGCGCCCTCCGCC
>JARLIS010000050.1 GCA_031291615.1 Parvibaculum sp.
AATGACGCTTCGTCCTGGAAGTTCGTTTCACTGCCGAAGAGGTCGATGCCGCCGACGAGGTCGCGGTCCAGGAAGTAGGGATCGGTATAATGGATCTGGACCAGCTGCTGCTTTCTCGAAAGCGAAACGCTGGTTCCAAGCTGGAGGCCGCGTCCGAGGAAATTGGATTCGCTGAGCGACACGCCGATGATCGCGCTGTCCACCGACGAGAAGCCGAAGCTCAAGGAAAGCGATCCGGTCGACTGCTCCTGCACGGCGACGTTGATCACGGTCTTGTCAGGCGCCGATCCAGGCTCCTGCGTGACATCGACCTTGCTGAAATACTGAAGACCGCGAATGTTCTTTTCCGACTTGTCCAGAAGCACCTTGTTGAAGGCGTCGCCTTCGACGAGCCGCATCTGACGCCGGATGACTTTGTCGAGCGTCCGGACGTTGCCATTGATGTTGATGCGTTCGACGTAAACGCGCGGACCTTCGGCGATCGAGTAGGTCAGTTCGATCAGCTTTTTCTTGCGGTCGCGACGAACGTGCGGACGAACTTCGGCGAATGCATAGCCTTTCGACCCCGCGGCGAAGGTCAAGGCGTCAACCGACTTGTCGATATAGGTGGCGTTGTAAGTCTCGCCTTCCTTCGTCAGGACAAGCTCCTGGAGCGCCTTCGGATCGAGCTTCGCCAGATTGGTCTTAACCGCGATCTTGCCCAACGTATAAACATCGCCTTCTTCGACGGTGAAGGTGATGTGGAACGCCGAGTCATCGCGGCTCAGATCGGCGACGGCCGAAACCACGCGGAAGTCCGCATAGCCTTTGGAAAGATAAAACCGGCGCAGCAATTCGCGGTCATAGGTCAGGCGGTCCGGATCGTAATTGTCGGACGACGAGAAAAACTTCCACCAGGCGGATTCGCTTGTCGAAATGACGTCGCGCAGGTCGCCGTCGCTGAATTCCTTGTTACCGAGGAAGCTGATCGAAGCGATCTTCGTCTTCGGCCCTTCGTTGATTTCGAAGACAAGATCGACGCGGTTCTGCGGAAGACGGATCACCTTCGGTTCGACGGTTGCCGCGAAGCGACCGCCGCGGCGATAGAGCTCGATAATGCGCGTCACGTCGGCCTGGACCTTGGCGCGGGTATAAATCGTGCGCGGCTTCAACTGAACTTCGTTGTTCAGGTCGTCTTCCTTGATCGCCTTGTTTCCTTCATAGGCCACGCGATTGATGATCGGGTTTTCGACCACGGAGACGATCAGCTTGTCGCCATCGCGACGCATCGTGATGTCGGCAAAGAGGCTGGTTGCGAAAAGCGACTTGAGCGAGGCGTCGACACGCTGCGGATCGTAGGTGTCGCCTTCATGAAACGACATATAGGAAAGGACGGTGTCGCGCTCGATGCGCTGATTGCCCTGGATGACGATCTGACTGATGACCGGACCCTTGGCCGCGTCCGCGGCCTTGGCGGCATCCGCCGCAAAAGCAGCGCCACCGCCAGCCACCTGCGCCGCAATGAGCCATGCCGCAACGAAGAATGCGGCCACGCCAGCGCGCGCCGCAAATCTGGTCATATAACCGGCCAGTCGCCCCATCCCCACCACCTTCAACCGCAAGAGCCCGCCTGCCGCGGGCTCGCCTAGATTCATCCAAATCCCGATGCCGGGGATGCTCCCCGTCCGGGAAACGCAAACGGTCAGCTGAACAGACCGCTCAGGAAAGAAAACACCTGAAGATGCACGAGGTCATTCCAGGTCGCAAAAACCATCAACATCATGACGAGCGCCAGGCCGATGCGAAAGCCGACCTCCTGCGCCTGTTCACCCATCGGGCGGCCCCTCACCGCCTCGACCGCATAATACAGAAGATGCCCGCCATCAAGCATGGGGACGGGGAACAGGTTCAGGAGACCGATGCTCACCGACAGCATGGCCGTCAGGTTCAGCAGGGCGCCGAAGCCGAGCGTCGCAACCTGCCCCGAAACATGAGCGATGGTCAACGGGCCGCCAATCTGGCTTGCATCTTCGCGGCCGGCAATGATGCCGCCCAGGTAGTTCATGGTCTGGGCGACGATGAACCAGGTTTCCTTCGCGCCGAGCCAGATGCTCGTCAGCGGGTCGCTCCTGACCAGCCGGAACGTGCCCTCTTTCGTGTCGCGCTGGACGCCGAGCAACCCCATCTTGTGAACGTTGCCGAAGCGATCCTTCACTTCCTGCTTGCGCGGCGTGGCGACGACGGTGACCTCTTCACCGCCGGTGCGCTTGAGGACGAAAGTCAGCGCTCTGTCGGCGCTCGTTCCGACGATGCGCTGCATGTCCTCGAAGCTGTCGATGGTCGTGCCGTCGATCGAGACAACGCGGTCGCCCGGCTCGAAGCCGGCCTGCGCCGCGACGCTGCCGGGCTGCACGGCATCAACGATGGGCGTTGCAAAACGCTGTCCGACGATCGTGAAGATGCCGGCGAACAGAACAATGGAAAGAAGGAAGTTCGCAACAGGCCCGGCGGCGACCACGGCGGCGCGCTGGTAGACGGGCTTGAAGTAAAACAGCCCCGCGCGTTCCTCTTCGGGAATCGCTGCGAGGCGGCGCCGATCCGGCGTGCTCGCCGCAGATTCGTCGCCCACGAATTTCACGTAACCGCCGAGCGGCACCCAGCAGATTTTCCAGCGCGTGCCGTGCCTGTCGGTCCAGCCCGTAATTTCGCGGCCAAAGCCGATGGAGAAAGTATCCACCTTCACGCCGCACAGGCGCGCGACGAGGAAATGCCCCATCTCGTGGAAAAAGACGACGACGGTGAGGACGAACAGGAAGGGAATCAAATAGCCCCAAAGCGACTCTCCGAGACCGCCGATCCCTGCCAGTAGATGCATCACACCAAAATCCCAATTCGCTTCGCAGCGCATGCGCGCGAAACCATGTAGCCCGCCGTCCCAGAGCGCGCCGAATCCCCCTGGTCCGTGCCCTCATGGGGCTCGAACCAATGGAGAGACTACGTCAGCGGCTGGCCAATTGCACCAATTCCTCGGCGCAATTACGGGCAATTCGGTCGATTTCGTAAATCTCTTCAAGGTCCAAGGGCGCGCGCGTCACCGAATTGGATTTGGAAAGCACGGATTCGACGATTGTGGCTATGTCGAGAAAACCGATATGGCCCCCGAGGAATGCTGCCACGGCGATTTCATTTGCCGCGTTAAGGATAGTTGGCGCCGCCCCGCCTGCTTTCAGAGCCTCCCGGGCCAGCCGCAAGGCAGGGAACCGGGCCGGATCGGGTTCCTCGAAGGTTAACTTGCCAATTTCCGCCAGATTCAGGCGGGCGCAGGGGGTCGGCATCCGGTTCGGCCAGGCCAGCGCATAGGAAATGGGGGTGCGCATGTCGGGAGAACCGAGCTGTGCGAGCACCGAGCCGTCCACATAGCCGACCATGCTGTGAATGATCGATTCCGGGTGGATGATGATCTCGATGCGGGGCTCGCCGAACGGGAAGAGATTGTGGGCTTCAATGAGTTCGAGGCCCTTGTTCATCAGAGTGGCGCTGTCGACCGAAATCTTGGCGCCCATGTCCCAGCGCGGATGGGCGACGGCCTGCTTGGGCGTCGCCTTGGCCATGTCTTCGCGCGACCAGGTGCGGAAGGGCCCGCCCGACGCCGTCAGGATGATGCGGTCGACGGTGTGCAGGCGGTCGGCCTCCAGCACCTGAAAGATCGCGTTGTGCTCGCTGTCGACGGGCAGCAGCGTCGCGCCCGAGCGGGAGACTTCGGCAAGAAAGAGCGAACCTGCGGAGACGAGGCATTCCTTGTTGGCGAGCGCGACGGCGGCGCCGCGGCGGACGGCGGCGAGCGTCGGCGCAAGGCCCGCCGTGCCGACAATGCCGGCCATGACCCAATCGGCCGGACGCAGCGCCGCTTCGATAACGGCATCCCTGCCCGCCGCGATCTCGATGCCGGTGCCTTCGAGGCCCGCCTTCAGCTCGTCGTAAAGCAGCGTGTCGCCGATGACGGCCAACTGCGGACGCAGGCGGCGGGCCTGTTCGATCAGGCTTGTCACGTTCTTGTGCGCGGTGACGGCGACGAGATCGTATTTCTCGCGCTCGCGTTCGATCAGGTCGAGCGTCGAAACGCCGATCGAACCGGTTGAGCCCAGAACGCTGACACTGCGCCGCCTTGCGGCACTGGCCGTTTCGGGGTCGCGCTTTTCCGCCGTCAGGGCCAAATCAAAACTCCCGCGCCGGGCGTGGCGGCGCCGTGAATGAGCGACAGGAGCGCCGCACCGACGGCAGCCGTCACCAGACCGTCGACGCGATCGAGGATGCCGCCATGTCCGGGAATGAGCTTACCCGAATCCTTGACGCCTGCGCGGCGTTTCAACGCCGATTCCGTAATGTCGCCTGCCTGGGCGACCACGGCCAGAAATGCGCTCACCAAGGCAAGACGCAATGGCGAGCCAAGAGTGAGCACGATGGAAACGGCCGCGCCCACCAGGGCGGCGCCGACCATGCCGCCGATCAAGCCCGCCCAAGTCTTGTTCGGTGACAGCCGCGGGGCGAGCTTCAGACCGCCGATCCCGCGTCCGGCGAAATAGGCAAATGTGTCGGTCGCCCAGACGACGCCCAGCAGCCAGAAAAGTGCAGTGCGTCCGAATTCCGGATCGAGACGCAGCCAGATCATCGAGGCGAGCGGCAACACGAGATAGGGAAACGCGAAGAGCGCCGGCCAGACCGGATCGCCTTTCAGAAGACGATTTGCCAGCGCGAAAGCAAGCCCGGCTGCGCCGATGAGAAGCGCGACCAGCGGAAGTCCGAACGCCGTCGACAGAACCGTGGCAAGGGCGATGGCGACAAGCAGACCGCGCCGGACCCGATTGCCGCCAGGCAGCAGCGCCCCCAGTTCGAGCGCCATGGCTACGCTTGCGGCGGCCAGCATCGCAGCGAAGGGCCAGCCGCCGATCCAGGCAAGGCCAAGCGCAACGGGCGCCAGAACCAGAGCTGAAAGAATGCGGGTTCTGAGCTCGCCGGATTTGGACGTGGCTGAAGGTGACGGCATCAGGGCTTTGCCGCCGCCACGGCGCCGAAGCGGCGGTCGCGCAGTTTGAATTCGGCGACCGCTTCCTTCAGCCGGTCCGGCGTGAAGTCAGGCCACAGGACATCGGTGAAAACCAGCTCGGCATAAGCGCTTTGCCAGATCAGAAAGTTCGACAGGCGCTTCTCGCCGCTGGTGCGGATGATGAGATCGGGATCGGGCACCCCGGCGGTATCGAGATGCGCGGCGACAGTTTCGGGTGTGATCGCATCCGGGTCGAAGCGGCCCGCCTTCACCTCGCGCGCAATTCGGCGAACCGCCGATGTAATCTCGTTTTGCCCGCCGTAGTTAAAGGCAATCATGAGCTTCAGATTGGCGTTGTCGCGCGTCAGCGTTTCCGCCTCGTCGATCAAGGCGACGATGTCGGCTTCGAGATGTTCGCGCTCGCCGATGATGCGGACCTGAACGCCGTTCTGGTGCAGTTCCGCAAGATCGCGGCGGATGAAGAGGCGCAGGAGACCCATGAGGTCGCTGACTTCATCTGCCGGGCGCTTCCAGTTTTCCGAGCTGAAGCCGTAAAGCGTCAGATAGCGGATGCCCATTTCGCCGGCCGCGCGGGTGATGACGCGGACGGCCTCGACGCCCTGGCGATGGCCGATCTGGCGCGGCAGAAGCCGTTTTGCAGCCCAGCGCCGATTGCCGTCCATGATGATGGCGACATGCCGCGGCATCTCGAGGGCCAGATCGACCTCGGACAGGCTCGCCGACTGGTCGGACGTCGACATCATGGCCTATGGTTTCCGCTTCCATGTCATATAGTTAACGGCATTACCTTTCGCGCGGCATGAAGTCTGGCACGAAGCCGGACCTCATACCTGCATGATTTCGGCTTCCTTGTGGGCAAGGGCCGCATCGATTTCGGCGATGATCTTATCCGTCAATTTCTGAACTTTTTCCGTTCCGGCCTTGTGGTCGTCCTGACCCATATGGCCGTCTTTCTCCAGGCGCTTCAACTCGTCCATTGCGTCGCGGCGAACGTTGCGGACGGCGATGCGGGCCTGCTCGGTATATTTGGCGGCAATCTTGGTCAGTTCCGTCCGGCGCTCCTGATTGAGCTCCGGGATGGGAAGGCGGATAAGCTGGCCGTCGACATTCGGGTTGAGGCCGAGGCCCGCATTGCGGATTGCCTTGTCCACCGCTGAAACAAGCGCCCTGTCCCACACCTGAACCGTGATCATGCGCGGCTCGGGAACGCCGACCGTGCCGACCTGGCTGATCGGCATTTTCTGGCCGTAGGCGTCAACCGTCACGGGGTCGAGGATGCCGGCAGAAGCGCGGCCCGTACGCAGGCCGCTGAATTCTTCCTTGAGCGCCTGGAGCGCGCCGCGCATGCGCCGCTCAACGTCGGCAATGTCGAGAGTTTTCGGGTCAGCCATTTTCTTCCTCTGTCTTATTTGCCGTCTGTTGGCTCAGGCGGCGTCGCTGATGATAGTGCAGCGTCCCGAACCTGTCAGAACGTTGACGAAACCGCCGTCGGTATGAATGGAAAATACGATGATGGGGATGCCGTTCTCGCGGGCGAGCGCGATGGCGGAGGTGTCCATGACCTGCAAGTCCTGTGACAGCACATCCATGTAAGTCAGCTTCTCGTAACGCTTTGCGTCCTTCACCTTGTGCGGATCGGCGGTGTAGACGCCGTCGACCTGGGTGCCCTTCAGCAGCGCGTCGCAGCCCATTTCCGTCGCCCTCAAGGCCGCCGCCGTATCGGTGGTGAAGAAGGGGTTGCCCGTGCCGGCGGCGAAGATCACGACGCGTCCCTTCTCCATATGGCGCACCGCCCTGCGGCGAATATATGGCTCCGCGATGGTGGTCATGGGAATGGCGGAGAGCACCCGTGTCTGGACGCCCATGCGCTCAAGCGAGTTCTGCATGGCGAGCGCGTTCATGACGGTGGCGAGCATGCCCATATAGTCGGCGCTGGCGCGCTCCATGCCCTTGGCTGCGCCCGACAGGCCGCGGAAGATGTTCCCGCCGCCGATGACGAGGCAGATCTCGCAGCCGATATCGGTCGCCTGCTTGATCTCGCGGGCGATGCGGTCGACCGTGCCGACGTCGATGCCATATTGCTGGTCGCCCATCAGGGCCTCACCGGAGACCTTGAGCAGGGCGCGCTTGTAGAGAGGCTTTCCGGACATGCTGATGCTCTCGGGGCAACGGAGGGGACTGGACCCGGCGAATCCTCGGGTCCAGAGACAATAACGCCCCCGACGCCTGATGGCGAAGGGGGCGATTGTCTCAGGTCGTCAATAATCAGCCGCGGGCGGCAGCGGCCACCTCGGCGGCGAAGTCGTTCTCGGCCTTTTCGATGCCCTCGCCCAGGGCGAAGCGGACGAAACCGACGACCGAAATCGGGGCGCCGACGCCGGCCTCAGCCGCCTTGACGGCCTTTTCGACGGTGTTGTCGGGATCGACGACGAAGGCCTGCGAGAGCAGGACGACTTCCTCGTAGAACTTGCGGATACGGCCTTCGACCATCTTTTCGATGATGTTGTCGGGACGGCCCGATTCCTTCGCCTCGGCGATCAGGACGGCGCGTTCGCGCTCGACGACGGCCGGATCGAGTTCCTCGCGGCGCGTGGCGAGCGGGCCAGTGGCCGCGATGTGCATGGCGATCTGCTTGCCGAGCTCGGCGAGCTTCGCCTTGTCGCCGGCCGATTCCAGACCGACGAGCACGCCGATCTTGCCGAGGCCGGGGACGACCTGGTTATGCGTATAGGCAGCGACGACGCCCTGCGAAACGCTGATCGAGGCGGTGCGGCGCACGTTCATGTTTTCGCCGATGGTGCCGACCTGTTCGGTGACATAGTCCTTCACCGACTTCGACGAACCCGGATAGGGCGCGTCGAGCAGCTTCTCGACATCGCCGTTCGCGGCGAGCGCGACCTTGGCGATCTCGGTGACCATCTTCTGGAACTGTTCGTTGCGGGCGACGAAGTCGGTCTCGGAGTTGACTTCGACCAGCGCGCCGCGCGTGCCGTCGGCGATGACGCCGACAAGGCCTTCAGCCGCGACGCGGCCGGACTTCTTCGCCGCCTTGGCAAGACCTTTGGTGCGCAGCCAGTCGATGGCCGCTTCCATGTCGCCATTGGTCTCATTCAGCGCGGACTTGCAATCCATCATGCCCGCGCCGGTCTTCTCGCGGAGCTCTTTCACCATGCCGGCGGTGATGTCTGCCATTTCCCAAATCCTCTTCAAGCTTTTGATATGCGTGGCCCGGCTGCCCCATGAGGGACGCCGGGCTCACTGATAGCTGCGTCTATGAGCCGGAGCGGTATCAGCCCGCGACGGCTTCGCCTTCGGGAAGCTCGGCCTGGAGGTCGGCCGCTTCGCCGACGTCGACGCCGGACGCGATATGGCTCTGCGAGATGCCGTCGATGACGGCGCGCGAGACGAGATCGCAATAGAGCTGGATCGCGCGCGAGGCGTCGTCATTGCCCGGCACCGGATAGGCAATGCCGTCCGGGTTCGAGTTCTTGTCGAGTATGGCGACGACCGGGATGCCCAGCTTGCGGGCTTCTTCGATGGCGATCGTTTCCTTGTTGGTGTCGATCACGACCATGATGTCGGGAATGCCGCCCATGTCCTTGATGCCGCCGATGGCGCGCTCGAGCTTGTCGCGCTCGCGGGTCAGGTTCAGCACTTCCTTCTTGGTCAGACCGCGCGCTTCGCCGGCCAGCATCTCGTCAAGCTGACGGAGGCGGCGGATCGAGTTCGAGATCGTCTTCCAGTTGGTCAGCGTGCCGCCGAGCCAGCGGTGGTTGATGTAGTACTGGGCGCACTGCTTGGCCGCCGCGGCGACAGGATCGGAGGCCTGACGCTTGGTGCCGACGAAGAGAACGCGGCCGCCGCCGGCAACCACATCGCGCACGGCGACGAGCGCCTGATGCAGCAGCGGAACCGTCTGGGCGAGGTCGATGATGTGGATATTGTTGCGGCTGCCGAAGAGGAACGGGGCCATCTTCGGGTTCCAGCGGTGGGTCTGGTGGCCGAAGTGAACGCCGGCTTCCAGCAGAGAACGCATAGAGAAATCGGGGAGTGCCATGACACCCAAGCTCCTTTTCCGGTTGGACCTCCGCGGGGGGAGAACGGCTTTAAACTCAATGACTTGAGCCTGCCGCACCGGACCGACCGTCCCTATGTTGCCCCCGAAAGGGCGTGGGATGGCCGAACCCCGCGTGTGGAATGGAGCGGGGTATAGGCGGGAATGAGGGAAAAAGCAAGGGCGGGAGGGAGGTTAGGCCCCTCCCTACAGCTCCTGCACCTCGACGACGCCGGGGACCGATTTGATGGCGCCGCGGATCTGGGGTGTGACCTTGTAGCCGCCTTTCAACTTCAGCTCGACCTCCCGGCCGCCCTCGCTCATGAGGACCAGGGAAACGAGGCCCTTGCCGCGTTCGGTGAGGCGGGCCTTGAGCGCGTCGAGGGGGTCTGGGCGGTCAAGGAATATCTTCATGCCGGCGGCCGAGTTCGCCACCACGTCGTCGACCGATTTCACGGACTGGGCGCGGAGCTTTGCCTCGTCGCCCGTGCGGTCGATTTCGACGCCGACGACGATGGAGCGGCCCGGCTCCATCAGCTCGCGCGACTGGCCGAGGACTTCGGAGAAGACGACGATTTCGAACTGGCCGCTGGGGTCGGAGAGGCTGAGGAAGGCAAACGGATTGCCCTTCTTCGATTTGCGTTCCTGGCGCGCGGTGACGGTGCCCGCGACGAATTCCACCTGATTGCTGCGGGCGAGAAGCTCGGCATAGGTGACGACATGCGAGCGGCGGAGCGCGAGCTGATAGTCGTCGAGCGGGTGGCCGGACAGGTAGAAGCCGATGGCGTTGAACTCTTCGTTCAGGCGCTCGATGGGGAGCCAGGGATCGGCGTGGGGAAGCGAGGGATTTGCGACCTTCGCACCCGTCGCCTCGCCGAAGAGATTGTCCTGTTTCGACTCGCGCTCATGAGCGGAGGCGTTCGCCGTGCCGAGAAGCAGATCGACGGAGGCAAGCACCTGCGCGCGATTGGGGTGCAGGCAATCGAACGCGCCGGCGCGGGCGAGGTTTTCGAGCGCGCGCTTGTTGATGAAGCGCGGATTGATGCGGCGGGCGAAGTCGAACAGGTCGCGGAAGGGGCCGCCCTCGTTCCGCACTTCGACCACATGCTCCATCGCCTGACGGCCGACATTCTTGATGGCGGCGAGCGCATAGACGATGTCGCCATCGATCACGGTGAAGGCGGCTTCCGATTCATTGACGCTGGGCGGCCGGAGGCGGAGCCCCATGCGCGCGGCGTCCTGCTTGAAGATGTTGAGCTTGTCGGTATTGGCGAGGTCGAGGCTCATCGAAGCGGCGAAGAACTCGACCGGATGGTTCGCCTTCAGCCATGCCGTCTGATAGGCGATCAGCGCATAGGCGGCGGCGTGCGACTTGTTGAAACCGTAGCCGGCGAATTTGTCGACGAGCTCGAAGATGGTCGAGGCTTGCGTCTTGTCGATGCCCTTGGCGACGGCGCCGGTGACGAAGCGCTCTTTCTGCGCCTCCATTTCCGCCTTGATCTTCTTGCCCATGGCGCGGCGCAGGAGGTCGGCTTCGCCGAGCGAGTAGCCGGACAGAATCTGCGCGATCTGCATCACCTGTTCCTGATAGATGATGACGCCGCGTGTTTCGGTCAGAACCTTTTCGAGCAGCGGATGCAGATAGTCCGGCTTTTCGCGGCCGTGCTTGCGCGCGATATAGCTCGGGATGTTGTCCATGGGGCCGGGCCGATAGAGCGCGACGAGAGCGATGATGTCCTCGAAGCGGTCGGCTTCGAGTTTGCGCAGCACGTCGCGCATGCCCGAACTTTCAAGCTGGAACACGCCGACGGTTTCGCCGCGCCCGAGCATTGAATAAGTGCGCTCGTCGTCGAGCGGCAGGTGCAGCAGGTCGATATCGATGCCGCGCCGCGCAATGAGCTTCAGCGCCTCGTTGAGGACGGTCAGCGTCTTCAGGCCGAGGAAGTCGAATTTGACGAGGCCGGCAGGCTCGACCCACTTCATGTTGAACTGCGTCACCGGCATGTCGGAGCGCGGATCGCGGTAGAGCGGAACAAGCTCGTCGAGCGGTCGGTCGCCGATGACGACGCCTGCGGCATGCGTCGATGCGTGGCGATACAGGCCTTCGAGGCGTTGGCCGATTTCGAGGAGCTTGGCGATGGCCTCCTCGCTGTCGCGCGCTTCCTGGAGGCGCGGCTCGCCCTTGATCGCCTCGGCAAGCGTCACGGGCGCGGCCGGATTGTTGGGCACCATCTTGCAGAGCCGGTCGACCTGTCCGTAGGGCAATTGCAGCACGCGGCCCACATCGCGCAGCACGGCGCGGGCCTGCAACTTTCCGAAGGTGATGATCTGGGCGACCTGATCGTAGCCGTAACGACTTTGTACGTAGCGGATGACTTCGTCGCGGCGGTCCTGACAGAAGTCGATATCGAAGTCAGGCATCGAGACGCGTTCGGGATTGAGGAAGCGTTCGAAGAGCAGTCCGAAGCGCAGCGGATCAAGGTCGGTGATGGTGAGCGACCAGGCGACGACGGAGCCCGCGCCGGAGCCGCGGCCCGGCCCCACGGGTATGCCATGCGCCTTCGCCCATTTGATGAAGTCGGCGACGATGAGGAAGTAGCCCGGAAAATCCATCTTGATGACGACGTCGAGCTCGAAGCGCAGGCGAGCGCGATATTCTTCCTCGGAGGCGACGCTTTCGCCTTCGGCAAGGCGCGCGGTGAGCCCCTCCTCCGCCTGACGGCGCAGCTCGTCGGCCTCGCTGCCCTCGGCGTTGAATTTCGGCAGGATCGGCTTGCGGGTGCGCGGGCGATAGGCGCAGCGGCGCGCGATCTCGATGGTGTTCTCGATCGCTTCCGGCAGGTCGCGGAAAAGCGCGACCATCTCGGCCTGCGACTTGAAACGGTGGTCGGGCGTCAGGCGGCGGCGATTGCCCTGCACAACGTAAGCGCCTTCGGCGATGCAGATCATCGCGTCATGCGCCTCGAATTCTTCTTCCCTGGCGAAATAGGGCTCGTTGGTCGCAACGAGCGGCAATTCATGGGCATAGGCGAGCTCGATCAGCGCGCCTTCGCTGCGCAGCTCGGCATCGAGGCCGTGGCGCTGCAATTCGACATAGAGCCGGTCGCCGAAGATCGCTTTCAGGCGAAGCAGAAGCTCCTCGGCGGCGGGACGCTGGCCGCCCGCGAGGTAACGGTCGACGATGCCGGCCGGGCCGCCGGTCAGGCAGATGAGGCCGGCCGAATATTCGGCAACGCGATCGAGCGAGACATGGGGGAAGTCGCCGGCGGCGGGCTCCAGAAAGGCCCGGCTGGAGAGCTTCATCAAATTCAGATAACCGGCTTCGTCCTTGGCCAGAAGGGCGAGCGTGCCGGAGACTTCGCGGCGGGGGCCCCGGCCCGGCTCGTCCGTCTCATCGAGCAGGATGGGGAGCGTGACACCGATAATGGGCTGGATGCCCGCCTCGGCCATCGCCTCGGAGAATTCGAGCGCACCGAAAAGGTTGCCCGCATCGGTCAGGGCGACGGCCGGCATGCCGTCCGCCTTGCAGAGCTTGGCGATGTCCTTGACGCGGATTGCGCCTTCCAGCAGCGAATAGGCTGAATGGAGGCGCAGGTGAACGAAGCGGGCTGAGTCGGGCATGGTGTCCATTGTCCGGGGCGTGGCGGCCCATGTCACCTATGGCGTTACAACTGCCCGGGCCGCTTCGGGCCAAAGCTGTGGACAACCGGATCAGCCGACCAGCGCCGACTGCGCGATGGCTGCCCAGGTGCCGACGACCCAGATGAATGCGCCGATGGAAGCCAGTGCGGCAACGTCCTTCGCCCAGGCGCCCGCCTCCGATTGCGCGGCAGTCCGAATAAGCTTGCTCATGTGAAGCCTCCGCCATATGTTCATCAAATGTTCTCGGGCGGATTGTTCCCTTTATGTTCTATTTCTGTCAAGCGGAAAAATCGGTCGGAATTTGAGGTCAGAGGCTCTGGTAACCGGACGCTGCGAGTTCCGCGCCTTCGAGAAGGCGGCCCTCATGCAGCAGGACGATCCGGTCCATGTGGCTCGCAAGGTCGAGATTGTGGGTGGCGATGAGCGCCGCCACGCCTTGCGTCCGGCAGATTTCCAGCAGCTCGTTGAACACCATCCTTGAGGTCTTCGGATCGAGATTGCCGGTCGGTTCGTCGGCGAGGAGCACCTGAGGCCGGTTTGCGAGCGCGCGCGCGATGGCGACGCGCTGTTGCTCGCCGCCCGAAAGTTCCGCCGGGCGGTGGGTGGCGCGGTCCCCGAGCCCCATGCGCTCAAGCAGGTCCTGGGCGAACTCGGCGGCGGCCTTGCGCGGCACGCCCGCGATCATTTGGGGCAGGACCACGTTTTCGATCGCGGAGAATTCAGGCAGCAGATTGTGGAACTGGTAGACGAAGCCAAGCTCGCGGCGGCGGACGGCGGTGCGCAGATTGTCGCGCAGCGCCACGCAGTCGCGGCCAGCGATCACCACTTCGCCCGCATCCGGCGCCTCGAGGAGGCCGGCGATGTGGAGGAGCGAAGATTTGCCCGAACCGGAGGGGCCGACCAGCGCGACGATTTCACCAGGCCAAATGTCGAGCGAGGCGTCCTCGAAAATATGCAGCTCCGCCTCGCCCTGCCGATAGACGCGCGTGATGCCGCGAAGGCTCAGAACCGGATTTTCCTCGTGAGCCATCACTCGTACCTCAACGCTTCGACGGGATCGAGAGAGGCGGCGCGCCAGGCGGGGTAAAGCGTCGCGGCGAAGGAGAGGAACAGCGCCATACCGACGACCGCGACGACTTCGCCCACGTCGATCTCGGCAGGCATGTGGCTGAGGAAATAGATTTCAGGAGAGAACAGCTCGGTTCCCGTGATGTGCGAGAGAAACTGCCGCAGCGTCTCGATGTTGAGGCAGAAAATCGTCCCGAGCGAAAAGCCCGCCAGCGTGCCGACAACGCCGATGGCCGCACCGGAAATAAAGAAGACGCGCATGACAGAGCCCCGCGTCGCGCCCATGGTGCGCAGCACGGCGATGTCGCGGCCCTTGTCCTTCACCAACATGATCAGGCCGGAGACGATGTTGAGCGCGGCGACGATGAGGATCAGCGTCAGGATGAGGAACATCACATTGCGTTCCACCTGAAGCGCGCTGAAGAAGCTGCGGTTCGTTTCCTGCCACGTGACGACGTCGCAGCAGGAGCCCGCCATTCCGGCGACGGGCTGGACGAGCGCGTTGACGGCATCGGGGTCTTTCACCTTCACTTCGAGCGCAGTCACGCCCTGCCCCGTCCGGAAATAGTCCTGCGCTTCCGGCAGCGGCATGAAGATGAAGCTCGAGTCGTATTCCGACATGCCGATCTCGAAGATCGCGGCGATGCGATAGGCCTTGACGCGGGGCGCCGTGCCGAAGGGCGTGATCGCACCGCGCGGCGAGAGAAGCGTGATGTTGTCGCCGACGGTGAGGCCCAGGTTCTTGGCGAGACGCGAGCCGACGGCGACCGCGTCTCCAGCATCGAAGCCGTCGAGCGTTCCGGCCGTCAGATGGTCGGAGACGACGCTCAGCCGCTTCAAATCCTTGCCGTGCACGCCGCGCACGAGCGCGCCCTGTGCATTGCCCCGGCTCGACGCCATCACCTGGCCCTCGACCATGGGCATGGCGCTGACGACGCCCGGTATCTTTTCGATATTGGCGGAGATCGTGTCGAAGTCGGTCACATAGGAGGTGACGCCGCGCACGAACATATGTCCGTTAAGGCCGAGAATGCGGCCGAGAAGCTCCGTACGGAAACCATTCATCACCGACATGACGATGATGAGCGTCGCGACGCCCAGCATGATGCCGAGGAAGGAAAAACCCGCGATGACCGAGATAAAGCCTTCGCGGCGGCGGGCCCGCAGATAGCGGATGGCGAGCAGCCATTCGAATACGCCGAAGGCGCGGCCCTTGCCCCTGCCCCTTCGTTTGACGCCGATCGCTTGCGCGGCCTCTGTCATTCCATTCCCTTCGTCCGGCCCCAGCCCGACTTTGCCGATGCTCTCAGCTCGTCAGTTTTTTCAATGCGGCTTCAGCGGTCATTTCGCTGCGTTCGCCGCTCTTGCGGTTTTTCAGCTCGACCGTGCCGCTTTTAAGGCCACGCGGGCCGATCACGAGCTGCCAGGGCAATCCGATCAGATCCATGTTGGAGAACTTGCCGCCGGCGCGCTCGTCCGTGTCGTCATAAAGAACGCTGACGCCCGCCGCGGTGAGCTTCGCATAGGCATCCTCGCAAGCGGCGTCCGTGTCCTTGTCGCCCGATTTCAGATTGATGAGGCCGACCTTGAAGGGCGCGACGGGTTCCGGCCAGACGATGCCGTTGTCGTCGTGGCTCGCCTCGATGATCGCACCGACGAGGCGCGAGACGCCGATGCCATAGGAACCGCCTTCAATGGGCGCCTGCGTGCCGTCGGGCATCGCCACGGCGGCGTTCATCGGCTTTGAATATTTGGTGCCGAAATAGAAGGTCTGGCCGACTTCGATGCCGCGAGCGCGCATCCGCTTGGCCTCAGGCACTTCGGCCTCGAAGCGCGCGGCGTCGTGCACGTCGCTCGTCGCCGCATAGAGATCGGTCCAGCGGCGGATGACGGGTGCGAGATCGTCGTCGTAGCTGACTTCCGGTCCCGGCGCCGGCAGCGCGAGAAGATCGCTATGCAGGAAGACTTCGGATTCGCCCGTCTCGGCGAGAATGATGAATTCATGGCTGAGGTCGCCGCCGATGGGGCCGGTTTCGGCGGCCATAGGAATGGCGGTGAGCCCCATGCGCTCGAAGGTGCGCAGGTAGGAGACGAACATGCGGTTATAGGAACGCCGCGCCGCTTCCGCGCTTACGTCGAAGGAATAGGCGTCCTTCATCAGGAATTCGCGGCCGCGCATGACGCCGAAACGGGGGCGCACCTCGTCGCGGAACTTCCATTGGATGTGAAACAGGTTCAGCGGCAGGTCGCGATAGGACTTCACGCTCTGGCGGAACAGATCGGTGATCATGTCCTCGTTGGTCGGCCCGTAGAGCATCTCGCGCTCATGGCGGTCGGTGATGCGCAGCATTTCCGGGCCGTAGGCGTCGTAGCGGCCGGTTTCACGCCAGAGGTCGGCGGACTGGATCGTCGGCATGAGAAGCTCGACCGCGCCCGCCTTTTCCTGTTCCTCGCGGACGATCTGCTCGATCCGGCGCAGCACGGCGAAGCCAAGCGGCAACCAGGTGTAGATACCGGCGCTGGTCTGGCGAATCATGCCGGCGCGCAGCATCAGCCGGTGCGAGACGATCTGCGCCTCGGCGGGGTTTTCCTTGAGCGTGGGCAGAAAATATTTCGAGAGGCGCATGGCGGTTGGGGAGACCTTGAGCGGGCCCGGCGAAGCGATTTCGACGGGGCGAATATGGGGCTCAAGTATTAGGGGGTCGCCGTGACATTGGCAACGAGGGCGGCCTCGCATTCAAGGGGCGGAATGGCGCCGGGCGGCGGCCCTAGTTCTGGGCCGCCCGCTTCGCCACCAGACCCTCCAGATAGGCCTTCACATCGACCTCGGGCGGGGTTTCGACGCCCCTGCCCGTATCGAGCCCCCAGGGGCCGCTTTCAAGCTGGGTCACGGTCGAATCCATTTCGACGTCATAGGTCCGGTCGATCTGGTTCCGGAGCTTCTGTTCGGCCTCGTACCAGCGGGTCTTGTCGGCCCCATCCGGGCAGGAGGCAAGCTCCGCCGCATCGCTCGCACCCCAGCGGCGCTCGACGCATTGATAGGGATCGAATGACAGTTTGAAGAGGCGGTGAATGACGTCGCTGATCGTCAGCGTGATCTTGCGTCCGTCCGTGGTCGTGTAGGCCGTCGGGCAGGCCGCATCTTCCTCGTTGAAGGCTTTCAGCATGTCGCCCGCAAGATCGGTGCCCTTGTAGCTCAGGCGCGGCGCGTCGGTTTCCTTCATGCGCACGAATTCGCGCGTCTGGTCGTACATTTCCTTGAAGGCGGTTTTCAGCCGGGCGTCGCGCGAAGGCGTCGAGTACAGCTCCCAGACGCCGTCGGTTCCGTAGATGTTGCGCGGCAGGCGGTCAGGCTGGGGCATCAGATGCGTCCGGCCTTCCTCGCGTGAAATGCGAACGGCTTCCTTGCGGGCGCGGATGTCCTGACAGAGCGTCTGCATCATCGCGTGGATTTCGTCGACGGGTTTGTATTCAAGTTCGCCGATGGACATGCTGGCGCGGAGATAGGTGTAGAAATCCATGCTCTCGCCGTCCTTGACGAATTTGGCGATGCCCCAGAGCGTCGGGCTCGAAGGCGGGTTGCCGGTATATTGCACAAGCGAGAATTGCGGGATTTCGCTGTTGAGCGCACCGACTATATGGCCGCCTACGAGAGCGCCGTTCGAGGCGCGCTTGGCGCCGACCAATGTGATGGGGCGCCAGTTCTGGAAGATCGAGCCGAGCTCGGGGCCGGTGCGCAGGAACTCGCGGCCGACAAAGGTGCGGTCGAGCGTGTGATCGGGATGGGATGAAAAGATGAGGATGCGGCCGCCCTCCTCCACCTTCCACACCACTGCGACATGGCCGTTCACGTCATAGGCGATGCTGCCGGGCTTGATCGAATCCCTGTCGAGGCGCGGCGAATAAGTGTCGGTGAACATCGTCCGGCTGTCGGACATCGCATTGCGCCTGTACATGGCGGAGGAAACCGTGTTGACGATTTCCATCAAGAGTGGAACGGCGCTGACACCCGAAGCGGTCGCCGGCACGGAGCTTCGCCCGACGACCTTGTTGCCGCTCGGCGAGTAGCGGATGTCCATGCCGGGACCGTCAGCCGATTGCATCGCCGTCTGCCAGGAGAACGGGAGACCGTTCTTCCATGCGTAATAGCCGCGCAGCAGATAGGGCACGTCTGCACAATCGACGAGGAATGTGACCTTGGGATCGGTGTGGCGATAGGGGTTGGCGGGACTCTTCAGACAGGCATCGACGGTCCAGCAATCTTCCTCGCCGAGCTTCGTCACAAATTCCTGAAAACCCTGTTCGTCGGACGGGCTCCAGTGGTCCTTGGTGATGCGCCATGGGAATGTCGATGCTGCGGCAGGCGCGGACCAGACCGGCAGCATGGCCAGGCAGAGAGCCGCCGCTCCCAGATAATTCCAACGCATCCTCACCCCCAAACACACAGACTGGGAGCGTCGAGGCGAAGGCGGGCATTGTCAAGAATGCGAGACCGCACCGGCACGGCGATTCACGGTTAATTCTTCAGCGAACCGTTTTGTCGCCGAGTTCCGCGCAGGCCTGGGCAAGCGCCCGGTCGGCGCCCGCAATGTCCTGACCGTCGATGGTCACGCGGCCTGTCGCCGGATCGAGCACGACTTGCGCCACGTCCATGCCGGTATGAGCGCTGAAGCGGGCGCTCTGGCCGCCGAAGGGATCTATCGTTATGGGGAAACTGTAGCTCTGGCGCGGGGCGATGCCGTAGCCGCCGTCGAGATCTGCAGGCGCGACCGTCCTGCCGTCGGCGGCGACGCCCGGCTTGTAGTCGGCCTCGCCATTGGGGACATAGGTCGCAAGGCGATTGCAGGCTTCGCGGCTTATGCCGACGACATGGAGCGACGAGCCGCCCGCAAGCTCGTCGGCGCGAAGCGGGCCCGAGGCCAGCGCCAGGAACGCCGCCGCCAAAACCCGAAACCAAATGCCCATCGATTTTTCCATTTGCCGATTCTGCGCCCGCCGCGCTTAAGGAAATCTTTCACGCATCCGGGCCCCGAATTCGGCCCTGCAACGAACGACCGGCCGGGCGCAATTTCGAGAGCGGAAGTTGCGCAGATGCCACGCCGAACAGAGAGAATATTGCGTGACAGCCTGTCGCATGCTGGCTATAGTCCCTCGCATAAAAGGGGATAGCGCGAAAAGCGCGGCCCAAGTTTAGGGAGGGAACGCAGACTTCGGAGGCTTCGGTCTTTGAGGGCGCGAAAAAAGAGGGAACACTATCCAAGCAAGGCCGCGAAAGCGGACCTTGCTTTTTTTTGTCCCGATGGCTGACGCCTAGTGCTGCGGCGAAGCATCGGTGGCGCCGGCGGGCCACTCGCGGAATTTGGGCATGAAGGGAATGTCGTCGAAGCCGATCGGGCGATAGACGATCAGGTAAGCGACACCGAGCCACAACACCACCGCGATGAGCGTGGTCACCAGTGCCTTGCGCACGAGCATGGGTTTGACAGGCGCGCCCGCATCCGCGCCTTCGCGCACGTTGCCTTCTTCGTGCTGCGAGACGACGCCCCAAGGCAACACGGTGAAAAGCACCGTCCACCAGATGACGAGAAAAATCGCGGTGCCGGCTGTCCAGGTCATCTTGTCCACTCCGGTTCGGGCGGTCTCGAAAACCGCAGCCCCTACTTAAATCGGAACGCGGCGAGCGGCAAGCCGACTAGATGCGGGTAACCACCACGGAGACCTGCGCTTTCTTGCCCCACTCCCGGCGCAGAGCGCCGCGCACGGCGCGGCGGACAAATTCAGCGACATTATCGTCGTCGCCCCGGCGCTTCACCGGCAGACGCTCCAGCGCTTCGTCGATGGCGTCGAGCGCGCGATCCTCAAAAGCGACGCCGTGGCTGTCCTCTTCGGGCAGGCCGTGCAGGCGGACCTGCGGGTCGCCCCTCACCTGCCCTTTTTCGTCGAGCACAAGGCTGACGAAAACGGAGCCTGCGAAGGCGAGCTTGCGCCGCTCCTGCACCGCGCCTTCTTCGGCCTCGATCAGCACTTCGCCGTCGAGGTAGATGCGTCCCGACGGCACCTCGCCGATGATCTCGGCCGGGCCGGGCGCGATGCGCATCATCAGTCCGTTTCGAATGACGACGGCTTCCGGCACCTGAAGCTCGCGCGCAAGCCGCGCATGTTCGGCAAGGTGGCGCGCCTCGCCATGGACGGGAATGGAAACCTCGGGCCTGATCCACTGATACATGCGGGCGAGTTCGTCGCGGCAGGGATGCCCCGATACGTGCACGAAATGGTCGCGCTCGGTGATGATTTTTATGCCGCGAAGGGCGAGCCTGTTTTGCAGGTCGAAGATCGAGGCCTCGTTGCCCGGGATAATGCGCGAGGAAAATATCACCGTATCTCCCGGCGACAGCGTGATGTTGGGATGGCTGTCCTCCACGATGCGGGCAAGCGCGGCGCGCGGCTCGCCCTGACTGCCCGTGCAAATGAGCAGCACCTTGTCCTGCGGCAGGTAGCCGACATCGTGTTCGGTGAGGAATGGCGGAAGGTCCGCGAGATAGCCCGCATCGCGCGCGGCGCCGACGAGGCGGAACATGGCGCGGCCGACAAGGATTACATGGCGATCGCAGGCGGCGGCCGCCTTGGCGATGCTTTCGATACGCGCGACGTTGGAGGCGAAGGTTGTCACCGCAACGCGGCCCTCGCATTCGCGGATGACTTCGATCAGGGCCTTGGCGACATCGGCTTCCGAACCCGACGAGCCCGGCGAGAACACGTTTGTCGAGTCGCAGACGATCGCGCGGACGCCCTCGTCGCCGATTTCGCTCAGGCGGGTTATGTCCATGTCGCCGCCGACAAGCGGCTCGGGGTCGATCTTCCAGTCGCCCGTGTGCATCACGAGGCCGAGCGGCGTGCGGATGGCGAGCGCGTTGGGTTCCGGGATCGAATGGGTGAGCGTCACGAGTTCGATATCGAAGGGACCGAGCGAGAAACGGCTGCCCAGCGCGACGATGTGGAGCGGCACTTCGTTCTCGATGCCCGCTTCCATCAGCTTGGCGCGAACGAGGGTCGCCGTGAACGGCGTTGCGTAGACGGGACATCTGAGGCGCGGCCAGAGATGGGCGACGGCGCCGATATGATCTTCATGCGCATGCGTCAGCACGAGGCCGAGGAGATCGTCCCGCCTCTCCACGATATATTCGGGGTCCGGCATGATGAGGTCGACGCCGGGCGTGCGGTCGTCGCCGAAGGTCACGCCGAGATCGACCATGATCCATTGGCGCTTCTTCTCCGGCCCGTAGCCATAGAGATTGAGATTCATGCCGATCTCGCCCGCGCCGCCAAGCGGCAGGAAGACGAGTTCGTCGGAGGGTCCGGAAGAATTGGGAATGGGCGCCATGCCGACAGACTAGAGCGGCGCGGGGCGAAAGAACACATCTCCCGCAGAGATGTGCCTGATTTCGCCGGAAGCGAGACGGAGCTCAAGCGCACCGTCCGGCGCGAGGCCCGAGAATGTGCCTTCGATCGTCTCGTCCGAGAGGCGAACGGTGATCGGACCGCCAAGGCCAGCGGCGCGGGCGAGCCAGGCTTCACGGATGGCGGCGAAGCCCTGAACGTCGCGCCATTGCCGGATACGCCTGTCGAAGGCTGTCGCCAGTGCTTCCAGCCCGTCCGTGGGCGAGATGTCGCCGAGCCCGAGGGCCGCAAGCGAGGTTGCCGCGTATTCGACGTTTTCGGGGTGGTAAGCGAGGTTCACGCCGATGCCGATGGCGAGCCAGGCAAGCTCGTTCCCCGCTATGCCCGACGATTCCAGCAGGATGCCCGCGAGCTTTCTGCCTTCATGCAGAAGGTCGTTCGGCCATTTGAGCTTGAGGCCCGGACGGAGATGCGGCGGCATGAAGCTTTCGACCGCGTCATGGACGGCGACGGCGGCGACGAAGGAAAGCTCGGCAGCCTTGCGGGGCGTCGCCTGAGGCCGCAGGAAAAGCGTGCCCATGAAATTGCCGGTGGGCGAGACCCAATGCCGGCCGCGTCGGCCGCGGCCCGCCGTCTGGCTTTCAGCGACGATCCAGATCGGTCCCGTCTCGCCTGCATCGCCCAGGCGGCGCGCTTCCTCATTGGTGCTGTCGATCTCGGTGAAAGATCGCAGGCCGTAGCCTTGAGGGAGCGTCGCCACGAGAGCTTAAGGCACCAGCGCGGCGGCGGCCGTCTGCGCGGCCATGATGAGCGGCGCGGGATAGACGAAGAAGAACAGGGTGAAGAGACCGGACAGGCCGAGGACGACCGTCAGTTCGCCCGGCATCGGACGCTCGAAGGGCGCGGCGGCCTCGTCGAAATACATGATCTTGACGATGCGGAGATAATAGAAGGCGCCGACGACGCTCGAGAGAACGCCAATCACGGCAAGCGCATAGAGACCCGCTTTCACGGCCGCCATGAAGACGTAGAACTTTGCGAAGAAGCCCGCGAGCGGCGGAATACCGGCGAGCGAGAACATCAGCATCGCGAAGATAAAGGCGACCATGGGCTGGGTACGCGAAAGACCGGCGAGATCGCTGATGCTTTCGACCTGCGTGCCCTGGCGGCGCATGGCGAGAATGCAGCAGAAGACGCCGGCATTCATGACGACATAGATGGCGAGATAGATGAGCACGCCACGAATGCCTTCCGAAGTTCCCGCGGCAATGCCGACCAGCGCGAAGCCCATATGGCCGATGGTGCTGTAGGCCATCAGCCGCTTGATGTTCGTCTGGCCGATGGCGGCGAAGGCGCCGAGCACCATGGACGCGATCGAGACGAAGACGACGACCTGCTTCCATTCCGCCGAGACGGTCGGAAAAGCGGTGAAGAGAACGCGGATGATGAGCGCCATGGCCGCGACCTTCGGCGCGCCGATGATGAAGGCGGTCACGGGCGTCGGCGCGCCTTCATAGACGTCGGGCGTCCACATGTGGAACGGCACGGCGGAGACCTTGAAGGCGAAGGCCGCAAGGATGAAGACCAGGCCGAAAATGAGGCCGATAGAGCTTGGCTCGCGGCCGATCAGGCGCGCGATGGTTTCAAACTCGATGGAACCGGTGAAGCCATAGACCAGCGAGCAGCCATAGAGCAGCAGGCCCGAGGAGAGCGCGCCGAGGACGAAATATTTAAGGCCCGCTTCGCTCGATTTGGCGCTGTCGCGGTTGAAGGCGGCGATGACGTAGATGCTCAGGCTTTGCAGCTCGATGCCGAGATAGAGCGCGATCAGGCTGTTGGCCGAAACCATCATCAGCATGCCGAGCGCGGCCAGCGAAATGAGCACCGGAAATTCGAACCGGTCCATGCCTTCGCGGCGAATGAAGGTCACCGACATGATGACCGAGGCGGCTGCGGCGAGCAGGATCAGCAATTTGACGAAATGCGTGAAAGGATCGACGACGAACATTCCGCCGAAGGTCACGGCGCGCATGTCGCCCTGCTCGACGATAACAACGGCCGTGACGATGAAGAGGAGCACCGCCCCCCAGGACACCTCGGCCGTGGAGCTCGTCTTGCGAAAGACGCCATACATCAGCAGCAGCATGGAACCGGCCGCCATGACGATTTCAGGCAGGGCGGGTGCAAATGCCGGTAGGGTCGAAACTGCGTTTTCCATATGCTCCTGGCCCCTATCGGTCCGCGACGACGTGCAGCTTTGCCGGCAAAGCCGGCGCCGCATGTTTCGCTTCGGCGACGCGATGCGCCTCGACGGCGACTGTGTAGTCCGCGATCAGATGTTGCACGGACGCTGCCGTGACGTTGAAGACCGGCGCCGGATAGACGCCGAAGAAGATCGTGGTCCCGATCAGCGGCACGAGCGTCACCACTTCGCGCAGGTTCAGATCGAGAATGTTTTTCAGCGAGTCTTTCTCGAGCGCACCGAATACGATGCGGCGATAGAGATAGAGAGCATAGGCCGCCGACAAGATGACACCGATCGCGGCGATGGACGCAACCCAGGTGTTGATCTTGAACGTTCCGATCAGCGTCAGAAATTCGCCGACGAAACCGCTGGTGCCCGGCAGTCCGACATTGGCCAGCGTGAAGATCAGGAAGGCGACCGCATAGAGCGGCATGCGATTGACGAGACCGCCATAGGCGGCGATCTCGCGCGTGTGCATCCGGTCGTAGATCACGCCGACGCAAAGGAAGAGCGCGCCGGAAACCCAGCCGTGGCTGAGCATCTGGAAGATACCGCCCTGCACGCCCTGCTGGGTCGCCGCGAAGATACCCATGGTCACGAAGCCCATATGGGCGACGGACGAATAGGCGATGAGCTTTTTCATGTCCTCCTGCACCAGCGCGACGAGCGAGGTGTAGATGATGGCGATGACGCTCAAGGCGAAGACGAGCGGCGCAAACTCGGCCGACGCCACCGGGAACATGGGCAGCGAGAAGCGCAGGAAGCCGTAACCGCCCATTTTCAGCAGGATGCCGGCAAGGATGACGGAGCCTGCCGTCGGCGCCTCGACGTGAGCATCCGGCAACCAGGTGTGCACCGGCCACATCGGCATCTTCACCGCGAAGGAGGCGAAGAAGGCGAGCCACAGCCAGGTCTGCATTCTGGCGGAGAAGTCATGCGCGAGCAGCGTCGGAATGTCGGTCGTGCCTGCGTCCCAATACATCGCCATGATGGCGATGAGCATCAGCACCGAGCCGAGCAGCGTGTAGAGGAAGAACTTGAAGCTCGCATAGATGCGCCGCTTGCCGCCCCAGACGCCGATGATCAGGAACATCGGGATGAGGCCGCCTTCGAAGAAGAGGTAGAAGAGCACGAGGTCGAGCGCGCAGAAGACGCCGATCATCAGCGTTTCCAGGATCAGGAAGGCAATCATGTATTCGCGGACGCGCGTCTCGATCGAGTGCCAGCTCGCAAGAATGCAGGCGGGCATCAGGAAGGTCGTCAGGATAACGAAGAGCATCGAGATGCCGTCGACGCCCCTGTGATAGCTGATGGCGCCGCCGAGCCAATCCGACTTCTGGACGAACTGGAAGGCCGCCGTCGTCGGGTCGAACTTCCACCAGATATAAAGCGACAGGACGAAGTTGACGATGGTCGTCCAGAGCGCGATCCAGCGCGCGTTACGGGCCACCACCGCATCCTCGCCGCGCACGAGCAGGATCGCCAGCGCGCCAATTGCGGGAAGGAAGGTGATCAGGGAAAGAATGTGTCCGTCGTCGATCATCAGTGGACGCCCCCGAGCATGAAGTAAGTCGCGAGCGCAGCAACGCCGAGCAGCATGGCAAAGGCGTAGTGGAAGAGGTAACCGGTCTGCAACCGCACGACGCCACGCGTTATGTCTATGACGCGCGCGGAAACGCCGTCAGGGCCAATGCCGTCGATGATGCGGCCATCCCCCTGCTTCCACAATACGCGGCCGATCCAGAAGGCCGGCTTCACGAAAATCCAGTCGTAAAGCTCGTCGAAGTACCACTTGTTGAGCAGGAACTTGTAGAGCGGCTCCTGCGTGCGGGCGAGTTCGACCGGCAGGTCGGGGCGCGCGATATAGAAGAGCCAGGAGAGCGCGAAGCCGAGCACCATCATTACGGTGGGCAGGAAGCCGACCCATTCCGGAATCTCATGCATCGCATGCAAGATGTGATTGGTCGGGGCGCGGAAAATCGCCTCCAGCCAGAACGTCTCATGGGCTTCGCCGATGAAGAAGCGCTCGAAGACGGCGCCGGCGCCGAGCGCGCCGACGGCGAGAACGATCAGCGGGATCAGCATGACGAGCGGCGATTCATGCACATGCTCGAGCGTGTGGTGATCGGCGCGGGATTTGCCGTGGAAGGTCATGAATATCAGGCGCCAGGAATAGAACGAGGTCAGGAAGGCGGCGAAGACGGTCATGCCGAAGGCGTACATATGCGCGGGATTCGTGCCGGCATAGGTCGCTTCGATGATGGCGTCCTTCGAGAAGTAGCCGGCCGTCAGCGGGAAGCCCGTGAGCGCCAGCGTGCCGATGACCATCATGCCGTAGGTGGCGGGGATCATCTTGTAGAGGCCGCCCATCTTGCGCATGTCCTGTTCATCGCCCATGGCGTGGATGACCGAGCCAGATCCGAGGAACAGCAGCGCCTTGAAGAAGGCGTGAGTGAAAAGGTGGAACATCGCCGCCTCATAGGCGCCGACGCCCAGCGCCGCAAACATGTAACCAAGATGCGAACAGGTCGAATAGGCGATGACGCGCTTGATGTCATTCTGGACGAGGCCGACCGTCGCGGCGAAGAACGCCGTCGTCGCGCCAACGATGGTGACGACGGTGAGCGCGGTCTGAGAGAATTCGAAGATCGGCGACATGCGCGCGACGAGGAAGACGCCCGCCGTCACCATGGTCGCCGCGTGAATGAGGGCGGACACCGGCGTCGGGCCTTCCATGGCGTCCGGCAGCCAGGTGTGGAGCATGAACTGCGCCGACTTGCCCATGGCGCCCATGAAGAGCAGCAGGCAGATCGTCGTCACCACCGGCACTTCATGGCCGAGGAAAAGGAAGCTCTTGTTGGCGAGACCCGGGATCGCCTTGAAGACCGTGTCGAACTCGACCGATCCCACGAACATGAAAATCGTCGCGATGCCGAGAATGAGGCCGAAGTCGCCGACGCGGTTGACGACGAAGGCCTTGATGGCCGCCGCATTGGCGCTGGGCTTCTGATACCAGAAGCCGATCAGCAGATAGGATGCGAGGCCCACGCCTTCCCAGCCGAAGAAGAGCTGAACGAAATTGTCCGCCGTCACCAGCATCAGCATGGCGAAGGTGAAGAGCGAGAGATAGGCGAAGAAACGCGGCTGGTGCGGATCGTGGCTCATATAGCCGATCGAATAGATGTGCACGAGCGCGGAAACCGACGTCACGACCACGAGCATGACGGCCGTCAGCGCGTCGATGCGCAACCGCCAGTCGCTTTCGAAGCTGCCGCTGTTGATCCAGGTCGAGACCTGAACGTGGTCGGTCATGCCGCCGAAGGTCACCGAGGGGAAGGCCACGATGGCCAGCGCCGCAGACACGACGAGAAGGCCCGTGGTCACGAGTTGCGCGCCGCGCACCCCGATCCAGCGGCCGAACAGCCCCGCGATAAGAAAGCCCAGAAGCGGCAGAAAGACGATAGCCGAGTACATCTCTCTACCCCTTCATCAGATTAACGTCCTCAACCGCGATGGAGCCGCGGTTGCGGAAATAGGTCACCAGGATGGCGAGACCGATGGCCGCCTCGGCGGCGGCGACGGTCAGCACGAAGATCGCGAAAACCTGGCCGGTCAGGTCGTGGAGGAAGACCGAAAAGGCGACCAGATTGATATTCACCGCAAGCAGCATCAGCTCGACCGACATCAGGATGATGATGACGTTCTTGCGGTTGAGGAAGATGCCGAAGACGCCGATTGTGAAAAGGATCGCGGCGACGGTGAGGTAATGCGAGAGGCCGATTGTCATGGTCAGAGCCCCTGTCCTGGCTTCACATCTTTGTATTCGACGCCTTCCGAACGGGAGCGCCCGACCTGCTTCCAGATCACCTGCCGCTTGATGTCGGGGCGGTGGCGAAGCGTCAGCACGATGGCGCCGACCATGGCGACGAGAAGGATCAGACCCGCCGACTGGAAGAGATACATGTATTGCGTATAGAGCACGCGGCCGAGCGCGCGCGTATTGGTCACATGGTCGATGAAGGCCGGAACCGGCGCGGCGACGACATGGGCCGCTTCCGGCGAGATCACCCAGGCGGCGCCGACGAGGAACAGCTCGATCAGCAGGATGATGCCGACAAGCCCGCCGATGGGCAGGTATTGGAGAAAGCCCTGCCGGAGTTCGACGAAATCGATGTCGAGCATCATGACGACGAAGAGGAACAGCACCGCCACCGCGCCCACATAAACGATGACCAGAATGAGCGCGATGAACTCCGCACCCATCAGCACGAAGAGCGCCGCGGCGTTGAAGAAGGTGAGGATCAGGAAGAGCACGGAGTGCACGGGATTGCGCGACGCGATCACCATGAACCCGGCCGCCACGGCAATCGCCGAGAAGACGTAGAATGCGATTGCGGAAACGATCATCTGGACCCCTCGTCCCTCTAATGCCCGGCTTTGCCGGGCCTTGTCTCTTTAACCCGGCGCGTCAGCGATACGGCGCGTCGAGTGCAATGTTCTTGGCGATTTCACGTTCCCAGCGGTCGCCGTTGGCGAGCAGCCGGTCCTTGTCGTACATCAGCTCTTCGCGCGTCTCCACGGAGAACTCGAAATTCGGGCCTTCGACGATCGCGTCCACCGGGCAGGCTTCCTGGCAGAAGCCGCAATAGATGCACTTCGTCATGTCGATGTCGTAGCGCGTCGTGCGGCGCGTGCCGTCGTTGCGGCGCGGGCCGGCCTCGATGGTGATGGCCTGCGCCGGGCAGATCGCCTCGCAGAGCTTGCAGGCAATGCAGCGTTCCTCGCCGTTCGGGTAGCGGCGCAGCGCGTGTTCGCCGCGGAAGCGGGGCGAGAGCGGGCCTTTCTCGAACGGGTAGTTCACCGTCACCTTCGGCTTGAAGAAATAACGCATGGCGAGAACGATGCTCGCGACGAACTCCAGCAGGAAGAGCTGGCGGGCCGTTTGATTGAGGGAAGCCATGTTCAGTCCTTTCCCGTCAATGATGCGGCACGAGGCCGAAGCCGACGAGCACGCCCGCCGTCAGCACGACCCAGAAGAGCGAGAACGGCAGGAAGACCTTCCAGCCGAGGCGCATCAGCTGGTCGTAGCGATAGCGCGGCACGAAGGCTTTCACCATGGCGAACATGAAGAAGACGAAAGAAAGCTTCAGCACGAACCAGACGAGGCCCGGCACCCAGGTGAAGGGCGCGACGTTTACGGGCGGCAGCCAGCCGCCGAGGAAGAGGATCGTCGTCATCGCGCACATCAGGATGATCGACACATATTCGCCGAGCATGAACATCATGTAGGGGGTCGAGGAATATTCGACCATGAACCCGGCCACGAGTTCCGATTCCGCTTCGACGAGGTCGAAGGGCGGCCGGTTCGTCTCGGCCAGCGCCGAGATGAAGAAGATGATGAACATCGGGAAATGGATAAGCCAGTACCAGTTCAGGAAGCCGTAATGGCCGTCCTGGGCGCGCACGATGTCGGAGAGGTTGAGCGAGCCGGCCGTCATCAGCACGGTGATGAGGACGAAGCCGATGGAGACTTCGTAGGAGACCATCTGCGCGGCGGAGCGGAGCGCCGAGAGGAACGGATACTTCGAGTTCGACGCCCAGCCCGCCATGATGACGCCGTAAACGCCGAGCGAGGAGAAGGCGAGGATGTAGAGAATGCCGACATTGAGGTTGGAAATGACCAGACCGTCGGCGAGCGGCACGACCGCCCAGGCCGAAAGCGCGAGCGTCACCGTGACGAGCGGCGCCAGCATGAAGACGCCCTTGTTGGCGCCGGCCGGGATCACCAGTTCCTTGAAGACGAATTTCAGAAGATCGGCGAAGGATTGAAGAAGGCCGAAGGCGCCGACGACGTTGGGGCCGCGGCGCAGCTGAACCGCCGCCCAGATCTTGCGGTCGGCGAGCAGCACATAGGCGGTGAAGACCAGCAGGCCGACAAGCAGCGCCAGCCCCTGCCCGACGATAATGGCGAAGGGAATGCCGTAGGTGGTCAGAAATTCGGCCATGGGTCCCCTCACTCCGCCGCTTGCGTGCGCCGCAGCGCGGCAATCTGCGCCGAGCACCCGGCCATCACCGCGCTGGCCCGCGCAATCGGATTAGTCAGGTGGAAGTCCCTGATCGGCGTTTCGAAGGGCGCAGCGTCGAACTCTCCGGCGGCGAGATCCGGCAGGTCGCCGGCCGCGACGACCTGATCGAAATGCGCGAAATGCGGCGCATCCTTTTCCATCGCGGCGCGAAGCTGGTCCAGATTGTCGTAGGGCAGCACCTGGCCGAGAACAGCCGACAGCGCGCGCAGGATCGTCCAGTCCTCGCGGGCCTCGCCCGGCGGGAAGGCGGCGCGCTGGCCGGGCTGCACGCGGCCCTCGGTGTTCACGTAGATGCCGTCTTTTTCGGTGTAGGCCGCGCCCGGCAGGATCACGTCGGCGCGATGCGCGCCCGCATCGCCATGCGTGCCCTGATAGACGGTGAAGGCGAAACCGAGCTTCGCCATGTCGATTTCATCGGCGCCGAGGAGATAGACGACATCGATCTCGCCCTTCAACGCGCCGTCGAGGATGCCCGCGACATCGCGGCCGCCGGCACCCGGCACGAGGCCGAGGTCGAGGCCGCCAACGCGGGCCGCCGCGCTGTGCAGCACGTTGAAGCCGGCATTGACGGATTTGGCGAGGCGGATCGCGGCGGCGAGAACGGCCGCGCCGTCCTTCCGCGTCAGCGCGCCCTGCCCGACGATGACCATGGGCTTCTTCGCGGATTTCAGCACTTCTGCGAAACCATGCGCGCCCGAGGCGACATCCTTCAAGGTCTGTGCACCGGCGCCGAGATGTTCGTAGTCGTAAGTCAGATCATGACGCGGGCCGATGACGCCGACCTTCAACCCGCCCATGCGGAATCGCTTGCGGATACGCGCATTGACGATGGGCGCTTCACGGCGCGGATCGGAGCCGATGATGAGAATGGCGTCGGCGTCTTCGATGCCCGCAATGGTCGAATTGAAGATGTAGCTCGAACGCGGACCGCCGAGCTTCGCGCCGTCCTGACGGCAATCGATGTTCGCCGAGCCGAGCTTCGCCCAGAGATCCTTCAGCGCCTTCATTTCTTCGGCGGCGACGAGATCGCCGGCGATGGCGGCAATGCGCTCGGGCTTCGACGCCTTGACCTTCGCGGCGATGGCGGCGAAGGCCTCGTCCCATGAGGCTTCGCGCAGACGGCCGTTTTCGCGGACATAGGGCCGGTCGAGACGCTGCGTCTTCAACCCGTCCCAGATGAAGCGCGTCTTGTCCGAAATCCACTCCTCGTTCACGTCTTCGTTAAGACGCGGGAGAATGCGCATCACTTCCGAGCCGCGCGTATCGACGCGGATGTTCGAGCCGACGGCGTCCATGACGTCGATGGATTCGGTCTTGCGCAGCTCCCAGGGGCGCGCGGTGAAGGCGAAAGGGCGGAAGGTGAGCGCGCCGACCGGGCAGAGATCGACGACATTCGCCGACAGTTCCGACGTCAAGGTATGCTCGAGATAGGTCGTAACTTCCATGTCCTCGCCGCGGCCGATGGCACCGATCTCCGGCGTGCCCGCGACTTCGGTGGCGAAGCGGATGCAGCGCGTGCACTGGATGCAGCGCGTCATCACGGTCTTGACCAGCGGCCCCATGTATTTTTCTTCGACGGCGCGCTTGTTTTCGAGGAAGCGCGAACCGTCCGTGCCATAGGCCATGGCCTGGTCTTG
>JARLIS010000051.1 GCA_031291615.1 Parvibaculum sp.
GGGTCTCACCGTCGCCGCGCATTTCCGCGACAAGGGCCCGGACGTGCTCTTCTTCGTCGACTACATCTTCCGCTTCACGCAGGCGGGTTCGGAAGTGTCGGCGCTTCTCGGCCGCATTCCTTCGGCCGTGGGCTACCAGCCTAACCTGGCCAGCGAAATGGGCGAATTGCAGGAGCGCATTACCTCGACGAAGCGCGGTTCCGTCACCTCGGTGCAGGCCATTTACGTGCCTGCCGACGACTTGACCGACCCGGCGCCTGCCGCTTCGTTCGCGCATCTTGACGCGACGACCGTTCTCAATCGCGCGATCTCGGAAAAGGGCATCTATCCCGCCGTGGACCCGCTCGACTCCACCTCGCGCATTCTCGAGCCGCGCGTCGTCGGTCAGGAGCATTACGACACGGCGCGCCGCGTGCAGGAGATTCTCCAGCGCTACAAGTCGTTGCAGGACATCATCGCCATTCTGGGCATGGATGAACTCTCCGAAGAAGACAAGCTCGTCGTCGCCCGCGCCCGCAAGATCGAGCGCTTCCTCAGCCAGCCCTTCTTCGTCGCCGAAGTGTTCACCGGTTCGCCGGGCGTGCTCGTCGACATCAAGGACACGGTGAAGGGCTTCAAGGGTCTTTGCGATGGCGAATACGACCATCTGCCGGAAGCCGCCTTCTACATGGTCGGCACGATCGAGGACGCGGTGAAGAAGGCCGAACGTCTCGCGGCGGAAGCGGCGTAAGCGACAAGGATCGGTAAGGGCCAATGGCTGACAAGCTTCACTTCGACCTCGTCTCGCCCGAGCGGCTTCTGCTCTCGGAGAGCGTCGACATGGTGACGGTGCCGGGCAAGGAAGGCGACTTCGGCGTGCTCGCCGGCCATGCGCCGGTGATGACGACGCTTCGCCCCGGCGTGATCAATGTCGACGACGCGGGCAAGGCGCAGCAGCGCATCTTCGTGCGCGGCGGTTTTGCCGAAGTGACGCCGGCGGGTCTCACGATCCTTGCCGAGCACGCGGTGCCGCTTGCCGAGCTTGACGAGGCGGCGCTCGACGCCGAAATCGGCAATGCCGAGGAAGATGTGGCCGATGCCAAGAGCGACGAGGCCCGGCTTTCGGCCCAGGAGAAGCTCGATCATCTGAAGCAGCTTCGCCAGTCGCTCTGAGCGGCGGAAATTGACGAAGGGCCGGTCTTTCGACCGGCCCTTTTCGTATTTGAGGGTGTGTGTCCCTGCGGTTTTTTGGCAGGTGTTGCAACCTTAACCCATTGCCGACGTTGCGATATAATTCATGCGGGGCCAATCTCCCGCAAGGGACGACGGTCCGGGCGCGGGTCCGACGCATGAGAGACACTCTTCGGGCGGTTGCGTCCCGGCGAACAGGTTGCACATGAGCGGTCACTGGACACTCGACGACATCAAATGGGCCGACTTCGACGCCGGCAAGGTCGATGTTGAGATCCTGCGCGCGGTCAAGGCGGCCGCGATGGTCGAATACAACTCGCCGGACTACGTCACCTATCTTTGCAATGTGTTTGCGGGCAAGCCCAAGGTGCAGGCCCTCATTCGCAAATGGGGCGCGGAAGAAGCGCAGCATGGTCTGGCGCTCGCCCGCTGGGCGGAGCTTGCCGATCCCGCGTTCAACTTCAAGGCGGCGTTCAAGCGTTTTCAGGACGGCTATGCGATTCCGAAAGATGCCGAGACCTCCGTCCGCGGCAGCCGGGCCGGCGAGATGATCGCGCGCTGCGTCGTCGAAAGCGGCACGTCTTCCTATTACACCGCGATCAAGGATGCGACGGATGAGCCGGTCCTGAAGCAGATTTCGGCCAATATCGCCGCCGACGAATTCCGCCACTACAGGCTTTTCTACGAGACGCTGAAGGATGTCGCCGATGAGTTGCCGTCGCGCTTCGCCAAGGCGCGCGTGGCGCTCGGACGTTTGAGCGAGGCGGATGACGACGAACTCGCCTGCGCCTATTACGCCGCGAACACGCCGGATGACGGCAGCGTCGCCTATGACCGGGCGACATTCGCGCGTGCCTATGCCAGGCATGCGCTCGGCTTCTATCGCCGTCAGCATGTCGACCGGCTGGTGTCGATGGTCGGCAAGGCTGTCGGCCTCAAGCCGCATGGTCTCGTGATGCGGCTTCTGTCGCCCGCCGTCTGGATGGTCTGGCGCTTGCGCGTGCGGAAGCTTCAGCGCGCGGTTGCGTGATCGCCTTATCTAGCGCGAGGGCTTTGCCAGCGGCGCAAAGTCCCGGGCCACACGCTCGTAGATGGCAAGTTTGAACGGCACGACGAGTTTGGTGAGCTCCGCGATCGGCACCCAAGCCCATTCGCTGAATTCCTGGTGTTTGTCGGCGGCTATGTCGATGTCGGAATCATGGCCGAGAAAGCGCATGGCGAACCAGCGCTGTTTCTGTCCGCGATATTTGCCTTTCAGGGCATGGCCGACAAGCTCCGGCGGCAGATCGTAGGTAAGCCAGTCGTCGATCTCGCCGACGATCTCGACCTTGCCGGCATCGACGCCCGTCTCTTCCTTCAGTTCACGGAAGGCCGCCTCGCGCGGCGTCTCGCCCTTGTCTATGCCGCCTTGCGGCATCTGCCAGGTATGGGCGCCGAGATCGACCGCCTGGATGCGATTGCCGACCCAGACGAAACCGTCCCGGTTGAAAAGGGCGACGCCGACGCAAGGCCGATAGGGAAGGTCTGTGGGCCGCCCGGATTTTCCTGTCGCGGCTCGATCGGTCTTGGGCATGTCGCGCTCCGCGGTCAGTTCGATTTGGTTTCTGCCGCCGCCGCCGAGACGGGCACAAGCACGATGCCCTTGTCCTTGAGCGTCTTCGTCCAGGCGGTCATCTGGTCGACCGTGACGGGAAAGCCCGTGGCGACGCCCACGGCGATGCCGGATTGCTTTGCCGCGCCCTCAAGCGCCGTGAAGGACTGCACGATGATGTCGGGGTTCTGGACAGGGTCGATCATGCGCGTGCCGACGGCTATGGGAAGGTTCGCATCGCCCGCAAGTTTGGGCGCGAGGCTGCGCTGCGAGGCGCCATTGTCGACATACATCAGGCCGCGCGCCTTCAACGCGGCGAGGATCGGCGAGAGCGCCGTCGGCGAGCTCGTAAAGCGCGCGCCCTGATAGTTCATCACGCCCGCATAGCCGGCGAAGCGGCTCAACAGCCATTCAAGCCGGGAGATGTTTTCCGCCGGCTGAAGGCTGGTCAGGAGCGTGTAAGGGCCGGGATCGTTCTGCGGGTAGCCGAAGGGCTCCATGGGCAGTTCGAGCAGCACTTCATGGCCCGCATCGCGCGCCTTGCCGATCCAGTCCTGAAGATGGGCGCCGTAAGGGGCGAAGGAAAGCGTCACTTCCGGCGGCAATGTTTCGATGGCGTGGCTGGTGGCGCTGTCGGAAATGCCCATGCCGCCGACGACGAGGGCGATGCGGGGTCCGGCAGGCAGGCCCTTGGGCAAGGGCCGGGCGTAGACTTTCCACGCCTTGCGGCCGTTTTTGGCGATGATGGGCAAGGGCCCCTGCCGTCCCTGCTCGACGAGCGCGGGGTCGGGCACGGGCCTCAGCGCGAGGAGTGCGGTTACAGGGTCGCTGCTGCCCGGCGCGCCGGAAATGCTTTCGGCTCCGAGAATCTTGACGCCGCCGTCGGCGGCATCGCCGCTCTCGGCGTCGTCGCCATTCGCGCCTTTGGAGGCGTCGAGCAGCGACTGTTCGTCGGGCGTCGGCTTGCTTGCGTCGGCTTCGTCGCTCGCGGCGGGCGGCGTCGCGGGAGCCGCCGGCTGGTCGTCGGGGGTTCCCGTCCGAAGCAGCTTGTCTGCGGGGGCGGGGGCGGGGGCGGGGGCCGCCTCGGGCGCAAGCGCGAAACGGACCACGGGCTCGCCGGCGAGACGGCCATCGCTCAGAAACAGATAGGCCAGTCCGCCGCCGCAAATCAGAGCGACGGCAATCGCCGCGCCCGTGAGCAGGCTCGGACGCCGCCTTTTCCCTGGCGTTTCGCTCAATGCGTTACCGGCCATCGCCCCAGCCAATGCCCCGATTGCTCAAAAGGCCGCCATGAGAACGAACCAGCGGGATGCGCATCGGCGCGGCCGTCAGTTGGCGTTCGAGGCGGCCGCGCTCGTGAAGGCGGCATCCTTGCGAACGCCGTTCAGAAGATCGATCGCGTAAAGAAGCTGCTTGTCGTCCTTCTTGTCGGCGGGCACGTAGCTGTCGGAGCCTGCGACTTCCTTCGCGCCCTGTTCGGCCGCGAGATGGCCGGGCAGTTCCGCTTCGCCGGTGATGAGCGTGCGCTTCTTCAGCTTCGGATCGGTGTTCTGCTCGACCTGGATGTCGGGCTCGATGCCCTTGGCCTGGATCGAATGTCCGGACGGGGTGAAGTAGCGCGCCGTGGTCAGGCGCAGCGCGCCGTCCGCGCCGAGCGGAATGATGGTCTGCACCGAACCCTTGCCGAAGGAGCGCGTGCCGAGGATCGTCGCGCGACGATGATCCTGAAGTGCGCCGGCAACGATTTCAGACGCCGAGGCCGAGCCGCCATTGACCAGCACGATAACGGGCTTGCCGCCGGTGAGGTCGCCGCCGCGCGCATTGTAACGCTGCGTGTCCTCCGGGTGGCGGCCGCGGGTCGAGACGATCTCGCCTTCCGGGATGAAGTCGCTGGAAACGGAGATCGCCTGATCGAGAAGGCCGCCGGGATTGTTGCGCAGGTCGAGGATGTAGCCTCTGACCTTCGAATTGCCGATCTGCTTTTGCAGCGCATGGATCGCTTCGTCGAGAAGCTCGCCGGTCTGCTCGTTGAACGAGGTGATGCGGATATAGGCGACGTCGCCTTCGCGATGATACTTCACCGACTTGATGGTGATGATGTCGCGCGTCAGCTTGACGTCGAAAGGATCGTCCACGCCCTTGCGCACGATGGTCAGCGTCACGGTGGTGTTGACCGGCCCGCGCATCTTGTCGACGGCGTCGCTCAGGGTCATGCCGAGGATCGGCTTGGCGTCGATATGGGTGATGTAGTCGCTGGGGCGGATGCCGGCGCGGCTTGCGGGCGTGTCGTCGATCGGCGTCACGACCTTGACGACGCCGTTTTCCATCGTGACTTCGATGCCGAGGCCGCCGAATTCGCCGCGCGTCTGCACCTGCATGTCGCGGAAGCTTTTCGGGTTCATGTAGCTCGAATGCGGATCGAGCGAAGTCAGCATGCCGTTGATCGCGGCTTCGACCAGTTTGGAATCATCTGTCGGTTCGACATAGTCGGCGCGGACGCGCTCGAAGACGTCGCCGAAGAGATTGAGCTGGCGGTAGGTGTCGCTGTCGTCGGCATGCGCCGCGCTCTCGAAGGCCACTGGCTGAAGCGCGAAAACGCCTATCGCCGAAAGCAGGGTTCCGACTGCGAGGCCGGCGATCACAGACTTGTTCATTTATCCACGAGCCTTCTTGTCACTCATCATCAGCCATGGGCGAGGGTCGATCGGATCGCCGTCTTTCCGGAATTCTATATACAGCGCCGGGTGTTGACCGGAGCTTACTTCTTTCGCGCCCAAGCCGCCGTTGTCGGCCGCCCCGTTCTGCCGGGCCGGGCTGTCTTCATCGGAGGATGAACCCATGATGCCGACCGGCTCTCCGGCGAGGATGCTTTGGCCAGCTAAGCCATTGATTCTCGTCATGCCTGCCAACAGCACATGGTAGCCTTCGCCCACCGATATGATCAAGAGTTGCCCATAGCGGCGGAAGCTACCGGCAAAGACGATCTTGCCGTCGAAGGGGGCGATCACCTGGGCGCCGGGCCTTGTCGCAATGGTCAGCCCTTGCGTTTTTCCGCCGAGGCCGTTCGGCTGGTCGAAACCCCTGACAATCGAGCCCGCCACGGGCTGCCGGATGAGCCCTTTTGCCTGTGAAAAAAGGCGCGACGATGGCAAATCCGGCTGGTTCGCAGGCGGGGTCAAAAGGGCTGTCTGTGTGTCCGACCGGCTAGCCGGCCGATCTTCGGCCGAAGGCTCCGGCGCCGTCTTTGCGGCCGGCTGGTCCTGGTCGGCCATGGCCGGACCGGCCGGCGGGGGCCTTCGTTCCGGCCGGCTTTCGGGCAGGCGGGCGGCGGCCTCGGATTCCAGCCGTCCGATCAGGTCGTTGAGGTCGGTCGCTTCCCTCGCCAGCCGCGCGCCGCGCGCCTGCTCGTCCCCGGCGGCCCGGGCGAGGCGCTGCTGGCGGGCGAGCTTGCGGGAAAGGAGCGCTTCCAGACTGGCGCGGTCGCGTTCGAGGGAGGCTTTCGCCTGGGCGAGCGTCGCGCGTTCGGCAAGGATGCTTTCGCGCAGACGGGTCAGCTCGTCGAGGCGCGTGCGCAAGGCGGCGGCTTCCGCCTTCAATTCGGGCACGGCGTCGCCGAGCAGGATGGCGCTGCGGATCGCGCCCAGGGCGTCGTCGGGGCGGACGGCAAGGGCGGGCGGCGGATGACGGTCGAGCCTTGTCAGCGCGGCCAGGAGATCGGCCATTTCACCCCGCCGCCTTTCAAGCTCCGCAAGAAGGCCGGTCTCGGCCTCCTTCAAGCCGCTCAGGCGATCTTCCGATGCCGAGACTTCGGCCTCGCGCGCCTGGACGCTCGCGGCGGTGACGATCAGCCGGGAACGGATCTCATCGGCTTCCTTGCGGACGGCGTCGGTCTGGGCGTCGAGCGTCTTCTTGCGTTCGACGCTGGTGTCGAGCTGATGCTTCAGGTTTTCGAGCGTCGAAGGGTCGGCCGTTTCGGCTCGCGCGCCGGCCGCGCATGAAAGGGCGATGGCGGCGGAGAGAAGAGCGGCTGTGCGTTCACGCCGAAACACGGTCTGCCTTTTCGGGGGATTGCTCGACGGCGACGATGAGGGAACGTCCGGTCATCGCGTCGGGAGCGGCTACGCCGAGCAGGCTCAAAATCGTCGGCGCGACATCGGCGAGCGTGCCGTAGCGCAGCGCAAGGCCGGGTCCGGCGCCGACCAGCGTGAAGGGCATGTTCGACCGCGTCGGCCCGCGCCAGATTTCGTTCGTGTCCGGATCGCGCATGGTCTCGCCCTTGCCATAGGGGCTCACAATGGCAAGGACGCCACCGCGTTTTTCAACCATCGCCGCGATCTTGCCGAGATGCTTGTCGATCGCCTCGGCGGCCTCGATCGTCGCGTTCAGATTGCCTGTGCGGCCGACCGCGGCGACATTCGGCAGATTCACGATCAGAAAATCGCGCTCGCCCTTCTTGATCGCATCGAGCGCCTCGGCAACGAGGTCGGCAGCGGCAAGTTCGGTGCGCTTCTCGATTTTCGCGAGCGGCGGCGATTCCGCCACGCCTATCGTTTCGCCGTCATAGATGCGCTCGACGCCGCCACGGAAAAACAGCGAGAGGTTTTTCTCGGCGATGGTCTCGGTGAGAAGAAGCTGCGAGCGGCCGGCATGCGACAGCGTTTCGCTCAAGGTCGAGGGAACGGGGTGGCGCTCGAACAGCACCTCGACGCGGTCGAGGCCGCCCCCATCCAGCGCCGTCAGCGCGCAGGCGGAGGAAAGCAGCGCGCCCGTTTCCGCGCCGAGCAGCGCGCGCATCAGGGGCGCGCCGATGTCCGGGTGGAGATTGACGAGGAAAACCGCATCGTCCCGGCGGATGCCGCGATAGTTCTGCGTGATGAGGGGCGCGATACGGTCGTCGTCGAGACCCTTGGCATAGCCCTGGTCGATATGGGCGGAAGGATATTCGGCGCGCGGAGCATCGGCGAAAGCGATCGCCCTGAAAGCGGCCTTGGCGAGCGTCTGGTCCGCCGTTTCGTCGAAGGCATAGGCGCGGCCCATCAGGCTGCCAAGCGTCGCATGCTCTGCGCCAGCGATGTCGTCCATGAACTCGGCGAGGTATTCGATGCCGCCTCTTGGCCTTGCATCTATGCCGTCGAGGACGCCATGCACCCAGACTTTCAGGCCTTCATGGCTCAGAAGCGCTGCCAGCACCGCCAGATGATGCTGGTGGCCGGCGACGGCGCCGGGTGAAACCGTACCGATCAGATGCACCGCGCCGCCGAGGGGCCGCACGCGATGAACGAGTTTTTGCAGAACCGGATTGGCGGCGAGGCCGCGCGCGCCCTGCTCCTGGATGGCGCGATTGACGCGCAGAATGTCCTGTTCCACAGGCCGGCCTGCGCCGAGGGTCATGTAGTTTGCCTGCGCGTTGCCGGGCTTGCCGGGGGCGAGGCCGACAGCTTCGCCGGAGGCCGCAAGAACGGTGTGGAGCGCGCTGCCCGCGAGGCGGTCGTAAACGGGCGTTCGCGCCTCTGCGAGTGCATTCGCTTCGCGCTCCGCGCGGATGCCCCAACCGTCCAGCAGAACCAGAACGAGGGGACGGACGCCGATCATAGCCGTCATAATGTTTGAAAAAGCCCGCCCAGGCTTCAAGCTTTACAGCACGCGTGCAGTTCACGCCTCGCTATGAAATTAATCGAAGGCGCGAAACGTGTCCACGGGCGGCGGCGCGTTTGACGCCATCCATTTCGACAATGTGCGCTCGGGATGCGTTCGGGCAACGCCGGGCGTTCAGGCCCGGTGATAGGGATGGCCCGCCATGATGCTGACGGCGCGGTAAAGCTGTTCGGCCAGCATGACGCGCACCAGCATGTGCGGCCATGTCATCGGCCCGAAGGCGAGCAGGTGGTCCGCCTCTTCGCGCAACGACGGCGCGAGCCCGTCCGCGCCGCCGATCACGAAAGCGAGATCGCCTACGCCGTTATCGCGCCAGCGGCCAAGGCGCGCGGCGAAGGCCTCGCTCGGCTCCGCGCGGCCGCGCTCGTCCAGCGCGACGAGATAGGCGCCCTTCGGCAGGGAGGTTTTCAGAAGGGCGGCCTCGGCTGTTTTGAGGGCGGCGCCGTCGAGGCGGCGTTTCTCCTCGACCTCGGCAAAAGTGAGCGAGGTGATTCCAAGGCTGCGGCCAGCGGCTCCGGCCCTTGCCAGATAGTCGTCCAGAAGCGTTTTTTCCGGCCCGGCGCGAAGCCGTCCAACGGCGCGGATTTCGATGCGCATGAATTTCTCCGCCGGCTTTCCGGCACACAAAAGCCAGCCCCCCGGCTTGCGCGCCGGTGCAGTCGAACAGAACCGGAGTTCACCGTCTCAGGGCTTCGGGCCTCAGACGGCGATCTGGTCCGCCGGAATATGGGCCGACCACATTTTCTCCAGCTTGTAGAACTCGCGCACTTCCGGCCGGAAGACGTGAATCACCACGTCGCCGCCGTCGATGAGCACCCAGTCGCCCTGCTTCATGCCTTCGACCCTGGCATTGCCATGGCCTTCCTCTTTCAGACGGCGCACGAGATGGTCGGCCACGGCGCCGACATGGCGCTGCGAGCGGCCTGTCGCCACGACCATGAAATCGGCCATGGGCGTCTTGCCCGCGAGGTCGATGGACACGACGTCCTCGGCCTTGTCTTCATCGAGGCTCTTCAAGACGAGAGCGAGCATGGCGGCGGTTTTCTTGCGGTCGGCCGCGAGCTTTGCGGCGGCGGCCTTCGAGACGACGCTTTTCGAAGGGGCCTTCGCCTTCCCGGCCGGTTTGACCGATTTGGACGCTTTGGCCGATTTCGCGACTTTGGCAGGTTTGGCTGGCTTGGCGGCTTTGGACGGCTTGGTAACCTTGCCCGGCTTGACGGGTTTGGCCGACTTGGCGGCTTTCGGCTTCGCCTTGGCGGCGGTCGCCGTTTTCGCGCGCGGACGCTGGACCTTCGGGTCCTTTGGTTGACTGGTCAGGAACGCACTCCTTTGTTCAACACGAACCGAGCACGCCGAATCCCGCGTCCCGGCTTTGGTCAGGATAGAAGCCGCCGGGTTGGAGTTCAATGCGCCGATTTTTACAGTTTCGCGGCAGCCCGGATGGCGGTCGCAGAGGCCTTATGTTCCCGTCCCTCCAGAAATACAAGGGCAGGAGGCAAGAGGCCCGGAAGCAGTTGCGCGTCGCTCGCATCGAGGGTTGCCGGTCTCAGCATCGAGGCGGTGGGCGAAAGGCGCGCCTTGAGGGTGAAGCCGGGGCGCGGATAGACCGCGATCGGCACCTCGGCGACGATCCGGCGCCAGTGCCGCCAGCGCGGCAGCTGAATGAGGTTGTCCGCACCCATCAGCCAGACGAAACGCGTATCGAGGTGACGCGCCTTCAATGCGGCCAGCGTATCGACGGTGTAGCGCGTGCCGAGGCGCGTTTCGACATCGGTGACGGTGATGCGCGGGTCGCCCGATCTTTCGATCAGCGCGCGGGCGGATGCCAGCCGCGCGGCGAGCGGCGCCATCTCCGTTGCCGGCTTCAGCGGGTTCTGCGGCGAGACGAGCCACCAGACGCGATCGAGGCCGAGCGCCCTGATGCACATGCGCGAAAGATGCAGATGGCCCGGATGAGCCGGATTGAAGGAACCGCCCAGAAGTCCGACCTTGAGGCCCGGCGTCAACAGCTCGGCGCGCTTCATTTCAGGGCCTGATCTGGCCCGAGCCGCGCACGACATATTTGAAGCTGGTGAGCTGCTCGACGCCGACCGGCCCGCGCGCATGGAATTTGCCGGTGGCGATGCCGATTTCCGCGCCCATGCCGAACTCGCCGCCATCGGCGAATTGCGTCGAGGCATTGTGGAGCAGGATTGCGCTGTCGAGCCCGTTGAGGAAACGATCCGCCGTCTTCTGGTTCGCGGTCACGATGGCTTCGGTGTGATGCGAGCCGTAGCGCGCGATGTGGCGCATCGCCTCGTCGACGCCCTTCACGACGCGGACGGCGATGATGGCGTCGAGATATTCCGTGCTCCAGTCGGCCTCGGTCGCGGGTTTCACCCGCGTGTCGACCTTTTGCACGCGTTCGTCGCCGCGCACTTCGCAGCCGGCGGCGAGAAGGTCGCTCACCAGCGGCGACAAATGCGTTGCGGCACAGGCTTCGTCGACAAGCAGTGTTTCTGCCGCGCCGCAGACGCCGGTGCGCCTGAGCTTGGAATTCAGGACGATGGCGCGCGCCATTTCGAGGTCGGCGTCCTTGTCGATATAGACGTGGCAGATGCCTTCGAGATGCGCGAAGACGGGCACGCGCGCTTCTTCCTGCACGCGGGCGACGAGGCTCTTGCCGCCGCGCGGCACGATGACGTCGATATTGCCGTCGAGACCCTTCAGCATCTCGCCGACCGCGGCGCGGTCGGTCATGGGCACAAGCTGGATCGCATGCTCGGGCAGGTTCGAGGCCATGATGCCTTCGACCAGCGAGGCGTGAATGACGCGGCTCGTATGGGCGCTTTCCGAACCGCCGCGCAATATCGCGGCATTGCCGGATTTGAGCGCGAGCGCGCCTGCGTCCGCCGTCACATTGGGCCGGCTTTCATAGATGATGCCGATGACGCCGAGCGGCGTTCTCACGCGCTCGATGTGAAGGCCGTTGGGGCGGTCCCATTCGGCGATCTTCACGCCGACGGGATCGGCGAGCGCCGCCACTTCCTCGATGCCTTTCGCCATGGCCTCGATGCGCTTTTCATCCAGCATCAGGCGGTCGAGAAGCGCCGGCGTCAGGTTCTTTTCGCGGGCGGCGGCGAGGTCTTTGGCGTTGGCTTCGAGGATGTCGTCCACATTGGCGCGGATGATCATCGCGGCGGCGAGAAGGGCGGCGTCCTTCTGCTTGGTCGACGCATGGGCGAGCGCGTCGGCGGCTTCGCGCGCGCGGTGGCCCATCGTCGCCATGACGGCGGCGACGCCTCTACGATCCGCACTGATATCCGTAATCGTCATGTCGATGCTCTCAAACAAACCCGCTTCACCCGGCAGGATGGCGGCAATCCGAAAGATGGTGGCGCCTGCGTAACCTAGCTCAAGCCCGGCGGCGATTCACCGGCCATTGTGGCCGCCCGGTCACAGGCGCCGGGTTCCGTTGGAATTCGGGTTGCCGTCAGAGGCGCCCGGGAGCGGATTTGCGCCATTTTTCGAGACCTCAGCTCTTCAGAACCAGATCGTCGCGGTGGATCATTTCGGCGCGGCCGGAGAAGCCGAGGAGCTGTTCGATCTCGCCGGAATTGTGGCCGATGATGCGCAGCGCGTCGTCGCTCGAATAGGCGGCGAGGCCGCGCGCGACTTCGGCGCCCGCGACGTCCCTGACGCTCACCATGTCGCCGCGTTCGAAATTTCCCGTGACGGCGGTGACGCCCGCGGGCAGCAGACTGCGCCCCTGACCGAGCGCGCGCACTGCGCCTGCGTCGATGGTGAGAATGCCCAGCGGTTTGAGGCCGCCCGAAATCCAGCGCTTCCTCGCGGCGACCGGCGTTTGCCGCGCGGTGAACCATGTGCAGCGCGCGCCTTCCTCCAGCGCGCGCAAGGGATGGAGCGTGCGGCCATTGGCGATCGCCATGTTGCAGCCGGCGTCCGTCGCGATGCGGGCGGCGGCGACTTTCGTCTTCATGCCGCCCCGGCTCATCTCGCTTGCCGCATCGCCCGCCATGGCTTCGATCTCGGGCGTGATGTCGGAGACTTCGGGGAGATGTTTCGCGCCGGGTTCAGAGGGCGGCGCCGTGTAGAGGCCGTCGATATCGGAGAGGAGAACGAGGCAGTCGGCCGACATCATGCTGGCGACGCGGGCGGCGAGGCGGTCATTGTCGCCATAGCGGATTTCGCTTGTCGCCACCGTATCGTTCTCGTTGATGACGGGAACGGCGCCGAGCTTCAGCAAGGTGTTCAATGTGGAGCGCGCATTGAGATAGCGCCGGCGTTCCTCGGTGTCGTCGAGGGTCAGCAGGATCTGCGCGCAGTTGCGGCCATAGGCGCTCAATATTTCCTGAAAGGCCTGGGCGAGGCTGATCTGGCCGACGGCGGCCGCCGCCTGGCTTTCTTCGAGTTTCAGCTTGCCGGAGGGAAGTTTCAGCGCGCGGCGGCCGAGCGCGATGGCGCCCGACGAGACGATGAGCATTTCCTGTCCGCGCGCGCGCATCGTCGCAATGTCTTCGACGAAGGCTTGCAGCCATGAGCGGTTGAGCCTGCCGGTTTCGCTGTCGGTGAGAAGCGCCGAGCCGATCTTCACGACCACGCGGCTTGCATTGCTGAGGCGCGCGATCATTTGGCGGCCCAGGAATCGTCAATCACGGCCGCCATCCTTCTTCTTCCTTGTCGTTCTTCCGCTCCTCGACATGCGCGGCCGCGACCGCGTCGGCGACGAGATGCAGCACCGTATCGACGCCTTCGCCCGAGACGCCGGAAATGACATATATCTTTTTCTTGCGGCTCGCCTTGGCCAGCGCCTTGCGCTTTTCCTCGCGCTCATCCGCCGTCAGCGCGTCGGCCTTGTTGAGGCAAATGATCTCGGGCTTGTCTTCCAGACCCGCGCCATAGGCTTCGAGCTCGCCCCGGATCACGCGATAGGCTTCGGCCACATCGTCCTGTGTGCCGTCGACGAGATGGATCAGGCTGCGGCAGCGCTCGACATGGGCGAGGAAACGGTCGCCGAGGCCGAGGCCTTCATGCGCGCCTTCGATGAGGCCGGGAATATCGGCCAGCACGAAGGTGCGTCCGTCGACGCGGACGACGCCGAGGCCGGGCACGAGTGTCGTGAAGGGATAGTCGGCGATTTTCGGCCGGGCGGCGCTCACGGCGGCGAGGAAGGTGCTCTTGCCCGCATTGGGGAGGCCGATAAGGCCAGCATCGGCGATCAGCTTCAGCCGCAGCCAGAGCCATTTCTCCTCGCCTTCCTGACCGGGATTGGCGTGGCGGGGCGCGCGGTTGGTGGAACTCTTGAAGTGCGCGTTGCCGAAGCCGCCATTGCCGCCCTTGAGGAGCACGATGCGCTGGCCGACTTCGGTAAGGTCGGCGATCAGCGTTTCGCCATCTTCCTCGAAAACCTGCGTGCCCACGGGCACTTTCAGCACCACATCCTCGCCGTTGAAGCCGTGGCGGTTGCGGCCCATGCCGTGCATGCCGGTCTTGCCCTTGAAGTGCTGCTGGTAGCGATAATCGATCAGCGTGTTCAGACCGTCGACGCATTCGATGACGATGTCGCTGCCCTTGCCGCCGTCGCCGCCGTCGGGACCGCCGAATTCCTTGAATTTCTCGCGCAGAAAGCTGACCGCGCCGGCTCCGCCATTGCCGGCGCGGACATAGACCTTGGCTTCGTCGAGAAACTTCATCGTCTGCTTCCTGCGGCCGCCTTGGGCGCTGCCGCGCGTTCCAGTCTCATGGCGAGGCTTATCAGGGTGCGCTGCCTCGCCTCGCACCAGCGGTATTCCTCGTCAGTATAGCGGAAGCCGAGTTTCGTCAGCACCCGGCCCGAGGCGTGGTTTTCGGCGAAATGTCCGGCGACGAGTTTCGGCAGGTTCAGGCCGCCGAAAGCGTGGTCGATCATGGCGCCGGCAGCTTCCGTTGCGAAACCCCGGTTCCAGTAGGGCTCGCCGATCCAGTAGCCGATCTCGTAATCGCCATTGTCCCGGACGTGAATGCCCACCGATCCGACGAATTCGCCCTCGTGCTCGATCGCATGGGGAAAGGCGAGGCCTTCGGCGCGTGCCTGATCATGCGTCGCGATCCATTGCGCGGCGCCGCCTTCGGGATAGGGATATGGCATACGGCCCAGCATGCGGGCGACGTTCCAGTTGTTGGCGAGTCTTTGAACGTCAGCGGCGTCTTGCGGCGTGAAATGCCTCAGACGCAGCCTTTTCGTCGTCAGTTCGTTTTGCATCGGGGTCTCCTAACCCCGAGAGGCATGAAAAAAGGGAGATGGCGGCCCATCTCCCTCTCGAATTCAGGATGGTTCGCCACCTTGCGAGGTGGCGGAACCTCGCATCTTCAATCCGCCGCGGCGGCCGGCATGCTGGCCGGGGTCACCGATACGTAGGTCCGGCCGCCCTTTTTGGCGCGGAACGAGACGACGCCATCGACAGTCGCAAACAGCGTATGGTCCGTGCCCATGCCGACATTGTCGCCGGGATGAACCTTGGTGCCGCGCTGGCGGACGATGATGTTGCCCGAGACGACGCTCTGTCCGCCGAAGCGCTTCACGCCGAGACGACGACCGGCGCTGTCGCGACCGTTGCGGGATGAACCGCCTGCTTTCTTATGTGCCATTCGTCTGCTCCTTCAGCCCGCGATGCCGACGATCTTCACCAGCATCAGATCCTGGCGATGACCGTTCTTGCGGCGGTAATTCTGGCGACGCTTCTTCTTGAAGATCGTGAGCTTGGGCCCGCGGGTCATCTCGACGATCTCGGCGGTGACGCTGGCGCCGGCCACGAGGGGGGCGCCGACCTTCGTCTCCACGCCTTCGCCGCCGAGCATCAGCACGGGCAGCTCGATCTTGTCGCCGGCCTTCGCCTCGACGCGCTCGACCTCGAGCAGCTCGTCTTTAGCGACCTTGTATTGCTTGCCGCCGGTCCGGATGACTGCGAACATTTGAAACATCCACCATGAAACGAAAAAGGCCAAACGCACCGCGGAGACCGCGGCACGGGGCCGGATTTGCGCGCAATATACAGGGGGAAGGTGGCCTGTCAAGGCGGGAAAGCCTTGAAATCCGGGCCTTTCAGGCCTTTTCGGCGCCCTTGAAGGATCGCCACAGGCAAAGCCCAAGGAAATAGAGCGAGACCGCCAGAAATGCGGCATAGGCGATGGGCATGGCGTCGGCGGGGCGCAGGCCCGGACTGCCGGTCAGGACAAGGGCGAGCGTCAGCCCCGCCCAGGCCCCCGTCATGGCCAGGGTGAGCGAGCGGAAGGCCTTGACCCGGAAGGGATGGACGAATTTCAGCGGCACGAAGGTCAGGATGCCCAGTGCGGCGATAATGGCGAGGTTTGCCCAGGGGTCGCTCGCCACGATGTACATATAGAGGACGACGATATTCCAGACGGCCGGGAAGCCCTGGAAATAGTTGTCCTGGGTCTTCATGTCGCGATTGCCGAAGCAATAGAGCGAGGTGGTCATGATGTAGGCGGCGGCCGGAATGGCAAAGCCCGCAGGCACCAGCCCGAATCGGTAAACGAGAAGCGCCGGGATGACGGTGTAGTTCAGGTAGTCGATGACAAGGTCGAGCACCGCACCGTCGAAACGGGGCGCGAATTCGGTGACGCGGACCTTCCGCGCCATCGGCCCGTCGAAGCCGTCGATGAGGAGCGCGGCGCCGAGCCAGAGCAGGGCGAGGCGGAAATCGCCTGCAATCAGGGCCGCAATGGCCAGAAGCCCGGTGACGACGCCCGACGCCGTGAAGGCATGGACCGCCCATGCCGCCAGCACCCGCGCCTTCAGCCGGTCAAGCGGATGGGTCGGGTGGGCGTGGCCCTTGGCGTGGCTCTTGGCGTCGCTCATGGGATCAGTCTAGCAGGGCGCGGCGCGGCGGCATATCAAGCCTTGTGCAGGCGGCAAAGTCCGGTCTACATTCCGCGCCGCTTGACCAGCAGCCGGCCAAGATATGGCCCCGGTGCCTCGCGGAGAGGTGGCAGAGTGGTTGAATGCACCGCACTCGAAATGCGGAGTACGGGCAACCGTATCGGGGGTTCGAATCCCTCCCTCTCCGCCATATTATTCATCTAATATATTGATATTTATCAACTTTATCGGAATAAAATTTTCTAGTTCCACAAATTAGTCCACAAGTTCGGCTATATTCTCGCGCGCATGAGCGCCTCGGGAGACTGAAACTCCGATCCCTGCGCCTGATTGGAGGCCGATTAGCAATGCGCAGATTGATCGCCGTCGTCGCCATCGCAGTCGCCATCATGCCGAGCACAGCTTGGGCGTGGGGCAGCGAGGGGCACGAAGTCGTTGCGCTGATCGCCGCCGCCGAATTGACCCCGGCCACCCGAGCGAAGGTCGGAGAGCTAATAGGCGGCGACGCGGCCGGCGCCATGGCCGATGCGTCCACATGGGCCGACAGGATCAGACGCGATCGCCCAGAGACCGCACCGTGGCACTATGTGGACATAGAGATTACGAGCGCCGGCTACGACCCCATGCGATGTCGGGCGACAGCGACAGAGCGATACGCTTTTCTTCCTGCCGCGAGATTCCCGGTCTGGCCCTGCCTGTCCCGTCCGCCTCAATGAAAGCCGCCATTCTCTTCTCCGAATTTTCCAAGTCGCGCATTAGCGAGATCAAGCGATCTGGATAACCACCTTGCCGCGGACATGGCCGGCTTCGATTTCGTCGAACGCCTGGGCCAGCTTCTGCAGAGGAAAGGTCCGGCTGACGAAGGGTTTGATCACTCCGGAATCGACGAGTTTACTGACTTCGGCCAGTTGCTTGCCATCCGGCCTCGTGAGAATGCCGTGGAAATGGGCCTTTCGGCCGTGCGCCAGCTGCACATAGGGATTGTTCTTCCGGCTCGCGAGCCAGGCAAGCGGTCCGGGCACGCCGATGGCCTTCAGTGCCTCGGCATCCGCAACCCGGACCAGACCCAGATAATGTCCCCCGGGTTTCAGGGCGTTGATGCAATCTTCAATGCCCGGTTCACCGAGGCCGTCGAGGATCACGTCGAAGGGCGCGAAGTTCGTGAAGCGGGACTTCGAGTAGTCGAATGGATGGTGGACGCCGAGTTCCTTCAGGAAATCCTGGTTCCCTGCGCCGGCGCTCGCATGAACGACCGCGCCGATGTGGCGGGCGAGCTGGATGGCGAAGGTGCCGACCCCGCCCGCGCCGGGTTGTATGAAGATACTCTGTCCGCGAGAGAGGGCGGCGCGCTCGTGGAAGGCTTGCCACACGGTAAGCGCCACGGTCGGGAGAGACGCGGCCTCCACGAATGAAAGGCTTCGCGGTTTGAGCGCCAGGTTCCGAGCCGGTATCGCGACCTTTTCCGCATAGCCGCCCTGCTTGCGGCCGGGGAGGACGCCATAGACCTCATCGCCAACCTTGAATCCCTCAGCGCCCGGACCGATTGCCGCGACCACGCCGGCGATGTCCAGACCCATGATGTGCGGGAATTTGTACTTTCCGAACTTGGCAAGTTCGCCAGAGCGCATGGCGATCTCGACCGGGTTCACGCCTGCGGCGCGAACATTGACGATCACGTGCCTCGCCTGAGGTTTCGGATCTGGAAGGTCGCCATATTTGATGACCTCCGACCCTCCGTATCCTGTGATGTAAGCCGCTTTCATTTCTTGTCTCCGCATGTTGTTGCTCGAAGCTCTACGGGCCGCGACGTTGGGGCAGGCTTCGTCGAAACGGGTGAAGGTCTTTGAAACCGAAGGGCCTAAAGACGTGCTGCATGCAAAAGCCGCCGATCCGGCGATCGGCTCGGCAACATTTGAACCGCGATGCACGTGAAGGTAGGAGGTGCCGACCGGACGCAGTAGTCCGTGACCTTGGGAAGCATCCTTCCGGATATGGAAGGGCTCGGCGCCATGTCCGAATATCGAAGCTCAGATGCCAAACGCCGGATCGGCCGACGTGATCGGCGCGTCTATCGACAACTTTCGCCTGCGTCGGGTGCGTTCCTGTAACCAAGGCGCTCCTTCAGCCGCGGGATAGCGAAATCCAGGAACACGCGAAGCTTCAGCGGCGTTTGACGTTGGCTCAGATAGATGACGCTGGCCGCGATCGGGGCGGGCTCATAATTTTCCAGGACTGGCGTCAGCGCGCCTGCCCGCACCAGATCGTCGATCAGATAGGAAAGCACGCGGGCGATGCCGACACCGTCCAGCGCGGCGGCAACGGCGGCTTCCGCGAGACTTACCGAAAGGCGGGATTTGACGGCAATCGTTTGCGTCGGACCGTCACCGAAAAACTGCCAATGCCGCGCGGTCGGATGGCCTTCATGGACCACGCAATCGTGCTTCTCCAGATCTTTCGGCTTCTTCGGCACGCCGCGGCGCTTCAGATAGGTGGGGCTGGCGCACAGGATGACGCGGATCGTTCCCACGCGCGCCGCGATCAGATTGCTGCTGTCCGCCAACTCGCCAATCCGGACGGCGAGGTCGACATGTTCCTCCACGAAGTTTACATGCCGGTCCGTGAGTTGCAGGCGAATGCTGATGTCGGGATAGGCTTCCAGAAATTCCTCGATGACGGGCAGGACGTGGCTGCGTCCCATCACTGCAGGCGCAGTGATGATCAACTCACCCTGAGGTGCCCGATATTCGCCGGCCGCTATGCGTTCCGCCTCAGTGATTTCCTCAAGTATCTGACGGCAAGAAGCGACGTAGTCGCGCCCCGCTTCGGTCAGGACGATCCTCCGTTGACCCCGGCGAAACAGCCGGACGTTCAGGTGCGCTTCCAATTCGGACATGCGCCGGCTGACCGTCGCCAGCGGAATCCTCAATTGTCGGCTTGCCGCCGAGAGGCTTCCCGTGTCGGCGGCTGCCACCAGAACTGTCATAGCTTCGAGTCGATCCATCAGCCTTCCACATTTGGGAGGATTTCTTCTGAAACTAAACACTACCGCTCGAGATTGTAACCCCCTATTTCGGACAAGGTCGGGAACGCTCGCGGTTGGCGGAGTTATCGTTCGTTCGCCGGAACCTTCTACTGATGGTTCGTGTACTGATAATATGATCTGGAGCACCTATGTCGACACTCGCCGATCCCCTTGCTCTTCCATGCGGTGCCGTGCTGCCGAACCGCATCGCCAAGGCCGCGATGACCGAGGGGATGGCGGACCCGTTAGGCCGCGCAACGCCGGAACTCGCGCGCCTGTACGGCCGATGGTCCGATGGCGGCGCTGGCCTGTTGATCACCGGTAATGTGCAGGTCGATGGCAATCATTTGGAACGGCCGGGCAACATGATCGTCAGCGGGCGTCAGGATTCCGAAGCCATGGCTCGGCTCAAGGCGCTGGCCAGCGCGGGAACCCGCGGCGGCAATCATTTCTGGATGCAAATCAGTCATGGTGGACGGCAGACGCAGGCGGTGGTCAATCCGCATCCGAAGGCGCCGTCCGCCGTTGCCATCGGCTTGCCGGGCAAGCTCTATGGCGTTCCGGAACCGCTAACCGAGCGGGAAATTCTCGATCTCATCGAGCGGTTCGGCGTTGCCGCAGAGGTGGCGCAATCGGCGGGCTTTACGGGCGTACAGATCCATGGCGCCCACGGTTACCTGCTCTCCCAATTTCTGAGTCCCCGCTCCAATCTGCGCGATGACGCCTGGGGCGGCTCGCTCGAAAACCGCGCCCGGATGTTGATGGAAGTGTTCGCCCGCGTCCGTCGCGGCGTGGGACCGAAATTCCCGATCGGTGTGAAGCTCAATTCGGCGGACTTCCAGAAAGGCGGCTTCGGAACCGAAGACAGCATTGTCGTCGCGGGATGGTTGCAGGCCGCCGGCGTCGATTTGCTCGAGGTTTCGGGAGGCTCGCTTGAACAGCCGGCAATGATGAACATCGACGGTCTTGAACCGCGCGAGATACCGCCGCAGCGGCCCTCGACCTTGGTCCGGGAGGCCTATTTCCTGGATTTCGCCCGGACGATGCGTCGCTCCGTCACGGTGCCTATGATGGTCACTGGCGGCTTCCGCACCCGTGCGGCGATGAATGCGGCGCTTGAGCAGGGCGGCGCCGACGTGATCGGCATCGGGCGACCGTTCTGCGCTGATCCCGATGTGCCGGCGAAGCTACTGGCCGGCACGGATCGTCTGGAACGCTGGGAGGAGCGGCTGAGTCTCGCGCCGCGGGGGCTGGGTTTCCTCCGGCGCTTCAGCCTCTTCCACGTCATCGAATCGTTCGCAGTCACCTGCTGGTATTACGCACAGATGGATCGGATTGGCCGCACCGGCTACCCCGATATCGGTATCACGCCGTTCTCTGCCTTCCGGCAGGTTTCCAGGCATAGCAGCGCCTGGATCAAGGCGCGAAAAGCCGGAAAACCAAGCATACGCCAAGGTCAGGTGCCGGCCTCTTCGTTGACGCGCAAGGCCCTCCGCGGCGGTGTCTGAGCCTTTCACTATCGGCACAGGAGTCAGCGCAATGGCTGCGCTCGAAAGTGATCTTCGGTTGAAGCTGACAGAGGCCTCCAGCCGGGCCTCCTTTAACGTTTGGCTCGGCCTGGAGGTTGATGAAGCCCGCGAGGGAGAGGTCGCACTCAGTCTGGCGTGGCGAGCAGAATTCGGACAGTACAACGGTTATCTGCACGCGAGCATCGTCTCCGGATTGATTGACACGTCCTGCGGTTTTGCTGCCTCAACCCTGTCGGGCCGGGTGCTGGCTTCGCAACTTTCGGTCCGTTTCCTGCGACCCGCCGTTGCTGATGTCTTCGTTGCCAGGGGCAAGGTGATCAAGCCCGGCCGCCAGCAGATATTCGCTTACGGCGAGATCTTCGCGCGCGGCGCCCCTGAAAGGCCGTTCGCGGTCGGCGATGCGGTCCTAGTCCCGATACCCTGAAAAATTTCGTCAAACGCGAGGCGGTCTCTCTCCATGCCCCGTTGGTGCGTGCTGGAACCAGGCGCGGCCGCATGTCAACGACCGGCGCAAAACATGCCTTCCATATTTGGAATTTCATATCCCAACATTCTTCACTACCGCCGGAATTGGAACAGCCTACATCCCTGATCAAGATTGATGCACAGCCATTGAGAAGAAGCAGGAAAGCGATGAAGGCAGTCCAATATCAGACTTACGGCGACTACAGCGAAAACCGTCTGGTCGATCTGCCACAGCCGGAACTCGGGGACGGCGAGGTGCGCGTCGAAATGCGCGCCGTCGGGATCAACCCCTTGGACAACACATTCCGGTCGGGCCACATATTTTTCTCGCTGCCGCAGAATCTGCCACGTATCGGCGGTCAATCCGGTGCAGGCATGGTCGCGGAAAGCAACAGCGACGCTTTCAAGGTCGGCGATCGTGTCTTCGTTGCGGCGCCGGGGCTGGGCCTCGTGGTTGACGGAACCTGGCGCGACACCGTGGTCGCTCCCGCGACGAGTCTGTCACTGATACCCGAAGGTATCGACTACGATCATGCTGCCGCCTATCTCGCCGGCGCGGGATATCTGACGGGCTATCTATCGCTGACGGAGATTGCGAAGTTCAAACCCGGACAATCGGTGCTTGCTCCCGCTATCGGCGGGGCGGTCGGCATGGAGACCACGCAAGTGGCCCGGCGACTGGGTGCTTCGTTGGCCATATCGACGGCAGGCAGTACCGAAAAGGCCGAGCAGGCCCGGGCAGCCGGATATGAGCACGTCATCGATCTCTCCAAGGAGAATCTGAAGGACGGGGTGATGCGTATCACCGGGGGTAAGGGCGTCGACATTATCGTCGATGGCGTTAGCGGGCGGCTCACCGGTCAGGCGTTGTCGTCGTTGGCCTCGGGCGGGACCTTCGTCATCGCAGGATATGCCGGCGGACGCGACGCGGAGATCAACGTCACCGACATCATCTGGAAAGCCGCGACGATCCGTGGATTCACGTTCCGGCTCTTCGCGCCGCAGACAATTGCCGCGGCTAGCGCTGCGCTTGCCGGCTTCCTGAAGGAAGGCTCGCTGCAGCCGACGATTGGCAAGGTGTTTCCGATGTCACAAGCGTCAGAAGCCGTCCGCTTCCTCATCGAGGAGCGGCCCTTCGGCCGGGTGATCATGAATCCCGGCCGTTAGGCGTGAGGCCGCTTCGCCAGCATCGCGAAGCGGCGCTCATCTGAATCAACCCAATGGAGGAATTTCATATTGGCCAGTTTCACTTTCACGGTAGAGGAAGGCATTGCGACGCTGCTCCTCTCCAATCCGCCGCAGAACCGGCTTAACGGCGCAACTTCGGCGGACTTCCGTGCCGCCATCGAGAAGGTCCAGACTGACGACAGCATCCGCGCTCTCGTGATCCGGGCCGAGGGAGACAACTTCAGCTTCGGCGGAGACATCAGCAACTGGTTGGATGTGGATCCCGCAGCGATCGGTGCCGGCATCGCGGAGGGACTTCAGCGGTTACGCGAATTCGAAGAGCTTCGGGTACCGGTGATCTCCGCGGTTCAGGGCATCTGCCTTGGAGGCGCATTCGAGATCGTGCTGCGCACCGACATCATCGTCGCCGCGGAGGATGCTCGGTTCGGGCACTCCGAGCAGACCTTGGGACTCATCACTCTGATGGGTGGCGTCCAGCGCGTTGCCGACCGCGCGGGCCGCGCCCGGGCGCTTCGCTGGGCCATGACCTCCGAGCGCGTGCCGGCGCGGGAAATGCTGGAGGCAGGCGTGATCACCGAGATCACACCGAACGAACTGCTGGTCGAGCGAGCCTACGAATGGGCCCGGCGGCTTGGCAAGGGGCCGACGCTCGCTCACGCCGCTCATAAGAAAATGATGGCCGCCTGGTCCAACAGCGGCCTCGCTGCGGCTGACGCGGTAATTCCGGAACTTGCCGAGCAGCTCTGGAAGACAGAGGACGCCCATCGGGGGATTGCGTCCGCGCAAGACGCCATTCGCCGCGGCGTCGAGCGACCGGTCCTGGAATTCAACGGGCGCTGAGAGTCAAGCAGCGCGCCAGATCTCTCCTGGCTTTTCGGCCGAATTCCAAAGGCTCGGCCGAAAGGCATCTCCGCCATTCAGAGAAAGATATCTCATGTCCGCATTCCACTATATGGTCGAAGAAGGTGTTGCAACCTTCGTGCTCAGCAACCCGCCCCAGAACCGGCTGTCCGCCGAACTTGTCGGTGGGCTCGCCGAAGCCATCGGCAAGGTGAAGGTAGATCGCAGCGTCCGGGCGGTGCTGTTGCGCGCCGAGGGCGACAACTTCAGCTTCGGCGGAGACATCTATCCCTGGTTGGACGTGACGCCGGCCCAGATGGGGGCGAACATCGCCGCCGGAATCCAGATCGGTGATGCCCTGGAACAGCTGCCGGTCCCGATCGTCTCGGCCGTTCATGGACGCTGCCTCGGCGGTGCATTTGAATTGGTCCTGAGGACGGACATTATCATCGCCGGCGAGAGCGCACGGTTCGGGCATCCTGAACAGACCATAGGCGTGATCACCTTCCTGGGCGGCGTGCAGCGCGTCGCCGAACGCGCTGGCCGCTCGCGCGCCGCGCTCTGGGCGATGACCTCCGAGCAGGTTCCCGCCGCCGAAATGCAGGCGGCTGGTGTGATCAGTAAGGTGGTGCCGGACGTGGAGTTGCAAGGCGCGTCAGAGGCCCTGGTCCGCAAGCTCGCCCAGGGGCCGACGTTGTCCCATGCGGGCCACAAGCGCCTGCTGAATGCCTGGTCGAGGGGCGGCATGAGCGACGCCGACCAGCTGCTGCCAGACATGACAGAGGAGATCATGTCCTCCGTCGATGCGCGGAAGGCGGTGGCAATTGCCATCGAAGCCCTGAAGCGTGGGGCGGAGCGGCCCGAAATGAACTTCGAAGGGCGCTAAACATGACCGACGTACTTGCAACCGGTGGCCTCTTGGCAACCCGCGACGAGGTCATCGCCTGGTTCTTCGACGACTATCTCAAGCGCTGGGTCGCTGCGAGTTCCGGCGTCTCGGGGGAGGGGCCCGAGTTCATCCTTGATTACTGGGGCGTACCGATGAGCGTGACCGCCGTTGGCGAGGCATTTTGGCTGTTGGATTCGAAAGATGTGCTGGGCTTCCTAGCTCGCAATCAGGAGCCGTTACGCGCCGAAGGATACACGCACACTGTCGTCCCCGACCATCGGGTGATGGTCTACAACGCTCTAGGAGCGGCGGTGGAAGTGATCTGGTCCCGGCGTCGTGCCGACGAAAGCGAGATCCAGCGTTGGGCGTCGCATTTCGAGCTTGTGCGGGGAGCCGCAGGGTGGCGGGTGGTCGGTGTGCAGTCCGTGGCGACCGAAAGCAATTCGCTCGACGAGGTCTGGCCAAGATGACGGATTCCAGATCAGTTCAAGAGGTGACCGAACCCGTCTATCCTCCGCTGGAGATGCCGAGCGATGTTCACCGGCGCGCCGTGAGCATCTGGCGCGACGGGCTTGCTTTAGACGGCGACATCTATCGTCCGGATGCGTTGGATGAAAGTGCGAAATGTCCGGCGGTCGTCCTCTGCCACGGTTGGGGTGGCAGCAAACTGACCGCCGAGCGCTACGCCGCGCTCTTCGCGGCATCGGGGATGATCGCCCTGACCTTTACACAGGCAACCTGGTTCGGGTCGGGTTCCCGTCTCGTCCTTGCGGAAGAGCCGCCGCAAGCAGACGAGAAGGGCGAGGGGACAACCAGGATCCGTTTCATCTGGGACATTGTCGATCCCGTGGACTGGCTCGGTAATTTCGAAGCCGCGGTCGATTATCTCGAGGGCGAACCCAATGTCGATCACGAGCGTATTGGCGCATGGGGGACGAGTTTCGGCGGTGGCGTCGCCATGCATGTCGCCGCCAACGACGGTCGCATCAAGGCATTGAGCGTGCAAGTCGCGTGGGTCGCGCCGCTCAAAGGCGAGCGGTTAGCGCAGGCCAGGCGACGCGCCGTTCAGGCGGCCCGGGGCGAGGTCGATCCGTTTGCACAGACATCGGACACCGCGCCTGGAATGCCGGGCCTCGCCAACCTCGCCCGCTTTGCCCAATACGACGTGCTCGGCCAGTTGGACCGGCTTCGCGTCCCCACACTGATTCTTGACGCCGAGAACGAGGAGTTTTTTCCGATCAGGGAAAATGGTGGGGCCGCATTTGCGATCCTTGCCGCGCGGCCAGGACAAATTATTGAGCACCATGTCATTCCCGGGATCGATCACTACGGGATCTATTTCGGCGGCTATGATCAGAGCAGCCGGTTTGCTTGTGAGTGGTTCAAACGCCATCTGGCTGCATCCGCAGTTATGAATGATTAATCACGCCGGCGGAGGGCCACGATCAAATCTCTTGCTCGCCGTGTACCGCGGCAGCACCAGTCTGGTTCTGTAGACGACTTTGCTGTCTTGATGCTGGCGGATGCCCGTCGTTTCCCGTGATCGAGGCTGGCACGCAGAACCCTGCCCGTCGGCTTGCCGACAATGCAAGACGCCATCGTGACGAATGGCCGGTGGGAAGCCGGACAGTGAGTTCTCTTTCAGGCGCAAGTTCCGGAGTGGCCATCATCGGCGTGCAGATGGCAAAATAAACGGCGCGGAGCAGGTGGCTTCGCACGCTATTGCTCGGTTGGCCCGAACAATCCCTGTTCGCCTTATGAAGTTCCCTGATCAGCAGAAAAACGTCCCTGTTCCGTTGCACAGGGAAATTCTCTGTAACCCACTGATTTTGGCCGTTATTCTCCGCCGAAAATCGGCTGAGTTTGCCTAAACAGAGAGATTTTCCCCGTATTTTCCCTGATAACAGGGAATTTCAGGCAGAGGCGACTGTGCCAGCGACTGCGCACACCGCCATTAGCCGCCGCTTCCACGCCATCGACCCGGCTATGCGGGCACATATGTCAGCCTGATCGTATTTTCGCCGAGGCGATCGCTCGCCACGAGGCGGAGCGGCGGGCGTGGGCCGGCGAAATAAGGTTTGCCGCCGCCGAGCACGAAGGGATGCATGTACATTCGATACTCGTCGACGAGGCCGAGGTCGGTCAGGCTTCCCGCCAACTCAGGCCCCGAGACTTCGATCACCCCGTCGAGTTGCGTTTTGAGCGCGCGTATCGCTGCCTCGACGTTATGTGCGATGAGGGTGGCGTTCGGGCCGACCGATTTCATCGAGCGCGACACGACCCATTTGGGCTGTCTGCGCCAGGCTTCCGCATAGTCGCGTTCCGCTTCGTCCCATTCGGGGTGGTCTTCGTCCCAATAGCGCATCGTCTCGTACATGCGGCGCCCATAGACGGTGCCGGTCAGGCTGCGCACGTCCTCGATGAAATGACCGAAAAGCGCAGGTTCGGGCGCGAATGCCGTGTGGTCGACATAGCCGTCCAGCGACTGGTTCAAAGCATAGACGAGCTTCGCCATATGGATTGCGCTCCTCGCCGCTTCCCATGGGCCCCGCGCCCAAGATTAGGTGGAAATGAAGCGGGTCACAATTTATTCCTCCGCCTGCCGATCACTTTCTCCGCCGTGCCGCCAACGCATTCTCCAAGACCCACACAAACGGGCTGCATTCCGCTCAGGGCACAAGCACCGCGGCGCCTTCGAGATTGCCGCTGCGCAGGTCGTCGAGCGCCTTGTTCGCGTCGGACAGGGGATAGCGCCTTGTCGTCGTTCTGATGCCGATTTCGGCGGCGGCGCGCAGGAAGCCAGTGGCGTCTTCCCTCGTCAGATTGGCGACGGACATGAGCTGTCGTTCTTCCCAGAGAATCTCATATGGGAAGCTCGGTATGTCGCTCATGTGAATGCCGGCGCAGACGACGCGGCCGCCCTTGCGCACGGCGCGCAGGGCCGTCGGCACGAGGTCGCCAATGGGCGCATAAATGATTGCCGCGTCGAGCGGTTCGGGCGGTGTTTCATCCGAGCCGCCCGCCCAGGCGGCCCCCAGAGAAAGCGCGAAGTCGCGGGCGGCGGCGTCTCCGGGGCGTACGAAGGCAAAGATTTTACGCCCTTGCGCGCGGGCGACCTGAGAGCCGATGTGTCCGGCGGCGCCGAAACCGTAGATGCCGAGCGCCTTGCCTGCGCCCGCGATCGTCAGCGAGCGCCAGCCGATCAGTCCGGCGCAGAGCAACGGCGCGGCCGCGATGTCGTCGCCGACGTCGCCGAGCGCAAAGACATAGCGCGCATCGGCGATGGCGTGGCTCGCATAGCCGCCGTCTCGCGTGTAGCCGGTGAAAAGCGGATGGTCGCAGAGGTTTTCCCGGCCTGCTTTGCAATAAGGACAGATGCCGCAAGTCGAGCCGAGCCAGGGAATGCCGACGCGCTCGCCGAGGGCGAAGCCCTGCACCCCGGCGCCGATCGCGTCGACGACGCCTACGATCTCATGGCCGGGAATGAGCGGAAGCTTCGGGTGCGGAAGTTCGCCGTCGACGACATGAAGGTCCGTCCGGCAGACCCCGCAGGCGAGGACGCGCACCCTGATCTCCCCCTTGCCCGGGTGCCTGTCGCCAAGCTCGCGCATGGTCAGGGGCTTGCCGACCGCCTCGAAAACCATGGCGCGCATGGGGAGCCTCCGACGGGTATGAGGAATGCGTTAGTTTAAAACTTTAGGCGCTTTCCCGACCCGTCTCCAGGCGATGGAAAGACGCAGGCCGGCCCCAATTCGGAGGGTGCTAAAATCCGGCCGGGATTGTAGATTACGGCTCCATATAGAAGAGCAAAATCCGCAGATGCCGCCCGGTTTTTCCAACACTCACGACGAACAAGAAAGCAGGGTGCGCCTTGAGGCGCTGCTGGCGACGGCTGTCGACGGCATCGTCATCATCGACCCCAAGGGCACCGTCCGGCTCTACAGCCCTGCCTGCGAGCGGCTTTTCGGATATGCACCCGACGAGGTCATCGGCCAGAACGTCAAGATGCTCATGCCGTCCCCCTATCATGAGGAGCATGACGGCTATCTCGACCATTACCGGACGACCGGGGAAAAACGCATCATCGGGATCGGGCGCGAGGTGGTCGGGCGGCGCAAGGACGGCTCGACATTTCCGATGTATCTCTCCGTCGGCGAGGGGCGCATCGGCGGCGAGGCGATGTTCGTCGGCATCATCCATGACATTACCGAGCGCAGGCGGGGCGAGCTTGCGGTGCGCGAGCGCGAGGCGCGGCTCAGCTCGATTCTTGAAACGGTCCCCGACGCGATCGTCATCATAGACGATGGCGGCCTGATCGAATCCTTCAGCCCCGCGGCGGAGCGTCTATTCGGCTACAGCTTCAATGATGTCGCAGGCAAGAACATCAAAATGCTGATGCCTGCCCCCTATCACGAGGAACATGACGGTTATCTGGCGCGCTATCTCGCGACGGGGGAAAAGCGCATCATCGGCCTTGGGCGCGTCGTAGTGGGGCGCCGTCAGGACGGTTCGACCTTTCCCATGGAGCTTGCGGTCGGCGAAATCGTCGTCGGGCAGAAGCGTCTTTTCACCGGCTTCATTCGGGACATCACCGAACGTCAAAGCACGGAAAGGCGGCTACAGGAATTGCAGTCGGAGCTTCTGCATGTCTCGCGGCTGAGCGCGATGGGTCAGATGGCGTCGGCGCTGGCGCATGAACTGAACCAGCCATTGTCCGCGAACATGAATTACGTCAAGGCGGCCCGTCGCACGCTGGACGGCGTCGATGCGCCGGAAGTCATCCGCGCAATCGAACTTCTCGACAAGGCCAGCGCCCAGACATCGCGGGCGGGGCAGATCATCAGGCGTCTCCGCGAGTTCATCGAGAAAGGCAAAAGCAATCGCGCCATCGAAAACCTGAACAAGGTCGTGGAGGAGGCCGTCGCGCTCGGCCTCGTTGGCGCCGCCGAGGCGAATGTGAAAGTCGAAATCGATTTTCAGGCGAACCTCAAGCCCGTGCCGATGGACAAGATCCAGATTCAGCAGGTCGTCCTCAATCTCATCCGCAACAGTTTCGAGGCCATGCATTCCTCACCGCGTCGCGAACTCATCATCGGCACGTCGGCCGATGGGGTGGAAGCTGTCGTGGTGCGGATATGCGATACGGGTCCGGGCCTCGCGCCGGAAGTTGCCGAGAGGCTCTTCCTCCCATTCACGACGACCAAGGAAACGGGTATGGGCATCGGCCTTTCGATCTGCCGCTCGATCATCGAATCCCATGGCGGCGAACTCTGGGCGACGCCCAATGAAGGCGGCGGCGTGACGTTCAGTTTCCGGTTGCCCATTGCCGAAGTTGGGGAGACGAACGATGAACAGTGATGCGACCGTCTTCATTGTCGATGACGACGCCGATGTGCGCGACTCGCTGCGGGCGTTGCTTGAATCGGCGAATTACAAGGTCAACGATTATGGCTCCGCGAAGGCCTTCCTTGCCGAGCCCGTCAAGAGCGGCGGGTGCGTGATCGTCGACATCAGAATGCCCGACATGGACGGGCTTGAATTGCAGGAAGAGCTTGTGAAACTGGAGGCGGGCATTCCCGTCATCGTGGTGACGGGGCATGGCGATGTGCCGCTTGCCGTGCGGGCGATGAAGGCCGGCGCCACCGATTTCATCGAGAAGCCCTATGACGATGAATTGCTGCTGCAAAGCGTTCGCCGCGCGATGGCTGCGAGCACGACGAAGCGTGCTTCCGTGGTGGCGGACCCCGCTATCGTCGAGCTCCTTGCATCGCTCACACCGCGCGAGCGCGAGGTGCTGGAACATCTCATCGCCGGCAGGCCTAACAAGGTCATTGCATTTGAGCTCGGCATTTCACCGCGGACCGTCGAGATTCACCGGGCGCATCTGACGGAGAAGATGAAGGTACGCAGCCTTCCGGAGCTTGTGCGCGTCGCGCTCGCTGCCGGCGTCATGCCTGCCGACGGTAAGTGAAATTCCCTATTTCGTCGCATCGACCCGCTTTCTACTCTTGCCCATTGCGGTGAAGCCCGCACTGGAGGCGGTCGTGGCAGTTTCTCAGTCTCGTGTGGTTTGTGTCGTTGATGATGATGCTGCCGTGCGCGATTCCATGCGTGTGTTGCTCGAGTCTCACGGCCTCAGGGTTCGCGAATACGCTTCCGCGCGCGCATTTCTGGGCGACACGTTGAACGAGAATGCGGATTGCCTGCTTCTCGACCATCACATGCCGGAAATGAACGGGCTTGAGCTTCTTGAAATCCTGCGGAGCCGCAAGGTTGCAACTGCGGCCATCGTGATTACCGGACGCAGCGACAATACGCTGAGAGCCCGGGCCATACGCGCAGGCGCTCTCGCCTGTCTCGATAAGCCGGTCGATGAGGATGAGCTTTTCCATTCGATCGACAAGGCTTTCAGCCAAGCCGGGCACTGATACGGCTGCTCCTGATCTAGGTACTTGTCCGTAGGTGGAAATCCGGATTTCGCTCTGGATCACGTGGCGTCATGATTTTTGTGTGGGAAACGCACAAGGGAAGCACGTCATGGCGATCAACGCAGCTCGTATGGAGACATCTTCGAATGCTCGTTTCGCAAGGCGGCCATGGCCGGTCGTCGCGGGCGAGGCGGTCGGTGCGGCGCGGCCGGGCGACGATTTCGCCGCTCTCGAAGCAATCGGGACCAGGGTGTCCTGCGGTCGCAACGAAACGCTTTTCGAGGAAGGCGACAGCGCGAAATATTGCTACAGGCTCGTCAGCGGGTCGGTGCGCCTATGCACGCTTCTGGCGGATGGCCGTCGCCAGATCGCCGATTTCTTTCTGCCCGGCGATTTTCTGGGCATCGTCGATTTCGGCGTTCACGCCTTCAACGCCGAGGCGATCACGAATGTCGTGGCCATTCGCTATGCGCGCAATCAGGTCGACGCCTTGTGCGAAACCGACGCCCGCCTTCGCCGCCGGATCAGCCAGCATCTGCACGAACAGTTGAGCGCTTCGCAGGCACATATCGTCCTGCTCGGCCGGCAGACGGTGAGAGAGCGCATAGCTTCCTTCCTCGTCCGCATGTCCGGTCGTCTCGATCTCGACATGGGCAAGGGCGGCGAGATCGAGTTGCCGATGAGCCCTCTCGATATTGCGGACAATCTCGGCCTGACCATCGAGACGGTGTGCCGGGCGATCAGCGAGCTGAAGCGCGCCGACGTCATTTCCGTTCCGAGCACGCATCGGATCGTTCTGCACAAGCTCTCGAAGCTTCGCGGGCTTGCGAGCGGCGCGGAGTTTGTCGGGGTCTAAGGCCGCAAGGCAAGGGCGAGAGGCGTCAATCCGGGCGGGACAGTTCCATCCGACGTACGCCCGCCTGTTTCGGTCGCAGCGACCCGGTTCGATTTTTTCCCGACCGAGCCAACGGCCGCGTTGCCGTCGATGGCGGCGCGCCGGTCGAAATCCGCCCCCGATCCATCAATGCGCCATGAAGATCGGCAGGGGCGCGCCTGCGAGGACTTCGCGCGTGAAGCCGCCGAACAGGCGCTCGCTCAGCCGGTAGTGGCTGTAGCCGCCCATCACCAGGAGGTCGGCGCCGACTTCGCCCGCGATGGTCAGGATTGTGCCCTGAACCGTTCCGCCGGAATGGGCGAGGTAGCGAATATCGACGTTGATGTCGTGCCAGCGCAGGTTCTTGGCGAGCGCCGCGACGGGCTCGACGGTGACGTCTTCATGCTCGGCAATGTTGATCAGCACGACCTGCTTGGCGCGCGCGAGCAAGGGCATGGCCGCGGTCAGCGCGCGGGCCGCTTCCGGCGTGTCCTTCCAGGCAACGGCGATGGTGCCGTCGATCCGCGCCGGCGCCTTGGGGGGCGCGAGAAGGACCGGGCGACCGCTGCCGACGAGCATGGCGCCGGCCACTTCGTTCGTCAGCCCGCCCCAATGCGTCGGATGGCCGATGACGGTGAGGTCGTGGACACGCGCCTGTGCGGTCAGGATGTCCTGCTCGCGACCCATGATTTCGGTCCATGCGGCGGACGGGCAGCGCGCGCAGGGCGGCATTGCAACCTCCTCCAGCTTCTCGCGCTGGAGGAAGGCCTCGTAGACCTTCTTCGCCCGTCCCGTCTGGCGCAGGTCCTCTTCCTCCAGCACTTGCGCAATGTCGCCGAGCACGAAGCCTGCGCCCGTGCCCATGCCCATGTCGTAGCCGGCGGCCTGGACCAGAATCTGGGTGGGGTCGGGATGGACATGGACGCAGTCGAGATGTCCGCGAAAGCTGCGCGCTACGAGAAGGGCTGTCTCCAATGTTGCCGGATCATTGGAAAAGCCCGTCGTCGGAACGAAGATGGATTTGAACATTTTGCGTTGCTCCCGCGTCTCTTTGCGAACTTGTCGCCAATGGGATGAAGTTTAGTTCGCTGCCGGCGTCCGTCCTTGATCGAGGTCAGAAAAAGGCGAGGCAATCCGAAATGAGCGAAAGATTTAGCGAGCCGCTTTTTCTTGATCCAGATCAGGGAGAAAGGCGCGGGATTGAGCGAAATTTCTATAAACGCGCCGGTCGGCGGCAATTGCCGGGCGGGCACAGGGAAGGACCGAAACGATGACGCTCTATCGCGTTCGCATGACGCTCGCCCGGGATGCGGATTTTCCGGAAGGATCGAATATGCGCGGCTACGACTTCATCGTGCCGCTTGGCGCGCAGAACAGGCCCGATGCGAGTATCTGGAAGCGGCATACCAAGGACTGTCTGGTGCATCGCTTCTGGGAAGGCGAGGACGATCGTCACGGCCTTCTACGGCATACAGGCGGACAGTGGTTAGTCGATTACGACCTGAAGCGCGAGGGCGACGAGGAGCCTTTCGTTCAACTCGACCGCCATCCGATCGAAACGGGAAATTATCTGTCGATGGTCGAGGGCGACGGCAAGCAGCGGACTTTCCACATCGTGTCGGTGAAGCCGCTCGCCGCCGCCTGAGGTGTGTTCAGCCGAGCTGCGGAAGCATGCGTTCGGCCTTGTGGAAATAGTGCTTTGCATAATTGACGAGCTGGCCGTCGGTCGGATGATCCACGCTTTCGACGCCGACCACTTTTGCGGCCAGAGCGGGATGCCTTGCTTGCAGATGCTTGAAGAATGAAAGCTTCGCATTGGCCGGGCCGACGATGAGAATCTCGCCGGCGCCATTAAGCGCAGTTGCGACTTCTTCGTAATAAGCGGGGTCTTCCTGGGCGCGCCAGCTCGACCGGCTGCCGGCCTTTGTGTGCAGGTGCCTGATCGGCTGCCGCGATTTGACCGTTTCGCTCGATTTATCGTTCACACCGTATTCGACGACATGCGCCTCGTGATGGTCGATCCAGACGACGGCATGATAGTGCGACATTTCGTTACTCCCATTGGCTTGCTGAGCGTCAATATAAGCATCCGGGCGGCCGTGCGGCATTGATCGCGCGCAATTCCTTTCATGTCTCGAGGCCCGAAGGCGGATTGCTGCGGCCAAGCGCCTCATGTGGGGCAAGCTACGTATTGTCCCGGATTTCGGCCTTTGCGCAGCCCCGGCATCTTCACATGTGAGGCAACAAGAAGGGGATCGTCGGATGACGATGGCGCGCGCGGAAAAAACCTATGGAACGATGACCACGGCGTCTTACGCGGTCATGGCATCCCTGATCGCGGGGGCGATCCTCGCACTCATCGTCGCGGCAAAGGCCGCCGACACGCCGATGGCGATCCACGCCTCGCTGTTTCTTCTCGCCTTCGTCGCCGGCGTCTTCACGCTCATCTCGCGCCACTTCAATGCGCTCGAGCATCGCCCCGGCGCCGATGACGGGCTGGGCTATAATGACAATGTGGTGAAGGCCGGCGTCATCGCGACGCTTTTCTGGGGCGTTGCCGGCATGCTTGCCGGGCTTTACATCGCATCCGAGCTTGCCTTTCCGGCGCTCAACTTCGATTTCGCCTACATCAATTTCGGGCGGTTGCGGCCGGTGCATACGTCGGGCGTCATTTTCGCCTTCGGCGGCAACGCGCTCATCGCCACGTCGTTTTATGTCGTGCAGCGGACATGCCGCGCGCGGCTTGCCGGCGAGATCGCGCCCTGGTTCGTCTTCTGGGGCTATCAGCTTTTCCTCGTCGTCGCCGTCACCGGCTATCTGATGGGCGTCACGCAATCGCGCGAATATGCCGAGCCCGAATGGTATACCGACATCTGGCTGACCATCGTCTGGGTCGTTTATCTGCTCGTCTTCCTCGGCACGCTGATGAAGCGGCGCGAACCGCATATCTATGTGGCGAACTGGTTCTATCTCGCCTTCATCGTCACCATCGCGCTTCTGCACATCACCAATAATCTCGCCGTGCCCGAAACCTGGGTTTCGAGCAAGAGCTACAGCGTCTTCTCCGGCGTTCAGGATGCGCTGATCCAGTGGTGGTACGGGCATAATGCCGTCGGCTTCTTCCTGACGGCGGGCTTCCTCGGCATGATGTACTACTTCGTGCCGAAGCGCGCGAACCGGCCGGTCTATTCCTACCGGCTGTCGATCATCCACTTCTGGTCGCTCATCTTCATCTATATCTGGGCGGGCCCGCATCATCTGCACTACACGGCCCTGCCGGACTGGGCGCAGACGCTCGGCATGACCTTTTCGATCATGCTCTGGATGCCGTCTTGGGGCGGCATGATCAACGGGCTGATGACGCTGTCGGGCGCATGGGACAAGCTCCGCACCGACCCGGTGCTGCGCATCCTCGTCGTTTCCCTCGCTTTCTACGGCATGTCGACTTTCGAAGGTCCGGTGATGTCGGTGAAGGCGGTCAACTCGCTCTCGCACTATACCGACTGGACAATCGGCCATGTGCATTCGGGCGCCATGGGCTGGGTCGGCTTCGTCACCTTCGGCGCGGTCTATTGCCTCGTGCCCTGGCTCTGGAAGCGCGAACGGCTCTATTCGATGGCGTTGGTGAGCTGGCATTTCTGGATCGCGACGATGGGTATCGTTCTCTACATCACGTCGATGTGGGTGTCCGGCATCTTGCAAGGCCTGATGTGGCGCGCTTATGACTCGCAGGGCTTCCTCGAATATTCCTTCGTCGAGACGGTCGCGGCGATGCATCCCTTCTACATCATCCGCGCGGCGGGCGGCCTGCTCTACCTCACCGGCACGCTCATCATGGTCTACAATTGCTGGCGCACCATCAGAGGCGATGTGAGGGCGGGCGAACCGATCATTCCCGACGCCAATCCATCAATCGTATCGGGGCCGCTTGCCGCCCAACCGGCAGAGTGAGGGGCCGATCATGTCGAAATTCAATCACGCGATCATCGAAAAGAACTCGATCCTGCTTCTGGTGCTGACGCTGATCGTCGTCTCGGTCGGCGGTCTCATCGAAATCGTGCCGACCTTCCTCATCACGACGACGATCGAGGATGTGAAGGGCATGCGGCCCTATACGCCGCTCGAGCTCAAGGGCCGGGACATCTATATCCGCGAAGGCTGCTACCTCTGCCATAGCCAGATGATCCGCTCGCTCCGTTCCGAGGTCGAGCGCTACGGCCACTATTCGCTCGCCGCGGAGAGCATGTACGACCATCCGTTTCAATGGGGCTCGAAGCGCATCGGGCCCGATCTCGCGCGTGTCGGCGGGAAGTATTCCGACGAATGGCATCGGCTGCACATGGAGAATCCGCGCCAGGTCGTGCCGGAATCGGTAATGCCCGGCTATCCGTTCCTGGCGAAGACGCCGCTCGACTACAGCCATGTCGATGACGATCTGAGGGCGCTTGCCGCGACGGGCGTTCCCTATACGGCCGAAGACATCGCCAACGCCAAGGCCGATCTCGTGGCGCAGGTGAAGCCCGATGCCGATACGACCGGATTGATGAAGCGCTATCCGAAAGCGATTGCCCGCGATTACAGCGGCAATCCGCAGATGGTCTCGGAACTCGATGCGCTTGTCGCCTATTTGCAGATGCTCGGTACGCTTGTCGACTTCAACGCCTATGACGGCGCCGACTTCAACCAGTGAGGGCCATATCATGATGCAACTTCACGCTTCGGCCCTTGCGGGAATGACGGGTCTCATACTTTTCATCGTGCTGTTCGCCATAGCGGTGACTTATGCGCTCTGGCCTTCCAACAAGCAGATATTCGATCACCTCGCGCGCCTGCCGCTCGAAGACGATCATGAGGAGAAGGGCCAGTGAGCGATCACCCAATAAAAGACGACGTCTCGGGCGTCGACACCACGGGCCATGAATGGGACGGCATCCGGGAGCTCAACAACCCGCTGCCGAAGTGGTGGATTTACACCTTCTATGCCTGCATCGCCTGGGCGGCGGTCTACTGGGTCGTCATGCCTGCCTGGCCCTATTTCTGGGACGGCGCCTGGCATCACACCAAGGGCGTGATCGGCTATACGCAGCGCAACGAGGTGGGCAACGAGTTGAAGCTCGTCGCCGCGGGCCGCGCCGAGGTGATGAAGCAGATTGCCGCGATGCCTCTCCAGGATATCGTCAAGAACGACAATCTCATGGAAGTGGCGCTTGCCGGCGGCAAGGCCGCGTTCGGCGACAATTGCGCGCCCTGCCATGGCTCCGGCGCGCAGGGCAGCAAGGGCTTCCCCAATCTCAACGACGACGACTGGCTCTGGGGCGGCACGCTCTCCGACATCGAGACGACGGTGACGCACGGCATCCGCTGGGAGACTGACGCCGATACGCGCGAGAACATGATGCCGCGCTTCCTCGACGACTCGATCCTCAAGAGCGACGAGGTGAACGATGTCGCGGAATATGTTCTGTCGCTGAGCGGCCATTCGACCGACGCCGCTGCCGCCGGACGGGGCGGCGCCGTTTTCGCCAAGAACTGCGTCGCCTGCCATGGCGCCGACGGCAAGGGCAACCAGAAGCTCGGCGCGCCGAACCTGACCGACCAGATATGGCTCTATGGCGGCGACAAGGCGACGGTGGTCGAAACCATCTCGCATGGACGCGGCGGCGTGATGCCGGCATGGGGCGGCCGACTTGCACCGGCCACGATCAAGGAGCTTGTTCTCTACGTTCACTCCCTGGGTGGCGGGCAATAGACTTAAGTATCGAGAGTTTGAGACCATGACGAATGCGGCCAAGAGGCTCGAAGCGCTGGCGGCGGAGGCGGCAAATGCCGCATCCGCCGGAAGCGTTTTGCACGAGGACGCGGAGCCCGCGAAGGCTATCGACTGGCAATCGCACAGCCCGCTTTATGAAAGCCGGGTCAAGGTCTATCCGAAGCTGGTGCATGGCAACTATCGGCGCGCGAAGTGGCTGCTGATGCTGGTCACGCTGTCGATCTATTACGGCACGCCGTGGCTGCGCTGGAATCGCGGCGTCGGGCTGCCCGATCAGGCTGTGTTGCTCGATTTTCCCAACCGCCGGTTTTATTTCTTCTTCATCGAGATATGGCCGCAGGAATTCTACTACATCACCGGCCTTCTCATTCTGGCGGCGCTGGGGCTCTTTCTCGTCACCAGCGTCGCGGGTCGCGCCTGGTGCGGCTATGCCTGCCCGCAGACCGTGTGGACCGACCTCTTTATTCATGTGGAGCGCTTTTTCGAAGGCGACCGCTCGGCGCGGATGCGGCTCGACAAGGGCCCGTGGACCTTGTCCAAAGTGCTGCGCAAGGCGGCGAAGCATGTTTCATGGCTCGTTATCGGCATGCTGACGGGCGGCGCGTGGGTTTTCTATTTCGCCGATGCGCCGACGCTTGCAAGCCAGTTCGCTCATTTCGATGCGCCGTTCATGGCCTATCTCTTTGTCGGCATCTTCACGCTGACGACCTATTCCTTCGGCGGCATCGCGCGCGAGCAGGTCTGCATCTACATGTGTCCCTGGCCGCGCATCCAGGGCGCGATGTTCGACGAGAGCACGTTTCTCGTCAGCTACAAGGAAGATCGCGGCGAGCTGCGCGGTCCCCACAAGAAGGGCACGAGCTGGGAAGGGCGCGGCGACTGCATCGATTGCGCCCAATGCGTTGCGGCCTGCCCGATGGGCATCGACATCCGGAACGGCATGCAGATGGAGTGCATCCAATGCGCCCTTTGCATCGACGCCTGCGACGAGATCATGGATCGCGTCGAGCGCCCGCGCGGGCTCATCGGCTATGACACGAACGACAATCAGGAGCGGCGGCGGCGCGGCGAAGCGGAGCGCTTCAATCTGATTCGGCCGCGCACCGTCGTTTACAGCATAGTGCTGCTTCTCGTGTCTGGGCTGATGCTCGTCGCGCTAATCAATCGTCCGACGACCCAGCTCGGCGTGTTGCGCGACCGCAACCCGCTTTACGTCGTTTTGTCGGATGGCAGCATTCGCAACGGCTACACCGTCAAGATCATCAACCGGGACAATGTGGCTCGCGTCTTCCAGGTTGCGGTCGAGGGCATAGACGGCGCGCATCTGCTGACGCCGACCGATGCTTCGGGCGCGGTCGATGCCGAAGTCGGAGCGGATACGCTGAAGGATTTCCGTTTCTTTGTGAGCGTTCCGCGCGCCAATCTCTCGGCTCTGGCAAATGGCGAGGCCGCTCTCCGCTTCGTCGTTACTGAGAAGGGCAAGACGGACAGCACCGTCGGCGAGACGACATTCAGAGGGCCCACGCAATGACATCCCATGATGGAGATTTCGTTTCTCCCGGCCGCTTTGGTCTTCTGACGGGGCGGCGGTTCCTGCTGCTGATGCTTGCCTCTTTCGCCATCGTCTTCACGGTCAACGGGCTCCTTGTCTACAAGGCGCTCTCGACTTTCGACGGCATCGAGATCGACGACGCCTATCAGCGGGGCCGCGCTTACAACCAGACGCTCGACGCCATGGCCATTCAGGCGGCGCGTGGCTGGGAGGCGACTGTCAGCATCGCGCCAGCGACCTCGGACGCCGCCGTTCAGCATGCCGTGCATGTCGTTGTGGTCATGACGGATCGCGCCGGCGCGCCGCTCAGTGGTCTCAGGATGCGGGCCACTTTCTGGCATCCCGTTTCCATAGGCATCGACCAGAGCGAGGCGATGCGGGAAACGTCGCCCGGCCATTTCGAAGCCGATTTCCGGCTGGCGTCGGGCGGGAACTGGCTGTTGCGCCTTGCGGGCCTGGGCGCAAAGGACGAGAAATTCGCTCAGGAAGAGCGCGTCGTCATCCGCAATTGAGGGCTGACCGATGAGCGAACTTGCCGCGCCGTCACCCCATCCGGCCGCCCTGAGGGCCGATCCCGGCCTTTTCGTGCGCAGGACGGAAAGCGGCGGGGAAGCGAAAATCGACTTCGTCGTGCAGAGCATGCATTGCGCGGGCTGTCTCAGGAAGATCGAGCGCAATGTCGGCGAGATGCCGGGCGTTTCGTCCGTGCGCGCCAACCTCTCGACCAAGCGCGTTGCGGTTCGCTGGGATCCGGCCCGGGCAAATGCCGCCTCCATCGTGGACAAGCTCGCCTCGATCGGCTTCGAGGCCGTGCCCTTCGATCCGAAGCTCATCGGGGCGCTCGATGAAAACGAGGGCCGCTCTCTGCTGCGCGCCCTCGGCGTTGCCGGTTTTGCCGCCGCCAATGTCATGCTGCTGTCGGTCTCGGTCTGGTCCGGCCTTGTCAGCGACATGGAGCCTGAGACCCGCGCCCTGTTCTACTGGATGTCGGCACTGATCGCGCTGCCGGCCATCGCCTATTCGGCGCAGCCCTTTTATCGTTCGGCCTATGCGGCGCTGAAGCATGGCCGCATGAACATGGACGTGCCTATCTCGCTGGCCGTGACGCTCGCAACGACCATGAGTCTCGTGCAGACCGTCGTCAATGCGCGCCATGTCTATTTCGACGCCAGCATCACCTTGCTCTTTTTTCTGCTGATCGGGCGCTATCTCGACGTGCAGGCGCGCAACAAGGCCTGTTCGGCGGCGCAGAACCTTCTTGGCCTGAGAGCGACGGCGGCGACGCTTGTCGAAGCGGACGGCACTTACCGGTCCGTCTCCATCGACAGTCTCGAACCGGGCATGATCGTGTCCGTCGCGGCGGGGGCCCGCGTGCCGGCGGACGGCATCGTTGCCGGTGGCGTCAGCGACGTCGATACGAGCCTCGTGACGGGGGAAAGCGTGCCGGAGGCCGTCAAGACCGGCGCTCACGTCTTTGCCGGAACGCTCAACATATCGGCGCCGCTGACGGTCCGGGTGACGGCGCGCGACGAAAATTCGCTGCTGTCGGAAATCGTGCGATTGATGGAGGCGGCCGAGCAGGGACGCTCCGCCTATGTGCGCATCGCCGATCAGGCGGCGCGCATCTATGCGCCGAGCGTTCACATACTTGCCGCATCGACGGTCGCGCTTTGGCTGCTCATGGGGGCGGGCTTCACGGCGGCGATCACCAATGCCATCGCCGTGCTCATCGTCACCTGTCCTTGCGCGCTCGGTCTTGCCGTGCCCGTGGTGCAGGTCGTGGCGACGGGGCGGCTCATCCGCCGCGGCGTTCTCGTCAAATCGGCGGACGGGCTTGAGCGGCTCGCAAGCGCCGACACCATCGTATTCGACAAGACCGGCACGCTGACGCTTGGAAGATTGCAGCTCGTCAATGGCGACGCCGTCGCCCCGGCCGATCTCGCCGTGGCGGCGTCCCTTGCGCGGGTCAGCCGTCATCCGCTGGCGCGCGCGCTTGCCGACTATGTCGGCATGCGACCCCTGCCGCTGCTCACCGGTATTCACGAGGAGCCGGGGCAGGGGCTTGAAGGTCATCTCGACGGAGGCACCGTCAGACTCGGCAACCGGTTATGGGCGGGCGCGGAGGAGGGCGATAGCGAATTGCATGCAGGGTCCGAGCTCTGGCTGCGCAGGGGCGACGGATCGACGCTTTGCTTTCGTTTCACCGATACGTTGCGTGTCGATGCGGTCGATGCCATCGCGGCCTTGAAGGCGCGCGGTTTTGCGATCGAACTTCTGTCGGGCGACAGGATGCCGGCGGTGAAGGCCGCGGCGGAGGCGCTCGGCATCGCCACATGGCGCGCGGAGGCGCGGCCGGATGCGAAGATCGCGCGGCTGAAGGAACTGGCGGCGCAAGGACGCAAGGTTCTGATGGTCGGCGACGGGCTCAACGATGCGCCGGCGCTGCGCGCCGCGCACGTCTCGTTTTCGCCCGCCACGGCCGCCGATGTGAGCCAGATCGCCGTCGATTTCATTTTCCAGGGCGGAAAACTCGGGCCGATTGTCGAAGCCGTCGACGTCTCCCGGAAATCGCGCCGGCTCGTCTTCGAGAATTTCGCGCTGGCGCTCGCCTATAACGCCGTCGCCGTGCCGCTCGCCGTCGCCGGCTTCGTGACGCCGCTCATCGCCGCCGTCGCCATGTCGACCTCCTCGATCACGGTGACGCTGAACTCGCTTCGTCTCAACCGGGGGAATGGCGGGGTGGAGCGGTCATGAGCATTCTCATCTATCTGATGCCGGCGGCATTGTTTCTCGGTGCGCTCGGGCTTCTGGGCTTCCTGTGGACGCTGAAATCCGGCCAGTATGACGATCTGGAAGGCGCGGCCGCGCGCATTCTCCTCGACGACGAGGATGAAACGCCCCCGAAATAGGGTGGGCGAAAAGCGGCTTCACCCAAGACATGAGTCAGATGATCTCGCGCAGGCGAGCGCCAATTGCGCTTGACCGGGCGCGGGTGCTGCTATTATCTGATTTAAATCATAAATGATAAATGTCACTTATAAGAATGCCGCCGCCAGGCGGATGCGGGTGGGGAGAGCGGATGAAAGAATCCTTGAAGGTGCGGTGGAAAGCCGGCGAAGTAACGCTCGGCGCCTGGTGCATGATGCCCGGCGCCTTGAGCGCCGAGGCGCTGGCGCGGCTCGGCTTCGACTGGGTTCTGATCGACATGCAGCATGGCGGCATGGACTATCAGATGGCGGTCGACATGATCCGCGCGATCGACCTCGCGGGCGTCGCGCCCATCGTTCGCGTGCCGTGGAACGATCCGGGCATCATCGGCCGCGTGCTCGATGCGGGCGCGCTTGGGCTCGTCATCCCGATGATCGAGACGGTGGAGGATGCGCGCCGCGCGGTGGACGCCTGCCTCTATCCGCCTGCGGGGCGGCGCAGCTTCGGGCCCGTGCGTGTCGCCCTGCGCGACGGCAATGGATATTTCGCCACCGCCAATGACCGCGTCGCCGTCATCCCCATGATCGAGACGAGCGCGGCACTTGCCGCCGTGGACGACATTGCCGGCCTGCCGGGCGTCGACGCGGTCTTTGTCGGACCCTTCGACCTCTCCGTCGCTCTCGGTCTGCCGCCGGGCGACAATGACGGCAAGCCCGCCTTCGATGCGGCGATTGCCAAGGTCGCCGCGGCGGCCAAACGCGCGGGCAAGGCGACTGCCGTGCTTTCAAACGCCAAGGTCGCGCCGCTCCGCGCGAGCCAGGGCTTCCAGATGATTTCCGTCGTCACCGACATTGCCGCCATGTCGGCCGCCGCAGGCAGCGACCTCCGGGCCGTGAGTGCCGCCATAAAGGACAGACCCGATGCTTGATGCCGCGACACGCATAAAGATCGTCGATGCGCTTGAAGGCGTTTATCGCACGAGGACGCCTCTGCCGCTCCTCACCAAGACCTATCCAGGCATTGAAGTTGAGGACGCCTATCGCATTCAGGAAGCCTTCGTTGCGAGGCAGCTTGCCGCGGGCGCCAAGATCAAAGGCTACAAGGTGGGGCTCACGTCGAAGCCCATGCAGCAGATGGCGGGCTCGACCGAGCCCGACTTCAGCGCCATGACGGACGATCTCTTCCTGCCCGAAGACACGCCGGTTCCGGCCTCGCGCTTCTTCGATCCGATGATCGAGATCGAAATCGCCTTCGTGATGAAGCACGCGCTGAAGGGACCGGGCATTCTCCCCGTTGATGTTATCCGTGCGACCGACTTCGTGCTCCCCGCCATCGAGATCGTCGATTTCCGCGTGGCGCGGGCGCCGGGCATGAACCTCATCGACACGGTCGCCGATCTTGCGGCCTGCGGCGCCGTCGTCCTCGGCGCCAATCCGCGCCGCCTCGATCAGATCGATGTGCGGAGCGTGCACGGGGCGATCATCCGCAACGGCGCCGTCGAGCAGGAAGGGCTCGCCTCCGCCGTGCTCGGCAATCCGGTGACGTCGGTCGCCTGGCTTGCCAACAAGCTCGGCGAATTCGGCGTGAGCTTCGAGCCCGGCCATGTGATCCTCACGGGCTCGTTCGTCCGCGCGATCCCGGTGAAGCAGGGCGACAGCGTCGTCTGCCGCTTCGATCAGGGCTTTGGCGATGTTTTAGTGAGCTTCGACTAGGCGGAAGATTTCGCACGGGCCGGGCGCTTCGCCGCTCGTGCCGGGGCAGCTTCCGCAAGCTGCATGGCGAGGGCCTTCGGCAGAACCTCCATGAAGCGCGCATAATCCGTGTAGCCGCCGAGCCAGGCGTTGAGAAGCTGCACGTAGATCCCGAAGAGATTGCGCGCGAGCTGTATCCGGTCGGCGTCCTTGCGGATCGTCCCCTTGGCCTTGCCCCGGTCGATGATGTCCGCGAGCCTGCCATATATGTTGCGCATGAGCTTCATCACCTCGGCGCGGCGCACGGGGTTGTCGAGAAAGAAGATCTCTTTCATCAAGGCGCGGGCGAGCGGCACGTCGCGCTTGTGATAGGCGATGAACCCTTCGAACAGGAACAGCACCTGATCGAGGACGGGCTTCTCCGGCAGCTTTGCATAGGTCTTGTTGCAGACCTCGTTCATCTCGTCCTTGAACACCATGACGAGCAGCTCTTCCTTGGACTTCGCATAAAGGAAGAGCGTGCCAAAGCCGATATCGGCCGCCTCTGCGATTTCGGTCACTGTCGCGTTCTGGAAACCCTTCTCGCGAAAGAGCACACGCGCCGCATTGAGGATGCGCGCGAGCTTTTCCTGGCGGTTACGTTCGCGCCGCCCGAGCTTGGGCTCATCCGCCTCGCTCACGGTCGGTCTCGTCGCTTTGGGGCTGCTGCGTTCGGTCATGTTTTCCAAGCGGTTACTATCGGCATTTGTGCGCTGCAATGCAGCGACCAAACTACCCCAGAAATCCCGCCTCGTGAATCTGCGGGACAATTTATCACCAGACTTTTGGGCGCTTCGCCTGTTCAGCCCGCGATAAGTCGCTTGACTCCACAATCGATCGTCATCAATGTGATTGCAATCAGTTTTGATAATGATCAATAACCGGGGAGGGTTCGATCATGCCGGCACGCACCGGAGCGGAATTTCTGAGGGGCCTCAACGACGGCCGCGAGATCTGGGTCGGCAACGAGAAGGTCTCCGATGTGACGGGCCATCCGGCCTTTGCGGGCGCGGCCCATGGGCTTGCCGGCAGCTTCGACATTCAGCACAAGTATCCCGACGATTGCCTGATGGCGGACCCGGAGACGGGCGAGAAGATCAATGTGAGCCACATGATCCCGCGCTCGAAGGAAGACGTCGCCCGCCGCCACAAGGGGCTGGAGCGCTACGCCGAATACACGGTCGGCTATATGGGCCGCACGCCCGACTACATGAACGTAACCTATGCGGGCTTTGCCGCACGACCCGACGAATGGGGCGCGCAGGGCAATGAAAGGGGCGCGGAAAACCTCGTCGCCTATCAGAAGTTCCTCCGCCGCAACGATATCTCGCTCACCCATACGATCATCCAGCCGACCATCGACAAGTCGCAAGGCGACGCGCCGAAGCCCGGCAATGACGTGGCGCTGCACAAGGTCGGCGAGACCGAGCACGGCATCATCGTGCGCGGTGCGCGCATTCTGGCGACGCTTGCGCCCTTTGCCGACGAGCTGGCCGTCTATCCGGCCCATCCGCTGCCGGAAGGTGCTGAGGACTACGCGCTCTCCTTCTGCATTCCGATGGCGACGCCCGGCCTCAAGTTTATCTGCCGCGACAGCTGCGCCTCCAACGGCAATGTCTTCGATCATCCGTTGTCGAGCCGCTTCGATGAGCAGGACGCCTTCGTCATTTTCGACGATGTGGAAGTGCCCTGGGACCGGCTGCACATCAACTGCAACGTCGCGGTCTATAACCAGGTCATGTCGACGGGATGGTTCCCGAATGTCATGCAGCAGACCATGATCCGCGCCCAGACCAAGCTCGAATTCGCCTGGGGCCTTGCAGCCCGCATGGCGGAATCGATCAACGACAAGGCGCCGGCCACCATGCAGATGCTGGGCGAGCTCTGGACCTTCGGCGAATTCGCGCGTTCCTGCGTCGACACGGCGGAGCGCAACGCAATGGAATTCGGCAATGGCGCATGGTTTCCGCATGGCGCGCCCTTGAGCGCCCTTCGTGCGACGCTGCCCTTCTGGTTCCCGCGCGTGAATGAGATCATCCGCCTCATCGGTTCGCACAATCTGCTTGCCGCGCCGACGGTCGCCCAGTTCAACGACCCGACGCTGCGGCCCCTGATCGACCGCTATATGCGCGGCGCGGGCGACGTGACCGCCGAGGAGCGGGCGCGCATCTTCCGCCTTGCCTGGGACTTCACAGGCTCCGCGCTCGCCAGCCGCGGCGAACAATATGAGCGCTTCTATCTCGCCTCCGGCGCGCGCAACCAGCAGGTCGTTCACCTCACCGGAGATCGCGGTCGCGCCAACCGCCTCGTCGATCGTTTCCTGACGGAGCCGATTGTCGATGTGCGCGCACCCGCCACGCCCGTGAAAGTGGGGAAGGTGGCATGAGCGGGAACATGGCCAAGGTCGCGGGCGTCGACGTCTCGACCGATCACTTCATCGGCGGCCGTCGCGTCGCCTCGAAGAACAAGTTTTCCAACATCTCGCCCATCGACGGCTCGCTCCTGTGCGAAGTGTCGGCCGGCGGGAAGGCCGAAGTCGATCAAGCGGTCGCCGCCGCCCGCAAGGCCTTTCCGGCCTGGGCGGCGCTCGGGCCGAAGGGGCGTCTGCCCTATCTCAAGAAATTCGCCGAAGGCATCAAGGCCCGTGCGGCCGAGCTTGCCGCCGTCGAGACGATGGACAACGGTTCGCTCCTTCTCGGCAATGTGCACCGCGTCGTGCCGCGCGCGGCGCAGAACATCGAGTTCTTCGCCGACTGGGCGCTGACGCTTGAAGGCCATTCGATCGACAGTCCGGAGGTCGTCAATCATGTGCGCTACGATCCCGCAGGCGTCGCCGCGCTCATCACGCCCTGGAACGCGCCGCTGATGCTGACGACATGGAAGGTCGGCCCTGCGCTCGCGGCCGGCAACGCCGTCGTGGTCAAGCCGCCGGAATGGGCGCCGCTCACCTGCTCGCTGATGGCCGACATCGCCCATGCGGCGGGACTTCCCGACGGTGTGCTCAATGTCGTGCAGGGCATCGGCGAGGAAGCGGGCGACGCGCTCGTCAATCATCCCGATGTCGACCGGATCAGCTTCACCGGCTCGACCGATACGGCGAAGATCATCGGCCAGGCGGCCGCGCGCTCGATCACGCCCATGAGCGCGGAGCTGGGCGGCAAGTCGCCCTTCATCGTCTGCGCCGATGCCGATCTCGATGCGGCCGCCCAGACTGTCGCCGCGCAATACATGAATGCGGGGCAGGTCTGCCTCGCCGGCACGCGCGTCATGGTCGAGAAATCGATCGAGCCGGGCTTCCTCGAAAAAGTCCGCACCGCGGCGAGCCATATGGTTGTCGGCGATCCGCGCGACAAGGATACGCGCGTCGGCCCGCTCATCCACAAGGAGCATTTCGAGCGCGTGGCGGGCTTCGTCGACCGCGCAAAGGCGGCGGGCGCCGTGCCTCTCTGGGGCGGCAACCGGGCGAATTTCGGCGAGCTCTATTTCGAGCCGACGCTCTTTACCCATGTGAGCCCCGAGCTTGAAATCGCCCAGCGCGAGGTTTTCGGCCCCGTGCTGACCTGGCAGACATTCACTGACGATGACGAAGTCGTCGCGATGGCCAACAATACGGACTATGGCCTTGCGGGCACGCTCTTCAGCCGCAATGAAAAGCGCGCCATGTCGATTGCCGACAAGGTGACGGCCGGTACGTTGTGGGTGAATTGCTTCTTCGTGCGCGATCTGGCGGCGCCTTTCGGCGGCGCGCGCAATTCCGGCATCGGGCGCGAAGGCGGCACCTGGAGCTTCGACTTCTACACCGACATCAAGAATATATCGGTCCGCAAAGGGTCGTTTGCCTGACAAGGGCGAAAGGGAGGGGACGGAAATGGTTCAAGTTACCGAACTTGGCTATATGGGGCTCGGCGTCAAAAAGCTCGGCGAGTGGAAAGATTACGCCTCGAAGATTCTCGGACTTGAAGTCGTCGACGAAGGTGAGGCCGGGCGATGCTACTTCCGGATGGATTACTGGCATCACCGCTTCATCGTCGAGGAAGACGGCAGGGACGATCTGAACTTTCTCGGCTTTCGCGTCGCGGGCGTCGAGGAATTCCGCCAGATGCAGAGGCAATTGACGGATGCGGGCGTCAAGGTTCGCATCGGTACGCCGGAAGAAGCCGACGACCGGCGCGTTCTCGAAGTGATGAAGCTCGAAGATGCGAGCGGTCATCCCATAGAGATTTTTCACGGACCGCAAATCCAGTTCGACAAGCCGTTTCATCCCGGCCGGCGCATGCATGACAAGTTCAAGACCGGCGAGGGCGGGCTCGGCCATCTGATCCAGAGCGAGTCGGTCGGCTTCGAGAAGACCTACGAGTTCTACAAGCTTCTCGGCATGCGCGGCGGCGTCGAATACAGGATTCCGATGCCGGGCATGCCGCGCCCGTTCGACCTCATGTTCATGCATTGCAACAGCCGCGATCATACGGTTGCCTTCGGTCCTCCGGGAACGAAGCGCATCAACCATCTGATGATCGAGGTCGAAAATTTCGACGATGTGGGCCTCGCCTATGAAATCGTTCGGGCGAACAACGTGCCGGTCGCCATCGCGCCCGGCCGGCACGCCAACGATCACATGTACTCGTTCTATTTCATGAACCCGTCGGGCTGGATGTGCGAGATCGGCTGGGGCGCTCGTCCCGCCACGCATCAGTCGGAATATTATCAGCGCGACACTTACGGGCACGAGCCCGTGGCGGGCGTGATGAAGGGCATCATGGAGACGGCTGCCGAGTGACGCTCCCACGAGAGTGTCAAATTCGCTGTGGGCGTCATACAGGTCTCCGCCGCCTTCCCCAGGATTTGGGCGGCGGATATTGCCGGGGAGCGCTCGGATCCGCTCCCCGGCTTACTTCAATTTGAAATTGTGGGAGGAACGAATGTCGGTTTTCAACGGTCCGCGCGAGGAATGGCGGCGTATTCTGCATGAGGGCACGCCGAAATGGGTGCGCCCCGAAGGCGACAGGCTGCGGCTGGGCGACGGGCGAACGGTTGTGGAAGCGGACGCCACCTATCTGCCGCCCTGCGATCCGACCAAGATCATCTGCATTCACCTGAACTACGATTCCCGCCGCGTCGAATTCAAGGCGCCGCCGCTCGTCACGCCGACATATTTTCAGAAGCCGTTGACGACGCTCAACTCCCATCGCGGATTTCTCAATCGTCCGGCGGACTGCAAGTATCTCAACTATGAAGGCGAGATCGCGGCCATTGTCGGCAAGCCGATGCGCAATGTCGCGCGCCAAGATGTCTGGGATCATCTTGCGGGTTTTGCGCCGGCCAACGATGTCGGCGCGCAGGATTTCCGCGACACGGATGCAGGATCAATGCTGCGCGTAAAAGGGCAGGATGGATTCTGCCCCGTCGGCCCCGGCATCGTTCGCGGCGTCGACATTCGCAAGGAAAGAGTGCGCACCTATATCAACGGCAAGGTGGTTCAGGACGGGCCGGTCAGCGAGATGACTTTTCCGATCGACTATATTTTCGCCGACCTCTCCCGCCATATCACCTTTCTGCCGGGCGACATCGTGCTCACGGGCACGCCGGCCAATTCACGGCCGATGAATCCGGGCGATGTGGTGGAAGTCGAAGTGACGGGCATCGGCAAGGTGACGAACACGGTGCAGGAGGTTCCTGCGCCCGTTCACAAGGTCGGCCACGAACCGACAGATACGGACGCCGTTCGCCGCGTGGCGCTCGGACAGTTCTGAACCGGAGGCACAGACGGCGTGCCGGCGGGTTTGGCGTCAGGGCCGGAAGTGCAGCGTCAGGCAGGTGATGTCGTCGAATTGCGGGGCGGTCTTCGCAAATTCGTCGACAGAGCCCACGACGGCATCGATCAATTCGCGCCCCGGCAGATGCCTCGTGCCTTCGAGCGCCGCGAGCAGGCGCTCGTCGCCATAGAGCGCGCTGTCGGGATCGTTCGCCTCGGTGACGCCGTCGGTATAGAGAAAGAGCCTGTCGCCGGGCGCAAGCATGGCCTCTCCGGTCTTGTATGGCGCGCCTTCGAATATCGCCAGCGGCGAGCCGGTGTTCTTCATCGGCTCGAGGCTGCCATCGCCGCGCAGGATGAAGGGCGGATTGTGGCCGCAATTGCAATAGGTGAGGCGGCCGGTTTCGAGGTCGAGCACGCCGTAAAAAAGCGTGGCGAACATGGATGAAACATTGTCGGTGCAGAGGAGATCGTTCGCCCGCATGATGGCGGTCGCAAGGTCGCCTTCCTGACGGGCCACAAGGCGCATCACGGTCTGGGTGATGGCCATGAAGAGCGAGGCCGGCACGCCCTTGCCGCAGACATCGCCGATGGAAAACCCGAGACGCCTGTCGTCGAGCATCAGGAAATCGTAGAAGTCGCCGCCGACTTCGCGGGCGGGGCGCATTTCGGCATGGATTTCGACATGGCCGCCGAATTCTTCCGGCGTTCTGGCGGCGGGCAGCATGGCGCGCTGGATGATCGCCGCGCTTGCCATCTCGTCGTGCTGGCGACGGCGCAGAATGATCTGCTCGGCCATGCGGCGGAAGGTCTGGGCGAAGTCGATGAGTTCGGGCAGAGGATTGAGAAGCGTGTCGAGAATGGCGGGATCGAAGTCGTGGCGTTCGAGCGCCGCGAGCGCGTTGGTGTAGAAGCCGACGGCCTGATTGACCGCGCCTATGCGCTGGCCGAGCTGCGAGATGACGGAAAGCAGGAGTTCGGGATTTTCGCGCCCCGCCATGAGCATCGCGTCGCGGCCGATGCGCAGGGCGCGCACCGCCGCCGCCGCCCGCACGGTCGCCGTCCTGGGCAGGTTGGCGAAAACGCCGAAGTCGCCGATCAGGCTTTTTGCCGGCAGATGGGCGAGATGAACCTGGCCGAAGCTGCTGTCGACCGTGACCTCCACCTCGCCGTCGACGATCAGATAGGCCGCGTCGCTGGCCTCGCCCTGCTGCACCAGCACGTCGCCGGGGCGGAAGTGCCGGAGTTCGCCCGCGCCGACCAGCCGGGCGAGGGTTTCGGCCGAGCAGCCGGCAAAGGCCGGGTGGGCGCCCAGGATTTCAGCCAGCGCCTTTCCGTCCGCCCCGACCGTCGACACCTCAGCCATGCCCCTGCAATCCCGATTTCAAAGCCCGCGGCTTCGTCCGCCCGCGATTTCGCTGTTCTCGCGGCGGATTGTCAATCCGCCAGATTCCGGCATGCTAGCGTCGGAATTCTGGCGCCTCATCAAGGACAGCACCCCGATGATCTACGCGTCGATTGTTGCAACTCTGATCCTGATCGCCGTTCGCATCTGGGCGGCGGATGCGATCATGGCCGAACTGCCCGCGCCTTTGGCCACGGTCGCCGTCGATTCAATCGGCATCCTGCTGTCGCTCTCCGTCGCGCTGTTCTTCGACGGGCTCATTTCGACATTCTACTGGAAGCGTTACTTCCGCCGCCGGAAGGGGCATAAGGCGCCGGCGCTCGTCCGCGATCTCGTGACTTTTTTCCTGCTCGCCATCGGTCTTTCCGTCGGGCTTTACGCCGAAGTCGGGGTGGCGGCTTCGGGTCTAGCCGCCGCCTCGGGCGCTGCCGCCGTCGTTCTCGGCTTTGCGCTACAGACGATGATCCTCGATCTCTTCAGCGGGCTTTCGATCAATCTCGACCGCTCCTATGCCATCGGCGACTGGCTGACGATCCACTCGCAGGAATTGGGCGGCACGGCCTATGGGCAGGTCGAAGGCATCAGCTGGCGGACGACGTTCCTGCATCTCGACGACGATCGCCGCCTCATCGTTCCCAACCGGCTCATTACATCGAATCCGGTGACGAACCACAGCCGGCCGGCAGGACCGAAGCGGCTCTCCGTCGAGGTCAGCATCGATATTCGCACGCCGTCCGACCGGGCGATCGGCATGCTGATCGGCGAAGCCTACAAGGCCGTGCGCGCCCACGGCCTCAGCGATTCTCCGCCGCCCACCGTCATCATCAGCAGGCTCGAGCAGGATGCGGTTTTCTATCAGGCGCGTTTTTACGCCTATCCGGACAAGATCCAGCCGACCACCGCCCAGTCGATCATGTTGAGGGCGCTTCAGGATGCGATCCGCCAGACGGGCCTGCCGACGCCCGTGTTGCAGGTCGAACTCAGCAAGCCCTATGAAGCGCCGCCCATCGGCGCGGCATCGACCGAGACGCGCGATACCATTGCGCGCGTGCCGCTGTTCCAGCAGGCGCTGACGGCCGAGCAGATCGAGGATCTTGCGGGCCGTTGCGCACCCGCCGATTTTCCGGCCGGCCATACATTGATCAATCAGGGCGAAGTCGGCGCGTCGATGTTCGTCATTCTGGAAGGGGCCGCCGCTGTCGTCGTTGTCGGCACCGCCGGCGTCGAGCATGAGGTCAACCGGCTGGCGACAGGCGACATTGTCGGCGAGATGTCGCTGATGACGGGCGCGGCGCGCAATGCGACGGTGCGGGCCCTGACGCCGCTGCGCGTTCTCGAAATCAGAAAGGAAGCGATCGAAGGGCTGCTTGCCGCCTCACCGGAACTGCTCGGGCTTTTCAGCCATGTTCTCGCCACGCGGCAGAATCAACTCACCGAAGTTTCCAACCGTCCGGCGAAACTGAAAACCGCAGAAGTCGACCTGCTGGCAAGAATGCGCGCATTCTTCGCGCGTAACTTCGGTGCCGAGGGTGCCGCCGACGCCTGAAAGATGCGTGCCGGCTTCCTACTCGGGGCCGCCGCAATCGCCGCAACCTTCGCCTTCGCCGCCGTCATCGCCATGGTGGTGATGATGATGGTGGTGGTGATGGTGGTGATGGCCCGTGCCGCTGCCCAACAGAGCAACGCCATGCGTTGCAAGCTCGTCCGATATATCCTGACGCGAGGCCCCGTCGCTGCCGGGCAGATCGATGTTGTGCTGATCGCCTTCAAAGCTGTCGCCGTAAAGCGGGAAGGAGGCGACTTGCACGATATTGTGATAGGTGCCGTCCCAGGTTTTCGGCCCGTCGACGCTGCCATTGGCGGCGATGACGATGGCCTTGCCGGGGTCGGTCAGCTTGACGATGCTGCCGTCCTTCATCGTGATCTCGCACCAGCCTTCGACCAGAATGATGGTCAGCTTCCCGTCCTGGACGAGGAAATCGACGATGGTGCCGCGCACGCCGATGGTCGCCACAGGCGTTTTCAGCGCATAGCTGTGGGGGTCCTGACTACCGGAGACGAAGCGGAAGACGCCCTTGGTCGCGTCGATGACGACGTCGCCCTTGGCGCGGGACGGATCGAAGACGAAACGATCGAGCTTTACTTCCGATTTGGGGCCGACGCTGAGCGATGTCTGGTCGATGAAGAGAAGCTGCGCCGTGTCATTCGGCCCGGTGCGCACGGTCTCGTCCTGCACGAGCTTCCCACCGGTCAGAAGCGGCGCGGTCTGGCCGCCGATAACGGATTCGGCATTGGTTTTCACGGCGGCGGCGACGCCGATCTCGGTCGCGGCCATTGCCACGGGCGCCGTCAGGCCGGCAGCCAGCATGGTTCCCAGAAAAGCCAGAGTGGATGTCTTCATCATTCTAAATCTTCAGTTTTTTATCGGCGCATCTTCCGTGGAAAGATTACGCTCTTCTCCGGGTGGAATTCCAACCGGATTCTCGTTCCTTTGCCCGATCAGCGCGCCAAAACCGGGCAGGGTTGCTTTTTTGCACCGATCACGACCTACCGTGCGATTGCCGCATTTTCGGGCACTGATTGGACTATGCAAGGCCGGTACAATGTCTGTTTAATGTCGCGTAGTTGGGACTGATGCTCGTACTTGGGGGCTATGCTCGTGGGCCGGATGAAACTTGCTGCCGCGCTGGTCGCAGCGCTTGGCTTTGCTGTGCCGTTGACTGCGGCGCATGCCGATGATCTGTCGGACGCCTTTCTGGCGGTGATGAAAAATCCGACCGATGCGGCGGCCAATCTGAATTATGCGAGACTTGCCGAAGCCCATGACAAACCGCGCCTTGCGCTGGCGACTTATGAACGTGTGCTGCTCAACGATCCGACCAATGAGGAAGCGCGCGAAGGCATGCAGCGCCTGCGCCGCGAACTCCAGCCATCGACTACGCAGTTCAAGGCCGAGATCGGCACGAGCTGGGAAACGAATCCGGACAATGTGTCGAGCGGCGCGAAGAGCGAGCCCGGCCTCTTCGGCAGCCTCGCCGTTCGCGACGAGCGCTCCGCGGGGTCTTTCGCCTGGCGCACGACGGGCGAGGTCTCCGGTGATTTCGTCAAGGACATGAGCAGCCTCAACTACATATATGCGGGCGCGGCGACCGGTCCCGTCATCGATCTGATGCCGGGCCTCACCATCCATCCGGCGATCGGCCTCGGCGCGGCCGAGCTCGACCGCATGCTCTATTACAAGGAAGCGACATTCGCGACGACTTTCGAAGGCCTGTTCGGCGGCGCCTATGAAAGCTTCCGGCTGCGTGGCGGCTATCGCCATTACGGGCCCTACTTCACGGCCGACAAAGGCTATTATGCCGATGCCGGAGCGAAGTTTTCGGTGCCGCGCGTGCTGGGCAACCAGGATCTCATCGTCGTTTCGCCCTGGGTGCGCTGGAGCGGCATCAGCGGCGGCATTACGACGCTCAATCTCGATGAAATCCAGCCCGGCCGCTATTGGGAATTCGGCGCCGGTGTCGACTACTACTTCAACCTGTTGAACGATCTGGTGATGGGCGCCGGCGTGACGAGCCATGAGCGCTACTATTCAGCCATATTGGCGAGCGGCAGCAAGCGGCGGGACAATTATACCGCGCCGGAAGTTTCGCTGACGCTCAAGGATGCGCTGTTCTTCCAGTCGGACATCAAGCTCGATTACGCCTATCAGCTCAACACCTCGAACGACGATTCAGGCGTCTATCACGACAATGTCGTCTCGTTGAGCTTCATCTATCAGTTCTGAGGCGGCTCAGAAGACGGTCAGCGCAATGAGAATGGCCGTGTAGGTCAGGTGATGGGCGAGCTGGTCGGCGCCGAGCGCAATCCAGAATCCATTGTCCTCGACCTTCCAGCCGTTCCGCTTCATCGCGCGTTCCTTCAGCCAGTCGACATGATAGTGGACGGCGAACTCGCCGATCACGATCGAGGCGATGAGCGTAGCGGAGGGCTGAAAGAGCAGGATCGCGGGAAGCGAGCCCGCGGCATGAAGGCCCGCATGCAGCAGGCCGCCCGGATGGCCGTAAGTGCCCTTGTTCTTCAGCTGGTATTTCGTCTGAAAAACGAAATCGAACAGGAAATGCTTCGCCTGAAGCAGAGCGAGAGCTGCGAACAGGAGCGGAAAAGGTTCGTTCATCGGAATCTATCTTGTTTCTGCGACGGGGTTTTACGGCGCCGGTCTATTTCTCTTCCGCGACAAACGTGCCGTCCCAGTCGGCAGGGGGCGGATTTTCCCTGAATGCCTCGATGCGGCTTTCGAAGAGGTTGTAGAGCGTTTCGAGCGATTTTACACCTTGATCCCGACATTTTTCGAGCTGGGCGGAAGCCGCGCTCCAATCCCGGGCGCGGTAGCGCGCGAGGAAGGCGGCGTGGCACGCGGCGATCTCTTCCGCCTTGTCCGGCGGGCAGCCGAGCGTATCCATCAAGGTATAAATGCGGGTGGGGCGCGACTTGCCCTTGACCTGAACCAGATCGATTTCGAGAAAACGCAATTGCGGGCATCGCGTCGCCGTCGGTTCGCCGACGATGGATGTCAGCCCGTAATGTTTCGACAGGCCTTCGAAGCGCGAGGTTGTGTTCACCCCGTCGCCGATGGCGGAATAGTCGAAGCGCTGCGTCGAGCCGAGATTGCCGACACAGCAGAGCCCCGTGTTCAGCCCGATGCCGATGCGCACCTCCGTATAGGGGCGGCCCTCGTCCTCGGCGGCCTTGCGCCATGTTTCATTCAGCGCGGCCATCTCCAGATAGATCGCGCAGGCCGTCTCGCAGGCATGGCGCACATGATCGGGATCGTCGAGCGGGGCGTTCCAGAAGGCCATGATCGCGTCGCCCATATATTTGTCGATGGTGCCGGAGCTTGCGAGCACGCGGTCGGTCAAGGGCGTCAGAAATTCGTTGATGAAGCGGGTGAGTTCGGTGGCGCTCAGGCCTTCCGAAATCTGGGTGAAATTCCGGACGTCGCAGAACATCAGCGTCAGCTCGCGCTCCTCGCCGCCGAGCACGAGTTTTTCAGGATGCGCGATCAGTTCGTGCACGACGGTCGGCGAGACATATTGTCCGAAGGCGCGGCGGACCTCGGAGCGCTGCAATTCGGTGCGGCGATAAAGATAGGCCGTCGCCCCGGCGATCAGCAGGAAGAGCGAGAAGGCGGGATAGAGGGCGTCGAAAAGAAGGCCCATATATTCATAGGCGAACCAGCCCATCGCCAGAATGACGAGGATGAAGGCGACGCCGACCGGCGCGGCGACGAGCGCCGGCATTCTCTGGAGCAGCAGAGCAAGCAGAGCGCCGAGCGCGACGGTGATGAAGAGTTCAAGCGCATGGGCATAGTCGGGCCGGGTCAAGAATTTCTGCGACAGGATTTGTTCGATCACCTGGGCGTGGACTTCCACGCCCGAGATCGAGGCGTCGAGCGGCGTTGCGCGCAAATCGATGAGGCCGGGCGCGCTGGTGCCGACGAGGACGATCTGGCCGGCAAGTTCTCCGGGCGCGACCTTGCCCTGCAACACCTTCCAGGCGGGGATGTAGCTTTCGGGCGACGCTCGCCGGAACTGCACCCAGATGCCGCCATCGGAATCCACGGGAACCTCGACCGCGCCGATGCGGATATGATTGAGGCCGGTCTGGCGGCCATAGGCGGTCTCGCCGCTGGCATTCGACGATTTCAGTACATAGGTGCTTGCACCCTGTGCGACGCGCAAAGCCTCCGCCGCGAGGGAGGGCACGATCGTATCGCCGAGGCGGAACATCAGCGGCACGCGGCGGATGATCTGATCGCGGTCGGGTATCCAGTTGATCGAGCCGATGCCGGCCGCCGCGCCGCTGAACTGGGGCAGATTGCCGACGATGCCCGTATAGCCGTTGAGGAAGGGCCGCGGGTCGTCCCCCGCTATGGCGAAGCCGGCCTTGGCGGGCGGCGCAGCGCCTGCGGCTTCGCCTGTGAAGGTTGTGGCCAGAACGGTCGGCGCCTGGGCGATGCTCTGGGCGAAAATCGCATCGTTACTGACAAGCGGGCCGACGGCCTGGGCCAGCGCGGCCGCGGTTGCCGGCGGCATATGCGCCGCGATCTGGTCGAGCGAGGTGCGGTCAGGCTCGGCGAACATCACGTCGAAGGCGACGACCGCGGCGCCATCGGCCGCGAGCTTGTCGCGCAATTGCCCCATCACGTTTCGGGGCCATGGCCATTGGCCGATTTCGGCGAGCGAGCGGTCGTCGATGTCGACGACGCGGACAGGGAGCGCCGGATCCGCAATGCGAGGACCGAGGCGCTGATAGAGGTCGAAGCCGATCAGGCGAACGCCCTGCACGAAGAAGGGATCGGCCATGCCGATCAGCACGATGAGGGCGAGGAAGCAGGCGACGAAGGCTTCGTAATAGAACCGCGCCCTGAAAAGGGCCGCCCCCCGCTTCAGCGCATTCAGTCCCGTCTGCATGCTTGCGAATCTCATGGTTCAAATCTAGCGGCCTTTTTCCCCGGATGCGAAGCGGCTGCGTGCCTGTCCGTGAAGCTTCGGCTGCGCCGGGGGGCAATTTGCGTTAGGCTGCCGCCAAAGCGGGAAGAAAAATGCCGGTCAGCACAGAGAGAAAATGGAAGGGGCGTATCCCCCTATCCCGTATCGCAGCGCCCGGCGGTATTGCCCTGAGCGGCGGCGACGCATCTCTCGCGCCGAAGCTCGCGTTCTGAGTGCGCCCATGGATTCGCCGTCGCCTCCCCCGACATTTGCCGATCGCGGCCAGGTGCTTGGCGACCTCACACATCTTCTCGGCGGCACGCTTTCCGACGAGGCCCGGTTGCGCCTCGATCCATCGGTTGCCGGGCGGCGGCACTATTGGGAAGCGCTGATCGAGCTTGCCACGCAATACAGGCTGACGGCGGCGCTCTGGTCGGCGCTGCTGCGCGAAGGGCTCGCCGTTTCGCCGCCGGCGGCGCTGCGGCCGTTTCTGCCGGCGGGGAGCGTGGCGATCCGGCTCGAGAACGACTGGTTCTTCAATCGCAAGCGGCTCGGCGATCTTGAGGCGCAGGCGCGGAAGATCATCGCCGCGCTCAATGCGGCAGGCATCTCGCCGATGCTGCTCAAGGGCATGTCGCATGTCTTCGCCGATCTCTATGCCGATCCAGCGTCGCGCTGGATGGTCGATGTCGACATGCTGATCCGCGCCGAAGAGCTTGCGGGCGCGCAAGCCGTCATGACGTCGCTCGGCTATCGTCCGAAGGCGGACGACAAGGGCGCACCGCATCATCTGGCGCCGCTCTTTCTCGAGGGTCATTGGGGGTCCATCGAGCTCCACTTCATGCCCCTGTTGCCGCCCGCCGACGGGGCCTTGCCTGCGGCGGATGCCTGGCGGGACGCCGTCGCCGTCGAAAAAGACGGATTGTCATATTTCCATCTCTCGCCCGACCACCTGCTCCTCCACAATGTCATCGGCGGGCAGGTCTCCGATTGGGGATACGCCACGCTGACGCCGCCCTTGCGCTCTCTCTCGGATTTCGTCGCGCTGGCGCGAAAGCATGGCGCGGCGATCGACTGGGCGCGCATGGAGGCCATGGCCGAAGCTGCGGGCTACCGGGGGCATTTCGAGGCCCATCTCATTCAGGCCGAGCGGCTCTTCGGCCTTGTCCGGGCCGGAGCCCGGCCTTATTCCCTGGCTGCGCGCGCGCATTGGCTTCTCTGCGCCGCCGCCGCGCGCTGGCCCTGGCCGGTGCGGCGTCTTGCCGTCACGCTGAAGGAATTCCGCTACGCCTATTCGGCGGAAAGCCTGTCGCATCTCGGACTGTGGCAGGGCGGCAACGAAGGCCTGGCCCGGGCGCGGGCGCGCCTTTTTGCGCGCCATCTACGCCAACATCGGCTTGGATTGGGCCTTCTCGGCAGGCTATCTAGAAGGCCCTGAGGTCCGTCCCCGCGGCGTGGCCCCCTGCGAGGAGAAACCCGTGAGCGATCCGCGCATTCTCGTTCTGACGCCCGTCAAGGATGCCCTGCGGCATCTCGACAGGCATTTCGAATTGCTGGCGCGGCTCAGCTATCCGGCCGACCGCATTTCCATCGGTCTTCTGGAAGGCGACAGCAGCGACGGCACATATGACGCGCTCGAAGCCCGGCTGCCGGCGCTGCGCCAGCGCTATGCGCGGGTCGGGCTGTGGAAGAAGGATTTCAATTTTCATTTTCCTCAGGGAACCGAGCGCTGGGCACCGCCGCTGCAAATCGCGCGGCGCACCGTGCTTGCCAAGGCGCGCAATCACCTTCTCTTCCACGCGCTCGACGACGAGGATTGGGTGCTGTGGATCGACGTCGACGTCGTCGATTATCCCGAGGACGTCATCGAGCGGCTGCTCGCTTATAAGCGCGATATCCTCAATCCGCATTGCATATGGGAGTGGGGCGAAGGCACGTTCGACTGGAATGCGTGGCGCGACAAGGGATTGCTCCACATGAACGACCTGAAGGCGGAAGGCGAACTCGTCCGCCTCGACGCGGTCGGCGGCACGATGCTGATGATCCGCGCCGACCGGCATCGCGACGGGCTTATCTTTCCGGCCTTCCCCTATGGACGGCCCAATGGCCGTGTGCGAGACCCTCGCATCGGCGAATATGAGACCGAAGGCCTCGGCCTCATGGCGTCGGACATGGGATGCCAGTGCTGGGGTCTGCCGTTCCTGGAGATCAAGCATTATCGCGAGCGCGGGGACAGGGATGCCGAGACGCCGCCGCGCTCATGAGGGGCGACGATCACCAAAAGTCATTCAAGATCACGGGGAACCAAGATGACGAGCGTTCTGAAGCAGGCCGAAGGCCTCGACGTCAATGAAGTGGCCGATGGCTATGTCGTCTATCAGCCGAGCGCGGACAAGGTTCACTATCTGAACCATACGGCCGCGGTCATTCTCGAGCTTTGCGACGGCACGACGACGCTCGACGAAATCGGCGAGGTACTGCGCGAGTCCTATGCGCTTACGACGGCGCCGATGGAAGAAATCAAGGAATGCATCGCGCAGCTCAAGAGCCAGGGCCTTCTGGAGTGAGGCTGACGCTCAGTCTTCAGTTGCTGAATTGCGTGTTCGAAATTCGCACCGATTCGGATGCGATTGCCGAAGACCTGCGATATCTGCTGCTCGACGCCGAGCAGAAAGTGCCTGTAACGCGGCGTATTTCCTATGACGTCGTCCGGATCGGCGACGCCTACAGGGTTCTCGAGAACGGCCACGTCGTCGCCGAATTCGGCGAGGGGGGCATCGTCGATGCGCTCTATCCCCTGATGTGTGTGGCGGCGATCAGGGAACGCGGGGAGCCCGCCCAGATCCATGCCGGCTGCGCGCGGGCGCCCGGCGGCTCGCGCTTCCTCGTCGCGGGCGCGGGCGGCGCGGGCAAGACGACGCTCTTCTCCTACATGCTCACCCAGGGCTATTCGGTCGAGTCCGACGATATCTGCCTTCTCGACGGTACGGTCGTGACGCCTTTCCCGAGGCGATTCCACGTCAAGGGGCCGGGGCTTGCCCTCCTGCCGGAGATTGCCGCCCTGGCGCCGCGCCTTCCCTCAATCGACAGCGGACGGGGGTTCCGCATCTATTCCTACTCGCCCCGCGATGTCGGCCGGAATTGGGTCATTGCACCGGGGCCGGTCGATGCCGTCTTCTTCATGGTGCCCAATCATGGCGGGCGGACCGCGATCGATGCCGTCTCCCGCGTCGAAATGGTTTCCCGCCTGATGCAGCAGGGGCGTTCCCGCAACACCGTCGGGAAATGGATCGAAGACGTCTGCCGTCTCGTGGACACGTCAAAATGTTTCGTGCTAACTAATGGCGATAGGGAATCTGCGCTCGGCGCGATTCAGCAAGCGCTTGAGTGAACAGCGAATTTCGGGGGTTTGAGGCGATGGAAGAAGGCAAGACCACCAAGGTCGTTCTGGACCGGCTGGCCGTCAGCAAGCGCGGCTTCATCCGCGGCGTTCTTTTCGGCAGCGCCTTCGTCGTTCCGATGGTCGCCTCCTTCTCGATGGACACGATGCGTCCGGGCATTTCCAGCGCCTGGGCGACCTATGGCAACGGTTCCGGCCCCGTCTGATCCGCGAAAGCTAAGGGCGAATGGAAGAAGGCCAAACCACAAAGGCCGTTCTCGACCGCTTGGCAGGCAGCAGGCGCGGCTTCGTTAGGGGCTTTCTGCTCGGTGGCGTCTTCGTCGTTCCCTTGATCACCACTTTTTCGATGGACACGATGCGTCCGGGCATCTCCAGCGCCTGGGCATATTATGGCAACGCTTCCGGACCGACATAGTTTCCCCCGGCGATCGTCGCGGCCGCTTGTCGCGGCTTCCATGATCGTGAGGAACGAGGAACATCATCTCCCCGATTGCCTCAGCTCCATTGCCGGCCTTGTCGACGAGATCGTCATCGTCGATACGGGCTCGACAGATTCCACCATCGACATAGCGCGCTCCTTCGGCGCCAAAGTTCTCGAAAGTCCATGGCAGGGCGACTTCGCCGCGCCGCGCAACCTGTCGCTCGACAACTGTTCGTCCGAATGGATTCTCTACATTGACGCCGACGAGCGCTTGCGGGGCATCGATCGCGCGGGTCTGGAAGCGGCGTTGTCCGAGCCCGGCCGGGTCTGCCTGCGCCCCTGGCTTCGCCCCCGCATCGGCTATACGCCGTATCGCGAATATCGTCTGTTCCGTAACGATCCGCGCATCCGTTTCCGCAGCAAGATTCACGAATCCATTGTGCCCGGCATCGAAGCTGTCGCCGCGTCCGACGGACTTCGTGTGGGCGCGATCGAAGCCGTTCTCGAACATGTCGGATATGAGGGCGACCAGACGGCGAAACACAGGCGGAACCTGCCTCTGCTTCGCGAGCAGGTCATGCATTCGCCGGACCGCATTTTCCTGTGGTGGCACCTCGGCCATGTGCTTGAGGGCCTCGGCCAGATCGAGGAAGCGGAAGAAGCCTGGGCTCATGGCGTCGAACTCGCGCGACGCGATGTCGATGGAACGACCGACGCGCTGGCCTATCTGAGTCTCATCGGCAGCCGCGTCGATCGGGGCGAGGATGTATCGGCGCTGCTGGCTGACGCGAAGCGCCGCTTTCCGACCAATCACTATCTGCGCTTTCTCGAAGCTCGCCATCACATGAACGGCAAGCGGTTTGCCGATGCTTTGCCGCCATTGCTGACACTGGCGGCGATAGATGGGGAGACGTTCCGCGACGAGCAATGCGCCTATAACAAGGAGCTTTTCGGCCTGCCGACCTATGAGGCGCTGGCGACCTGCTATTTTCGCCTCGGCGATTTTAACGAGAGCGCGACATGGTATGGCCGCGCGGAAGCGCTTGCGCCGGAACGCGCCGACCTGCGCGCCAAGCGCGTTGTCGCCGCTTCCCGTGCGTAGAGATTCAAGCAGCCACTCCTTATGGGTCGAGCTCGCTCGATGAACAAGCCGCGCCTTCTTTTCATCGCCCCGCTGATGCCCGACGATGGCGGCAACGGGCTCGCCTTGCGAAGCGGGGCGTTCCTCAGCGCCTTTGCGCGCGACTTCGAAGTCGATCTTGTCGTGACGCCGATAGCAGGCGGTCCCAAGCCGACGGAATTCGCTCTCGCCGGCAGCAGGCGGCTCGATGTCATGCCGATGAATTCGATTGTCGACGCGCATGCCTCTCTCATCATGCGGATGATCGATCCCGCGGCCCAGGCGGAAGCCTGGGCGCGCTATCCGCGACCGAGCCTGTGCTGGTACAACCCCGCCAGCGCATGGCGGGCGCTGTCCGAGCGGGTCGATCCCTTTTCCTACGATCTCATTCATGTGCAGCGCCTTTCCTGCGCGCCGCTGATCGAGCCGCTGCTCCGGCATGAGAACCGTCCGCCTGTCATTCTCGATCTCGACGACGACGAGGTGGAGTTCTACGAACGGCTTGCCGCTCTCCACAGGCTGCGGGGCGAAGCGCCGCTGGCGCGGATCGCGGAGGACGATGCGCGAAAGTTCGGCGCTCTGGCCGCTCATTTCTTTCCTTTGTTCGACCGGGTTCTTGTCTGCTCCGAACGCGACAGGACGCGGTTGTCGCGTCTCTATCCGGATTCAGACTTCGCGCGCGTGCCGAATGCGGCGCCGCCGCATGCGCCGGTTGCCGCCCGTGAAACGAAAACCACCGATCTCATTCTGGTCGGCAATCTCAGCTATGTGCCGAATACGGATGCGGCGGAATGGCTCGTGCGCAAAGTCCTTCCCCATATGGTCGGCGTGACGGCAATGCTTGTCGGCAGGAGCGCCCCGGCAATCGACGCGCTCGGCGCCGAGAACAGGCACGTCATCGTCACCGACAGAGTGCCGGACCTGGCGCCTTATTATGCGGACGCGCGCATCGCCGTGGCGCCGCTCCGAACGGGCGGCGGAACAAGGATCAAGATCCTCGAGGCCTTCGCGCATGGCGTTCCCGTCGTTTCGACGCGTCAGGGCGCGGAAGGGCTCGATCTCGACAATGAGGTGCATCTGCTTCTGGCCGACGAGCCGGAAGATTTCGCCGCCCAGTGCCGGCGACTGCTCGACGATGCGGCGCTTGCGCAGAGGCTTGCGGACAATGCCTCCGATTGGCTCGGCCGCAATGCGACGCCGGAGATCGTCTCCGGCGATATCCGACATATGGCGGCGATGCTGCGGCGCCCGGTTCCGGACGGGCGCGATTGAATCCCGGGTAAAAGAAAACCGGCGGCGTGTCGCCACGCCGCCGGTTTCAATTTCAGCCGATTGGCGCGATGCGCCGGAGCTCAGAACTTCAGACCGACCGTCGCCGAGGCGCCGTAAGCCTGGTACTTGTCGCGGAACGCCGTCGACGTCAATTCGCCGCTGACGCTCACGCTGTCGCCGACGCTGACCTTGAGGCCGGCGCCGAAGGTCGCGCCGAAGTCGCTGCGCGACACGGTCGTGCCCGAGCTGATGATCTGGTCGGAGCTCTTGTCCACGTCGAACTCGGCGCGGCCCGTGACGTAGGGCTCAAGATAGCCGTAGATCGTCGGGATGTAGTAGCCCGCCTTGCCGCCGACGCGGATCTGGCCGAGATGACGTGTCGACTTGTCGACCGGGTTCAGGTTGGTCTCGGTATAGGCGTCCTGCGTTTCCGTCACGTAGAAGTAGCCGAGATTTTCCGTAAGTCTCCACTGGTTCACAGACTGCTTGGCGACGATATTCGCCGTGCCGAACCAGCGATCGCCATCCGTCGTGCCGGACACGTTGCCATGCTCTTCATTGTAGTGCACCCAGGTGTGGCCGATGGTGGCGTTGACGCTCAGCATCTGCGTGATCTGGTAGGACGCATAGGGAGCGACCGTCCAGCTGTTGCCGCGCAGCGCGCCGCCATTGTAGTCGGTATTGATGTCGATGTGCTCGTAGCCGGTCGCCACGCCGAGGAGGAGGCTGTCCGTGACCTTGGTGTCGTAGCCGACCAGCATCGTGTAGATCGGACCGTCGAAGGCCGCGCCGTTATGCGTGTCGTTGACTTTCGTTCCGGCGACGTTGAACCACAGGCCGTTGGTCAGCGGTCCGCTGCCGGCGGCCTTGTTCGTGCCGCTGTCGAGGCTCGCCGTTCCGCCATTGCCGTTATCGCCGGTGATGTCGCTGATACGGTCGGAAATGAGACCCGTTGTCTGATCGGCGCCGGTCTGGGAGACCTCGTCCTGGGTGAACTTGGAGGAGCTGTATGCCGGCAGGTGGGCCGCTTCCGCCGTGGCGGCGAGACCGGCCACTCCGACGCTTGCGGCGACAACAAAAAGCCCGGTCCGTCCAAATCCCGAATAGCGCATTCTTCGCCCCCGATCGTAATTTCGAATTGCGTCCCGCGACATAGGCAGGGAACGCCAAGAATCCTTGCTCGCGGCCATACTAGTCGAAATAGGATTCGCGTCTATCGGGACTTGCGGCGAAAACGGAGGCCATTGGTTCGATCTGGAGCCGTCCGAAGCAATTCCGATCGCATGTTGTTCTTGAGCAACATTGCGCCGAAGGGCGGGCGGTAGCATTGTAGCCTGCGCGAGGCAGGGAGAATGGGCGAGTGATTTTGGGTGACCTAGACATGTCGGCGTATGAGGAACAGTCAAGTTCACTCAATCGTCGATCCATCGCTCGCCGGCCGTGACCCCCATGCAGATCAGACCGAACCCCATTCTGCGCCCTGCGCCGGGCGATATGTTCCGGCGTGTCGCCATTGTTCATGACTGGCTGACGATGCCCGGGGGAGCCGAGCGCGTATTGGAGCAGATGCTCGCCCTGTTTCCGAAAGCCGACCTTTATACGATCGTCGACTTTCTGCCGCGGGAAGATCGCGGCTGGCTTGGCGGCCGCCCGGTCAGGACGAGTTTCCTTCAGCGCATGCCATTTGCGCGCAAGCACTATCGCTATTTCCTCCCGCTGATGCCTCTGGCCGTCGAGCAATGGGACTTTTCGGGCTATGACCTCGTCGTTTCGAGCTGCGACGCCGTGGTCAAAGGGTTGATCGCCGGGCCCGACCAGGTTCACGTCAGCTACGTTCACACGCCGATGCGCTATGCCTGGGACTTGCAGGACTCCTATCTTCGCCAGACGGGCCTTGGCGGGGTCAAGGGCTGGGCCGCGCGCTGGTTTCTCCATAAGATCAGGCTCTGGGATCAGGCCGCCTCGCAGCGCGTCGATCATTTCGTCGCCAATTCGGCCTTCGTTGCAAAGCGCATTGCCAAGACATACCGCCGCGAGGCAAGCGTCGTTCCGCCGCCCGTGGCGACGGAGCGCTTTCAGCTTTCCACCCGGTCCGAAGACTTCTTCCTCGTCGTGTCGAGGCTCGTCCCCTACAAGCGCGTCGACCTCATCGCCGAAGCCTTCGCGGCCATGCCGGATCACAAGCTGGTCATCATCGGCGACGGGCCGGAGCGCGAGCGCGTGCTTGCCCATCAGGCGCCGAACATCACCTATCTCGGCCGCCAGTCCGATGCGGTGGTCGATGACTATATGGCGCGCTGCCGCGCTTTCATCAGCGCCGCGGTCGAGGATTTCGGCATCGCGCCTCTCGAAGCGCAGGCCTGCGGCAAGCCGGTCATCGCACTTCATCGGGGAGGTGCGGTCGAGACGCTTTACGGGCTCGACGCGCATACGCCGACGGCGGTTTTTTTCGGCAGTCAGGATGCCGACGCGCTCTGCAAGGCCGTGAACGAGTTCGACCGCGTCGGCGATAAAATCCGGCCGCAAGACTGCCGCGACAATGCGCTGCGCTATGCGCCGGAGCATTTCAGACGGCGCTTTCTCGACGAGGTGCTTGCGGCGGCGGGGCAGAATGTCGGCGGCGCGCAAGCCGTCCATTCCGCGCGGTAGCCGGGAGCCGGCCTTGAACAAATTTCTGACCGCCGCAATGGGCAAGGTTTCGCTTCGGGGCCTTGCCGTCGGCCTGATATGGGCCGGGCTCTGTATCGGCGCGCTGTCCGTATTTGCGTCGCTTCCCGAATTTGCCGCGGGCGTTTCGGCGGATGCCGAAGGCGTGGTCGTCGTCTTCTACGTGGCGGCCGCATTCTCCTTTGCCGGGCTTGCGCTTTTTGCGATCGCCACGCCTGCCGCCTTGCGCTATCTCGGCCATCCGCTCGTTCTTGCCTGCGCCGCACTCGGCGCATGGAGCCTTGTCGGCAGCGCATTTGCCGATTTTCCGACGCTCGCGCTTTTCGGCGCGCCGCAGACAGGAGAAGGACCGATCTGGTTCTTTGCGCTCGGCGCTTTCATCGCTTCGGCCATGATCCTGCGGCAAAGCAACCGCCTTTTCGAAGCGCTGGTCACGATAACGGCGGGCGTCGCGCTGATCGTCGGCTTCGTCAATCTCGCCAATATTCTCTGGTTGTGGAAGGTTGTGCCCTCGATCCTTTTCGAGACGACCTTCTTCACCTTCAACGAGTATCTGGGCTATTACGCGCTCGGCATCCTTCCGCTGGCGGCGCTGTCGTTCCGGCGCGGGGCTTCGCGGCGGGGTTTTGCGCTTTTCGCCTGCGGCGTCTTCGTGCTGCTGGTCTCCCGCAACCGCGTCGCCATGGTGGCGACCGGCGTTGTCTCGATTGCACTTCTGGTTCTCGTCGGGACAGCGCCCGGGCGCCGCGCGCAAGTCTGGGCGGCTGTGCATGACTCTCTTGTCGGCAGGCTCATCGCCGCGGGACTTCTGGCGACCGCGGCTCTTCCTCCCTTGCTCCTGCGGCTCGTCGATTTTCGCGACCATGCTTTCTCGCTCTGGTCGCGGCAGATCCTGATCAAGGTGCTCGATCCGTCGATCGTCGAAAATGCGCGCGCCGTCATTTTCGGCCATGGCTGGGGACACTATTCGGAATATCTCACGCGCAATCTTCCGTCGACGGGCATCCGTCTTTACAAAACGGAATGGGGCGACATAACCCGCGACGAATTCCACAGTCACAACGCGCTTGTGGAGGCGCTGTTCTCGGCGGGCGTGCCGGGCCTGCTGCTCACTCTTGCGATTCCGGTCGTGCTGGTGCTCACGTCGCAGCGCAGATGGCGCGCGCTCGCGGCGGCGCTCGCCGTGTCCTGGGTCGTCATCGACGCCTTCTGGTTTTCGCTGCCGGCGACGATGGTCGTGTTCGCGCTGGCGGCCGGGGCGATGGCGGAGACGTCCTCCCGCCTGCGCCTGCCTTATCCGTCCGGGCTCAAGTCGCGGAATTTTCAGGGCCTGGCGGTCGGGGCCTGTCTCGTTCTTGCGGAGATTGCCGCTCTGGCGGCGGGCAGCCTGCGCGCGAACGGTCTTGCCATGCAGCGCCTCGGGGATTGCCTTCCGCCCTCGGCCTATCAAGACGCCTGCGCAAAACTTGCCGTGCCGCGCGATCCGCGCGGCGCGGAGCTCGGGCTTGCCGGTCTTGTCGAGGACAGTTCGAGGCGGGCCTTGCGGCTCAACGCGGATGGCGATCTGCCCGAGGGTCAGCGGCTTCTTCTGAAGCGCGTGCTTGGCGAGGCCGCGAAGCGCTCGGCGGCGGGGAGTTCCGTCTCGCTCTCCGTTGCGCTTGCCAATATTTCGGCCGCGGCGGCCTTTACGAAGGATGGCGAGGCAATTCTGCCCGACGGCGACACGCTTCAAAATGTCTGGCCGCGACAGATATACGATGTCCTGGCGCGCGCTCCCTTGCGGCTCGACATTCTGCCGACCTATTTCAACTGGCTTCTCGTCGAGAAGAATTCGGAAGATGCGCGGGTCATGCTCGCCTTTGCCAGGGGCATCGACCCGGATCATCCTGTCGTGCTCTGGTTCGAGGGCGTGGCCTTGCTGGAAAACTACGACGTCGCGACGCGGAAGCGCGGATTGGAGCTGATGCGTCGGGCGCTTGCGGGCGGTATCGAGCGCTTCATGCCCGTCAATGAGAAGATCAAGGCGGCGCTGGAGAAGGGCGATCACCAATGAAGATTATGAAAGCCGTTTTCTGTCTCGCGCTCTGCGCCGCATTGTCTGCATGCAGTTCGACCGACCTCGTTCCGCGCCAGCGCAAGGCGGAGGTCATAGCCGGCGGGGCGGGCTGGACCTACCAGCTTGTCGAAGCCGGCGATTTCGACCTTGCGACCTATGCTTCTCCCAGGAAGGCGAACGAGGACCTTCTCGTCGTCTATATCGAAGGCGACGGGCTCGCCTTTCTCGGGCCGCGCACGATCTCGTCCGATCCTACGCCGACAGAGCCCGTCGCGCTGGAGCTTGCCAGGCGCGATCTCCATGACAATGTCGCCTATGTTGCGCGTCCCTGCCAATACACGATCGCGCTCGGCGCACGAAACTGCACGCCGGATCATTGGACGACCCGTCGCTATGCACCTGAAGTCATCGACAGCATGAGCGCGGCCGTCGATACGCTGAAGCGCGATGCGGGTGCGAAGAAGATTATTCTTGTCGGCTATTCCGGCGGCGGCGCGGTCGCGGTTCTGCTGGCGGCGCGGCGAAGCGACGTCGTCGGCCTCGTCACCGTCAGCGCCAATCTCGATATTGCGTTCTGGGTGCAAAGGGACGGGCTTTCGCCGCTCAAGGGCTCGCTCGACCCTGCCGATGTTGCGGCGCGCGTCGAGAATATTCCGCAAGTGCATTTCGTCGGCAGCGACGACGAAGTCGTGGGACCGTCCGTCACCCAGTCCTATCTGTCGCATATGAAAGATCGCAGTCATGCGCGCGCAATCGAAATCGCGCGCTTCGATCATGTCTGCTGCTGGGTCGATCAGTGGACGACGCTTGCCGCCAGACCGGAACTTGCCGACATTCCAGGGTGGAGCGCCGGCGCGACCGCGGCGCGGTAAGCCTCGAGCCCGAGGGCCCGGCTTGCTTCCTCGTGACCTGCGCTGCCGAGCTGCGCAAGCAGGCTCCTGTCGGCGGCGAGTTCTGTCAGCGCGGCGGCCGCTTCGGCGACGTCGGGTTCCGCCCAGACCTGCCCGTCTTCGGCGTAGCAGCCTTGCGGATCGGCGACGGGCACCATGTCGAAAGATAGCAGCTTCACCGCCGTTTCGTTCATGAAGTCGAGATTGCCCGACCAGCCGGTGGCGATGACGGCGGTGCGGGCGAGCATCGCCTGGGCGAGCGTAAGGCCGAACCCTTCGGAACGATGCGGCGAGAGAAGAACGTCGACGCTGGCGATCAGATCGAGCATGTCCGTCCGCGTCAGGTTTTCCTCGACGATGCGGATATTGGATGCGCCGCCCGCCGCTTCGCGCAGCTCCTCCATCAGGGCGGGTTCGCTCGACGCGCCGGAGACCTTGACGATCAGCAGCGCCTGCCCGTTTGCGCCAAAGGCGTCGCGGAAAGCGCGGATCGCGGCCAGCGGATATTTGCGGGCAAAGCAGGACGCCATGTCGAATATGGTCGCGACGGCGAAAACCTCTTCGGGAATGCCGAAGGCGGCGCGCCTTTTCCGTCCGGCTGCGCCGATTGCGACCGGATGGGGCGCGACACGAACGGGCTTTTGGGTCAGCGGACGGATGGCGTCGGCGACGAAGCGGCTCGGCGTCCAGATTTCATCGACGAGTTCGAGGCCGATATGCCAGCTTTCCGGGATGCGGGCGAGTTCCCATGACCAGAAGCCGACAATCCGTTTCCCGGCGAGCCGCCTGCGTCCGATCATCGTCAGGCTCAAGGGCAGCTGGTCCGGATTGAGATGGATGATGACGGTGCCGGCGCCCGGCGCGACCGGCTCGTCGTAACGGGCAGCACCCGGCATGTCGCCGCGGCCGAAAAGCGGGCTCAGGTCGAAGCCCCGCGCATCGTAGCCGAGCGCATCGAGCGCTTCGAGGCAGAGCCGCGCGCCTTCGCCCATGCCGACGCGCGACGACAAAAGGCCCGCGACATAGATCGGTTCGCATGGCGGCAGGTCTCGCGCAAGGCGAGGCGCGAGCGCGGTGGACAGACGCCTCAATGCCGCGCGACGCAATCCCGTCGGCAATCGTTCCCAGGCGAGACGCCGGAACAGGCGGATGGCGCGCGCCGAAATTTCACGAAGCCTTGGGGCGAGTTGCATGATGTCTCGGGGGATGCGTCGGGGCCGCATATTCGCATTGGTTTCTCGATACCACGAATTGAACGTAAAGGGTCAATGCGTTCACACGAAGCCTTGAGAAATCCGCACGGCGTGGCCATATAAAAAAGCCCCCAGCCGAATTTCATTGATCCATATCGCGCATTGCGATTGTGCATGACCGGGGCAATTGGGGCCAGGTCCGGCGTTGTCGGCGCTGCCGCAGCTTGAAGCACTGAAATGGAGGCTGGCCCCGTTTGCCGACGGAAAGGAGCAGACTTGACCCGACTTATCGTCGTCTCAAATCGCGTCGTTTTGAACTCCGAAGCCAAATCGAGCGCAGGCGGGTTGGCCGTCGCCGTCAAGGCGGCGGTCAGGAAAATACCGACGCTCTGGTTCGGCTGGAGCGGCAAGCTCTCCGAAGGAGTGGCGGGGGAGGTCGATGTGACGCGGTCGGGAAATCTCACCCGCGCGGTGCTCGATCTGCCCGCCGATCTTTTCGAACAATATTATGCAGGCTTTTCAAATCGCTCTCTCTGGCCGCTTTTTCATTATCGTATCGATCTGACGGAGTTCGATTGCAGCGGCTATGAGGGTTATCTCAAAGTCAATGAACTATTCGCTCGGAACCTCGCGCCGCTTCTGCGCGACGGCGATGAGATCTGGGTCCACGACTATCAACTGATCCCGCTTGCCCGGTTCTTGCGTCAACTCGGCGTGAAAAATCCCATCGGATTCTTTCTGCATATTCCTTTTCCGGAACGCGAAACGCTCACCACCCTGCCGCTGCATGAAGAGATCGTGCGGGCTCTCTCGATCTATGATCTTGTCGGTTTTCAGACGGATGCGGATCTTCGTGCATTCCACGGTTACATCGAAGAGGAAGCCGCCGGTGCAATCCAGGAGGATGGATCGGTGACCGCTTTCGGTCGGAGTTTCCGGACGGGTACATTTCCCATCAGCGTCGATACATCCGCCATCGAGAAAGGGTCGGAAAAGGCCAAATCCTCCAGCCCATGTCTGCGACTCGCGGAGAGCATAGGGGATCGCAAGCTCATCATCGGCGTCGACAGGCTCGATTATACGAAGGGGCTTGCTCAGCGCTTCGCCTCGTTCGAACGGTTTCTCACCGACTATCCGGAGGAAAGGCGGAAAACCGTTTTCCTGCAAATCGCGCCTCCGTCTCGAAGCGATGTGCCCGAGTACCGGCAAATTCGCGCCGAACTCGACGGATTGGCCGGCGACATAAACGGTCGCTTCGCGGAATTCGACTGCGCACCTGTGCGCTATATCAAGAAGCAATTCGCGCAGGAGACGCTGTTCGGCTTTTACAGGCAGAGCGCGGTCGGCCTTGTGACGCCGCTCCGAGACGGCATGAACCTCGTCGCCAAGGAATTCATCGCCAGCCAGGACCCGGACGATCCGGGCGTGTTGGTGCTGTCCCGTTTTGCAGGCGCAGCGCATGAGTTGTCGGCGGCGTTGATCGTCAATCCATACGATGCCGCCGGTGTTTCGAAGGCAATCCACAAGGCGCTCTCGTTGCCTCTCGCCGAGCGGCGCGCGCGACATGCCGAGCTCATGGAGGTTCTGAGGACCGATGACATTCACGCCTGGCGCGAGAATTTCCTCGCCGCGCTATCCGCCGCTGCGCGGACAGACGCAGCGCCGCGGTCGGTGCATGGAAGCCGCGCCAGTCTCCTTTCGTTGTCGCGGGTAAGTTGAAGCGATGGCCGGCGAGACGCAAATACTCCAGCAGCTTCCGAAGGATGCCGCTTTGTTTCTCGATTTTGACGGGACGCTGGTTGAGATTGCGGCGGCGCCGTCGGATGTCGTCGTTCCGGAGAGCTTGCCACCCCTACTCGACAGGCTGTGGCGACAACTCGATGGTGCGATCGCCATTGTCAGCGGCCGACGTGTCGCCGACATAGATTCGTTTCTCCCATCTTTTCGCGGCCCCATTATCGGTTTGCATGGTCTCGAACGGCGAACCGCCGCGGGCGAATTCCGCCGCCGACAAATCGCGTCTTCCCTTGCCGAGGCGCGAGAAATCATTGGTGCCTCTCTTGCCGGACGGGACGGCGTGACGATAGAGGACAAGGAATTTTCGCTCGCCATTCATTTTCGTGGTGCGCCTCTTGCGGCGGCGGAGTGTCTGGCCGCGGCGGAACTGACAGTCGCGCGCGCGAAGGGCGCGCTTCTGCTCATGCCGGGGAAGATGCTCGTCGAGATAGGCCCCCAGAGCATGAACAAGGGCGCCGGTATCGCCGATATCATGCGCGAACCGCCATTCAGCGGCCGCCTCCCCGTCTCCATCGGTGACGATGTGACGGATGAAGACGGGTTTATCGAAATCAACAAGCGCGGCGGATTCTCGATTCATGTCGGGTGCAAGGTCGACAGTGCGGCCCGCTTTCGTCTCGACGATGTTCGTGCCGTCATCGCCTGCCTGACCGCTTTCGCCGAGGATGGAGAGTTGCGCGGTCCACGTCCGACATCTGCCTGACGGAAAATTTGCGCGCCGCCCTCAGGCGGTTTTCGAGAGTTCCGGGGCCGCGAGCAGGAAGGGCACTTCGAACCAGAAAAGCGCGCCCTTGCCGGGCTTTCCTTCCGCGCCGATTTCGCCGCCCATCAGATTCACGAGCTTGGCGCAGATCGCAAGGCCGAGGCCCGTGCCGCCATGCGTCTTGGCGATGTCGCCATTGGCCTGCACGAATGGCTTGAAGAGCTGGCTGGCGATGTCCGCCGTGAAGCCGAAGCCCGTGTCTTCGACCTCGAACCTCACCCTTACGAGCTGCTGTTCATAGACGATGGCGCGGGCGCGCAAGCGGATGCGGCCGCCTTCCGGCGTAAACTTCAGCGCATTCGATACGAGGTTGGCGAGGATCTGGCGCAGCCGGTCCTGGTCGGCAAGGACCGCGCCGTGCGGAAGATCGTCATATTCGAAGCGGAAATCGATCGACTTGTCGCGCGCCTTTTCGATCCAGAACATCATGGACTCGAATATTTCGGCCAACACGATGGGCTGGGGATCGAGATCGACCTTGCCCGCCTCTACTTTCGAGAAGTTGAGCACGTCGTTCAGCACGGTGAGAAGGCTCAGCGAGGCATCGTGAATATACTCGCCATATTCGCGCGTCTTCGGATCGGTGCTCATCCGCACGATGAGGTCCGAAAAGCCGATGATGGCGTTCATGGGTGTGCGTATTTCATGGCTCATGGTGGCGAGGAAAGCCGATTTCGTCCGGTTCGCTTCCTCGGCGCGGCCCTTCTCGGCCACGGCGGTTTCGAAGGCGTGGTCGAGGCGTTCGGTCAATTCCTGTTCGGCCTGAAGCTGCGCGCTCGTTTCGAAATATTTCTGGCGGTTGAAGTGCATGATGACCGAAGTCGTACCGAGCAGCATGATACAGAGCAGCATGGAAGTGACGTCGAGAAGGCCTGCCTGCTGGGCGGCGAATACGACCAGCGCGAAGGGCAGGCCGAGTGCGACGAAGTTCGGCGCCATGCGGAGCGTGGGTACCCAGGAGCAATGGGTCATGAGGCTTGCGCCGAAGACGATTGCCGCGATCACGAAATTGTGGGGCGCGTCGAGCACCCAGACGAAACCCGCCGCCGTATAGGTGCCGACCGCGGCAACGTGGAAGATGCCGGCTTCGAGCCATGTCCTTTCGGTGTCGATGGTGGCGATATTGCGCTTCACCGTGCGCCGCCAGAAGAGCGTACCGGTATCGAGCGCGACGGCGGCGATGCACCAGCCGAGCCCGCTCGTCAGCCCGCTTGCGCTGATCGTGGCAACGGCGAGCGCGAGCGGGAAGCAGCAGCGGAAAAGATAGAGACGGTCTTCCAGTGAAATCCAGTAGAGCAGGACCTTGCGACGGATATTTTCGTCCGATGTCATGCGACCTTCGATCTCCCTAGGAGGCGGCGAGATTCGGAAAGTTCGCCGGAGCGAACCCGCCGCGTCATGTGCAGATTTGGCGGTCAATATCGCACCCGCGCTTTAAGGGCAGATTGCCCGAAATGTTAAAAATCGAACTATCTGGAAGGCCGACGAACCGTCATCGGAACTGGTCCGGAACTTGCGAAGCCATGAGAGCCCAGATTTTCAACAGGTTGCGGGGACCGCTCAAAGATGCCCGAGCTCCATCTCATTCCGGCGGATGAGCGCCACTTCCTGCGAAACGTCGACTGGAATCTCTTCAGCCTCTTTCTGGAAATTGTGCGCTCGGGCGGCATCAGCGCTGCCGCCCGCCACTTAAACAGGCAACAGCCCACGGTCAGCGCAGGGCTGAAACGGCTGGAAGACCATCTCGGCGTCGAGCTTTGCCGCCGGACGAGCCAGGGCATCGAGCTCACGCCGGCGGGCCGCGCTTTTCTGCCGCTCTGCGAAGCGATGATGGCGGCGGCGCGGGCAGCACCCCATGAGGTGGCCAAGGCGGCCAACCTCGTCGAGGGCGTCATCAATATCCGCACCATATCGAGCATCGTTTCGCCGGAGTTCGACGAGGCGCTGGTCGCCTTTCATCGGCTCCATCCCGGCGTCGAAATTCATCTCGAGGTGACCCCGTGGCGTTCGGTCGTGAAGTCTCTTCGCAACGGCGATGCCGAGGTGGGAATAGCATGCGACAGCGCGCCGAGCGCGGGCCTCTGCTACGAGCCCTTGATGAGGGAGACGCAGCAGCTCTATTGCAGCCGGACGCATCCCCTCTTCGGCACGACGGTGAGCCTGCCTTCGGTGCTGGCGGACGAGCCTTTCGTGATGACCGGACAGGATGAACCGGAAGAGCTGGAGCGGTTTCGGCGGCGCTACGGCCTCGGCCGGCGCATGGGTGGCTTTGCGGAAAACCTGCACGAGGTGAAGCGTCTCATCGAGCTTGGCGTCGGCATCGGCTTCATGCCGACCTGCGTGGCGGAGACGCTCGACAATGCGCACCTTCTCTGGCCGCTTTTGTCCGACGACCTTCTGGTGAGCTACCACGTCTATCTCATCACGCGCGACCGCTCGGCGCGCGATGTGCCGACGGAACTGTTCCTGTCTGAGATCCTCTCCCGCATCCGCCGTCGCGCCCCATAGATTTCATCTATGGGCGGCATTGGTATTTCCCGTCTATGGCGGCCCCCCGCCTTCGGTTCATGCTTCAGGCCTCTGGACAATGAGGCAATCGATTGGCGCGGAACGAACCGACAATTCAGGAACTCGGTGGCTTGTGGCGCCGCTCGCTCATCGCCTGGCCCGACGGCCGGCGCGATACGCAGAGCTGGGTCAACTGGCTGCAAGGGCCGAGCTTCTACATCGACCTGCGTCAGCCGGACCTGCGGCCCGCATTGGCGGGCGCGACGCATCTGCGCCAGCTTTCGCCGGACGATCTCGACTGGCTTTCCTTGCAGGAAGGCTTTGCCGGTGAGCTTCACTATGCGCAGGGTTTCTTCGAGTGGCGGCGCGAGATCGATTTCCAGCCGCAGGCCGTCTATTCCGACATGGGCCGTCTCTGGTTCGAGAAAGGCATGATGATCGAGGAAGGCAAGGACATTGCCTATATCGAGCATTGGCATTCCGAGATGCTCGACCGGCTGCCCTTCTGCGCGCTCCGGCTCGACGATGCGGAAGCGGGCTGTCGGGGCTATATCGTCCGCCGCGGGCCGCTCTTCATGTATGCGCGGGCGCGAAGCGCCGCCGTGCCCCCCAATGTCCATCTCCGCGATTGCGTTGCGGGCGCGGAGAGCCTCGAAGCGGCGCAGGATTTCGTCGACTGCGAAATATCGCAAGGCGTGGTGACAAGCGCCGGCTGGATCATCCAGCGCTCCAGCCTGCCCTACCGCGAGGGGCGCTGCCTCCAGCCGGTGCTTCCTCCTGTCGGGGGGAGCCGTCTCGTCACATCCGATGTCGGGCCGAACGGCGCGGCTCTGGTCCGCCATTGGGAGGTTCTGGATATGCAGGGCAGGCTTGAAGACATGCTGATGAATGAACGTGCCGGGGGTGTTCGATGACGCCTGGAAAGGGCCGCGCTTTCGACAGTATTCCGCTCATCAACATCGCGCCGATGTTCGGCGCGGATGAAGAGGCAAAGGCGCGCACCGCGCGCGAGATTGCGAAAGCGGCAAGCGAAGTCGGCTTTCTCTATGTCACGGGGCATGGCGTGCCCGAAGCGATGATCGAGAGGCTGAAGGCCAAGGCGGCGGCATTTTTCGCCCTGCCGCTCGAAACCAAGCAGAAATATTATATCGGCAATTCCCGCGCCCATCGCGGCTATGTGCCGACGGCGGAAGAGGCCTTCTATAACGGCGAAGTTCCCAAGATCGACAAGAAGGAAGCCTTCGACCTTTCCGTCGAACTGGCCGCCGACGATCCCGATCACATCAAGGGTTACAGGCTTCTTGGTCCCAATCAGTGGCCGGCGGAGGTCGAGGACTTCCGCAAGGACGTCTACGCCTATTACGAGGCGGCGATAGGCCTTGGACATACGCTCTTCCGCGCCTTCGCCCTTTCGCTCGGGCTTGAAGAAGATTACTTCGAGCGTTTTCTGAAGAAGCCGCCATCGCAATTGCGCCTCGTGCACTATCCGGAAAATCCGGCCGACGCGGCAGCGGCAGCGAGCGAGTGGGGCATCAGCGCGCATACCGACTATGAGTGCTTCACCATCCTCCATGCGACGACGCCGGGGCTTGAGGTGCTGAATGCCGAAGGGCGCTGGATCGACGCTCCGCCGGTGCCGGGTGCTTTCGTCATCAATATCGGCGACATGATGGAAGCCTTGACCAACGGGCGCTTCATCGCCACGCCGCATCGGGTGCGCAATGTTTCCGAGGAGCGCTATTCCTTTCCGCTCTTCTGTGCGCTCGACTACGAAACGGTCATCGAGCCATTGCCGAAATTCATCGCGGCCGGAGAGCCGCCGCGTTACGGGCGCTACGTTGCCGGCGATCATCTGCTCGCCCAGACCATGCTCACCTTTGCCTATCTCCGCAGGCTTCGGGCGGACGGCAAGCTCGCGCTTCCCGGCGGAGCGCGGGACAACACCTCGACTTTCGGCCGAAGGGAAGAGGTGCGGCCATGAACGAAGACTCCCGGATCGCAAAAAGAAACAAACCGGCCGGAACGGCGGAAACACCAGGATATCCCCGTGCCGCGGCGCCTGCGCCGCGCCCATTGAAAGGACACTTCATGTCGCGACTTTCTTCATTCAGGAGAGTGGGGCTCGCCGCTCTCGCCGCCGCTTCGCTGTTCTTCGCCGCGCCGCAAAGCGCTTCCGCTGCGCCGCAGACCTTCAAACTCGCCTGGTCGATCTATGCGGGCTACATGCCCTGGGTCTATGCCGACAAGTCGGGCATCCTGAAGAAATGGGCCGACAAGTACGGCATCAAGATCGAGCTGGTCCAGATCAACGACTATGTGGAATCGATCAATCAATACACCGCCGGCCAGTACGATGCGGTCGCAGACACGACGATGGACTCGCTGACCATCCCTTGTGCGGGCGGCGTCGACACGACGATGTTCATCCTCGGCGATTTCACCAACGGCAACGATGCGATCTTCCTCAAGGGCAAGGGCAAGACGCTGGCCGATATCAAGGGACAGAAAGTTTATCTCGTTCAGTACTCCGTCTCGCACTACATGCTGTGGCGCGCGCTGCAAACCGCGGGGCTCACCGAGAAGGATATCGTGACGGCGAACATCGCCGATGCCGATTTCGTCGCCGCCTATAATACGAGCGAGGTGAAGGCCCTCGTCGCCTGGAATCCCGCGACCAGCCAGATCAGGAAAATTCCCGACACGTCGGAAGTCTTCAACTCCTCGCAGCTTCCCGGCGAGATACAGGACATCGTCGTGATGAACACAAAAGTGATCAAGGCTCATCCCGAATTCGCCAAGGCTCTGACCGGCGCGTGGTACGAAACGCTGAAGATCATGCAGGGCGACAGCAAGGAGGCGATCGCCGCGCGCAGCTTGATGGCGTCGGCTTCGGGCACCAACCTTGCCGACTATGACGGGCAGGTGAAGACGACCGGCTTCTATTACGATCCCGCCAAGGGCGCGGCGGCTTTGCGCAGTGCGCAGATGACCGACATCGTGAACCGCACGATGGAGTTCAGTTTCTCCCACGGGCTTCTCGGCACCAAGGCCAAGGACAAGAATTTCATCGGCATCGAATTGCCGGGCGGCAAGATCGTCGGCGATGCGTCGAATGTTAAGCTTCGCATCGACGACAGCTTCATGCAGATGGCGGCCGACGGAAAACTCTGAACCAGCGCGCTTTCAACGCCCCCGCCTTTCCCGGCGGGGGCGTTGTCGTTTTCAATCAGGGAATATGAAACGCTCATTTTATAGTCGTCTGCCTAAATATTCGGCAGCAGAAAAAATATTTCCTCATATAAATCAATGGGTTGGCTTCATAATTTGGAAAGGGAGGCCGGGTCAAAGTCAGGGGGTCGGTCGATCGCTGATCCCGGAATTCCGTTCTTGCGTCTCAGAGGCGGGGCGTCCGGTTGGCGAAAAACCGATCCCGTTTTCCTGCCGGTACGGTTAGCTCCATGAAGCAGACATCACGCATCGCTTCCCTGTCTCCGGCATCGCCGATCGGCAGGCCGCTTTCCGCCGCCGGCAACCCTGCCCTGGAGGCCCATTTGTTGACCGCTCAGAAGATCGCCGCATTGGGAAGCTGGGAGCTCGATCCGGGCGTGGGTGTGATGATGTGCTCGCCGGAGATGCGCCGTATCTTCGATTGCGATGCCGAGGCCGCCGATCTGTCACACATTCTCGACGCCATTCATCCGGAAGATCGCAAGAGCGTCCGGCAATGGTTCATGCCCGAGACGGTGGAAGACGGGTCGATGGATGAATGCCGTTTCCGCATTCAGCGCGGCGACGATGAGGTTCGTCATCTTCATGGACGCCGGACCGTCGTGCCGGCCGAACGCGGCATCCGGATTGCCGGTACCGTTCTCGACATCAGCGAATATATCGCGGCGGAGCAAAAGCTCGGCGATCAGGCGGCACTCTATCGGGGCATGTTCGAACATGCGATCTGGGGCATATTCCAGACCACTTCCACCGGTCACTATCTCGCCGCCAATGCGGCGCTGGCGCGCATTTATGGATATGCCTCGCCCGACGCGATGCTTGAGGCGCTGACCGATATCGGGCGTCAACTCTATGTCGATCCGGCGCGGCGCGACGAATTCATTCGCCTGATGAAGCGCGACGGCGTCGTTTCCGCCTTCGAGTCGCAGGTCTATCGCGCGGATGGCGCCGTCATCTGGATTTCGGAAAGCTGCCGCGAAGTTCGCACAGGTGCGGGCGAGCTGCTCTACTACGAAGGCACGGTGGAGGACATCACGGAGCGCAAGCGCGCCGAAAGGGATTTGCAGGCGGCGAAGGAACAGGCGGAGGCCGCCAGCCGCGCCAAGTCCTCCTTTCTCGCCAATATGAGCCACGAACTCCGGACGCCGCTCAATGCCATTCTCGGCTTTTCGGAGATTTTGCGGGACCAGCTGCTCGGACCGCTCGGCGATGAGCGCTATCGCGAATATGCCGGCGACATTCACGGCAGCGGCAAGCATCTGCTCGAAGTCATCAACGACATTCTCGATCTGACGAAAATCGAAGCGGGCCATCTCGAACTCGATGAGCAGCCGGTCGATGTCGTGAGCATTCTCGCGGCCTGTGAGAGGTTTGTGGCGGACGGCGCCCGGCGGTCCGGGATCGGCCTGCGCGTCGAGCCGCCCGAAACCGATCTTTGCCTGCGTGTCGATCCGGTCCGGCTGAAACAGATTCTCCTCAATCTCCTCTCGAACGCGATCAAGTTCACGCCGGAGGGCGAGGTCGCGCTGACCACAGGCTACTCCGACGATGGCGACTTCTGCTTCAGGATCGCCGATACCGGCATAGGCATGAGCGCGGACGACATTTCCAAGGCGCTGCTTCCCTTCCAGCAGATCGATACATCGCTTGCCCGACGCTATGAGGGGACCGGCCTCGGGCTGTCGCTCACCAAGTCGCTCGTCGAACTGCATGGCGGGACGCTCCATCTTGCCAGCGAGCCCAGGCGGGGAACCGTCGTCACGGTCGTCCTGCCGCGCTGGAGGATCGAGGACGTCGAAAGGCGCGCCATTTGCGGCTGAGGCCGCCAAACCCGGCGGAGAGTCCCCGCGCTGCCTCGTCCGGCGGCGGTCTGCCTATAAACTAGCCATACCCAAGGGTCCGAGGCGTTGCGAAGCCGCCATTCCGGGCTTCTTGCGGCTGGCATCGCTCTTGCTCCTGTCATGGGCGACGACGTTGCATGGCGTCGCCCATGACAGGAGTTGCGATGGGAGAGGCCATCTTCGACGAAATGGGCCTCAACGGGGCGGAGGTGCGCCGCGCTTATCAAGGTTTGCGCGAGTGGCTCGATGAAACCCCGGCGGAAGTTCTTTCGCTGAGACGCGAGGAGGCGGAGACCTTCTTTCGCCGCATCGGCATCACCTTCGCCGTCTATGGCGAGGGCGGCGATCCGGAGCGCATCATCCCTTTCGACATCATTCCGCGCATTCTCGAAGCGGCGGAGTGGAAATATATTTCGGCGGGTCTCGTGCAGCGGGTGCGGGCGCTCAACGCCTTCATCGGCGATGTCTATGGCGCGCAGGAAATCGTGCGCGCCGGGCTCGTACCGCTCGACCAGATCATTCTCAACGAGACCTATCAGCACCAGATGCAGGGCGTGCAGGTGCCTGCCGGCGTCTATACGCATGTCTCGGGCATCGACATGGTGCGCGTGGGGCCTGAGGAGTTCTACGTTCTCGAAGACAATGTGCGCACGCCATCCGGCGTTTCCTACATGCTCGAGAACCGCGAGATCACCATGCGGCTCTTTCCCGAGCTTTTTTCGCGGCACAATGTGGCGCCCGTCGATCATTATTGCGACGACCTGCTGGTCACGCTCTCCTCGGTGCGGCCGCGCAATTGCGACGACGATCCGACCGTCGCGCTGCTGACGCCCGGGATATACAACAGCGCCTATTACGAGCATTCCTTTCTTGCCGACCAGATGGGCGTCGAGCTTGTCGAGGGGCCTGACCTCTATGTGAAGGACGACATCGTCTATATGCGCACGACCGAAGGGCCGAAGCGCGTCGATGTGATCTACCGCCGCGTCGATGACGATTATCTCGATCCGCTGGCCTTCCGTCCGGATTCGATGCTGGGCGCCGCAGGGCTGATGAATGCCTATCGCGAGGGGAATGTGACGCTCGCCAATGCGGTGGGCGCGGGCATCGCCGACGACAAGTCGACCTATACCTATGTGCCGGCCATGATCGAGTTCTATCTCGGCGAAAAGCCGATCCTGCGCAATGTGCCGACCTATCGCTGCAGCGAGCCCGATGATTACGCCTATGTCATCGAACGGCTGGACGAGCTTGTGGTGAAGCAGGTCCATGGCTCGGGCGGATACGGGATGCTTGTCGGGCCCAAGGCGACGCGGGCGGAGCTCGCCGTTTTCACCCAGCTTCTCAAGGCCTCGCCGGAGAAATATATCGCGCAGCCGACGCTGGCGCTCTCCACTTGCCCGACCTTCGTCAATGAAGGCGTCGCGCCGCGCCATGTCGATCTCAGACCCTTCGTTCTTGCGGGCACGGAAATTCGCGTCGTTCCGGGCGGACTCACGCGTGTCGCATTGCGCGAGGGCTCGCTCGTCGTCAATTCAAGTCAGGGTGGCGGCACCAAGGATACCTGGGTGCTGCGAGAGTAGAGTGTAAAGCCGATGCTGAGCCGGACCGCCGACAGTCTCTACTGGATAGCCCGCTACATGGAGCGTGCGGAGAACCTCGCCCGCATCCTACGGGTCACCGACAGGTTGTCGCTGATGCCGCAGGGCGGCGAGAGCGGCGGCAGCGAATGGCACTCGACCGTCGTCGTCTCCGATTGCGAGGAAGGCTTCTACCGCAAATATAATGACGCGACGCCGGAGCATGTGATCTCCTACCTCGCCTTCGATCCCGACAATCCCTCCAGCATCCGGCGTTGCATCGAGGCGGCGCGGCACAATGCGCGCGCGGTGCGCACCGCGCTTACGACCGAGCAATGGGAAAGCCTCAACGCGACCTGGCTGGAGCTTGCCCTTATCCAGGAAAACCGGATGCGGGGGAGCGGGCTCCATCGCTTCCTCGACTGGGTGCGCGACCGCTCGCTCCTCTTTCACGGCGGCACGGTTGCGACCATGCTCCGGCGCGACAGCTATCACTTCATGCAGCTCGGCACCTTCATGGAGCGGGGCGACAATACGGCCCGCATTCTCGATGTGAAATATCACGTGCTGTTGCCGGAGCATGCGGAGGTTGGCGGCGGTATTGACTATTACCAATGGGCGTCGATCCTGCGCGCGGTTTCGGGCTATCGCAGCTATCACGTCCTCTACAAGGAGGGCATTCGCCCCTGGCTCATCGCCGAATTCCTGATCATGCGCGAGCAGATGCCGCGTTCGCTCATCAGCTCGACGGCGCGCATCAAGGATTGCCTCGACAATCTCGGCGAGGAATACGGGCAGCGGCATGAATGCCATCGCCTTGCGGGCCAGTATTATTCGCAGCTTCGCTTCGGCAAGGTCGGCGACGTGTTTCATCAGGGCTTGCACGAGTTTCTTACGCGCTACATCGAGCAGAACAACCAGCTGGGCGTCGAGATCAGCCGCAGCTATCTGATGTAGGGTGGAGCATGAAATTCCTGATCGAGCATGAGTCGAGCTACCACTATTCCGAGCCGGTCGCGCATACGATCCAGGCGCTGCATCTGCGTCCGCTGGATACGCCCAGCCAGAAGGTGCATAGCTGGCAGATCAAGGTGCCCCAGAGCGCCGCTCTGAAAGAGACGCGCGACGTCTATGGCAATGCCTTGCAGATGCTCTGCATCGAGCGGCCGCATAGCGAGATCGCGATCCGGGTGTCGGGTGTCGTCGAGACATTCGGCGCGGACTGGGGCCTTGCGACGACGGTGGAACGCTTCGTGCCGCGCTTCTTCCTGCGCCGGACCATGCTCACACAGCATGACGAGAGCATAGCGGTGCTGACGGCGGATGCCGTGGCCGCGTCCGACGGAACGACGCTCGACACGGCTCACCGGCTGATGAACGCAATCCGCGCCGCGATCGACTACCGTCCCGGCACGACCGATGTTGCGACGACGGCGTCCGAGGCGCTCGCCGCCGGTTCGGGTGTCTGTCAGGACCATGCCCATGTCTTCATTTCGGCGGCGCGGCTTGCCGGCATTCCGGCGCGTTATGTGAGCGGCTATCTCTGCACCGGCAGCGCGGTCGACGACGATGCGGGCCATGCCTGGGCGGAGGCCCATATCGAGGGGTTGGGATGGGTCGGCTTCGACGTCGCCAACTGCATCTGCCCGACCGACGCCTATGTGCGCGTCGCCTATGGCCTCGATTATCTGGAAGCGGCGCCCATTCGCGGGTTGCGGCGCGGCGGCGGGCAGGAAACAATGACAGTGCGCCTCAAAGTGGCCGAGGGCGCGTCCCAACAACAATAGACGGCCCGCCGGGAACCTGGTTCAGATGACCTACTGCGTTGCGCTTCGCCTTCGAGGCGGCCTCGTTATGCTTGCTGACACGCGCACCAATGCGGGCGTCGACAATATTTCCACCTTCCGCAAGCTTACCGTGCTCGAGCATCCGGGCGAGCGCGTCGTCGGCATCATGACGGCGGGCAATCTCGCGCTCTCGCAGGCCGTGGTGAACATGGCGTTGGAGGAGGGCGTCTCGCTGCATGAGGGCGAGCCCAAGGAGACGCTGCATACGGTTCCGAGCATGGTGCGCGCGGCGCAGCTCATGGGGCAGGCGGTGCGCGAGATCTACCGGGTGGACGGGCCGTCGCTCGAAGCGCAGGCGGGCGATTTCAACGTCTCGATATTGCTCGGTGGCCAGATCGGCAATGGGCGACTGCGGCTCTTCCAGATCTATGCGGCGGGCAATTATATCGAAGCGACCGAGGACACGCCCTATCTCCAGATCGGCGAGCATAAATATGGCAAGCCGATCATCGACCGCGCGGCGACATTCGACACGGATGTGGGCGATGCGCTGAAGCTCGCGCTCATCTCGATGGACTCGACCATGCGATCGAACCTCTCGGTCGGAATGCCCATCGACCTTCTCGTCTATCGCAAGGATGCGCTTTCGGTCGGCCTCTCCCGGCGCATCAAGGATGACGACGTCTATTTTCGCGGTCTGCGCCAGTCATGGTCGGATGCGCTCACCCGGGCCTATCAGGCGATACCCGGACCCGACTGGGCGTTCTGACGCGCGCGCATTTACGGCGCACAGCGATTGGGCATCCGCACAAAATTGAGGCCGCATTTGCGCGGCCGTCGCCGGGACGCGTCGCGCGACGCGCGCAAATCACGGGTTTTTCATCTGGCCCATGCCTTGCAGTTCATGACATCGGCAGCGGCTAGGGTTCCGGCTTACCTCATCTGAGGCGAGTGCTGGTCCGAGAGCCGCAGCCTGACCGGTGAACAGCGGTCAGGTACACGGCGGGACAAAAGCCCGGGAGACGGACGTAATGCGAGGATTGGCATTACACGCCGCCTCGTCACGCCAATCCTCCGACTTGGACGAACTCAAACGGTTCGGAGGACATCTATATGAAAGCCGCTTCCAGATTAGCCACCATCGCATTGGCGCTTGCCGCGACGGTCGCCGCTTCGATCGCGCCGGCCGAGGCCGCGCCCAAGACGGAATTCAAGATCGCCTGGTCGATCTATGTCGGCTGGATGCCCTGGGGCTGGGCCTCCGACAACGGCATCGTCAAGAAGTGGGCCGACAAATACGGCATCAAGATCAAGGTCGTGCAGTTCAACGACTATATCGAGTCCATCAACCAGTATACCGCCGGCTCCTTCGACGGCGTGACCGCGACCAACATGGACACGCTGGCGATCCCCTCCGTCGGCGGTGTCGACACCACCGCCGTGATCGTCGGCGACTATTCGAACGGCAATGACGCGCTGATCCTGAAGGATCAGACGAAGCTCGCCGACGTCAAGGGCCAGAAGATCAACCTCGTGCAGTTCTCCGTGTCGCACTACCTGCTCGACCGGGCGCTCGAATCCGCCGGGTTGACGGAAAAGGATGTTTCCGTCGTCAACACGTCGGATGCCGACATGGTGGCCGCGTGGAAAACGCCTCAGGTCACATCCGTCGTCACATGGAACCCGATCGTCCAGACAATCATGGCCGACAAGAGCGCGCATGAGGTTTTCGACTCCTCGAAAATCCCCGGCGAGATTCAGGACCTCATGGTGGTGAATACGCAGACGCTGAAGGACAATCCGGCGCTTGGAAAGGCGCTCGTCGGCATCTGGTACGAAACGCTGAAGATCATGGAAAGCGATACGGCCGAAGGCAAGGCCGCGCGCACCGCCATGGCGACGGCGTCCGGCGCCGATCTCGCCGGCTTCGAGGATCAGCTGAAGACGACGAAGCTTTTCTCGACGCCAGAAAACGCCGTCGCCTTCACCGATGGCGATCTCGCCCCGATCATGGACAAGGTGCGGAAGTTCCTCTTCGACCACGGGCTTCTCGGCAATGGCGCCGCGTCGGCCGACGTCGTCGGCATCCAGCTCGCCGATGGCAGGATCCTCGGCGACAAGACGAAGGTGAAGTTTCGCTTCGACGACACCTACATGAAGCTCGCCGCTGAAGGAAGGCTTTGACGGCTGCGTAACGGTCTTTCGAAGAACGGGTCAACCATGCGTCGTTTCATCAACCGGCATCCGGACACGCTCAGCAGGCTTCTCCTTGCGGCGCTGCCCTTTCTGCTGGTGTTCATCGCTTACGCAATCGCCTCCGAGGCGCGTCTCGCCGTCAATCCCGACGACAAGATACTGCCCGGCTGGTCGACCATCGAAGCGGCGATCCAGCGCATGGCGTTTCTGCCCGATCTCCGGACGGGCGACTATCTGCTCCTGACCGACACGATGGCGAGCCTCGGGCGGCTCGCCATCGGCGTCGCCATTGCGACCGTCATCGGCGGCATCGTCGGCATTCTTCAGGGGCTCATCCCCTTCTTCCGGGCGATGCTGGCGAACTTCACCAGCGTTGTCGCGATGATCCCGCCGCTCGCCGTGCTCCCGATCCTCTTCATCGCCTTCGGTCTCGGCGAAGCCTCGAAGATCGTGCTGATCGTCGTCGGCATCGTGCCTTACATCATTCGCGACCTCGCGCTGCGCACCGAGGAAATTCCGCATGAAGAGATCATCAAGGCGCAAACGCTCGGCGCTTCGACCTGGCAGATCATTCTGCGCATCGTCGTGCCGCAGATGATGCCGAGGCTCATCGATTCCGTGCGGCTCTCGCTCGGCGCGGCCTGGCTCTACCTCATCGCGGCCGAGGCCATCGCGGCCGAATCCGGCCTCGGCTACCGCATCTTCCTGATGCGGCGCTATCTCGCGATGGATGTGATCCTGCCTTACGTCGTCTGGATCACTTTTCTCGCCTTTTCGCTCGATTTCATCCTGCGCGTCGTGCAGCGGATTGCCTTCCGCTGGATGTATCGCGGGCAATCCTAAGGTCGTGCCTCCATGACGATAGTAACAGTCGAGAATGTCTGGAAGAGCTACGGCAACCAGATCGTGCTTGAGAAAATCTCGTTCGAGACGGCGCCGAAATCCTTCATCTCTCTTGTCGGTCCGTCGGGCTGCGGCAAGTCGACTTTCCTCAAGATGCTGCTCGGCGACGAGGCGCCGACAAAGGGCCGCATCCTGATCGACGGAACGCCGCTTGTGGCCGAGCCCTCGCCCGATCGTGGGGTCGTCTTTCAGAAATATTCTGTTTTTCCGCATCTGACCGCGCTTCAGAACGTCATGCTCGGTCTTGAGCTCGGCGCCGCGCCCTGCCTCGGCCGGCTGTTCGGGCGCAAGCGGCGCGAGGCGCGGGATATTTCCCGCCACATGCTTCAATGCGTCGGGCTCGAAGCGGCGGAAGGAAAATATCCGGCCGAGCTTTCGGGCGGCATGCAGCAGCGCCTCGCCATTGCGCAGGCGCTGGTCAAGAAGCCGAAACTGCTTCTGCTCGATGAGCCTTTCGGCGCGCTTGATCCCGGCATACGCGCGGGCGTGCATGAAATCCTCCTCTCGCTCTGGCACGAGACGGGAATGACCGTCTTCATGGTCACGCATGATCTTTCCGAAGCCTTCAAGCTCGGCACGCGGGTCATTGCCTTCGACCGGCGCCGGACGCGACCGGAAGAAATGGAAGCCTTCGGCGCGACGATCACTTTCGATCTGCCGGTCGTGCGACCGTCAAATCCGCAGCCGAAGGCGGAAGCCGGACAGTCGCCGGCGGCTGCGCCCAAAATGGCCGCCGCGCGCTAGGCGGCTTTCATACGACCCGCCGGGACGACCCGGCAGGGGCATCCGCGCCGCAGAAGCAAAGCAGCGCTGCCCGGACGACCGGGCGCTGGATGACAGGAGAAAAGGGATGGCGAAAGCATCTCAGGAGACCGCGAGGCCGGATGATCCATACGCCGCGCAGCGGGCGCGCTATGAAGAGCTCTACAAGCGCGGCAAGGCGAGCCGGCGTGATTTCAGCGAGGCCAAGGGCAACCCGAAGGATATTCCCGGCGATCTCGTCCTTTGGCGCGAGACCTTGCCCGAAGGCTGGGGCGCGTCGCGGATCGTGCGGCGCGGCCAGACGCTTCGCATCGTCAACACGCTGGCGACGCCCGGCGTTTCCGTTCTTCTTTATCGCGCCGCCGATCCGACGGAGCGCCTCAATATGGGCGATACGGTCAAGATCCAGTGGAGCGCGAAGCTGCATAAGGGGAAGCTTCTCTACTCCGACATGGGCCGGGTGCTTGCGTCGATCACCGACGATACGAGCGGGCGGCACGACGCGCTTGCGGGCGGTTCTTCCGCCTTCAGCAACCTCGCGCGTTATGGCGATGCCGCGCTCCGCAACACGCGCGACAACTTCATATTGCTTGCCTCGAAGCACGGGCTCTCCAAGGCCGACATTCCGCCCTGCGTGACTTTCTTTGCGCCGGTCGCGGTCGATGCCGGCGGGCAGCTCGTCTGGTCGGCGCCGGGCGCATCGCCGGGCGACTATGTCGATCTTCGCGCCGAGATGGACATTCTCGCATTCATCTCCAATTGCCCGCATCCGCTGGCCCCCGGCGCCTATGCGCCGAAGCAGGTCGAACTCCTGGTCTGGCAATCGCCGCCGCATGAGGAGGACGATTTCTGCGCGACCTCTTGCGAGGAAGCGCGGCGCGGCTTCGACAATAATCATTCGCTTCTCGATTGAGCGCGGGAGAACAGACATGAGCATCAACCGCGAACCCAACGCCGTCCCGTATGATTTTCTCATTCCGGCGCTTCAGCCCTGGTCTCACATCGTGAGACAGGGCGAAGTGTTGCGCATCGTCGATCTGGAAGGCTGCCAGGCCGTCGATACGCTCTTCTACAGCCTCGCCAATACGCAGGAGCGTTACAGCGCGCAGGATACGGTGCGCATGCAGGGCTCGCCCTATATCGGGCTCGGCACGAAGCTCATCTCGAACGAGGGGAATGTCATGCTGACGGTGATCGCCGATACGGTCGGCGGGCACGATACCTCGGCAGGCGCGTGCAGCGCCGAGGCGAACACGGTGCGCTTCGGGCATGAGACGAAATACATGCATAGCTGCCGCGACAATTTCGTCATCGAGCTGGCGAAGCACGGGCTGACGAAGCGCGATCTCGTCAGCAACATCAACTTCTTCATGAATGTACCGGTCGAGCCGGACGGGACGCTCGCCATCGTCGATGGCGTCTCGAAGCCGGGGGACTATGTCGAATTGCGGGCCGAGATGGACGTGATCTGCATCATCTCGAATTGCCCGCAGGTCAACAATCCCTGCAACGACTTCAATCCCACGCCCGTGCGCGCATTGATCCGGAACGGGTAAAGCCCGCGCCGGCATTTCGGAGGCCAGAATGTTCAGGAAAGTACTGGTTGCGAATCGCGGCGAGATCGCAGCCCGCGTCATTCGTACGCTTCGCCGCATGGGCGTCGCGTCGGTCGCCATCTATTCGGAAGCCGACCGCTTCGCCCGGCATGTCGATATGGCGGATGAAGCGGTTTGCGTCGGCCCCGCGACGGTTGCCGCGAGCTATCTCAATACGAGCGCGATCATCAAAGCGATCCGTGCGACGGGCGCGGAGGCCGTGCATCCCGGATACGGTTTTCTCAGTGAGAATCCGGACTTCGCCCAAGCCTTGCAGCGCGAGGGCGTTGCCTTCATCGGGCCTCGGCCCGAGCATATGTGGGCCTTTGCGCTGAAGCATACGGCGCGCGAGCTTGCCGAGAAAAGCGGCGTTCCCTTGCTGCCGGGCTCGCCGCTCATCGACACGCTTGACGATGCGTTGTCGGAAGCAAAGCGCATCGGCTATCCGGTGATGCTGAAAAGCACGGCGGGCGGCGGCGGCATCGGGCTTCAGCTCTGCCGTTCCGCCGAGGATATGCCGCGCCTTCTCGAAACGGTGCAGCGTCTCGCTCTCGCCAATTTCAAGGATGCGGGGCTCTTCCTCGAAAAATATGTTGGCGAGGCGCGACACATCGAAGTGCAGATTTTCGGCAACGGCAAGGGCAAAGTCATTGCGCTAGGCGAACGCGACTGTTCGGCGCAGCGCCGCAATCAGAAGGTGCTCGAGGAAACGCCCGCGCCGCATCTTGCGCCCGAAACCCGTGCGGCGCTTCACGCGGCGGCGGTGCAGCTCGGCGAGAGCGTTTCTTATGAATCCGCCGGGACCGTCGAGTTCATCTACGACGCCGCGCAGGAGAAGTTTTATTTCCTCGAGGTGAATACCCGGCTTCAGGTCGAGCATCCCGTTACCGAGGAAGTCACGGGGCTCGACCTTGTCGAGATGATGGTGCGGCAGGCGGCAGGCGAGCTTGAGCCTCTCGAAACCCATAAGCGCGCGCCGCAGGGCCATTCCATCGAGGCGCGGCTCTATGCGGAAGATCCGGCGCGCAACTTCCAGCCTTCGTCCGGACTTCTGACGCAAGTGTCTTTTCCGGCTGAGGCGCGGATCGACGGCTGGGTCGAAACGGGCACGGAAGTCTCTCCCTTCTATGATCCGATGCTCGCCAAGATCATCGTCAAAGGGGCGACGCGAGCGGACGCCGTCGCAAAGCTCGCTTCGGCGCTTGACCAGTCCAGCGTCTATGGCATCGAAACCAATCTCGACTATCTGCGTCAGCTCGTCCGGTCCTGGACCTTCATCGACGGTTCGATGCGAACATCGACACTGGCAGGCTTCGGCTTTCAACCGGCGACCATCGACGTCGTTTCGCCCGGCGCGCAGTCGAGCATTCAGGATTATCCCGGCCGCGTCGGTTTCTGGGATGTCGGCGTGCCGCCTTCGGGGCCTATGGACGCTCTTTCCTTCCGCCTCGCCAATCGCCTCGTCGGCAATGCCGATGGTGCGCCGGCGCTTGAAATGACGCTCAACGGGCCGACGCTGCATTTCCGCACGGATGCGGTCATCGCGCTCACGGGCGCGGCCATGATCGCAAAGATCGGCGGCGAGACCCTGCCGCATTGGAAGGCCGTTGAAGTGAAGCGCGGGCAGACGCTTGCCATCGGCGACGTCGAAGGGGCAGGCCAGCGCGGCTATCTCGCCATTCGCCACGGTTTCGATGCGCCGGATTATCTCGGCTCCCGCTCGACCTTCACGCTCGGCCGCTTCGGCGGGCATGCAACGGGTGCGCTGAAGACGGGCGATGTGCTGCGCGTGCATCGCTCCGGCGCGCTCGCGCCCGCGCGCAGCGACGCGCTGCCGGAGCGGGATCGTCCGGCGCTCACGCCCGAATGGGAGATCGCCGCGCTTTACGGGCCGCATGGCGCGCCGGATTATTTTCAGGACGAGGACATAGAGACGCTTTTCAGCGCCACCTATGAAGTCCACTACAATTCGGCGCGGACGGGCGTTCGTCTCATCGGGCCGAAGCCCCTCTGGGCGCGCAAGGATGGCGGCGAGGCGGGTCTTCACCCCTCGAATATTCATGACAATGCCTATGCGGTCGGCACCATCGACTTCACGGGCGATATGCCGATCATCCTCGGGCCCGACGGGCCGAGCCTTGGCGGCTTTGTCTGTCCCGCGACGCTCGCGCAAGCCGAACTCTGGAAGCTCGGTCAGTTGAAGCCCGGCGACAAAGTGCGTTTCCGCCGCATCGGCGAGGAAGAAGCCGAGGCGATGCGGCGCGATGTCGAAAGCTGGGTCGGCACATTGAAGCGTCCTCATGCCGCGGCGCGCGTGCCGCTGACGGCCATGACGGCGGACGCGGTGCTGGGCAGGATCGCCGATCTCGATATTGCCGTCACCTATCGGCGCGCGGGCGACGACTATCTCCTCATCGAATACGGGCCGATGGCGCTCGATTTCACGCTGCGCTTTCGCGCCCACGCAATGATGGCGGCGCTTCAGGAGCGGAAGGTTCGCGGCATCGTCGAAATGACGCCCGGCATACGCTCGCTGCAAATCCATTTCGATCCGGACAAGCTCTCGATCCGCAGGCTGCTGTCGATCGTGGAGGAGACGGAGAGGGCATTGCCTGCGACATCCGACATCGAAGTGCCGAGCCGCATGGTGCGCCTGCCGCTTTCCTGGGACGACGAGGCGGCGCGCGAGGCGGTGCGCAAATATCAGACGCTGGTCAATCCGAAGGCGCCCTGGTGCCCGTCGAACATCGAGTTCATCCGCCGTATCAACGGTCTCGACAGCATCGAGGATGTCCGGCGCATCGTCTTCGATGCGGATTATATGGTGCTCGGTCTTGGCGACGTCTATCTCGGCGCGCCGGTGGCGACGCCGCTCGATCCGCGCCACCGGCTCGTCACGACCAAATATAACCCCGCGCGCACATGGACGCCTGAAAACGCCGTCGGCATTGGCGGCGCTTATATGTGCGTCTATGGCATGGAGGGGCCTGGCGGCTATCAGCTTGTCGGCCGCACGGTGCAGATGTGGAACACCTGGCGGCAGACCAGGAATTTCGAGGCCGGTTCGCCCTGGCTGCTGCGCTTCTTCGATCGCATTCGCTTCTTTCCGGTTTCGGCGGAAGAGCTTGTCGAAGCGCGCGCGGCCTTTCTTCACGGCCGCTACGATGTCGAGGTTTCGCCGTCGACATTCCGCCTGAGCGATTATCTCTCGTTTCTCGATGCGAATGGGCCCGAGATCGAGTCCTTCCGCAACAAGCAGCGCCGCGCCTTTGAAGAGGAAAGGCAGCGCTGGGAAGAGCAGGGACTTGCCGTCGCCGCGGCCGAGCCCGATGCGCCGTTTGCGCCGTCGCTCGGCGACATGCCGGCCGGTGCGCGCCTCGTCGAGGCGAGCGTGCCGGGCAATGTCTGGTCGATCAGCGTTTCGGCCGGCGACGAGGTTGCTCAGGATCAGGCGCTTGTCGTTCTGGAATCAATGAAAATGGAAATCGAGATGAAGGCGCCGATGCGGGGTCGGGTTCATGAAATCCATTGCACGCCCGGCAACATGGTGCAGGCCGGGCAGGCGCTCGTCACTTTGCTACCGCTGGAGGCCGCGTCATGAACAGGCTGTCCTTTTCTTTCTCCTCGCTTCGTTCGGCCTATGCGAGCGGCGTCCGTGTCGAAGACGTGATGTCGGAAGCCCTGCGGCGCATTGCGGCTTATGGCGATCCCGCAGTCTGGATTGCACGGGCGACGGCGGAGGACGTCATGCCGCGTGCGAGGGAGCTCGACGCCATGACGCGCGACGAGCGGGTGCGTTTGCCGCTCTTCGGCATGCCCTTCGCTGTGAAGGACAATATCGACTGCGAAGGGTTTCCGACCACGGCGGCTTGTCCCGCATTCGCGCGGACGCCGAAGGAAAGCGCCGAGGTCGTCAAGCGTCTTGCCGGAGCCGGGGCGGTGCCGTTGGGCAAGACCAATCTCGACCAGTTTGCGACCGGCCTTGTCGGCACACGCTCGCCCTACGGCGCGCCGCGCTCGGTCTTCAATGCGCATTATATTTCCGGGGGTTCGAGTTCGGGCTCTGCGGTTGCGGTGGCCGCCGGGCTCGTCTCGTTCGCGCTTGGCACCGACACGGCGGGCTCAGGCCGTGTGCCTGCCGCCTTCAACAATATTGTAGGGCTGAAGCCGACGCGCGGCCTTCTCTCGACGCGCGGCGTCGTTCCCGCCTGCCGCTCGCTCGATTGCGTTTCCATATTTGCGCTGACGACCGAAGATGCGGCGGAGGTGTTTCATCAGGCAGCGGTCTTCGACGCGGAGGATCCCTATGCACGGTCACGCATGCCCGACGAGCCGCTGATCGCCGGAGCGCCTTTCATATTCGCGGTTCCCCGTGCGGCCGACCTCGTCTTCTTCGGAGATGGAGAGGCGGAACGGCTGTTCGGCGAAGCCGTGAAGCGGCTTGAGAACATGGGCGGGCGGGCGCGCATGATCGACTTCGCGCCCTTCCGCGATGCGGCGGCGCTTCTTTATGAGGGCCCCTGGGTCGCGGAGCGCATGGCGGCGGTGGGCCGTTTCATCGAAACCCGTCCCGCCGATGTCGATCCGACCGTGCGCGAGATCATTCTCGGCGGCAAGACGCGTTTGGCGACGGAGGTCTTCGAGGCGATGGACCGCTTGCAGGTCCTCTCGCGGAAGGTGCGGGCGATATTTGCCGGCATCGATCTTCTGGTCGTGCCGACCGCGCCTTCGATCTACAAGGTCGCCGAGATCGCCGCCGAGCCGGTAAAGCTCAATTCGCGCCTCGGCACCTATACGAATTTCATGAACCTGCTCGATCTGGCCGGGATCGCCGTTCCCGCCGGTATCGGCTCCGGGGGGCTTCCCTTCGGAATCACGCTTGCGGCTCCCGCCTTTTCCGAGGCGCGTCTTGTCGAGATAGCGCAACGCTTCGAGAAGGCGCTCGGCATCGCGCCCGGCGCGCCGCAGCCGGCAAGCGATGCGCGCGACGAAGGCTTCATCGAGCTTGCAGTTGTCGGCGCGCATATGTCGGGGCTTCCGCTCAACCATGAATTGACGACAAGGGGCGGCATGTTCGTGGAGCGGACCAAGACCGCGCCCGTCTACAAGCTCTATGCGCTGGCGGGTGGCCCGCCCTTCCGGCCGGGTCTCGTCCGGGGCGAAAACGGAGCCGCCATTGAAGTCGAAGTCTGGCGGCTTCCGCGCGCCGAGGCGGGAGGCTTTCTGGCCGGCGTTCCACAACCTTTGTGCATCGGCACGCTCGATCTTGCCAATGGCCGCAAGGTGAAGGGATTCCTCTGTGAAGAAATCGGGCTTTCAGGGGCCCGGGAAATCACAGGATTTGGCGGCTGGCGCGCCTATATGGCGCAGAAAGCCGAGGGCGTCCCGGCCCGAGCGGCGTCGGATTAGGGGGCTAAAGTTTCCGCAAGGTCTGCCTAGCGTTTTCTGCTTGCGTCGCCGCGCCCCGCTCGCCCATTCTGCGCCCAACCAGAACAAGCAATCAGGGAGCGCGCGAGAAAGCGATGTCCAATACCCAGTCCACGACCACGCCCAAATGGCCGGCCATGACCATTGCCGAGGCCCATGCCTTTCTGACGGCGCCCGGCATTCCCTTCGAGATGGAGGAAAAGGTCATTCGCGGCGTCAAGATGCGGGTCTGGAAGAACGCGCCGCCGACGCTGCGCGATGCGCTTCTCCTTGGACGCGCGCATGGCGACAGAACTTTTCTCGTTTACGAAAACGACCGTGCGAGTTTCGAGAATTTTGCCCGCGCCGCCGTCGTCTTTGCGCATGAACTCATCAAGCAGGGCGTGAAAAAGGGCGACCGCGTCGCCATCATCATGCGCAACCTGCCCGAATGGCCGGTCGCCTTTTACGGGGCGGCGATTGCGGGCGCCATCGTCACGCCGCTCAATGCGTGGTGGACGGGGCCGGAGCTCGAATACGGGCTCACGGATTCAGGCGCCAAGATCGCCGTCGTCGATACCGAGCGTCTTGAGCGCATCAACGAGCATCTGAAGAATTGCCCCGAGCTGAAGCGCGTCTATGTCGCGCGCGAGACCGAGGAAGTCGCAGACCCCGAGATCGTCAAGATCGAAAGCGTGTTGGGCGCCGTCAACGACTGGGGCAAGCTGCCCGTTCTGCCGCTTCCCGATGTTCCGCTCGAACCGGAAGACGATGCGACGATCTTCTACACCTCCGGCACGACGGGAAAGCCCAAGGGTGCCCTCGGCACGCATCGCAACATGCTGTCGAACATCATGGCGTCGGGCATTTCCGGTGCGCGGACCTATCTCCGCCGCGGTGAAATGCCGCCGCAGCCCGATCCGAACGCGCCTCAGAAAGGCACGCTGCTTTCGGTGCCCTTCTTTCATGTGACGGGCTGCCATGCGGTCATGTCGCCCTCGCTCTTTGCCGGGGCGAAGCTTGCCCTCATGCGCAAATGGGATGCGGAACTCGCCATGCAGATCATCGAGCGCGAGCGGCTGACGGGCGCCGGTGGCGTGCCGACGATTGCCTGGCAGCTCATCGAGCATCCGAACCGTTCGAAATACGATCTTTCCTCGCTTGAGGGCGTCTCCTATGGCGGCGCGCCGTCGGCGCCGGAACTCGTGCGCAAGATCCGCGAGACATTTCCGAAGTCGCTGCCGGGCAATGGCTGGGGCATGACGGAAACCTCCGCCACCTTCACGCATCATCAGGGCGAAGACTACGAGAACCGGCCGTCGAGCTGCGGCCCCGCCGTGCCCGTCTGCGAGCTGAAGGTCGTCGGCCCGAACGGCGAGACGCTTCCCGCCGGTGAAGTCGGCGAGCTTTGGGGCAAGGGGCCGAATGTCGTCAAGGGCTACTGGAACAAGCCCGAAGCGACAGCTCAAACCTTTGTCGACGGTTGGGTGAAGACCGGCGATCTTGCGCGTCTCGACGAAGAAGGCTTCTGCTACATCATCGACCGGGCCAAGGACATGCTGATCCGCGGCGGCGAGAACATCTACTGCGTCGAGATCGAGAATGTTCTCTACGAGCATCCGGCGGTGATGGATGCCGCGATCGTCGCCGTGCCGCATCGGACGCTTGGCGAGGAGCCGGGCGCGGTCGTGCATCTGAAGCCGGGCGCGACGGCGACGGAGGAAGAGCTTCGCCATCTCGTCGCCTCGAAGCTCGCCGCCTTCAAGGTGCCGGTGAAAGTCGTCTTCTGGCCCGAGACCTTGCCGCGCAACGCCAATGGCAAGATTCTGAAGACGGAGCTGAAAAAGGTTTTTGCCGAAGTTCCGGCATAAGCCTTCTCACGCTCTCAACGGATCGAAACTGTCGGCGCGGGCCATTCTCCAGCTATCTGCGTAGAAGGGGCTTGGCTCGCTGCCGCCGAGGAGATCGCCCGGCGCGACGAAATAATGGATCTGCGAAAAGAGCTTCACTTCGGTGGAGCTCACGCGGCGCACGAGGTGATGCGGCGCAAGCTGGTCCGGATGATCGAGGCCGGCGGCGGCGAGCATCTGGGCGAGCGCCTTCAATGTGTTGCGGTGATAGGACGCCACGCGTTCGGCCTTGTCGGGAACGACGAGTGCGCGCTGGCGCAAGGGATCTTGCGTCGCAACGCCGGTTGGGCATTTGTTGGTGTGGCAGTTGCGGGACTGGATGCAGCCGATGGCGAACATGAAGCCGCGCGCCGCATTCGCCCAGTCGGCGCCCATGGCGAGAATGCTCGCAATGTCGAAGGCGCTGATGATCTTGCCGCTCGCGCCGATCCTGATCTTGTCGCGCAGATTGGCGCCGACGAGCGTGTTGCGCACAAAGAGCAGGCCCTCGCGGAGCGGCATGCCGAGGTGATCGGAAAATTCGACGGGGGCCGCACCCGTGCCGCCTTCGCCACCATCGACGACGATGAAATCCGGCAGGATGCCGGTTTCGAGCATCGCCTTGACGAGGCCCATGAACTCCCATGGATGGCCGATGCAGAGTTTGAAGCCGACGGGCTTGCCGCCGGAAAGCTCGCGCAGGAGTGCGATGAACTTCATCATCTCGACCGGCGTGTCGAAGGCGCTGTGTCTTGAGGGCGAAACGCAATCCTCGCCCTCCGCGACGCCGCGCGCATGGGCGATCTCCGCCGTCACTTTCGCACCCGGCAATATGCCGCCATGTCCGGGCTTTGCGCCCTGGCTCAGCTTGATCTCGATCATCTTCACCTGATCGCTCGCGGCGTTTGCTGCGAAGCGGTCGGGATCGAACCTGCCTTCCGCATTGCGGCAGCCGAAATAGCCGCTGCCGATTTCCCAGACCAGATCGCCGCCGAAGGTGCGATGGTGGGCACTGATGCCACCTTCGCCGGTGTCATGGGCAAAGCCGCCGAGTTTCGCGCCCTTGTTGAGCGCCTGGATGGCGGCGGCGCTCAACGAGCCGAAGCTCATGGCCGAAATATTGAAGACCGACATGGCGTAAGGCTTGGCGCATTCGGCGCCGCCGATTTCGATCCGAAAACTCTTCGGGTCGGAGGAGGGCATGGGCCGCGTCGAATGGCCGATGAACTCGTAGCCCTCGCGATAGACGTCCATCAGCGTCCCGAAGGGCATGTCGCCGCCTTCGTTCTTGGCGCGCTGGTAGACGAGCGAGCGCTGGGCGCGCGAGAAGGGCAGGCGATCGTCGTCGGCCTCGAGCAGATACTGGCGAATTTCCGGCCGGATCGCTTCGACCAGATAGCGGACATGGCCGAGGACCGGATAGTTGCGCAGCACCGCATGCTGGCTCTGCATGAGGTCGCCGAGGCCAATCAGCGTGAGGATGCCTGCGGCCAGCGCCACCGGCCAGAGCCAGCCCCAATATTCCATAAGGGGCAGCGAGATTGCGGTGACGAGCAGGCAAATCGCGAAAGTTGCATAACGATTGAGCAGAGACATGGACATCGCGGCGTGGCCTCCGGGCATCGAAACTGTGACGTTGTCCTCGCCACGCATCGCCCGCGCGGCCTATTTGCACCAACACTAGGAGGCTCGTCGCCGCTTCGCCAGCGGCGTTAACCTTTTATAAGGGGGGTGGCCGTTCGGTCCCGCCATGGCCGCGGGTATGGCGATTGCGAAGTATCGAGGCGGTTAACCGCCATTTTGCGATGACGGGGCGGCTTTCCGCGCCCTGACTGAAATGGTCCGTTCAGGGAAAATATTACTTACAGTGATAAATCGCCGTTTCGTGCTTCTCCGATATGGAGCCACATTTCCTTGCGGCACATAAGTTTTTAGATGTAGCGTTTTCAACGGGGCTGCGTTTCGTCGGTTGCGACGAACGCATGCGATTGTTTCAAATCGGGCATTAGCGAGGGGAATTGAAGATGAGCAGCGATCCTGTCGAGTCGTTTCCGGGAGCGTCGTCTTCCGGTTCTTTCAAGGATGCGCCAAAGAGGATGCAGGTCGCGTCCGTGCGGGTCATGCGTGCCGGCAGCGAGGACATTGTCGTCGGCGAAAACAGTTCGCTCGAAGGCACCTTCGAGACGCAGGGCTCGATGTTCGTCGATGGCAGCATGAGCAAGGCCGATCTCACGGCGACATTGTTGTCGATCGGCACGTCCGGCTCCGTCGAAGGCAGCGCCAATGTTTCGCGCGCGGAAATCGCCGGCTCGTTCGACGGCCGGATGACCGTCAGCGGCGAAGTGATCCTGCGCTCGACAAGCCATGTGTCGGGCGAAATCCAGTGCGGGAAACTGATCACCCATCGCGGGGCGACGATCAGGGCGCAGGTCTCGGTCATCGACGACGAGGCGGAAGCCAACGAGGCGGGCGACGAAACGCGGCCGAGCCTCTTTCAGCGCCGCGTGCCGATTTCGAGGCGGTTCATCCGCCGTTCGGCGCCTTTCGCCTATGGCATATTTTTCACGCTTGGCGCTATCGGCATCGTCTCGCTTCTCACCCACGCATAGCGTCGCCGGACAGATTCCCGTTCGGAAGGGCCGGATCGCGTAAAGCGGTCCGGCCTTTTGCCGTCTCCTTGCCCCGCCGACGCTACGTCGCGCGGCCGCCGCTCGCCATGCGCGCGCGGGCGGGCTAGGCTTCCCCATCAAAATCAGCATAACCGGCGGAAGGCGGCCAACGCCGAACCGGGCACGATCGGGGAGACCTCATGGATTTCGATTTTTCTGACGACCAGAAGCAGTTGAAGGATCAGGCAAGGCGTTTTCTTGAGGCGAAGTCTTCGCCCAAGGCGGTGCGCGTGATCCTGGACGGGCCGGAGCCCTATGACCGCGAGCTCTGGAAGGGCCTTGCTGAAATGGGCTTCATGGGCACGGCGATTCCGGAGGCCTATGGCGGGCTCGGCGCGTCCTATCTCGAGCTTTGCGTCATTGCCGAGGAACTGGGCCGCGCGGTGGCGCCGGTTCCTTTCTCCTCGTCGATCTTCCTTGCCGCCGAATTCCTGCTCGCTGCCGGCACCGAGGCGCAGAAGCAGGCCTATCTCCCGAAGCTCGCATCCGGCGAACTTATCGGCTGCTTCGCGCTTTCCGAAGGCATCGGACATGCGACGCCCAAGAGCATTCAGCTTTCGGCTTCCGGCGGCAAGCTCACCGGCACGAAAATCCCCGTGCTTGACGGCGACGTCGCCGACTTTGCCGTCGTCGCGGCGCGGACAAGCGCAGGCACGGATGCGCGCGGCGTTTCGCTCTTCCTCGTCGATCTCAAGGGCGAAGGCGTCAAGCGCACAACGGTCGAAACGATCGATCCGACGCGGTCTCAGGCGCGCATCGACTTTTCGGGCGCGGCGGCGGAGCCGCTCGGTGCGGCGGGCGATGGCTTCCGGATTCTCACCGACGTTCTCGACCGCGCGGCGGTTCTCACCGCCTTCGAGCAGGTGGGCGGCGCGGACCGCGCGCTTGAAATGGGGCGCGATTATGCGCTCGACCGCATGGCCTTCGGGCGGCCCATCGGTTCATTCCAGGCGGTGAAGCACATGCTCGCCGACATGTATGTCTCGGCGACGCTTGCGCGCTCCAATTGCTATTACGGCGCCTGGGCGCTTTCGACGGGATCGGGCGAGCTACCCGAAGCGGCGGCGACGGCGCGCGTCAGCGCCACGCAGGCCTATCAGCATTGTTCCAAGAACAACATTCAGGTGCATGGCGGCATGGGCTTCACCTGGCAGTTCGATTGCCACCTCCATTACCGGCGCTCGAACCTGCTCGCGCTTTCGCTCGGCAGTCTTTCCACGTGGGAAGACAAGCTCATCGAGCGCCTGCGCGCCAAGAACGCCGCCTGAACCCATTCGCATTCGAGGACATTGAAAATGAATTTCGACGACAATCCGCAGGAAGCCGCCTTCCGCAAAGAAGTCCGTTCCTGGCTCGACGCAAATGCGCCCAGGCAATATGAGGCCGGCCTCAAGAATTCCGGCTTCGGCCACACGGCGCTTGAAGGCGTCGATGTGATGAAGGCCTCCAAGGACTGGCAGAAGAAGAAGTTCGATGCCGGCTGGGCCTGCCTTCACTGGCCGAAGGAATATGGCGGCCGCGGCGCGACGCCCATCGAGCGCGTGATCTGGCAGCAGGAAGAGGGCGTCTATGCCGCGCTCTCCTCGCTCTTCATCATCGGTCACGGCATGTGCGGCCCGACCATGATGGCCTATGCGAGCGAGGAGCATAAGAAGAAGTATCTGCCGCCTCTCGCGGCCGGCGAGCACATCTGGTGCCAGCTTTTTTCCGAGCCCGCCGGTGGCTCCGATCTCGCGGGCCTTCGCACCAAGGCCGAGAAGGATGGCGACGAGTGGATCGTCAACGGCCAGAAGATCTGGACGTCGGGCGCGCATTATTCGGATTACGGCATTCTCATCACGCGCACGGATCCGACGGTTCCGAAGCACAAGGGCCTCACCATGTTCTTCCTGGACATGAAGTCGCCCGGCATCGAAATCCGTCCGATCAAGCAGGTGAATGGCCAGTCCGGCTTCAACGAAGTCTATTTTACCGATGTGCGCATTCCCGACAGCCAGCGTCTCGGCAAGGTCGGCGACGGCTGGTCGGTGTCGCTGACGACGCTGATGAATGAGCGGCTGTCGATCGGCGCGGGCATGCCGACAGGTTTCCCGGAGCTGCTTGATTTCTGCTGCCGCCTCGAAACGGCAGACGGTCCTGCAATCGACAATCCGGCCGTGCGCTCGAAGCTCGCAACCTGGGCGACACGCACGAGCGGTCTCAAATACACCGCCTTCCGTTCGATCTCGGCTCTGTCCAAGGGCGAAACGCCGGGACCGGAAAACTCAATCGGCAAACTCGTCGCCGGTCCGACCATGCAGGAAATCGCAGCCTTTGCGCTCGATCTGCAAGGCGAGGCGGGCGCGCTGCTCAACCCGGAACAGGCTGCGGCAAATGCGCGCTTCCAGGCCATGCTGCTTCGCTCGCCGGCGACGCGCGTCGAAGGCGGCACCGATGAAATTCTGAGGAATATCATCGCCGAACGCGTGCTCGGCCTGCCTGCCGATATCCGGGTCGACAAATCCGTGCCTTTCAATCAGATTCCGACAAAAGGGCGCTAGACGCGACGGAAAATCGAAAGGACATCAGATGGGCAAGAACAGCGATCTCCAGGCGCGGCGCGAAAGGGCCGTCCCTCGCGGTGTATCGACGGCCACGCCCGTTTTCGCCGCGCGGGCCGAAAATGCGGAGCTCTGGGACGTCGAGGGCAAGCGCTTCGTGGACTTCGCCGGCGGGATCGCTGTTCTCAATACCGGGCATCGGCACCCGAAGGTCGTGGCGGCGGTGGAGGAGCAGCTCAAGCTCTACACGCATACGGCTTTTCAGGTTGTTGCCTATGAGCCCTACATCGCGCTTGCGGAGCGGCTGAATGCGCTTGCGCCTTTCAAGGGGCCGGCAAAGACCATCCTCTTCACCACCGGCGCGGAAGCGACAGAGAATGCGGTGAAGCTCGCCCGCGCCGCGACGGGGCGCTCCGCCGTCATCGCCTTTGCGGGCGGCTTCCACGGCCGCACCATGCTGACCATGGCGCTGACGGGAAAGACGCTTCCCTACAAGAAGAAGTTCGGGCCCATGCCGGCGGAGATTTTCCATCTGCCGTTCCCGGTTCCCGATCATGGCGGCAGCGTTGCGGAAAGCCTCCGGGCGCTGGAGTTTCTTTTCCGCGCCGATGTCGAGCCGTCGCGTGTCGCCGCCATCATCATCGAACCGGTACAGGGCGAAGGCGGTTTCTACGAGGCGCCGCGCGAGCTTCTCGTCGCCTTGCGCAAGATTTGCGATGAGCACGGGATCGTTCTTATTGCCGATGAAGTGCAGACGGGTTTTGCGCGCACCGGAAAAATGTTCGGCATCGAGCATTCGGGCGTCGAGCCCGACATGATCGCGGTGGCGAAATCGCTGGCAGGCGGCTTTCCGCTTTCGGGCGTCATCGGCAAGGCGTCGATCATGGATGCGGCGGAACCGGGTGGTCTCGGCGGCACCTATGCGGGCAGCCCCGTCGCCTGCGCGGCGGCGCTTGCCGTTCTCGACGTCATCGCCGAGGAAAAGCTGAACGAGCGCGCCAATGCCATGGGCGCGCGCATCAAGGGGCGGCTCGAAAAGATCGCCGCGCGCAACGATGTCGTGCCGATGGCGGCCATTCGTGGCCACGGCGCCATGATCGGCTTCGATATCGTCAAGCATCGCGGCGTCTATGAGCCCGATGCGGATGCGACAAAGCTGGTGACGACGGCTGCGCTCGGCGAAGGGCTGATCCTTCTTTCATGCGGCGTCTTCAGCAATGCCATCCGCATTCTCGTGCCGCTGACGGCGTCCGACGCCGTGCTCGACGAAGGCCTCGACAAGCTCGAGCGCTCGCTGGTGGCCGCGCGTTCCGCGTGAGCGATCGGGCGGGGCTCCGGCGCTTCGTCTCAAAACAGGACTTGCAGCGTGATTCAGGTGAAAACTTAGGTTTTTACTTAGGGAAGCGTTTACACTGCTTCAACAGTCAAGCCCGTACTCTCCTCTGAGTTCCAGAGGTGCAAGCGCATGTACGGTCGGCGGAGTTCCGCAAACAAGAAGACCAGTCTCCTTTCCCGTTATTCCACGAATCTCGGGGAGCTGATGTCGCGTCGTCACGCCGAGCATGCGCTCCGGGCGGCGAAGATCGAATCCGACATCGCCAACCGGACGAAGTCCGAATTCCTCGCCAATATGAGCCACGAGCTCAGGACGCCGCTCAACGCGATCATCGGCTTTGCCGATCTGATGCGCCACTTCAGCAATGAAGGGCGCGATGTGGCGAAGAGCAATGAATATGCCGCCCATATTGCAGGCGCGGGCCGGCATCTTCTCAGCATCATTTCGGACATTCTCGACATATCCAAAATCGAAAGCGGAACTTTCGCGCTCAATCTCGAAGAGCACAGTCTGCGCGAACTCATCGACTCGAGCCTCATCCTCGTGCGCGACCGCGCCAAGGCGAAAGGCCAGATGCTGGAGTTCAAAGCGGCACCCGACCTGCCGGTGCTTTCCGTCGACGGTTCGCGCATGAAGCAGATTTTCATCAACCTTCTGTCCAACGCGCATAAATTCACGCCCGAACGCGGCCGCATTCTCGTCGTTGCGCAGCGCAGCATCGACGGCGGCGCGACCGTCGCCATCGCGGATAACGGCATCGGCATGACCGAGGACCAGATCTCCGTCGCCCTGACGCCCTTCGGCCAGGTCCAGTCGAGCTATTCCAGATCGCATGAAGGGACGGGCCTCGGCCTTCCCATCGCCGCCGCCCTGGTCCGCCAGCATGGCGGCGACTTCCACGTGTCGAGCCAGCCGGGCGTCGGCACCACCGTCGTCGTGACATTGCCGCCGCCCCCGGCGCCCAGAAACGCCATTCCGGGCGTGCGTCCGCAGCACGCCATCAAATCTACTCCCCCAGCAGGCCAAACCAAATGACCCAGAACGCCATCCCTTCGTCGCCCGTGGCGACGACGCTGCCGGAACGCCGCGGCATCCCGGCCTCCGCGCCGCAAAGGATCGGTCACATCGTTTCCGTGTCCGGTTCCCAGGCGATAGCCGTTCTCGACCGGCCGGTGGGCGACGTCAAATCGTCGCGCGATCCGCGCATCCAGATCGGCGCCTTGATGAAGATCACGACGCCGAATTCATCGGTGGTGGGTCTTATCAGCGCCGTCAGCTCGCCGACGCCGACGATGGAAGCGGGCAGTCCCGAAATCGGCCTCATCGAAATCAATCTCGCCGGCGAACTCGTCATCGACCCGACGACGAAGCGGCTCGCTTTCCGGCGCGGCGTCGCCTGTCTGCCGAGTCTCGGCGACCCGATCCTGTTTGCCGACAGGCACGATCTCACGCGCGTCTATGCGCAGCCCAATGTCGCGAGCATCAAAGTCGGCTCGCTCTATCAAGACGCCGCCGTGCCGGCGCGGCTTCTGATCGACGAACTTCTTTCCAAGCATTTCATCGTCGTCGGCACAACCGGTTGCGGCAAGTCTTCGGCGCTCACCTGCATCCTTCAGCGCGTTCTTTCCGAACACCATTATGCTCACATCGTGGTGCTCGACGTTCATAATGAGTATCCCGCAGCCTTCGGCGAACAGGCGGAGCTTATCGATCCGAGCAATCTGCACTTGCCGATCTGGCTGCTTAATTTTCAGGAACTGACCGAAGCGCTCACCAGCTCCGACGCGCATCGCGATGCGGAAACGGAAATTCTCGGCGACGGCGTCGTCAACGCCAAACGCCGTTTCCTCGACGCGTCCACCGTGCGCAGCACCACTCTCGCGCGGCGCACTTCCGAAAACGGCTCGGTGACGGTCGATACGCCGACGCCTTACCGCCTGTCCGATGTCGTTGCTTACATCGACGAGCAGCTCGGCAAGCTCGATCGCACGCAGTCGACGGTTCCCTACCGCCGGCTCAAGTCACGCATCGAGACGCTGGTCAGCGATCAGCGCTACGGCTTCATGTTCGGCAGCCTGACCATTCAGGACACGATGACGGAAACGCTCGGCCGCCTCTTCCGCGTGCCGAGCGAGGGGCGACCCATCACGGTCATCAATCTTTCGACCGTTCCTTCCGAAATTCTCGACGTGGTGATTTCAGTCATCTCGCGCCTTGCCTTCGATCTCGCCGTCTGGAGCAAGGGCGGCTTGCCGATGCTCCTCGTTTGCGAGGAAGCGCATCGCTACGCACCGGCGGGTCCGGACGAGAAGTTCGCGCCGACCCGTCAGGCTCTGTCGCGCATCGCCAAGGAGGGACGCAAGTACGGGCTTTCGCTTGCGCTCGTCACGCAGCGTCCCTCGGAACTCGATCCGACCGTTCTGTCGCAATGCTCGACCGCTATCGCCATGCGCCTCTCGACCGAGAAGGATCAATCGGTCATGCGCGCCAATACGCATGACGGCGCGCTCGACCTTCTCGATTTCCTGCCGTTGCTCGGCGACCGCGAGGCGATCGCCTTCGGTCAGGGCGTGGCCATGCCGATGCGCATTCGCTTCGATGATCTCGGTGCGCAGAAAGGCACGCCGGAGAACCGCATCGTCGGTTTCTCCGAACAGTGGAAGTCGCCCAACATGGATCGCGAACAGCTCGAGGCGATTATCGCGCGCTGGCGTCTCAGCGGCCGCGAACGCGGCTAGCCGTCACCGCGGGGTGACGGAGCCTCCATCGGCAACGGTCGTCAGTTCGCGAAGGGCGGCGAAGTGCGCCTCGCGCACGGGCGGATTGAAGAGCGACCAGGGCTCGGCGGCGGCGAGCTTCGGCCGGGCTTCGGCGGCGAGCTGCTTGAAAGCGCCATATTCCGCGCGGGCTTCCTCGAACTTGCCCTGCGAGGCGGCCGTCTCGATGCGCCGCAGCGCCAGCACCATGTCCGATATGTGAGCGCGCGCCGTGCGGCGTTCCTCGATGCCGCCTTTCACGGTGCGGTCCTTCCGCTCCGGAAACTGCTCCTGAAGCTCGCGCAGTTCCGTGCCGATCGTATCGACGGCGAGCGAGATGACGGTCATGTTCTTTTCCGGCAGGGAAATGTCGAACGTGCTCGAAAAATTCGCGATCTCGTCCAGCTCCGCATCGATGCTGTCGGCCTGCATGGGCTCTTCGCCGTCGCCGACGGCATTCAGATAGGCCACGAGGGCGCGGCGGTCCTGGGCGTTCAGCTTCAGGTCGAAGGTCTTGTCGAAATAGCCGACCACCTGATCGTAGGTGTCGTAGCGCCCATCGTGGAAATAGGGCGCGTTGAAGTTGGCGTTGAGAAGCGTCGGCGTCTTGAAGAGGCCGGTGCCGACGTCGTGCTGCTTGTGATCGACGAAGGCGCCGGACGGTATGTGGCAGCCGGAGCAGCTCATGCCGGGATCGTGCGGAAAGGGCTTGTTGAACAGCGCCTGTCCGCGCAGTTCCTCGGCCGTCGCCTTGCCCTTGAGGCGGCCGTCGGGACTTATGCGGGGGTTCGGCAGGAAGTCGATGTCCTGGATGTAGGCGACGAGGCCGTCGAGGATTTCGGGCGTGGGTTCGGCGCCGGCGAATTCGTTGACGACGACGTTGCGCACGAAATCGCGCAGCGAGGCGAGGCGGCCGTCATGGCCATAGGGCGCGAGGAAGCGCGCGCCGCGCAGGCTCGGCGGCGTTAGAGGATCAAGGACGCCGTTGTCGGCCTTGGGATTGAAGAGAGGGCCCGTCGTGTCGAAATTGCCGTGGCGCGTCGACATGCCGGGGACGAAGAGTTTTGCGTTGCCCGCGCCGTTGATGTGGCAGCTCTCGCAGCTCATGCCGGCCTGACGAGCGGGCCCGCCGAAAATGCCGGGCGAGGAAAAGGCCATGTCGCCGAGATTGACGAGATAGGAATGTTTCCCGCCGTTCACGTCGGAGCGGAAGAGTTCGCGCGGTTGCAAGCCCACATCTTCGCCGAGCTCGGTGTCGGCCGGCAGGATGCCTTCCGTTCCCTTGATCGGGAAGGACCAGGCATGGCTCGCGGCGAGCAGTGCGCCGGCCGCGAATGCGATTGCGAATGTGCTCCGAACGAACCCCGACCCCGCGCGCATTCTTACTCTCCGAGTTTCGGCTTTTCGAGGCCGAGCTTCCCGGCCGCTTCCTGAAGATCGACGGCGAGGTTTTCGCTCGTCTTGCGCAGCAGGGCGACATCGACGCTCTTCAGGTCGGGCGCCTTCTTGAGCATGGCTTCGATGACGTGGATTTCGTCGTCGGCCTTCTGGCCGAGCGCATTGTCCTTGGCGCGGAGCGGCTGTTCGAAAACGACGTCATAGGCGACATGGATGCCGTGGATATTGTTGCGCATGTCGGCGAGCGAATTGCCGCTGTAAGGCGACTCGCCGCCCTTGGACTTGTTCTCGCCGATCTCATAGGCGAGGCCCGCCGTGCCGTTGAGGATGCCTTGCGCGGTGAACTGATAGGCGGGATCGCCGACCTTCTTGTCGAAGGCGCGGATATTCGCCACGAGTTCGTCGACCGCGGGCTTGATGTCCTTGACGTTGCCCGCAAAAAGCGCGGCCTCGATGCCGTGGAAGCCTTTCTTCGCGTCCGGCCAGACGTCGATCGATTCATCGAGATCGGGGAAGAATTCGCCGGTGATGACTTCGATGCTTTCCCAGCCGACGCGCGCGTCGATCCAGGCCTTCTGCGCCGCTTTGGCGTCGCCCGCATCGACCGCCTTTTGCATCGTCTCGGCGCCTTTCAGCGTGTTGCCTATGGCTTCGACGACGAAGGGCTTGAAGGCCTTGACGCCGTCGGCGAGATCGTCGGCCTTTGCCTGCCCGATCGAAAGCGCCCATACCGTACCCAGAAGGAGAGCGGCGAGGGCCATCGAATTGATCGCCCGCCTTTTCAACGCAGCGTCGCCGCCGACCGCCTGAATGCCATCGCGCATATTTACCATCCGATAATGCGAATTAATCTTAGGTTTGCTTTCTAGCGCGTTTGAGGGGTTCCGGCAACAGGAATGCGAATCAATTGCATAATGTCGGCGGAGCGTTCCGCTGCTCTGTCACAAGCTTGCTTCTCCATGCGTCTTCCGACGCAAAGGCCTTGCCGGAAGGCCGGTCAGAGGAGAGATGCAATGACGAACCAGACATTGAAATCGGAACATGGAAAAGCGGATGCGGGCGAGGCCGAGCGCGGCTTTCGCCGCCTCAATTACACTGTGGCCTCGCCCAAGGCGCTGGCGGCCATGATGAAACTCAGCGGCCATGCGCATCTGGCCGGACTCGATCCGGTGCTTCTCGAACTGGTCAGCCTTCGCGCCTCGCAGATCAACGGCTGCGGCTTTTGTCTCGACATGCATACGAAGGAGCTGCGGGCCAAGGGCGTCGGCGAGCAAAAGCTCTATCTGCTCGCAATTTGGCGCGAAGCGCGCTGGCTCTATACGCCGTGCGAACAGGCGGCGCTTGCCTGGACGGAAGCGCTGACGAAGCTCGGCGAACATGGCGTGCCGGATGATGTCTATGACGCCGCGCGGGCCGCGTTTTCCGAAGCCGAGCTTGCCGATCTCACCATCGCCGTCATCGCCATCAACGGCTGGAACCGCCTCAGCATCGCATTCGGCGCCATTGCCGGGCATTACGAGGTTGGCAGTCTCGGATAGGCGTTGCCCGGTACACGGGCAATATCCCCCGGGGTGAAGGGGCGCTTGGCGGCTATTTGCGCAAGCGCCTCAATCACTTGTCCTGTCCGCCATTGAATGGCAGTGTTCCCCGCGGAGTTTGATTGCCGATGGGGGCCCGGCAGGGCGGCATGGAATATTTTCTACAGCAGCTTATCAACGGGGTGACGCTCGGCGCCACCTACGGGCTCATCGCGATCGGCTACACGATGGTCTACGGGATCATCGGCATGATCAATTTCGCCCATGGCGACATCTACATGGTCGGCGCCTTCATCTCGCTGGTGGGGTTCCTGCTGCTCGGTTTCTTCGGCATCACCTATGTGCCGCTCGCCTGCCTGCTGGTTCTCGTCTTCGCGATGGTCTTCACGGCAGTCTATGGCTGGGCGGTCGAGCGGCTCGCCTATCGCCCGCTTCGCGGCTCGCAGCGGCTCGCGCCGCTCATCTCGGCCATCGGCGTCTCGATCGTATTGCAGAACTTCGTCCAGCTTTCACAAGGCGCGCGGGTGAAGCCCTTGCAGCCGATGATCAATGGCGGGATCACGCTGGTCCCGGATGCCGATTTTCCGGTCACCATTTCCTACATCAAGATCATGATCATCGTGACGACCGTGGTACTGATGGCGGGCTTCACGCTCATCATCAAATATACCTCGCTCGGCCGGGCGCAGCGGGCGGCCGAGCAGGACATGACCATGGCCTCGCTGCTCGGTGTCAATGTCGACCGGACGATTTCGGCGACCTTCGTCATCGGCGCGATGCTTGCCGCCGTCGCCGGGCTGATGGTCACGCTCTATTACGGCGTCGTCGATTTCTACATCGGCTTCATCGTCGGCATCAAAGCCTTCACGGCGGCGGTTCTCGGCGGCATCGGCTCGGTGCCAGGCGCGATGCTTGGCGGCATGCTGATCGGCCTCATCGAGGCTTTCTGGTCAGGCTATTTCAGCATCGAGTACAAAGACGTCGCTGCCTTCTCGATCCTCGTCTTCGTGCTGATCTTCCGGCCGACGGGCCTGCTCGGCAAACCCGAGATCGAGAAAGTCTGAGGCATGAAAGCCGACATGCCTGCGACGAACCGCTCGCGTCCGTCCATGTCCGCGATGCTGCGCGACGCGGCGGCGGCCGCCTTCGTCGCCGCGCTTCTCGCCTTTCCGCTTCTCGGCTTCAAGCTCAATGCGACGGCGCAGGGGCTTCATCTCGACATGCGTCTCTCGTGGGTGCCCATCGCGGCGGGCATCGTCTTTGCGGGGAGACTGCTCCTCACGCTCGGCGGGCAATATGTCGCCCCCATTATCGCGCGGCGCGTTGCGCCGGATGTGGACGCGATCCGGCGGCGTCTGCCGTCGCGGAGCGCCTATATGGTCGGCATTGCGATGGCGGCGGTCGCGATCGCATTACCGTGGCTTCCCTTCGCCGATCGCAATCTCATCGACAAGGCGACGCTCATTCTCATCTACGTCATGCTCGGCTGGGGGCTCAACATCGTCGTCGGTCTAGCCGGTCTTCTCGACCTCGGTTATGTCGCCTTCTATGCGGTCGGCGCCTATTCCTATGCGCTGCTGTCGCAGCATTTCGGATTGTCGTTCTGGATCTGCCTGCCGCTGGCGGGTCTGCTCGCGGGCGCCTTCGGCGTTGCGCTCGGCTTCCCCGTGCTTCGGTTGCGCGGCGACTATCTCGCCATCGTCACGCTCGGCTTCGGCGAGATCGTGCGCGAGGTCATCATCAACTGGGACAAGGTGACGGGCGGTCCGAACGGGCTTTCGGGCATCGAGCGGCCTTCTTTTTTCGGATTGCCGATGCTGCCGACCTCGATGGCGCCGCCCGGCTCGACGACCTTCGCCGATTTCTTCGGCATCGCCTTTTCGCCGAACCAGCGCATCTGGTTTCTCTACTATCTGATCCTGGCGCTGGCGCTGGCGACAAATCTTTTCACGCAGCGTATCAGGCGCTTGCCGCTGGGACGCGCCTGGGAGGCGCTGCGCGAGGATGAAATCGCCTGCCGCAGCCTCGGCATCAATCCGACGCTTGTGAAGCTTTCGGCCTTCGCCATCGGCGCTTCTTTCGCCGGCTTCGCAGGCTCCTTCTTTGCGACGCGGCAGGGCTTCATCAGCCCGGAGAGCTTCACCTTCATCGAATCCGCGATCATTCTCGCCATCGTCGTTCTGGGCGGCATGGGCAGCCAGATCGGCATTGTGCTGGCGGCGCTGCTTCTCGTCGGCCTGCCCGAATGGTTCCGCGAGCTTGAGCAGTTCCGCATGCTCGCCTTCGGCGCGGCGATGGTTCTCATCATGCTGTGGCGGCCGCAGGGTCTTCTCTCGCATCGTGAACCGACGCTCAGGCTCTCCGACGTTCCTCGCAAGCTGGTTTCGGAGAGTGCGACGTGAGCGCCGCATCGCCGCTTCTCACCGTCGAACATCTGACGATCCGCTTTGGCGGCCTCGTCGCCATCGACGATCTGTCGTTTTCCGCGCGCTCGCGGGAGATTACCGCGCTCATCGGGCCTAACGGCGCGGGCAAGACCACCGTCTTCAACTGCATCACCGGCTTTTACAGTCCGGAGGTCGGGCGCATCGCGCTTCGCCGCGAGGATGGGCGCGAATTTTTTCTGGAACGCATGGATGGCTTTCGCATCGCGCGGGATGCGGGCGTCGTGCGCACCTTCCAGAACATCCGGCTGTTTCCGGGCATGAGCGTCGCCGAAAACCTGATGGTGGCGCAGCATGTCGCGCTGATGCGCGCCTCGTTCTTTTCAGTGGCGGGCTTTCTCCGTCTCAAATCATATCTCGATGCGGAGCGGCAGGCGGTCGAGCGCGCCCGCTACTGGCTCGACAAGACCGGCCTTCTCGCCGACGCGGACAAGCTTGCGGGCAGTCTTCCCTATGGTGCGCAGCGGCGGCTCGAAATCGCGCGCGCCATGTGCGCGAACCCCGCGCTTCTTTGCCTCGACGAACCGGCGGCTGGGCTCAATCCGCGCGAGAGCAATGCGCTCAATGCGCTTCTGACCGACATTCGCGACGAGCATGGCATCGGCATTCTCCTCATCGAACACGACATGAGCGTCGTGATGCAAATTTCAGATCGCGTCGTCGTTCTCGAACAGGGGCGCAGCATCGCGCAAGGCACGCCCGTCGAAGTGCGCGCTAATCCGGAAGTCATACGCGCCTATCTCGGCGTCGAGGACGAGGCGGCCGTGGCGTCGGTCATCGGCCAGGGGAGCGCGCATTGATGCTCAGCATTCGCGGGCTCCATTCCGGCTATGGCCGCATCGAGGCGCTGCACGGGCTCGACTTCGATGTGGCGGAAGGCGAGATCGTTTCGCTGATCGGTGCCAATGGCGCGGGCAAGACGACGCTGCTGATGACGATCTGCGGCCGCCCGCAGGCGAGCGCCGGGCGGATATTCTTCGAAGGCCGCGACATCACGACCATGAAGACCTTCGAGATCGCCGCGCTCGGCATCGCGCATTCGCCGGAAGGGCGGCGCATTTTTCCGCGCATGAGCGTCTTCGAGAATTTGCAGATGGGCGCGATCGTCTCAAAGCCCGCTTATTTCGCCGAAGACCTCGACCGCGTGCTGGCGCTCTTCCCGCGCCTTAGAGAGCGTCTCGACCAGCGTGGCGGTACGCTGTCGGGCGGCGAACAGCAGATGCTCGCCATTGCGCGCGCGATGATGAGCCGGCCGAAGCTGCTGCTTCTCGACGAGCCCTCGCTCGGACTTGCGCCGCTCATCGTCAAACAATTGTTTGAAAACATCGCCGAGATCAATCGCAGCCAGAAGACCACGATCCTGCTGGTCGAGCAGAACGCCTTCCAGGCGCTCAAGCTCGCGCATCGCGCCCATATCATGGTCAACGGCTGGATCGAGCTTTCGGGCGCGGGGAGCGACCTTCTCAACGATCCGGCGGTCAGGGCCGCCTATCTCGAAGGCGTCCGCCCGAGGACGGAGGTGGGACCGTGAGCGACTATGTTCTCATCATGGGCACGCAGCCCCTCGTTTCCCTCGGCATCACGCTGGTCCTCGGGGGCGGCTGCGCCTGGATGACGGGCCGGGCGCTGGCCCAGAGCTGGCGGCCCGACTGGCAGATCGCCGTCTATTGCCTGCTGCTCGGCGTCGCCGACAGGTTTCTCGTCTTTGCGCTTTATCAGGGCGATCTCCTGTCGCCGACCGGCTATCTTGCCGATGTGCTGCTCTTCATGCTGATCGCGGTTGCCGCTTTCAGGCTTGTGCGGGCGCGGCGGATGGTTCGCCAATATCCCTGGCTTTATGTCCGCCACGGGCTCATGGGATGGCGGGAAAGGCCTCGCTGAAGCCCTTCCGGGCCCATGGACCAATTGTCATTTCCGCTTTTGCCGTCGTTGCGGCTATGCTGCGCGCTGATATTTTTCGGGGGATTTCCATGAAAAGATCGATCCTTGCCGTCATGGTCGCACTGACCGTCGGCCTCATTGCCTGTTCCAAGGAAAAGACGGGCATCGTCATCGGCGTCGCGGGCCCCATGACCGGCAGCGAGGCCGTGTTCGGCGAGCAGTTCGTGCATGGCGCGAAGAAGGCCGTTGCCGATATCAACGCCAAGGGTGGCGTGCTCGGCAAGCAGCTCGAACTGGTGATGGGCGACGATGCCTGCGATCCGAAGCAGGCGGTCAGCGTCGCCAACGACATGGCCTCCAAGGGCGCGGTATTCGTCGCCGGGCATTATTGCTCGGGCTCGTCCATTCCGGCTTCCGACGTCTATGCGGAATCGAACATCGTTCAGATCTCGCCCGCTTCGACCAATCCCGATTTCACCGAACGGAAACTCCCCAACGTGTTCCGCGTTTGCGGCCGCGACGACGCGCAGGGGCCGACGGCGGCGGAATATGTGTCGGCGCATTTCGCGGGCAAGCGCATCGCCGTGGTCGACGACAAATCGACTTACGGCAAGGGGCTCGCCGATCAGTTCGCCAAGGCGCTGAACGCCAAGGGCACGCAGGAAGTGCTGCATGAATCGATTTCGGCCGGCGAAAAAGATTACAGCCCGCTCGTCGCGAAGCTGAAGCAGGCCAAGGCCGACGTCGTCTATTTCGGCGGATACAAGACAGAGGGCGGCCTCATTGTCCGGCAGATGCGCGAGCAGGGTCTTGCCACCGTGCTCATCGGCGGCGATGCGCTCGTCACCGATGAATTCTGGTCGATCACCGGTCCGGCGGGTGAAGGCACGCTGATGACCTTCGGACCCGATCCGCGCCTCAACCCCGAGAATGCGGCGCTCGTCGCCTCGTTCCGCGCCGACAATTACGAGCCCGAGGCCTATACGCTCTATACCTATGCCGCCATTCAGGCCTGGGCGCAGGCAGCCGAAAAGGCCGGCACGACCGACGCCGCGAAGGTCGAGGCGGTGCTGAAGTCCGAACATTTCGACACGGTCCTCGGCAAGGTCGGCTTCGACGCCAAGGGCGACATGGATGCGCCGGGTTATGTCTTCTACGTCTGGAAGAACGGCAAATACGCCTACGCGGATAAGTAACATCGTCGTCCCGTCGCTCCGCCCCTTTCGCTTCGCGCGGAAGGGGCAGTGCGGCGCGGGCCCAGCTTCATCGGAAAAAAGAAATGAAATATCTGCCTCGCAACACCCTTATCTGGATCGTGCTCGCAGGTGTCGCGCTCGGTCTTCTCGCCTGGAAGTTCAGCGTCGACTATTCGCAGAAGCTCCAGACCGGCGCCGGTGCGACGGCAGCAAGCGGCGTTGAACCCGTCATCGTGTCCGGCTTCCGCTCGGCAATGTTCGGCAGCGACGAGGCCGCAGTGCGCGCCGCCATCGCCAAGGACTTTACCGGCAATCCGACGATCACCAAGGCGGAGAGCCCGACGGAGAAGACGGATCTGCTCGCGATCCGCGCCAAGGACGTGATCCCGGACTCGGGCGTCGCCGAAATCGTCTACATCCTCGGCTACAAGTCGAAGGCGCTTATTCAGGTCAATCTTCTCTGGGGCACGCAGGTGACGCCCGATGTGACGCCGGCTCAGCTTGGCTCCACCGCGGCGATTCTGCGGCAATATTTCATGGGCCGCGGATTCGTTCCTTCGACGGTCGAACATGACAAGAAACTGCCGACCGGCGCCATCGTCGTCTTCTCCGGTGCGGATGCCCAAGGGCGTCTCGTGCGCCTGATGTATCAGGAAGCGCTTGTCGAGCCGGCGAAGCCCGCCGACGCCAAGAGCGACGCGAAAACTGGAAAGCCCGAAGCCTCGAGCAAGGACGAGAAAAAACCGGCGGCGGATGCGGCGCAGGCTGCATCGCGGAAGATCGTCGTGCTGCGGCTCTCTTATATCGCCGACCCCAAAAATCCGGATATCTTCAAGGTCGAAAAAGGCCAGTTCTGAGATCGACGTCAGGGAGGGCGGCATGAGCATCGAGGCAAGGGACTTCGTGGTCGGGCGGAACGATATCCGCCAGCACAAGCTTCTCTCGCATGGGCTTCCCGCAATCGGCGCGGGCGAAGTTCTGCTCAAGGTCGACAAGTTCGCCTTCACCTCGAACAACATCACCTATGCCGCCTTCGGCGATGCGATGAAGTACTGGACCTTCTTTCCCGCGCCTGAGGGCTGGGGGCGCGTGCCGGTCTGGGGTTTTGCCGATGTCGTCGCCTCCAATGCGGAGGGCATCGCCGTCGGCGAACGCGTCTTCGGCTATCTGCCCATGTCGACGCATCTCGTCGTGCGGCCCGCGCAAGTGAAGGCGTCGGGCTTTGTGGATGCGTCCGCCCATCGCGCCGAGCTCGCGCTTGTCTATAACCAGTACACGCGCGTTGCAGGCGATGCGGCTTATGTGCGGGAGTATGAAGACCAGCAGGCGCTGCTGCGCCCGCTTTTCATGACAGCCTTCTTCATCGACGACCTTCTTGCCGACAATGATTTCTTCGGCGCCAAGGCCGTCATTCTCACCAGCGCGTCGAGCAAGACGGCGCTCGGCGTCGCCTATCTCATGTCCCAGAACCGCGATGTCGAAGTGATCGGCCTCACCTCGCGCGGCAATGCGGAGTTCGTCGAGGCGACCGGCTATTACGACCGCGTCGTCACCTATGACGACATCGCCTCGCTGCCTGCGGACCTCTCTGTCGTCTTCGTCGACATGGCGGGCGATGCGAAAGTCATTGGCGATACGCATCGGCATTTCGGTAACGCCATGACCTATAGCTGCGTCGTCGGCGGCACGCATTGGGAGGCGCGGGATGGCGTCGGGTCGCTGCCCGGGCCGAAGCCCGTCTTCTTCTTCGCGCCGACCCAGATCGCCAAGCGCACCAAGGAGTGGGGCCCCGGCGGCATCGAGACGCGTTTTGCCGCGGCGTGGAAGGGCTTCATTGCATCGACCGCCAAATGGATGAAAGTCATCCATGGACGGGGAAGCCAATCGGTCGAAGCCGTCTATACCGACATGGTCGATGGCCGGGTGAAGCCCGACGAAGGGCACATGCTCTCGCTCTGAGCCTTCAGCGCAGAAGCGCCAGCAGGCTGGCGGCGATCAGCACCTGACCCGCATAGTAAGTCACCCAGATGATCGGTCCCCGAAAGGGCACGGGCGCGCGAAACTTGTCGATGGCGATGACCGCATCCGAAAAGACAAAGAGAAGCGCGCCGAGACCGGCGAGTGGCGCAGGCAGCGCCAATGCGGCAAGCGCCATCAGCGAGATCACGCCCATATAGGCCGAAACGGGGAGGCGCAGGCCGCCGAGCTTCGGCCAGAGCGCCGCCAATGTCCCGAGCGCGAGGATGGCGAGTGCCACCATGCCGGCATATTGCGCGGCGTCGGGCGCGCCCATGCGCGGCGCCATCACCGCCAGATAGAAGAAATGCCCGACAAGAAAGGCGATGAGACCGCGCTGGAAGTTTTTCGCCTCGCCCTTGAGCGCAAGGAAATAGTCGCCGAGGCTTCCGAGCGCCAGCGCAGCCGCAAGACAGATGAGCGCGAGAGCTGGCGCGTTCGCATTGCCGAGACCGAGCAAGGGCAGCGGTGCGAGAGTGGCGACAGACAAGGTCTTGCACGCGGTGCGTAGCGGCGAGGCGGGCGTGTTGACGATGGCGAGATAGGCAAGCGAGGCGATGAAGGACAGCGCCGCGAGCGTCCATCTGATCCCGTCGAGGCCGTCGCCGAATGTCAGTGCCGTGTCGAGCATGTTCTCTCCCCCTGCCTTTCGGCGATGCTAGCGCGTCAATCGCGCTGCGTCAGCCAGCGCAATGCGCCTTCGCCCGCCACGCGGCCCGTCGCAAAGCAGGCGGTGAGCAGGTAACCGCCCGTCGGCGCTTCCCAGTCGAGCATTTCGCCGGCGCAGAAAATGCCGGGTGCGGAACGCAGCATGAAGTGTTCGTCGAGCGCCTCGAAGGCCACACCGCCCGCGCTCGAGATCGCCTCGTCGATGGGGCGCGTGCTTTTCAGCCTGAGCGGCAGCGACTTGATGCTTGCGGCGAGACGTGCGGGATCGCCGAAAGTCTCGGCGGGCAGGAGTTCGCGCAGGAGGGCCGCCTTCACGCCTTCAATGCCGGCGGCTTTGCGCAGATGGTTCGCCATGCTGAGCTTTCCGCGCGGACGGGAAAGTTCGCCTGCGAGACGCTCGGCGGAGCGGTCGGGCGCGAGATCGAGCGTTAGCTGGGCCTCGCCCTTTGCCGCGATCTCGTCGCGGAGCGCGGCGGAATGGGCATAGATGCCGCTTCCCTCGACGCCATGGGCGGAGATCACGAATTCGCCGCGATGGGCTTTGCCGTTGAAAGTGAGCGTTACGGGTTTCACCGGCGCGCCTGCGAAGCGTTCGCGCATCAGATCGCTCCAGGTGACGTCGAAACCGCAATTGGCGGGCTTCAGCGGATGGACCGTCGCGCCGCGGGCTTCGAGCCATGGCGTCCAGCTTCCGTCCGAGCCAAGCTTCGGCCAGCTCGCGCCACCAAGCGCAAGGATAGTGGCGTCCGTCTCGAATTCCATTGTGCCTTCAGGCGTCGTGAAGGAGAGTGCGCCTTCCGCCGTCCAGCCCTGCCAGCGATGGCGGACATGAATTATGAGGCCCGCGCCGCGCAATCGCCTGAGCCAGGTGCGCAGCAGGGGGGCCGCCTTGAAGTTGGTCGGAAAGACGCGGCCCGACGAGCCGATGAAGGTTTCGACGCCCAGTTCCTTCGCCCAGGCCCGAAGCGCCTCGGGCGTGAAAGCCCGGAGCGCGGTTTCGAGATGCGGCCGCGCCGCGCCGAAACGGGTGACGAAGGCCTCGAAAGGCTCGGAATGGGTGAGGTTGAGGCCGCTTTTGCCCGCCATCAGGAACTTGCGGCCGAGCGAGGGCATGGCGTCGAAGAGATGCACCTCGACGCCATTGCCCAGCAGTGCTTCGGCGGCGATGAGGCCGGCCGGGCCGCCGCCGATAATGGCGAGGCGCTTCATTTTGTCGGTCACGTTCCGTTGCAATCCCGTCGATGAGGGCTGGCAGGTTTCCAGCGGTGCGCTAACCTGTCTCCCAACAGAAATCAACCAATCAAGAAGAAGTCCAGGGAGCACATGACTATCACTCATTTGCTGATCGCCAACAGGGGCGAGATCGCCATTCGCGTCGCGCGGGCTGCGGCCGCGCTCGGGATCAGGACGACAGCGGTCTATTCCGAGGACGATGCGCTGTCGCTCCATATCAAGGCGGCGGACGATGCGCATGCGCTGCGCGGTCATGGGGCTGCCGCCTATCTCGACATGAGCGGCATCTTGGCCGCCGCGCGCGAGGCGAAGTGCGATGCGATCCATCCGGGCTATGGATTCCTCAGCGAGAATGCGGAATTCGCGCGGATGGCGCGGGCCGCAGGCATCGTTTTCGTCGGACCCAATAGCGAGGCGCTGGATCTTTTCGGCGACAAGCTCAAGGCCAAGGCGCTGGCGGAGCGCATTGGCGTGCCGCTCCTTGCCGGGACTTCGGGCGCGACGAGGCTCGATGAGGCGCGCGCTTTTTTTGATGCGCATGGCGCGGTGATGATCAAGGCCGTTGCCGGCGGGGGCGGGCGCGGCATGCGTCCGGTGCGCGCGCGCGGCGAGCTTGACGAGGCCTATGCGCGCTGCCAGTCGGAGGCGAAGGCGGCCTTCGGCAATGGCGATGTCTATGTCGAAAAGCTCATCGAGCGCGCGCGCCACATCGAGGTACAGGTCGTGGGCGATGCGGGTGGCGAGGTCGTGCATGTGCATGAGCGTGAATGCAGCGCGCAGCGGCGCAATCAGAAGCTCATCGAGATCGCGCCAAGCCCGAGCTTGAGCGCGGAGCTTCGCGAGCAGTTGACGGCGGCGGCGGTGAAGCTCGCGCGTGCGGCGTCTTACGATAATCTCGGCACATTCGAGTTTCTGGTCGATGCGGCGGATGGCAAGACATTCGCCTTCATCGAGGCCAATCCGCGCCTTCAGGTCGAGCATACGGTGACCGAAGAAGTGACGGGCATCGACCTCGTGCAGACGCAGATCGAGATTGCCTCGGGCAAGACGTTGAAAGAGCTGGGCCTCACCCAGAATGCAATTCCTTCCCCGCGCGGCTATGCGATCCAGCTTCGCGTCAATATGGAGACGATGGATGCGGAGGGTAATGCGAAGCCCGCGGGCGGCATCATCTCCGCCTTCGAGCCGCCGGCGGGGCCCGGCCTTCGCGTCGATACGTTTGGCTATGCGGGCTATCGCACGAGCCCCAATTTCGACTCGCTGCTCGCCAAGGTGATCGTGCATTCGCGATCGAGCAACTTTGCCGATGCCGTGCGCGCAGCTTCCCGCGCGCTCAGCGAATTCCGCATCGAAGGCGTGGCGACCAACATCTCCTTCCTCCAGAACCTTCTGCGGCACAAGGCTTTCGCGGCGGGCGAGGTGACGACGCGATTTGTCGAATCCCACATGGCGGAACTCGTGCAGGCGACAGAAGCGCAGCCGCACCGCTATTTCAGCACGGTCGCGGGCGGCGGCGTCGCGGTCGAGGCGGCGAGCATCAAGGGGCCGGAGAACAGCGAGCCGGTCGGCGCGCCCATGCAGGGCAAGGTCGTCAATATCGAGGTGCGCGAGGGCGACAGCGTGCATCGCGGCCAGCAGATTGCAGTCCTCGAAGCGATGAAGATGGAGCATCTGGTCAAGGCCGATATCAGCGGCATCGTCCGCCTTGTCGCGGCGGCGCCCGGCGAAGTCCTCTTCGAGGGACAGCCCATTGTCTTTATCGAGCCCATGGATGTCGGTGCGGCAAAGGCCGCGACCGAGGAGGCCTTCGATATCGATCGCATCAGACCGGACCTTGCGGAGATTCGCGCACGCATTTTCACCGGCCTCGATGAAGCACGGCCGGAGGCGGTCGCGCGGCGGCGCAAGACCAACCAGCGCACCGCGCGCGAGAACATCGCCGATCTCTGCGACGATGGCAGCTTCATCGAATATGGCTCGATGATGCTAGCCGCCCAGCGCCGCCGCCGTCCGATGGACGAACTCATGAAGATGAGCCCCGCCGACGGCATGATCGCCGGCATCGGTTCCGTCAATGGCGCGCAGTTCGATGAGGAGAAGGCGCGCACCATGGTGCTCGCCTATGACTACACGGTCTTTGCGGGCACGCAGGGCGCGATGAACCACAAGAAGAAAGACCGCATGTTCAAGCTTGCGGAACAGTGGAAGACGCCCATCGTGTTTTTCACGGAAGGCGGCGGCGGCAGGCCGGGCGACACGGATTCGCTCGGCGTCGCGGGTCTCGATACGCCGAGCTTCCTCGCCTATGCGCAGCTTTCGGGCCTCGTGCCGCGCGTCGGCATCAATTCCGGGCGCTGCTTTGCCGGCAATGCGGCGCTGCTCGGTTCATCCGACGTCATCATCGCCACGCGCAATTCCAATATCGGCATGGGCGGCCCGGCGATGATCGAGGGCGGCGGGCTCGGCGTCTTCACGCCGGAGGAGGTCGGTCCCGTCAGCGTGCAGGCGCCCAATGGCGTCATCGACGTGCTGGTGGAGGACGAGGCGGAGGCCGTCGAGGCGGCGAAGAAATATCTCTCCTATTTCCAAGGGCCGGTTCGGGGCTGGGACTGCGCCGACCAGCGGCTGCTGCGTCATCTGATCCCGGAGAACAGGCTTCGCGTCTACGATATCCGCGCGGTCATCGAGGCCCTGTGCGACAAGGGCTCAGTGCTCGAACTCCGGCGCGATTTCGCTCATGGCATGGTGACGGCGCTGGTGCGCATCGAAGGCCGGCCCATGGGCCTCATCGCCAACAATCCGACGCATCTTGCGGGCGCGATCGACGGCGACGGGGCGGACAAGGCCGCGCGCTTCATGCAGCTTTGCGACGCCTTTGCGCTCCCGATCCTTTCGCTCTGCGACACGCCGGGCTTCATGGTGGGACCGGATGCCGAAAAGACGGCGCTGGTGCGGCGCGTGAGCCGCATGTTCGTCACGGCGGGCAGTCTCAGCGTGCCGATCTTCACCGTGGTGCTGCGCAAGGGCTACGGGCTCGGCGCGCAGGCCATGGCGGGCGGCAGCTTCCATGCGCCCTTCTTCATCGTCTCCTGGCCCACGGGCGAGTTCGGCGGCATGGGCCTCGAAGGGGCGGTGCGGCTCGGCTATCGCAAGGAAATGGAAGCGATCAAGGATCCGAAGGAGCAGAAGGAATTCTTCGACAAGATGGTGGCGCGCTCCTACGAGCACGGGAAGGCGGCCAACATGGCCTCGTTCCTCGAAATCGACCAGGTGATCGATCCGCTCGAAACGCGGCGCTGGATCAAGCGCGGCCTCGCCTCGCTGCCGCATCCGGCCCATGTTGAGGGCAAGCGGCGGCCCTTCATCGATACGTGGTAGGCTCTCGCTTATGCCCAGGACCGACAACCGACATCTCAGCGTTCGCGCCATCATCGTCTTCTATCGCGAGTTCGAGCGCGTGACGCGGGATGCCGATATCAGCATCGGCCAGTACCGCACGCTGCTCTATCTCAAGGGCGGCGCAAAGCGGGCCGGCGAGATCGCGGCGGCGGGCGCGGTGAAGAAGCCGACCATTTCGGCGATGCTCGCCAATCTGCGCGACAAGGGCTGGATTGCCGACGAGGCGGACCCGGCGGACGGCCGCGCCGTCTCCGTCGCGCTGACGCCGGCGGGCCGGGCGCGGATCGACGCGCTCGAAGAGACGCTCGCCGACCGCGTGTCGGCCATCGTGCCGCCTGCCGAGCTTGCCGACCTGCTGGCGGCGCTCTCGACTGCCTATCTTGCGCTTCGCAGCAGCCAGGACGACCGTATCCGGGACATAGAGAACCAGTTCATCGGCTAGCCGTTTCAGTGCGTATTGACACCTGTCAGAGGGCTTCATATAGTTAGATCAAGCTAACTAAATAAAAACTGTGGAGGGAACGCCATGGCCCATGCCTTTGACCTCATCATCCGGGGCGGCACGATCGCCGACGGCACAGGCGCGCCCCTTTACGAGGCTGATATCGCCATCAATGGCGGCGTCATCGCCTCTGTCGGTAAGGTCGAGGGTTCGGGCCGCGAGGAGATCGACGCGAAAGGCCTTCTCGTCACGCCGGGTTTCGTCGACATCCATACGCATTACGACGGGCAAGCGACCTGGGACGCGCGGCTTCAGCCTTCGAGCTGGCATGGCGTCACCACGGCGGTCATGGGCAATTGCGGCGTCGGCTTCGCGCCGGTCAGGCCCGCCGATCACGACCGGCTCATCGAGCTCATGGAAGGCGTCGAGGACATTCCGGGCGCGGCGCTGCATGAGGGCCTGAGCTGGAACTGGGAATCCTTCCCCGACTATCTCGACGCGCTGGCGGCGCGAAATTTCGATATGGATGTCTGCGCGCAGCTTCCCCATGGCGCGCTCCGCGTCTTCGTGATGGGCGAGCGCGGCGCGCGGCTTGAGGCGGCGACGACGGACGACATTGCCGAGATGCGCAAGCTCGCGGCGGAAGCGATGCGCGCGGGCGCCATCGGCTTTTCCACGTCGCGCACGCTGAACCACAAGACGGTGAAGGGCGACCCGACGCCCTCGCTCCGCGCCACCGAAGCCGAGCTCATGGGCATCGCCGAGGGCCTGCGCGATGCGGGCAGCGGCGTCATGGAGTTCATTTCCGATTTCGACCAGCCCGACCAGAAAACCGAATTCGCGATGATCCGCCGGCTTGTCGAAAAATCCGGGCGGCCTCTCTCGCTTTCGCTGGCGCAGGCGCATGGACGGCCCGAGGGCTGGCGCTCGCTTCTCGGCCTCATCGAGAGCGCAGCGAATGACGGGCTCACGATGCGCGCGCAGGTCGCGCCGCGCCCCATCGGCGTGCTCTATGGCCTGCAGGCAAGCGCCAATCCCTTCGCCGCGACGCAATCCTACCGGGCCATCGCCGCAAAGCCGCTCGCCGAGCGCCTTGCCGCGATGCGCGATCCCGCCTTCCGCGCGCGCATTCTCGCAGAAGCGGAAGCGGGCAAAGGCACGCCGGCCGCGCGGCGCATGATGGCTTTCGAGCGCATGTTCCCGCTCGGCACACCGCCGGACTATGAGCCGCCGCGCGAGAAATCGATCGCCAGCATGGCGGAGCGCGAAGGCATGGATCCCGCCGCGCTCGCCTATGACATGCTGCTTGAAGATGAGGGCCGTGCCTTCCTCTTCGCGCCCTTCGCCAATTACGCGCATTTCAATCTCGATGCCTGCGGCGAGATGATCGACAATCCCAATACGGTCATGGGTCTCGGCGATGGCGGCGCGCATGTCGGGCTCATTTCGGACGCGAGCTATTCAACCTATCTCCTCACCCATTGGGGGCGCGACCGCGCGCAGGGCCGCTTCGATCTCGCCCGCCTCGTCAAGCGCCAGACGCGCGACACGGCGCATGCGGTGGGCCTCATGGATCGCGGCGTCATCGCGCCCGGCCTCAAGGCCGATATCAACGTCATCGATTTCGACAAGCTGGCGCTCGAAGCGCCCGTCATGGCCTTCGACCTGCCGGCAGGCGGCAAGCGTCTCCTGCAACGCGCGCGCGGCTACAGGGCCAATATCGTGTCCGGCGCCGTGACCTATCGCGACGGGGAGGCGACGGGCGCGCTGCCGGGGCGGCTCGTGCGCGGGCCGCAGGCATAAGAAAACAAGAAGCGGGGGAGGAACCGATGATCAAGAAGCCGATTTCCGCGGACTCGCATATCACCGAGCCGCCGAACTGCTATGTCGATTATATCGATCCGAAGTTTCGTGATCGCGCCCCGCGCATGAAGCGTCTGGACAAGGTGGGCGACGCCTTCGTTATCGAAGGCATGAGCGCCACCATACCCATGGGGCTCGTCGCCGCGGCTGGCAAGAACCCGGCCGACATCACGACGATGGGCGTCGCCTTCGAGGAGCTCTGGCGCAGCGGCTGGGATCCCAAGTTCCGCGTCGCCGATCAGGAGCGCGACGGCATCGCCGCTGAAATGATCTATCCGACCGTGGGCATGATGCTCTGCAATCATCCGGACTTCGATTTCAAGAAGGCTTGTTTCGCGGCATATAATCGCTGGCTTCAGGAATATTGCGCCGTCGCGCCCGGCCGCCTTTACGGACTTGCGCAAGTCTCCATGCGCTCGATCGCGGACGGCGTCGCCGAACTGAAGGAAGCGAAAGCCATGGGCTTTCGCGGCGTGATGATGCCCGGCAATCCGGCGGTCGAGGACTATGACAGCCCCGTCTACGATCCCGTCTGGGCGACCGCTGTCGAGCTCGACATGCCGCTATCCTTTCACATTCTCACCGGCAGCTCCGACGGCTTCAAGGCGCGGGGACCGCGCATCAATGGCTTCCTGTCCATCATTCGCGGCTGTCAGGACATCATGGGCACGTTCATTTTCGGCGGCGTCTTCGACCGCTTCCCGGACCTGAAGCTCGTCTGCGTCGAAGCCGATGCGGGCTGGGTGCCGCATTACATGTACCGCATGGACCACGCCTACAAGCGCCATCGCTACTGGATGAAGGCGCCGCCGCTCAATCGCCTGCCGAGCGAATATTTTGCCGAGAACATCTACGTCACATTCCAGGATGACTGGGTTGCCTTCAACATGAAGGACATGTGCAACCCCAAGAGGCTGATGTGGGCGAACGACTTCCCGCATTCGGACTCCACCTGGCCCTGGTCGCAGGACATGCTCGCCGAGCACACGAAGGCGCTGACCGAGGAAGAACGCAACTGGATCTGCCACGACAATGTCGCCGCGCTCTACAAGCTCGACGCGGCCTGAGGAGGAGATGCGAATGTCCTTCACGCCGAAACCGCTCGAGACGCATGTGAACTGGCGCAAGGCCGATGTCGCCGATCCGTCGCGCTGGACCCTGACGCTCACCGATACAGACAAGCGCGAGCTTGACCACGCGCTCAATGTGGCGAAATCCGTGTCCGAGAATCTTCTCGACATCACGCGCGACGATTTCCCGCTCGACGGTCTGGTGCCGAAGCTTGCCGAGGTCGAACGCGAACTCATCGACGGGCGCGGTTTTGCGCGCATCAGCGCACTCGACGCGACACGCTATTCCGACGACGACCTCACGATGCTCTATTGGGGCATCGGTATGCATCTGGGCGATCCATGGCCGCAGAACAAGCACGGTCATATGATGGGCGACGTGACCGATCAGGGAAAGGGCCGCGACGATCCGACCGTGCGCGGCAATGAGATCGGCCTTGTCGGCCTCGACTATCACACCGACGGTTCCGATCTCGTGGGTCTCATGTGCCTGCGCAAAGCCAAGCGCGGCGGGCTTTCCTGCGTCGCCAATGTCGTCGGCATCTATAACGAGTTGCTGAAGACGCGGCCCGATCTTATCGCCGTGCTCTACGACAAATTGCCCTGGGATTTTCGCGGCGAGCAGCCGCCGGGCGCGCCGCCCTTCTACATGCGCTCCGTCTTCACCGAGCATGACGGGCGTCTCTTCTGCCGTTTCATTCCGCAATATATCAAGGCCTCGCAGCGCCATTCCGATGCGCCGCGGCTCACGCCCCTGCAGATCGAAGCGCTGGACACGGTCGCAGCGATGGCGCGCGACCCGCAGTGGAATGTTTACATGGACCTCCAGCCGGGCGAGATGCAGTTCATCGACAACTATCATGTGCTGCATGGCCGGATGGAATATGAGGACGATGTCGCGAACGGCTACAAGCGTCACCTGAAGCGCCTCTGGCTCGCCACGCGCTATCTCAAGGATCGCCCGGACACATTCGCCAATGGTGCACACGGCCATTGGGCGAAGAACAAGACGGTGAGCCGCATCGCCGCCGTGGGGCGGGCGGGCGAGTAGGCCGTTCCTCAAGCCCTTGGAGTGCGCGATGGATTTTGATCTCAGCGAAGAGCACAGGATGCTCAAGGATCTCGTCGCCAATTTCGTGCGCGACGAGCTTATCCCGCTTGAGCAGAAGGTGCTGGCCCGCGACGCGGCAGGCGAGGGCGCGAGGATCACGGCGGAAGAAAAAGCGCGGATAGACAAAGTCACGAAGGAACTTGGCCTCTGGGGCCTCGACGCGCCCGAGGATGTCGGCGGATCGGACCTCCCCGTCGTCGCCATGATCGGCGTCAATGAGGAACTGGGCCGCACGATCACGCCTTATGTGCTGCCGCCGGATTCGCCGAATCTGCGCATGCTCGTCGCCACCGTCAATGACGAGCAGCGAGAGCAGTATCTCGCCCCCTATGCGCGCGGCGAGACGATTTCCGCCATCGGCATTTCGGAGCCGGGCGCGGGCGCCGATCCCGCCTCGATGACGACGCGCGCCGTGCGTGACGGCAATGGCTGGGTGCTCAACGGGCGCAAGATCTGGACGAGCCGGGCGGCGGAAGCCGACTTCACCATCGTCATGGCTGTGACTGACAAGGAGAAGGGCGCGCGGGGCGGCATCTCGGCCTTTCTCGTTGATCGCGACACGCCGGGCTTCAAGGTGCTGCGCCGCATCCCGATGATCGGCGGCACCTTCACCTATGAAGTCGTGCTCGAGGATTGCCGGCTGCCTGCCTCCAAGCTCCTCGGCAAGGAAGGCCAGGGCTTCGCGCCCATGCAGATCAGGCTTTCGACGCGGCGGCTCGAAATGGCGTCATGGTGCATCGGCATTTCGCAGCGCGCGCTCGAGATGATGATCGAGCATGCGGGTACACGCGTCACCTTCGGGCAGAAGCTTGCCGACAGGCAGGCGATCCAGTGGTGGGTGGCGGATGCCGCCATGCGCATCAAGGCCTGCCGGCTCATGGCTTACGAGACGGCGTGGAAACACGATCAGGGGCGCGACGTACGTACGGACGTCTCGATGATCAAGGTCTATGCGACCGAAATGGCCTGGGACATTGTCGACAAGGCGATGCAGACTTTCGGCGCCATGGGCATGACGAAGGAGCTGCCGCTGCATCTGATGGCGAGCCAGGTCCGCAACATGCGCATCTATGACGGCCCGTCCGAAGTTCATCGCTGGGTCGTTGCGAGGGAACTGCTGGGGCTCAAACGCTGAAAGGTAAGGGGATGATCGCGGAACGCTACGGCGACATATCGGTCGCGCTCAAGGGGCATGTGGCGGAGGTCGAGATCCATCGCTTGCCCAACAATCATGTCAGCGTCGATCTGATGCGCGACCTCGCCAATGCGTTCGAGGCGATCGACGCCGATGGTCGCGTCCGCGCAATCGTGCTGGCGTCGGAAGGCAAGGTCTTTTGCGGCGGCGCCGATCTTGTGCGCCGCGACGGGCTGGCGAGCGGCAAACCCACGATGGTCAATCCGCTCTATGTCGAGGCGGTCCGGCTCTTCTCCTGCGCGACGCCCATCATTGCCGCCGTGCAGGGCGCGGCCATCGGCGCGGGGCTCGGCCTCGCGCTCGTCGCGGATTTCCGCATCGTCGCGCAGGAGGCGCGCTTTGCGGCCAATTTCGTCAAGCTCGGCTTTCATCCGGGCTTCGGCCTCAGCCATACCCTGCCGCGTGTCATCGGCTTGCAGCGCGCGAACCTGATGTTCCAGACGGGACGGCGCATCAGGGGCGAGGAAGCGCTCCAATGGGGCCTTGCCGACGAGCTTGTGCCACAGGAAAAGCTGCGCGCGCGTGCGCATGAGCTTGCAGCTGAGATTGCCGAGAACGCGCCGCTTGCCGTGCGCTCCACGCGGGCGACGCTGCGGCGCGGGCTTGCCGCCGCGGTCAAGGCGGCGACCGACCATGAGTTCGCGGAACAGGAAATGCTGATGAAGACGGCGGACTTCGCCGAGGGCGTGCGCGCGGTAAATGAACGCCGGCCAGGGAACTTCACAGGAAAATAGGAGGGGAGCCAATGGCGAAACTCACGCGTGGCGGCGTCAGCCTCCACTACGAAGTCCATGGGACGAGCGGTCCCGTCATCCTGCTGAGCCATGGCTATTCGGCGACGAGCGAGATGTGGCGCGGCCAGATCGCCGCGCTGACCAAGCATCATCGCCTCGTCCTCTGGGACATGCGCGGTCATGGGGCCTCGGACTATCCCGCCGATCAGGCGGAATATAGCGAGGCGGCGACGGTCGCCGACATGGCGGCGATCCTCGACGCGGTGGGGGCGGAGCGCGCCATCGTCGGCGGCCTCTCGCTCGGCGGCTATATGTCGCTCGCTTTCAACGAGGCACATCCCGCCCGCGTCATCGCGCTTCTCATCATCGACACCGGCCCCGGCTTCAAGAAGGACGAGGCGCGGGCTGGCTGGAACGACACGGCGCTCAAGACGGCGGCGCGCTTCGAGGCGGAAGGGCTTTCGCGTCTCCAGTCGCTCAGCAAGGAAATGGCGACGAGTACGCATCGCTCGGCCGACGGTCTCGTCCGCGCGGGGCGCGGCATGCTCACTCAGCGCGATGCGCATGTCATCAATTCGCTGCCCGGCATCGCCGTGCCTTCGCTCGTCATCGTCGGCGCGAAGGACACGCCGTTTCTTGCCGCCGCCGACTACATGGCGGCAAAGATTCCGGGCGCGAAGAAGGTCGTCATCCCGGATGCGGGCCACGCCGCCAATATCGACCAGCCGGAGGCCTTCAACCGCGCGGTGACGGAATTCCTGGCCACGCTTTGAGGCATCAGGAGGGGAAGCGTCAGGCGGGGATGAACTTCAGCGCCACGCCGTCCATGCAGTAGCGCTTGCCGGTGGGCGGCGGGCCGTCGTCGAAGACATGGCCCAGATGCCCGCCGCAACGGCGGCAATGCACTTCCACGCGCAGCATGAAGAGCGAGCGGTCCTCGGTCGTGCCGACCGCGTTGGGCAGCGGCTCATAAAAGCTCGGCCAGCCGGTGCCGCTGCCGAACTTCGTTTCCGAGGCAAAGAGCGGAAGATCGCAACCGGCACAGGCGAATATGCCCTTGCGGTGTTCGTCAAGGAGCGGGCTCGTGAAGGGGCGTTCCGTGCCCTGCCGGCGGAGCACGTCATATTGTTCGGGCGTCAGAATCTTCCGCCATTCGGCGTCGGACTTTTCGACCTCGAATGTTTCGCCTGCCGCTGCCTCGCCGTCGGCGAGCCGCCACCAGGCGGCGCCGGTGACGGAAAGGACAGCGGCGAGCGCCGTGCCGCCGAGGAATTTGCGTCGCGATGTCATGGCGTCACCTTCCTTCACTTGCCCGCCTCGTCGCCCCAGATATGGGCGAGTGCTGCGTCGCGGCCGCAGCCGATCCGGTAGCTCGTGTAGCGCACGGGGTTCTTCTTGTAGAACTCCTGATGATATTCCTCCGCCGGATAGAAGGGCCCGGCATCGACCACCTCGGTCACGATGGTCTGGCCCTTGAAGCGGTCGGATTTTTCGAGCGCCGCCTTCGAGGCCAGCGCAAGGCGCTTCTGATCGGCGTCATGGGTGAAGATCGCGGTGCGATAGGAATGACCGAAGTCGCAGAACTGGCCGTCCTTCGTCGTCGGGTCGATATAGTGCCAGTAGGAAGCGAGAAGCTTCTCGTAGCTGGTCTTTGCCGGGTCGTAGGTCACCTCGATGGCCTCGGCATGGCCGGTCGTTTCCGACGAGACGTCCTCGTAGCTCGGATTGACTTCCGGCCCGCCGGTATAGCCGACGACCGTCTTCACCACGCCGTCGACGCCATCGAAATGGCGCTGCATGCTCCAGAAGCAGCCGCCGGCAAAGGTGGCGAGGGCGGGTTTCGGCGCGTCGGCAAGCGCGGCGCCGGCGAGAATTGAAACGAACAGGGTCAGACAGGCGACAAAGCGGACCAAACCGATCTCCTCTTTCCGGATGCCCGCGGGCGGGCGTGGATCATAGATAGGCGAATCCGCGCCGGATCGGCGTCACTTCCCTTCACATGTTCGCGATTTCCGCGCGGCAACATGGTTAAGGCGGCCGGGCTGCGCAGGTGTGCAAAAGGCATTCGCTGACAAGGTGTCAATATTAGCTGTGCCAAAACCGGCCGCCATGCTAAAAATTTACCCGGAAACGAGCCTCTATGACGGGCTTTCTGGGGAGCAGAGTGTGAGTTCGGTCCGGTGCGCAACAGGCGATGGGATTGCGGCGATGCGCTGCGTAAACCCGCTTTCGCCCTTCGTGACCGCTCTCGTGTTTTTCCTTGCCCTGCATGCTTTTCTTGCACCTTCCGGCGCGGCGGTCTCCGCCGCAGCAGGATTGGCGGGCCAGCATTCCTACCCCGAGGACCTGCGCGTCCGGCCCGAACAGGCGGTCACGCACGCGGCGGTCGAGACAATCCGCCGCATGGCGACACCTGCGATGCGGAATGCGGATTCGTCCTCTGCACTTGTGGAAATCGGCAGGATCGCAGCCGAATTTGGCGCACCCGCACCGTTCCCGGGCGGTGCCGATGGCATTTCCCCGGGCCTGGAGGCGATGGCGCCCGCGAGAGCGCCACCCGCAGTTGCTAACAATTGGGCCTAATTGAAAGCCCTGTCCGGAACGGCGACCTTGTGGCATCCCTCTTTGTGCAGGTATAGAGGGGGCGGCCAGCAAGGCCAGTCGGTCCGTCATCGACAAAAGAAGAGCTGAAGCTCCGAAAGTTCCTGAGAATACCGATGCAGTTCAAAGCATGAAGACTGCACGTCCCTAGGGGAGGTTCCTTTGCAGCGTATCGAAAACATCGTGTTCGGCCTTCGTCCGGTCATCCTGACGATCCTGGCGGCCTTCACGCTTGTGATGCTTTTTTTCGCCGTCCAGCTCCGCATGGATGCGGGCTTCCTGAAGATGCTTCCTCTCGGGAACTCCTTCATTCAAACCTATTTCCAATATTCCGACGGTTTCGGCGGCGGCAACCGCATCATCGTTGTGCTCGAGAACAAGAAGGGCGACATCTTCACGCCCGAGTTCTTGAAGACGCTGAAAGAAGCCACGGACGACGTCTTCTACATCCCCGGCATCGCGCGCCATCGCGTCACTTCGCTGTGGACGCCGAACACGCGCTACATCGCGGTGACCGAAGAAGGACTTGAAGCGGGCGACGTCATTCCGGCCAACTTCAATCCATCGCCCGAGAGCATCAAGACCGTGATGCAGAACACGCTGCGCGCCAATCTCGTCGGTCGCCTCGTGTCCACGGACTTCCGTTCGGCGATGATCTATGCCGAACTTCTCGAGGTCGATCCCGAGACGCATCAGAAGCTCGATTACTTCAAGGTTGCGAACCTTCTCGAAACGAACATCCGTCAGAAATACGTCAATGCCGATACCGATGTGAAGATCGTCGGCTTCGCCAAGCTGGTCGGCGACATCGCCGACGGCGCGAAGTCGGTCGTCGTGTTCTTCGCCGTCGCCTTCGTGCTGACCTGCCTGATGCTCTGGCTCTATTGCCGCTCTTGGCTCCTCACCATCGTCACGGTGAGCTGCTCGCTCTGTTCGCTCATCTGGCAATTCGGCATTCTGAAGATCATCGGTTACGGCCTCGACCCGCTCGCCGTGCTCGTGCCCTTCCTCGTGTTCGCCATCGGCGTCAGCCACGGCGTGCAGCAGATCAACATGGTCGGCGCAGAAATCGCCGCCGGCCTCGACAGGAACCAGGCCGCGCGCGCGACCTTCACCTTCCTGCTGCGTCCCGGCGCGGTTGCGCTTGCGACCTGCCTCTCGGGCTTTGCGACGCTCTACATCATCCCCATCGGCATGATCCGCGAACTCGCCGTCACTGCTTCCATCGGTGTGGCGTTCAAGATCGTCTCGAACCTCGTCATGCTGCCGCTCATCGTTTCCTACGTGGCGCCCGGCGCCGAGTATGGCGAGAAGGTGCGGCATGCCATGGCGTCGCGCGCCAGGCTGTGGCCGTATCTCGCAACGATCGCGAAGCCGCGCGTGGCCTTCGTGTTCATCGGCTTCTGCGTCGTGCTCGGCGCCGTCGCTCTCTATGAGAGCCGCGACCGCCAGATCGGCGACGTCCATGCGGGCGCCGGCGAGCTTTGGCCGAATGCGCGCTACAACACGGACAGCGAGTATATCGCGGAACACTTCAAGCTCGGCCTCAACGTGCTGAGCGTGATCGTGGAATCGTCCGACGTCGCTTGCGTCGATTACGGCAAGCTGCACTATCTCGACACCTTCAGCTGGGACATGCGCAACGTGCCCGGCGTGCAATCGGTGGTTTCGCTGCCGATCGTCGCCAAGGTCATCAACAGCATGTGGCAGGAAGGCAATCCGAAATGGGCTGCGCTTCCGCGCGACCCGACGGCTCTCGCCCAGGCGACGTCGAGCGTGTCGAGCTCGACCATGCTTGTCGATACCGAGTGCAAAACGCTCGCGGTGCAGATCTACGTCGCCGACACCAAGGCCCAGACCGTCAAGACGGTCGTCGCCGCGGTGGAGAAGTGGATCGTCGATCATCCGCGTGACGATCTGAAGCTCCGCATCGGAACGGGCAACGTGACGATCACCTCGGCGACCAATACCGTCGTCGAACATGCCGAGCTGCCCATGCTGCTCTATGTGTATGCGGTGGTCATGACGCTGGTGGTCTTCACCTATCGCGAGTGGCGCGGCGCCATCTGCTGCGTGCTCCCGCTGGTGCTCTCGACCATCATCGGCAACTGGTTCCTGACGGCGGCCAATATCGGCCTCAAGATCTCGACACTGCCGGTGCTCGCGATCGCCGTCGGCATCGGCGTCGACTACGGCATCTACGAGTACAACCGAATGCAGCGCTATATGCGCATGGGCGTCACGCCTCATGCGGCCTATCTCCAGGCGCTGAACGACGTGGGCTCGGCGACGATGTTCACCGGCGGCACGCTCGCCATCGGCGTCTCGACCTGGTCCTTCTCGGCCCTGAAGTTCCAGGCCGACATGGGACTGCTGCTGACCTTCATGTTCGTCGTCAACATGATCGGTGCGGTGACCCTCCTTCCGGCGCTCGTCTCGGCGCTTGAATCGATCTGGCCGCTGAAGCGCAAGCCGCTCACCGAGGACGAGGCCCGCGCCATCCGTCACGCGCACTAAGCGGCGACGAAGCGATACGACAAAGGCGGCTCCTGCGAAGGAGCCGCCTTTTTCTTTGGACGGCGGCGCCGGAGTGGCTCAACCCAGATAGAAGAACCGCTCTTCCGCGATCTTGCCGTTCTTCAGCGTATAGAGGCCGATCTCGTCCATGGTCGCACGGACGCCCGTTTCCTTGACCGTCATATCGATGGTAAAGCGCAGCGCAAACTGATCGCCGTTGACATAGGGGCCGGCAAGCTCGACGCCGTGCACGATGTGTGCGCCCGCCCACCACTTGCCCTTGTCGCGTGCGGCCTCCTTGCCGCGCGACACGGCCATGTCGCCGCGCGGTTCGAAGCTTGTCACATCGTCGGCCCAGTATTTTTCGCCGGCCTCGTCGAACTTTCCTGCCGCGCAAAGGGCGGCAAGATCTTTCGCAATCTTCTCGGTGCTCATGGGGCATCTCCAGATGTTTGAAGCTGACCCGAGCCTAGAGACAGCCTCCTGACAGCTTGATGTCAGGAGAGTGTCGGCATGAGAAAGGGCAGCCTTTTGAGGGGCTGCCCTTTCCTTTTCAGCCGTGCCGCGCTTTGAGGGAAAGCGCGGCGCCGCTGGAGTCTCTATTCGGCGGGCGCGGCGACCGGCGCTGCGTCGCCGACTTCTCTGTCGTCATTCAGATTTTTCGGTGCGAGCAGCAGATACATGGTCGGCGTCACGAGCCGCGACAGGAAAGTCGAGGAGAGCAGCCCGCCAATGATGACCCATGCGAGCGGCGAGTAGAGGCCCGAGCCCTGAAGCGCCAGCGGCAGCAATCCGCCGATGGCGGTCGCCGAGGTGAGCAGGACGGGTAGGAAGCGGAGTTCGCCCGCCCGTTCGATGGCTTCGGTCAGTTCCACGCCTTCGCGGCGAAGCTGGTTCGTGAAGTCGACCAGCAGGATCGAGTTCTTGATTTCGATGCCGATCAGCGCGACGAAGCCGATGACCGCGGTGAAGGAGAGCGAATAGCCCGATGCCCAGAGTGCCACGAGCCCGCCGAAGATGCCGAGCGGTATGACGCCCGCGACGACCAGCGTGGCGAGGAACGATCTGAATTCGAGGATCAGCACGGCAAGGATGCCGAAAATGGCGACGAGGATCGCGGTCGAGAGGCCGGCGAAGCTCTTCTGCGCCGCCTCCGCTTCCCCGCCCTTGCGGATTTCATAGCCCGGCGGAAGCTGGAGCCCGGAAAGCCTTGAGAAAATATCGTCCGTCACCTTGGCGGTGTTGTATCCGCTTTGCGTGTAGGCGGTGATCGTCACCAGCCGCTCGCGGTTGTAACGGTCGATGCGGCCCGGACCGGATTCGAGATGCGGCGCGGTCATCAGGCCGAGCGGCACGGAGTTGCCGTCGACCGTCGGAACATAGACGCGCTCCAGCGCGCCGACCGAATGATGCTGATCGAGCGGAAGGCGCACGACGATATTGTATTGCTCGCCATTCGCTTCGCGGTACGAGCCGACCGGCTCGCCGACGATGGCGAGGCGGACGGTGCGATCTATTTCGCCCGAAGGCACGCCCAGCATGGCGGCCTTTTCCTTGTTGATGCCGAGATTGAGGTCGGTGCGATCGAGGCGCATCGGGTTCTGCACGTCGCGGATGCCCGGCGTCGCCTCCATGATGCGGGCAACTTGCGCGCCGAGCTGCTTCAGCACGGCAAGGTCGGAGCCGACGATGCGCACCGCGACCGGCGCCTCGATGGGCGGGCCGTTCTGGAAGATACGCAGGATGATCTGCGCGCCGGGATATTGCGCGAATTCCGCGCGAAGCTCGTCCATCAGCTTCGGCGTCTTCACCTCGTCATATTTATCGAGCTCGGTGAAAACCTCGGCCATGTTGGCGCGCGTCTCGGTCGAGCGGACGTTGTAATAAATCTGCGGGTTCGCATGGCCGAGGTTGGACATGCGCCAGCCGAGTTCCTTGTGGCGGGCGAGCACGCCCTCGACGAAATTGAGCGCGCGTTTCGTCTCGTCCATGCCCGTGCCCTGCGGCGTCTCGATCTGCACCAGGAACTGCCGGCTGTCGGCGGCGGGAAAGAGGCTGAAGCCAATGCTCGGGATGAGCGCCAGGCTTGCAAAGCAGATGGCGAGCGCGCCGATGACCGTCGTCCTGGGAAAGCGCAGCGCGATGTGGAGGAGCGGGCGGTAAATCGTGTGGATCCCGCTCATGATGACGCGCAGGAATACGTTGCCTTGCGGGTGGACCCTGTCGCTGAGGAGACGGCTTGCGAGGAAGGGGATGATCGTCAGCGACACGAAGAGCGAGGCGATGATGGTGAACACGACCGCGACGGGAAGCGACCGGGTGAACTTGCCCGCGCCTTCGGGCAGGAAGAGGAGCGGCAGAAAGGCGAAGAAGATCGCCGCCGTGCAGCCGACGACCGCGACCGAGATCTGCGACGTCGCCGCGATCACGGCTTCAAGGCGGCGTTTGCCCTCGCGCAGATGGCGCTCGATATTCTCGACGACGACGATGGAATCGTCGACAAGGAGGCCGAGCGCCAGCACGAAACCCGCAATCGAGAGCTGGTTGAGGGAGAAGCCCGCAAAATCGAGCATGGTGAGGCCGATTGCGAGCGAGAGCGGTATCGAGACCATGACGACGGCGGAGGCGCGCGGGCCCAGCGGCAGCAGCGTGAAGATCACGAGGCCCACGGCGATGGCGAAGTCGCGGTAGAGGTGGCCGAGCCGCTCCGACACGGAGACCGACTGATCGAAGGCGCGCTCCAGCACGATGTCCTTGGGCAGGCGCTTCTCGAATGTGTCGAGCACCTTGAAGATATTGTTGCGGACCGCGAAGACGTTCTGGTTTTCCTTCTGGTTCGCAGTCACGAAGACGGCGCGCTTGCCGTTGAACCAGGCAAGGTGGCCCGCTTCCTCCTGCGACCAGGACACGTCGGCGACGTCGGAGACGCGCACGATGCGTCCGCCATAGGAGCCGACCACGGTGTCGCGGATCTGCTGGAGGCTCTTGTAGCCGCCGGTCGTCTTGATGTTGAAACGGCGCGTGCCCGAATGGATGGGGCCGCCCGGCACATCCGCGCTTTCCGCGCCGATGGCGTTCGCCACCGCGGTCACGGGGATTTTCATGCTGGCGAGGCGGCCGAAATTGACGGCGACGCGCACCTCCGATTCAGGCAGGCCCCAGATTTTCGTCTCGCGCACGCCGGGCGCACGGTCGATGTCGTCGCGCAGATCCTTGGCCACGTCTTCGAGTTCGCGGGCAGGGGCCGTCTCGCTCACAAGCGCGACCTGCACCATGTTGGTGAGCGAGGGGCGGAACTTGTCGACTTGCAGGACCTGAAGGCCCGCCGGCAGGCGCGCGCGGAGCGCGTTCACTTCGCGCACCACATCGTCAAAGCGCTTGTCGGGATCGGTCGACCAGTTGAACTCGACCGAGATGCTGGCGACGCCGTCTTCGGCATGGCTCACGATATTTTCGAGATCGTCGAGACCGTTCACCGCATCCTCGATCGGCCGGACGACGAGCTTCTCCATGTCGGCGGGATCGGCGCCGGGCAGCACGGCGGTCACGACGGCGAAGGGCGCCTGAAAGTCAGGGTCTTCGGCGCGGGGTATGTGCTGGAAGGTGTTGAGGCCCACCATTGCGAGGAGGCCGAAGAGGACCAGCGTGAATTGCCAGTTGCGAACGAAGAAGCCGCTGATTTTTCCAAGGATCATGAGCGCGGCTCCGGCCCGGCGGCCTCGGGTGCGAGATCGGTGACGATCTTCACTTTCGCGCCGTCACGCAGATAGGGCGCGCCCGCGCTCACGACTTCAGCGCCCGGCGCGAGGCCGTCCGAGATCAGCACGTCGTCGCCATCGACGCCTGCGACCGTGACGCGGACAAGCTCCGCGGTCGAGGTCGCGGGATCGAGCCTGTAGACGGTCGCCGTTCCGCCATGGCCTTCAAGGATAGCGGATGCGGGTATTGCGACATTGGTGCGGCCGGGGACCGGTTTGGCGGCGATGCGGGCCTCGCCCATGAAGCCGCTCTCGGCCCCCTGGGGCACGTTCTGAAGCGCGATTTCCACTTCGAAGGTGCCGGTTTTCTCGTCGCTCGTCGCCGAGATGCGCCGCAAGACGCCGTCGAGCGTCACGCCGGGAAAGGCGTCGAGCATGACGCGGGCCCGACTTCCAAGCGCGAGCCGCGCCACGTCGCGGTCGCTGAGGCCCGCTTTCAGTATGTAGCCCGTCGAGCCCTGGCTGACGGTAAGCACGGGCGCGCCGGCCGCCACGATTTCGTTCACGTCGGAATGGCGCTGGAGCACCACGCCGTCGGCAGGTGCGGTGATGGTGGCGAGGCTGCGATTGAATTCGACGGTCTGGCGGTCGGCGACGGCCATGTCGTAGTTGCTCTTGGCGTCCTGAACGCGCTGGCGGCTGACGAAACCCTTTTCGAGCAATGGAGCGATTCGATCGAGGTCGCGGCGGGCCTTTTCAACCTGGACCGAGGCGCGGCTCGCCTCGGCGTCGATTTCGCGCTGGTCGAGCTCGGCGAGGATCTGGCCCTTCTTGACGCGGTCGCCGGTGTCGACCTTCAGAGATTTGATGAGGCCGCCGATCTTGAAGGAGAGCGCGCCCTCCTTGTCGGAGCGGACCGTGCCATAGGCGATCACATTGGCCGCTTCCGGGGCCTCGCGGACGGCGGAGACCAGCACGGGAACCGGCGGCTCGGCATTCGCGGCCTTGGCCCCCTCGCCCTGGCCGCAGCCGGCAAGTAACATGGCCAAAGACGCCGTCGTCCAGAAAACGCGCAAGCCCGCCATGTCCCGTCCCCCAATCAATACGCAGCCTAACGGTGTTTATTTAGGCGAGCGGAGGTGGTGGTCAAGGCTATTGAACGGTGTTAATTACGGGCATGGCTGAAAAAATCAAAAGACGTAGCGGAACCGCCACGAAGTCCCGTCCTGCGGGTGCCAAGGCGAGAAGTCCGAAGAGCGCCGGCGCAAGGTCCGTGGCGCCCCGCCGGCGTCTCAGCCCGACGGCGCGGCGGGCGCAGATCCTCGAGGCGGCCCGCGATCTCTTCGGAGAGGGCGGCATCGGCCAGGTCTCCATGCGGGCCATCGCCCGGCGCGTCGGCATCACGCAGGCGGCGATCTATCAGCATTTCGACGACAAGGAGGCGATCCTCTTTGCCATTTCGGAGGATTTCTTCGGCCGCCTCATCGAGGCCAATACGGAGGTGATGGCGAGGGTCACGACGCCGATCGATCTGTTGAGGCGGTCGATGACGGCTTATGTGCGGACGGGCCTTGCCTGGCCGGAGGAGTATCGCCTCGTTTTCATGACGTCGATTTCGGGGCTGGAGAAGCGCGGCGCGCATCGCATGGTTCCGGAGCTGCCGGAGCCGATCAGCCCCACCAAGGGCACGACTGCTTTCGCCTATCTTCAGGATCAGGTGCGCGCGCTCATGGATGCCGGGCAGATCCGCAAGGGCGATGTCGATGTGACCTCCGAGGCCATCTGGGCTGCCGGCCACGGGATCGTGTCGCTCCTCATCACGCATGTGAATTTTCCCTGGGAGCGAGACAAGCTCATCGAAACGCAGCTCGACATGCTGCTTTTCGGCCTGCTGCCTGAGGCGAGCCCCGAGCGCCTGTCCGCGCCGGGACGTCAAGTTCAGGCCGGCAAGGCGCCGAAGGCGTAAACGTCCATTCCAAGCGCGCCGTAAGTGAAGCTGTGGTGGAGCCTCTCGACCGCTTCGCCGGGCGTGGCGGCGCCCAGCGCGACGAAGAAGGGCAGAAAATGCTCGTCGGTCGGATGGGCGCGGGTCGAACCGGGCGCACGGTCGCGGTAATGCAGCAGCTCGTCGATGCGGCCCGCCTCCACGTTTGAATAAACCCATTCGGTGAAGTCGGACGCCCATGGCGCGACGGGGGCGTCGGGTGTCGGGCGCGCCAGTTCGCGCAGGTTGTGCGTGATCGAGCCCGAGCCCAGAATGAGAATGTTCCTGTCGCGCAAGGGCCGCAGCGCTTCGCCGAGCGCGAAGTGATAGGCGGGATCGCGATGCGGCGACATGGATAGCGAGACCACCGGAATGTCGGCGGCCGGATAGAGAAGGCTCAGCGGCACCCAGGCGCCGTGGTCGAGGCCGCGCGCCGGATCGCTCCGGCTTTCTAAGCCATGCGCGGCAAGCGCCGCGCGGACCTCTTCAGCAAGCGCGGGCGAACCGGGCGCCGGATAAGTCATCTCGAAAAGGGCGCGCGGAAAGCCGCCGAAGTCGTGGATCGTCTCCGGTCTGGGAGAGGCCGTCACGGTCGCGTCGTCCTCCTCGTGATGGGCGGAAACAACGACAATGCCCGCCGGCTTGGCGAACTTGTGGCCGAGCGTAGCGAGAAACCGATGTGCGGGCCCGTCCTCCAGCGCGAGCATGGGCGAGCCGTGAGAGATGAAAAGGCTGGGCGCTTTCGTCATGGATTCCTTGCCGGGAGGGCGTCTGGCCCCCGCGTGAAAGACAGATAAGCAACCCCATGCCGGGGCGGAAGGCCTTTCGCCACAACGCATTGTTGCGGCTGCAAGGCCAATTGCGCCGGCCGGCTGCCGCCACCACGTGGGGACTTGACTGTTTGGTCATTTATGACTAAATAGTCAAATTAAGAGTGAGGGATGGGACGGATCGTGGGCAGGATGGCGGCCGCAAAAATGGATGAAACCGTTTCGCCGCGGCGCGAGCGGATGCGGCTTCTGCTGGTGGAAGCGGCGACGCGGCTCTTCGCCAAGCAGGGCGTCGATGCGACGACCATCGACGAGATCGTCGATCTGGCGGGCGTCGCCAAGGGCACCTTCTACAATTACTTCGTCGATCGTCCCGACATCGCCCATGCGGTCGCCTCGGCCACGCGGCACAAGATGAATGCGGCGGTCGAGGAATTGAATCTCGGGATCGACGATCCGGCCGAGCGCGTTTCACGAGGGGTGCGCCTTTTTCTTGCGCTCGTCGCCCACGACCCCGTCAGGGCGCGGATGCTGGCGCGCATCTATGAAGGCGGCGTCGACATCGCCTCGCATGGCAACGAGCATCTCGTCGGCGATCTCGAGGCAGGGATCGAACAAGGACGCATCCATGTGCCGAGCGTCGATGTGGCGCTGCATCTCGTCGTCAGCCTGGGCACCGCGGGCATTCGGCATCTGCTCGATGTCGGCGCGGGCGAGGAGATCAAGCGCGGCGAAGGCTACGCACAACGTCTGACGATTGTTCTTCTGCAAGGGCTCGGCGTCGGCCCCGCAGAGATTGAAAGCATTCTGAAGCGCCCATTCGATGTGAGCCATCTCGGCATCTGGAAATAAAGTCGCGCCTGTTCGCGCAAAAATTTTGGGGAGGAGCCCGATGATCCGCGTGACCGATGTTGCCTATGTGCGCTTCCGTGCGCCGTCGCTCGACGAGATGGAAAAATTTCTCGACGAATTCGGCATGGTGCGCGCCGCGCGCAGCGAAACGACGCTCCATATGCGCGGCGGCTATGCGCGGCCCTTCTGCCATGTCACGGAAAAGGGCGATCCCGCTTTTCTGGGCCTCGCGTTCTTTGCCGCGAACCTCGACGACCTGGCTCGGCTTGCGAGCGAGGAGGGCGTTCCCGTTCTCGATCACGATGCGCCCGGCGGCGGCAAGCTCGTTCGTCTCACCGATCCCGACGGCTTCATAGTTGAAGTCGTGGCCGGGCAGACGCGGCCGGAAAAACTTCCCATCCAGCGGCATCCGGTGCTGAACGACGCCGAAACGAAGCAGCGGGTGGGCGAGGCCCTGCGCATCGCTGGTGGCCCCTCGCAGGTGATGCGGCTCGGCCATTGCGTCCTCAACGTCACGGATTTCCGAAAGAGCGAGGCCTGGTACAAATCGCGCTTCGGTCTCGTCACCTCCGATGAGATTGAGCTCGCGCCCGGCGCGCCGCTCGGCGCTTTTCTGCGCTGCGACCGGGGTTCGGTCCATGTCGATCACCACACGCTTTTTCTCGTCGGCACGGGCACGCCCGGCTTCAACCACGCCGCTTTCGAGGTCGCTAATATGGACGATCTGATGGTCGGTCATCAGCATCTCGAACAGGCGGGCCGCCGCCATGAATGGGGCATCGGCCGGCATCTGCTCGGCAGCCAGATCTTCGACTATTGGCGCGACCCCTGGGGCCACACCGTCGAGCATTGGACGGATGGCGACCTCTTCAACAATCAGACGCCGCCGAACAAGGCCGGGCTCGCCGAGCTGATGGGCAATCAATGGGGCCCGGCCGCTCCGCCCACCATGGGCAGCTGAAGCCGTAAACGACAGGGAAGGAAACCAATATGAAGCTCGCGACATTCACCCATCGGGGTGCGACGCGTATCGGCGTTGTCAGGGATGACGGCGTTGTCGATCTCAGTGCAGCCGCGCCCGAACTTCCGCGCGAGATGACCGGATTTCTTGCGGCGGGCGCATCGGCAATGGTTCGCGCGAGCGACGTCGCCGCCAAGGCCGCGGCTCTGCCTCTCGGCGAGGTGACGCTGCGCGCGCCCGTTCTCAATCCGGGCAAGGTCCTCGCTATCGGTCTCAACTATCGCGATCATGTCGAAGAGAGCGGCGCGAAGATGCCGGAGTATCAGGTCTGGTTCAACAAGCAGCACAATTGCATCAACGACCCTTTCGGGACGATCAACCTGCCCGTCGTTTCCAACATGCTCGATTACGAGGCGGAGATGTGCTTCGTCATCGCCAAGCGTTGCAAGCATGTGCCGGTGGACAGGGCGCATGAGGTGATCGGCGGGTATTTCGTCGGCAACGATGTCAGTGTGCGCGACTGGCAGCTTCGCACCAATACCTGGCAGATCGGCAAGTCTTTCGACACGCATGGGCCGATCGGTCCCTGGCTCGTGACGCCGGACGAGGTCGGCGATCCCCATGCGCTCGACATCAAGTGCTGGGTCAATGGCGAGCTGAGGCAGAACTCCAACACCAAGCATCTCATCTTCAGCTGCTTCGACCAGATCGCGCATTTGAGCCAGGCTTTCACGCTCGATGTCGGCGACGTGATTTTCACCGGCACGTCGAGCGGTGTCGGCATGGCGATGAAGCCGCCGGTCACGCTGAAGGTCGGCGATGTGGTCAAGGTCGAGATCGAGAAGCTCGGCCATATCGAAAATCGCGTCGTGCCGGAAAAGGCAGACACCATCATTGGCTGATGCGGAAGTCCGCAAAGACGGGCGGAGCCATCTGGAGGGAGGGGCGAGGCGGTGAACAGTCCAACAGAAAAGACCGATGTGCTGATCGCGGGGCTCGGTCCGGTCGGCGCGGTGCTTGCGGTCTATCTCGGGCGGCTCGGCGTGAACGTCATCGCCATCGAGCGGGACAAAGGCGTTTATCCGGTGCCGCGCGCCGCGCATCTCGATCATGAAACGATGCGGCTCCTGCATCTCGCCGGCGGGGCGGAAGCGGTTGCCGCCGCCAGCCAGCCCCTGTCGTCCTATGAATTCCGTTCGGGCAGCGGCGAGCTTCTGATGGGTTTCCTGCCGGGCGGCGCGACCGCGCCTACGGGATTTCCGGCAAGTTCGATGTTTCATCAGCCGACGCTCGAACATGCGGTGCGGGCGCGGCTTGCGACTTTGCCCAATGTGTCGGCGCGGCTCGGCCAGTCGATTGCCGGGTATGAAGCAAGCGGCGCCGGCGTCGTGGCGACGATCAAAGGCGAGGAAGGCGACTATACCGTTGCAGCGCGCTTCCTTGTCGGTTGCGACGGCGGCGGCAGCATCGTCCGGCGGCTCGCGGGCATTGCGCTCGACGATATGGGGTTCGACGAGCCATGGCTCGTGATCGACACCACGCTCAAGCATGGCGTGAAGGCGCTCAGCACGGCCGGCATCCAGTATTGCGATCCGAAGCGGCCGGTCACTTCAATGCCGATGGCGCCGGGCCGCCATCGCTGGGAGTTCATGCTGCGCGATGGCGAGACGCCGGAAGATATTTCTCGCGATGAGCGCATCGCCGAGCTGATTGCGCCCTTTGCCGATCCGGCGAGCGTCGTCATCGAGCGCCGCGCGGTCTACCGCTTTCATGCGTTGAGCGCCCAGAGCTGGCGGAAAGGTCCGGTCCTTCTTGCGGGCGATGCCGCGCATCAGATGCCGCCTTTCATGGGGCAGGGGTTGTGCTCGGGCGTGAGGGACGCAGCGAACCTTGCCTGGAAACTTGCGGCCGTCATCGGCGGTCGCGCCTCCGACGCGCTTCTCGACAGCTATCAGGCCGAACGCGCGCCTCATGTGCAGGCGATCACGGAGGCGGCTGTCTTCATGGGCAGGGTCGTCTGTACACAGAATGAAGAAGAGGCGGCGGCGCGCGACCGCGACATGACGTCGAAGCCCGAGGCCGATCGCTACTCGGCCATTCCCGGACTGAGCGGTCTTGGCGCGGGCATTCTCAAGGGCGATCCGGCGGCGGGCTCGATTTTTCCCGAGCCCTGGCTTGGCGCTGGGCGGCGTCTCGACGATGTGGCCGGTCTTGCCCCCATTCTCGTGACGCGGCGGCGCGATGAAGCAACCGCCCGCTTCGAGGCGGATGGCGGATTCGTCGCCGATTTCAGCGACGGGTCGCTTGCTGACGCGCAAGGTCATCTCAAGGCGTTGATCGGCGAAGCCGAAGCCCTGCTGGTGCGTCCCGACAAGCATGTCTTCGGCCGCGGCAGTTCTTCAGCGCTGATCGCCGCCTGGAATGCATATCTTGCCTCCGGGGCGGTAGCGGCCTGAGCCGCGCTTTGGCATAATCACATTGAGTTGATAGGAAGGAAGGGTTCGAAGGGCCCTTCTTTTTCACATTCAATTAGTGTTATTATGAATTGAATTCAGTCCCGTGTTGTAAATATGCCATTGACTTATGGCACCCCCGGTAATTACCCTATTACACAGATAGACAATCATGCTGTCGCAAAAAGCCAAATACGCGTTGAAAGCCATGCTCGCTCTAGCGGAACAGAAAAACGGGGAACTGCTGCAAGCGGCGGATATCGCCGAGCATCAGAACGTGCCCCGCAAGTTCCTTGAGCTCATCCTGCTCGAGCTGCGCAAGCAGGGGCTCATCCACAGTCATCGTGGAAAGCATGGCGGCTATGCACTGGCGAAGCCTGCCGACACGATCACCTTCGGCCAGATCGTCCGCATCATGGACGGGCCGCTGGCGCCCATACCTTGCGCCAGCCTGACGGGCTATCGGCGCTGCGTGGATTGCCAGGATGAAAAGGCCTGCGCTATCCGCAAGGCGATGCGCGAGGTCCGGGACGCAGCAGCGGGCATCCTCGACGGGATGACTCTGGAAAGCGCGTGTAGCGGCGGTTCGGCCGGAGCGCGCGCGGCGCTCACCAGCTGAACCAAAAAATTTGACAATTAATACTAGTGATTTGATCGACAATCAGGGCAACGGGGACCAAACCACATGACCCTTTCTACTCTTCTGACCCGGACGACGCTCCTCATCGGCGCGCTCTTCCTCCTCCTCGCCTCGACCTTCGAGGTCAAGGCGGACACCACTCTTCTCAACGTCTCCTACGATCCGACGCGCGAACTTTACGAGGCTTACAACAAGGCCTTCGCGGCGCATTGGAAACAGCAGACGGGCGAGACCGTTTCCATCCGCCAGTCGCATGGCGGTTCGGGCAAGCAGGCGCGCGCCGTCGTCGACGGCCTCAATGCCGATGTCGTGACGCTGGCGCTTGCCGCCGACGTCGACCAGATCGCGGCGCTGACGGGCAAATTTCCGCTGAGCTGGCAATCGCGCCTGCCCGACAACAGCTCGCCCTATACCTCGACCATCGTGTTCCTGGTGCGCAAGGGCAATCCCAAGGCGATCAAGGATTGGGATGACCTCGTGAAGCCGGGCGTCTCCGTCGTCACGCCGAACCCGAAGACCTCGGGCGGCGCGCGCTGGAACTTCCTCGCAGCCTGGGCCTTTGCGCGTGAGAAATACGGCAGCGACGACAAGGCGAAGGCCTTCGTTGCCACCCTCTACAAGAATGTGCCCGTGCTCGACACCGGCGCCCGCGGCTCGACGACGACCTTCGTGCAGCGCGGCATCGGCGACGTGCTGATTGCCTGGGAGAACGAGGCCTATCTCGCGATCAACCAGCTCGGGCCCGACCAGTTCGAAATCGTCAATCCGTCGATCTCGATCCTGACGGAACCGACCGTCGCAGTCGTTGACGCGAATGCCTCCGGCAACGGCAATCTCAAGGCCGCGCAGGAATACCTGTCCTATCTCTATTCGCCCGAGGGGCAGCGCATCATCGCCGCGAATTACTACCGTCCGCGGAAGCCCGAATATGCCGATCCGAAAGACATCGCCCGCTTCCCGAACATCAAGCTCGTGACGATCGACGAAGCCTTCGGCGGCTGGCGCAAGGCACAGAAGCTCTACTTCGGCGACGGCGGGGTCTTCGACCAGATCTACAAGCCGTAACCGCTACCGCTTCAACTTCATCACTTCGTATTTGCAATGCGGACTCAATGGAATTGAGTCCGACCGAGAGGGGCTGACCCATGAACAAGTTCTCATTCTACCTCGGCGCCAGCGTCGTTGCCTTGACGCTCGCCGGACCGGCCTTCGCGGAGGAATCCGCGGACCAGCTTCAGAAGCGCGTGGACGATCTCGAGGCGACCGTCGATGCGCTGCGTTCCGAAATCGCCGATATCCGCAAGACACCGGATTTCAGCAAGGGCGCACCGAACTTCCAGACGACGAGCGGCGATTACAGCTTCAAGGTTCGCGGCCAGATCGCCGTCGATGCGGGCGTCTTCAACGGCCGCAAGGGCACCGTCGACTATAATGACGGCACGGATATTCCGCGCGCGCGCCTCGGCGTCGACGGCACGTTCGCGAAGGATTGGGCCTATCGTCTCGAAGCCGATTTCTCCAAGGCGTCGCGCGACGACACGACGACCCAATCCGAGCTCGACGTGAAGGACGCCTATGTCAGCTATGGCGGCCTTGGCGAAAAGTGGAAGATCACGGTCGGCCAGCAGAAGACGCCGAACACGCTCGAGCGCGTCAATCCGAGCTCCGATCTGCTCTTCGTCGCGGTTCCGACCGCGGTCGAAGCCTTCACCAACCGCACCACGGCCGGCGGCGACTACAAGATCGGTACCGCCGTTGCCTATACGGACGTCAACTGGACGGCGACGGCCGGCATCTATGGCGAGAATCTCGGCGCGCAGGGCGGCTCCACCAATACCAGCAAGGATGAGGGCTGGGGCCCGGCGGCGCGCCTCACATGGGCGCCGATCAACAAGAACGACGAGGTTCTCCATCTCGGCGTTTCCGGCTACTACCGCACCACCGGCGGGCGGAACTCGATCCGCTTCCGCTCGCCCGCCGAAGTCACGATCGACAGCAACCGTCTCGTCGATACGGGCACGCTCACGGGCATCAACTCCTATTCGTTCGAAGGTCTGGAACTTGCCGGCGTTTACGGCCCGCTCTTCTTCCAGAGCGAATATCTGACGACGCAGGTCGATCGGAAAGTCGGGAGCAGCCTCAACTTCGACGGCGCCTATGCCGAAGTCGCCTACGCGCTCACAGGCGAGAGCCGTCCTTACAAGGCGGGCGCCTTCTCGCGCCTGAAGCCGTCGAAGCCCTTCGATCTCAATTCAGGCGGCTGGGGCGCGTGGGAACTTGCCGGGCGTTACAGCACCATCGATCTCACCGACGGCGCATTCAAGGGCGGCAAGGAGAACAACTGGTCCTTCGGCGTCAACTGGTATCCGAACAGCTTCGTTCGCGTGCTTGCCGATTATGTGCGCTACGACGCCAAGGACAGCCTCGCTTCGCCGCCGGTCGCCGGCTCCTTCACGAATGCGGGCGACGCCTTCATCACGGAAGTGTCGGTCATCTGGTAAGCGCGTCGCAGGGAGCGAACGTCAAAGACGGACCCCATCCGCCTCCCCGGATACCGCCGGACGTTCGCTCCCCAAGGAATTCGTGACGGGTTTCGCCGTTCCTCCCCGCCCAGCCGGTCCGTTCCTCCCGGCGAGGCGGGGCCAAACGAAACCCGCCGCGAATTCCCAGACGCGCGCAAAGGCGCCGCCTCGAAGCAGAGCTTCGAGGCGGCGTTTGCGACCAAATCTACAACTGATAAAGGCGAAATACGGGGCGTCCCGATCTGCTAAACTGCGCCCCATACAGATCACACAATGAGCAGTTCAATGCTGAGCGACGTACTTCCGCGCCGGACACCGTCCGTGCTCCCCGGATTCGGAATCACCTTCGGCTTCGCGATGAGCTATCTCGGGCTCATCGTGCTGATCCCGCTCGCCGGCGTTTTCATCCGTTCGGCTGGCCTCGGCTGGGATGGCTTCTGGGCATTGGCGAGCGATGTGCGCACCGTCTCGGCGCTTAAGCTCAGCTTCGGCGCGGCGTTGGTCGGCGCTGCGGTCAATGTTGTCGCGGGGCTTCTCGTCACCTGGGTGCTGGTGCGCTACCGCTTTCCCGGCCATCGCATCGTCGATGCGATGATCGATCTGCCTTTCGCCTTGCCGACGGCTGTGTCGGGCCTCGCGCTTGCGGCGCTTTACGCGCCGAACGGCTGGATAGGGTCCATTCTCGCCGAGGCGGGCATCAAGGTCGCCTTCACGCCGGCCGGCGTCGTCGTCGCCTGCGTTTTCATCGGACTTCCTTTCGTCGTGCGCACCTTGCAGCCGGTTCTTGCCGACTTTCAGTCCGAGTTCGAAGAGGCGGCGGCGACACTCGGCGCGACGCGCTTCCAGACGGTGCGCCGCGTGATCTTTCCGGCGCTCCTGCCGCCGCTGCTGACGGGCTTTGCGCTCGCCTTTGCGCGGGCCGTCGGCGAATACGGTTCGATCATCTTCATCGCGGGCAATCTTCCCTACAAATCCGAGATTGCGCCGCTGCTCATCATCATCCGGCTTGAAGAATTCAACTATGGCGGCGCGACCGCCATTGCGACGATCATGCTGCTTCTTTCCTTCACGGTCATTCTTGCCGTCAATCTGCTGCAATCCTGGAGCCGGCGCCGCACCGGCTATGCGAGCTGAGGGGGAGACAGATGAGAAAACGCTCTTCACACCGCGCCGGATCGCCGATCAACGAAGCGCCGCTGACAAAGTGGATTCTGATCGCGCTGGCGGTTTCCTACCTGTCGCTGTTTCTTCTGCTGCCGCTTCTTTCCGTATTCGTCGAGGCGCTGCGAAAGGGGCTCGACGCCTATTTCGCCGCGCTCGTCGAGCCGGACGCGATGTCCGCCATACGTCTGACGCTTCTCGTATCGGCCATTGCCGTGCCGGCGAATATCATATTCGGCCTTGCCGCTTCGTGGTCGATCGCCAAGTTCGAGTTTCCGGCGAAGAGCTTTCTCATCACGCTGATCGATCTTCCGTTCTCGGTTTCGCCGGTCATTTCCGGTCTCGTCTATGTGCTTCTTTTCGGCGCGCAGGGGTTTCTCGGCCCCTGGCTTCAGGCGCATCACATCCAGATCATCTTCGCCGTGCCCGGTATCGTGCTCGCGACGATTTTCGTGACCTTTCCCTTCGTCGCCCGCCAGCTCATTCCCATCATGCAGGCGCAAGGAACCGAAGACGAAGAGGCGGCACTCTCGCTCGGCGCGTCCGGTCTTCGCACTTTCTGGAGCGTCACATTGCCGAACGTCAAATGGGCGCTCCTTTATGGCGTGTTGCTCTGCAATGCGCGGGCGATGGGCGAGTTCGGCGCCGTTTCGGTCGTCTCGGGACATATTCGCGGCCTCACCAACACCATGCCGCTACATGTGGAGATTCTCTACAATGAGTACAATTTCGTTGCCGCGTTTTCAGTTGCCTCGCTTCTGGCTCTCCTCGCCCTCGTCACCCTCGTCTTCAAAACGATCCTCGAATGGCGCTACGGTGGTGAGCTTGCGGGATCGGCAAGGCACTGAAGCCGGCGGCCGGAAGCCGAACCGGGACGCCGCGCGCGCCAATCAGGCGCCGGTGCGGATCGACGTCGAGGATCTGCAAAAGACGTTCGGCACCTTCCCGGCGCTGAACGGGGTTTCGCTTTCCGTCGAGCCGGGCGAACTTCTGGCGCTGCTCGGGCCGTCGGGATCGGGCAAGACGACGCTCTTGCGCGCCATCGCCGGACTGTCGACGCCGGAAGTGGGCCGCATTCATTTTCAGGGCGAGGATGCGACCAACCTCAGCCTGCGCGAGCGCCGCGTCGGCTTCGTCTTCCAGCAATATGCGCTCTTCCGCCACATGACCGTGTTCGAGAACATCGCCTTCGGCTTGCGCGTGCGACCGCGCGCCGAGCGACCGCGCGAAAAAGAGATCGCGCGCCGCGTGCGCAGGCTTCTCGAGCTTGTTCAACTCGAGGGGCTCGAGAAGCGTTTCCCGAGCCAGCTTTCAGGTGGCCAGCGGCAGCGCGTTGCGCTGGCGCGTGCGCTCGCCATCGAGCCGACGGTGCTTCTTCTCGACGAACCGTTCGGCGCGCTCGACGCCAAGGTGCGCAAGGAGCTGCGCCGGTGGCTGCGCCAGATTCACCGCGAGACGGGGCTGACGACGATCTTCGTCACGCATGACCAGGAAGAAGCGCTGGAGCTTGCGGATCGCGTCGTCATCATGCGCGGCGGCAAGATCGAGCAGATCGGGACGCCCGCCGAGATTTATGACGAACCGGCGACGCCCTTCGTCTGCGAATTCCTCGGCAATGTGACGCGCTTCGATACTGTTTTGAAGGATGGCGAGGCGGAAGTTCTCGGCAGTCTGCTGCCGATCGCCGAGGGGGACAGCTATCGCGATGGCCCGGCCGCCGCCTATGTGCGCTCGCACGAGATCGAAATCGCCGGCCGCGATCAGGCGGCAGGAATACCGGCGACTGTGCGGACCATTCGTCCTTTCGGCGCCTCGGTCTCGGTCGAACTTGCGATCGACGGCCGGGAGGAGCCCATCGAGGCGGAAATCCCGCGTGAGCTTTTTGAAGTCGGAGAGATAAGGCAGGGCCAGAAAGTGCGCGTGCGGGCCTCGGCCGCGCGCATCTTTCCCCTTCGCTGAGGCCGCCCGTTCCGGCTTTTCCCCTGCGTCAACTGCCAGGCCCTGAAAAAAGGCCTTGGCAGCCCGTGCTTTCATGGCGATATGGAGGAATAGCGGTCTCGCGCAACCTGCTTCCGACGGGCTGGACAAGCCTTTCGCCATGGCCAAGATTGCGCGCTGACCGGTTCCTTTTATGAACATGGCGGCGACCCGGCCTTTGACAGCGCGGGGCCAAAACCAAACCAGGGAGACGTTACATGGCTGAAGCCTATATCGTTGCGGCAGTGCGCACGGCGGGCGGCCGCAAGGGCGGCAGGCTGAAAGATTGGCATCCGGCCGACATGGGCGGCAGGGTGATCGATGCGCTTGTCGACCGCACCAAGGTCGATCCCGCTCTCATCGAAGACGTGATCGTCGGTTGCGTCGATCAGGCCGGCGAGCAGGGCATGAACATCGCGCGCAACGCGGTGCTCGCCTCGAAGCTGCCCGAGAGCGTTCCGGCGACCTCCGTCGATCGCCAGTGCGGTTCGTCGCAGCAGGCGCTGCACTTCGCGGCCCAGGCCGTGATGTCGGGCGCGATGGATGTCGTCATCGCGGCGGGCATCGAGAGCATGACGCGCGTGCCGATGGGCATGCCGATCTCGCTGCCGTTCAAGAACGGCTTCGGCATCTACAAGAGCCCGAAGATCGAAGATCGCTATCCGAACATTCAGTTCAGCCAGTTCGCCGGCGCCGAGATGATCGCGAAGAAGTACGGGCTGACGAAGGACCAGCTCGACGAATTCGGCTATTCGAGCCATCAGAAGGCGATTGCGGCGACGCAGGGCGGCGCGTTCAAGGACGAAATCCTGGCGCTTGAAGTCGTCACCGCCGACGGCAAGACCGAAATGCACACGGTCGATGAAGGCATCCGCTTCGACGCCAATCTCGATGCGATCAAGAGCGTGAAGCTCCTCGTCGAAGGCGGCGCCATCACGGCGGCGACTTCGAGCCAGATCTGCGACGGCGCGTCGGGCGTCATGATCGTCAATGAAAAGGGCCTGAAGCAGCTCGGCGTCGAGCCGCTCGCCCGCGTGCACCACATGACGGTGGTGGGCGGCGATCCGGTCATCATGCTCGAAGCCCCGATCCCGGGCACCGAGCGCGCGCTGAAGAAGGCCGGCATGAAGATCGACGACATCGACCTTTATGAAGTCAATGAAGCCTTCGCCTCCGTGCCGACCGCATGGCTGCAGAAGCTCAATGCCGATCCGGCGCGTCTCAACGTCAATGGCGGCGCGATCTCGCTCGGCCATCCGCTCGGCGCCTCCGGTACGAAGCTGATGACGACGCTCGTCTATGCGCTGAAGAACCGCAACAAGCGCTACGGTCTCCAGACCATGTGCGAAGGCGGCGGTCTCGCCAACGTTACGATCGTCGAGCGCCTCTAAGCGCAAGACGGTTTTACCGAATGGAAGGCGGAGCAGCGATGCTCCGCCTTTTTCTTTAGTGGCCGCCCCCCGATCCGCCCGGCACCTGCGGACGGTCGACCATCGGTAGCGTCAGCAGCATGGCCGCAAAACAGATGGCGAGCACGAAGAAGCAATCGGCGAAGGCCATGACGGTCGCTTCCCGCGTCATCAGACCGTAGAGCTCCTTGATGGCGGCGAGATCGCCGGAGCTGCCGAGCGTGCCGCCGATCATCTGTCCGAGGCCCGTCACCGTCTGGTCGATCACGGGGCGCCCCGCCTCGACCGCCTCGCGCAGGCGGCTTTTGTGGAAATCGAGCCGGTGGACGAGCACCGTATTGATGATCGCAAGGCCGATGGCGCCGCCGAGATTGCGCATCAGATTATAAAGGCCGCTCGCATTTTTCAGCTGCGACTGGGGCAGGGTGCCGAGCGCCAGCGCATTGATCGGCACGATGCAGAACATCAGGCCGAGGCCGCGTATCGCCTGCGGCAGCAGGAACTCGCCATAGTCCCATTCCCAGGTGATGCCGAGCGTCAGATAGTTCGAAAGCGCCAGCATGCCGAAGCCGTAGCCGATCAGATAACGGATATCGACCTTCTGGGTCAGGATGCCGGCGATGGGCGCGGAGACGAACTGGCAGATGCCGGTGACGGCCATGATCTCGCCGATCTGAAGCGCGCTCAGATGGCGCACCTGGGCGAGGAAGAGCGGATAGAGATAGGTGAGACCGTAAAGCGCAACGCCGAGGAAGATGCTCAGGACAGAGCCGAGCGCGAAGTTCCGGTTCATATAGGCGCGAAGATCGACGATGGGGTTCTCGTCGGTGAGCACGCGAGCGAAAAAGAACGAGCCCGACATGAAACAGACGACGCCGAGCCACCAGATCGTATCGTCGTTGAACCAGTCGTTGCGCGGTCCTTCTTCCAGCACATATTCGAGCGAGCCGAGGAAGACTGCCATCAGCAGCGCGCCCCAGCCGTCGAAATCGTCGAAAAGCGACCAGTTCGGCTCGTCGAGATCGACAAGGAGCCAGACGGCGACGATGACGACGGCGCCGGGCACGATGTTGATGAGAAAGAGCCAGTGCCATGAAAAGGCGTCGGTGAGATAGCCGCCAAGCGTCGGGCCGATGGTGGGCGCCAGCGTGGCGACGAGGCCAATCATCACCGAAATGCTGCTGCGCCGTTCCGGCGGAAAGACATTGCCATAGGCGGACGCGAAGACGGTCGGGATCATCGCGCCGCCGAGGAAGCCTTGCAGCGCGCGGTAGACGATCATCTGGTCGATCGAGGTCGCGGTGGCGCAGAAGAAGCTCATGATGGTGAAGCCGGTTGCCGAGGCGACATAGAGGTAGCGCGTCGACATCAGCCGCGAGAGCCAGCCGGACATCGGGATCATCACCACTTCGGCGATGAGGTAGGAGGTCTGAACCCAGCTTATTTCGTCGGAACTGGCGGAGAGGCCCGCCTGAATCTTGGTGATCGAGCTCGATACGATCTGGATGTCGAGGATCGCCATGAACATGCCGACGACCATGAAGAGGAAGCCGACGACGCGGCGCGTCTGGAAGGCATCCGGCGCTCCGGCGGCGTCGAGGCTCGACATGGCGTCCCCTCTCCCTGCGCCTTAATCGCGCGCGATGGCCTTTGCGGGTGTGCCCGAAGCGCCGAAGACGCCGCCATTGTCGGCTGTGCCGCGCCGGTCGCCGGTGCGCGTATCGATCGAGACGGTGACGGAAAGGCCCGGGCGCAAGAGGCCTTTCAAGGCGTTGTCGTCCGGCACGGCGATCCTCACCGGCACGCGCTGCACGACCTTCGTAAAGTTGCCGGTTGCGTTCTCGGCCGGCAGCAGGCTGAAGACCTGACCGCTGGCAGGCGAGAAGCTCTCGACCCTGCCTTCGATTTCCGTGCCGGGATAGGCGTCGGAGACGATGGTCGCGGATTGGCCGATGCGCATCTTGCCGATCTGGGTTTCCTTGAAGTTCGCCTCGACATAGACATGCGGCAGGGCGACGAGCGAGGCGAGCTGCGCGCCCGGCTGCACGAGCTGGCCGACATCCATGTGCTTGTTGCCGACGACGCCGTCGATGGGCGCGCGGATCACCGTATAGGCGAGATTGCGCTCGGCCTGATCGACGTCGGAGGCCGATTGCTGGAGGCGTTTTTCCTCTTCCGATTTCTGCGCCTGCAGCACGCCGATCTGCGCGGTCGCGGAATTGAAGCTTGCATGGGCCGCCGTCTGGGTTGCGTCGGCCGACTGCATGTCGGCGCGCGCGCTTTCGAGCTTCTGCTTGCTGGCGAAATTCGCCTTGGCGAGTTCGACATAGCGGGCATAGTCGGCCTTGGCGCGGCGGGCCTGGGCTTCGGCCGAGGCGATGTTCGCCTTCGCGCTTTCGGCCTGGGCGTTGGCGGCCTCGATCTGCTGGCCGATGGTGGCGATGGCGGCCTTCTGGGTTTCGAGTTTCGCGCGGGCCTGATCGCGGGCGATCTCGTAGTCGCGCGGATCGATCGTCGCCAGCACATCGTCCTTGTGCACATAGGCGTTCTCGGTCACGGCGACCGTCGCCAGATAGCCCGAGACCTTGGGCGAAATCACCGAAATATCGCTCTGGACATAGGCGTTGTCGGTGGTTTCGATGTAGCGGTAATGGGTGAGCCACAGGACCGAATAGACAAGGCCGATGAAGAGGAACAGGCCGCCAAGCCCCATGAATATGCGCTGACGATTGATCATAATGCCCGCCCTTCAATCGAACCGCTCGGTCAACAGAGTTGAAATATGGCAATAACGGACGCACATTCAAGAAGATTCAATACTGAACCGATTGGTCAATGAGATGGTGGAGACGTTAACGCGCAGTGCCGAGGGGGCCGCTCCCGACGATCCGGCAAAGCAGGGCCAGATCATCGCCGGCGCCAAACGCGTCTTTCTCGAACGCGGCTATGAAGGCGCGATCATGTCTCTGATCGCGCGGGAGGCCGGCGTTTCGAAGGGCACCCTCTACGTTTACTTCACCAATAAGGAGGCGCTGTTCGCGGCTTTCATTCAGACGGAGTGCCGCCTCCAGTCGCGCGAAGTGTTCGAGCTGCTCGACGGGGCGAAGTCGGCGCGCGACGTGCTGCCGCAATTCGGGCGGCACTTCCTGCAATTCCTCATCGCGCCCGACACGCATGCGATCCGGCGGCTTGTCGCCGCGGAGTCTGCGAAGTTTCCGGAACTGGGCCGCGCCTTTTACGAAGCGGGGCCGCGCGTCGGCCTCCGCATGCTGAAGGATTTTCTCACGCGCCGCGTCGAGGCGGGCGAGCTCGACATCGACGATCCGGCGCTCGCGGCATCGCAGTTCATGAACCTTTGCCACGGCGAGCTCACGCTGATGCGGCAGATGAACGTCATCGAAACGGCGACGCCCCAGCGTATCGGCTATATTGTGGATCAGGCCGTCAGGGTTTTCCTTGCGGCCCATGCCGCGCATTTGTAAGCCGCGCTTCAATCCTTCAAAATCCGCCAGACCTGCTAGACTGTCCGGCGATGCGGGAAAAAGGTCCGGGCTACCGTCCATGAAGATGAAGGAACTCGAGCGCGAAACGGGTATCGGGCGGGAAACGATCCGCTTCTATATTCGTGAAGGCCTGCTGCCGGAGCCGGTGCGCCCCAAGCGCAACGTCGCGACCTATGGTCCGCAGCACGTCGCCCGCCTCAACCTCATCAAGCGGTTGCAGCAGGAACGCTTTCTCCCCCTCAGCGTCATCAAGACCATTGTCGATGCCGAAAGCGAGAATCCGGCAACGGGCTTTGAGTCACTGATCGGGCTCGAGCACAGGATCGGGCCTTTGCTTGCCGAAGGGCGCAACCTCGCGCCGCAGCGGCTTGAAGATGCGGCGAAGGCCTATGGCGTCAGCATGGAAGATGTGCGGCGGCTCGCTGAAATCGGCTTCCTCCATATCGACAGCAAGGACAATGGGGAGTGGCTGAACCAGCGTAACGTGCGGCTTCTGGAGCTTGTCGGCGAGTGGCGCGCGGCGGGCTATACGAGCGAGCTCGGCTTTCAGGTCGACACCTATCGCATCTATGCCGAAGTGACAGAGGTACTCGCGCATCGCGCGGTTTCGACCTTCTACAAGACCTTCGGCAATCGCGTGTCGACCGAAGAGGCCGTGCAAATGGCCGTGCGCGGCATCAATCTCATCAACGAAATGATGCCGATCCTCAGGATCGAGAAGATCATTCGCGAGGTCGAAAAGGTGAGCGCGCGTGGCACGCTCGACGGTGAGGGGGAAGGCGACTGATCTGCCTTACGCCGGCAGCACCAGCGTGTCGCTCTTGCGCCAGTGGAGCCAGTATTCCTCGCCCTTCTTGAAGGTGAATTCGGCGATGTCGCGCGAGACGTTGCCAATGTCGGCGAGGATCGGGGCGCCGCTTCCGATGTGGAAGAAGACGTTGCTGAAGCTGCCGTAATAGGCGACTTCGCCGACTTCGCCGCGCACGACGATGAGATCGGGATCGGTCGGCTTCGTTTCGGAGACGAATATCTTTTCGGGCCGCACCGCGAGCGAGGCCGCGCCCTCGACATGTCCCGGCAGGTCGAAGGCGCCGATGTTCGGCGCCTCGAACTTCACGCGGTCGGCGTCGATCCGCGCGGCCTTGCCGTCGATCAGGTTGATCTTGCCGATGAAGTCCGCGACGAAGCGGCTTGAGGGATTTTCGTAGAGCTGGGCGGGCGCCGCCACCTGCTCGACCTTGCCCGCGTTCATGACGGCGATGCGGTTCGCCATCGACAGGGCTTCCGACTGGTCATGCGTGACGATGACGAAGGTGATGCCGACGGTCGCCTGCAGGCGCACCAGTTCGAGCTGCATCGCTTCGCGCAGTGTCGCATCGAGCGCGGAGAGCGGCTCGTCGAGGAGAAGCACGGAGGGACGCTTGATGAGCGCGCGCGCGAGCGCCACGCGCTGGCGCTGGCCGCCGGACAATTCATGCGGCATGCGCTTGCCGTAGCCGGCGAGCTTGACGAGGGCGAGCGCCTCTTCCGCGCGCTGCTTTATTTCTCCGCGCGGGCGGCCATCCATGCGCAGGCCGTAGCCGACATTCTTTTCGACCGACATGTGCGGAAAGACGGCATAGGACTGGAACACCATATTCACCGGCCGCTTGTTCGGTGCGACCGTCGACATGTCGACGCCGTCAATGATGACTTCGCCGGCGGACGGCGTCTCGAAGCCCGCAAGCATGCGCAGCAGCGTCGTCTTTCCGCAGCCTGAAGGCCCGAGCAGCGCGAAGAACTCGCCGCGGCTCACAGTCAGGTTCACATTGTCGACGGCTTTGACGCCGCCGCCATAGATCTTCGATACGTTCTTGATTTCGATAATCGGTCGGTCGCTCGCGGATGAAGTGGACTTGCTTTGTTCCTGCACTGACATGCCGTTGGCGTCCCCAGAGTATTTCGCGTCATTTCCGGCCGCCCCGAATTTCGTTTTGCGGGCGGGGTCGTTGGAAGTGTTCAATGGTTTTTAGCTCAAGGCAAGACGAGGCTGTGGCGAAAGTTCTTGTATCGTGGCGGCACTGTCACAAAATCAGCGCAACCGAACCGGGCCGATGGAGAAATACGAAGGTGACGATTTCGTCCGAGAAAGAACTTGAAGCCTTGCGCCGCATCGGCCGGATCGTTGCGGCCGTCCTGCGCGATATGGGCGCCGCGCTCGAACCCGGCATCACGACGCGAGAGCTCGACGAGATCGGGCGGGCGGGACTTGAAGCGCAAGGCGCGCGCTCCGCGCCCGAGCTTGCCTACGGCTTTCCAGGCGCTACCTGCATCAGCGTCAATCGGGAGATTGCGCATGGCGTTCCGGGCGAGCGCCGCATTGCGGCGGGCGATCTCGTCAATATCGACGTTTCGGCCGAGCTTGACGGCTTCTTCGCCGATACGGGCGCGAGTTTCGCCGTGCCGCCGGTCGCGCCCCGCATCGGGAAGCTGTGCCGCGACGGCAAGCGTGCGATGTGGGAAGGCATCGGTGCTGTGAAGCCCGGCGCGAGGCTCGCCGCCATCGGCGAGCGCATCGAGCGTTTCGCCGAGAAGGGCGGCTATACGCTGGTGCGCAATCTTGCGAGCCACGGCGTCGGACGCAGCCTGCATGAAGACCCCGAATCCATTCCGACTTGGCGCGATGCTTCCGAGCGGCGTCGGCTTCATGAAGGTCTCGTCTTCACCATCGAGCCCTTCCTGTCCTGCGGCGCTTCCTTTGCCGAAGAGGCGGAGGACGGCTGGACGCTTCTGGCCGACCGGCCGGCGCCGACCGTCCAGTACGAGCACAGCATGGTCGTCACGCGGAACGGGCCGCTGATCCTGACCATGGTGTGATGCCCTGCCGGGCCCCTTGACGAAGCCCGCGCCAAGTCTTAAATGATAATCATTCGCAATAACTGGGCCGGGCAGGCCAAGGCTGATCGATCATGCGTGCGGCACGGAAGGCGGTTTCATTCTCGCTCATCCATTTCGCGGTGGGGCTTGCCGTCGCCTTTGCGCTGACGGGGCGTCTCGGTCTTTCGCTGGGCGTCGCCCTTGTCGAGCCGGCGGTGAGTGCCGTCATCCACTTTTTCTATGAGCATTGGGAAGACCGTCGCCACCGAGGCGGCGGCATGTTTCATCCCGCCTGAGGCGGCTATTTCCAGGCCCAGACAGGCTGTTCGAGATCGGTGACGCGCGTCGCGCGGCCGCGCAGAGCCACTTCCGCAAACTGGTAGAGCACGGCTGCCGTCGGCGCGTGAACATGGCCGCCGCCGAGGAGAAGGCGAATGACGGGCCGTTCGCTTTCGGGGATCGTCAGGAAGAGGGGCGAATCCTCTCGCTCGAGTTCCGACAGCGCAAAGGAATGGATCGAGGCGACCTCGCCAGGGTTCGGCTTCATTGCCGCGACATCTTCCGCCCAGACGACGACTGGCGAAATCAGATAGCCCGAGCGCGTCGGATAATCGTCGAGCCTGCCCAGCACATCCGATGCAGGTACGCGGAGCGATATTTCCTCTTCCAGCTCGCGCAGCGCCGCTTCGATCGCGGTTTCAGCGCCATCGAGCCTGCCGCCTGGCAGCGCCCATTGGCTTGCGTGAGAGGAAAGGCGCGGCGCGCGGCGCGTCAGCAGAAAGCCCGCTCCCGCTTCATGCGGCACCACGGTAATTGCGACGGCGGCGCGTTTCAGCCCGCTCTGCGTTTCGGGCAAGCGTTCGAAACGGGAGAGCCGGCTGTTGATGTTTTCTCTCAGCTCTGCGTTGAAAATATGCGACATGCCCATGCTTTTAGCATCGGCGGCCTTTCGCCCCAACCGCGAATGTGTCGTTTAAAATATTACAAATAGGGTATGCGCTCCGTGCGATGGATGTCACGGCGAAGATGCGCATCCGCTTAATATATTAAACAGCCGAGACGAATTTAGCCCATGCAGGATATTGGAGGGGCGCGAGGCGGACGGTAGATTCGAAACGAGTTTACCGATCCAGACCGCAAGCGAGGTTTCCCCGATGCGTATTGGCGTGCCCAAGGAAATCAAGGTCCACGAATATCGCGTCGGCATGACGCCTTCGGCGGCGCGCGAAGCGGTTCATCACGGGCATGAGGTTTTCGTCCAGCGCGGCGCAGGCAAGGCCATCGGTCTTTTCGACGAACAATATCTCGCCGCCGGCGCAAAGCTTCTCGACAGCGCGGAAGAAATCTTCGCCATCGCCAACATGATCGTGAAAGTGAAAGAGCCGCAGCCGGTCGAGTGGAAAATGCTGCGTCCCGGCCAGGTGCTTTTCACCTATCTGCATCTCGCGCCGGACCCTGAGCAGGCGCGCGGCCTGATGGAATCGGGCGCGATCGCCATTGCCTATGAAACGGTGACGGATGCGCGCGGCGGACTGCCCCTGCTCGCGCCGATGTCGGAGGTTGCGGGCCGCATGTCGATCCAGGCAGGCGCGCATTGCCTTGAAATCGCGCAAGGCGGGCGCGGCATGCTGCTCGGCGGCGTGCCGGGCGTGCCTGCGGCGAAGGTCGTCATTCTCGGCGGCGGCGTGTCGGGCACCAATGCGGCGCGCATGGCGATGGGTCTTGAGGCGCATGTCACGGTCATCGACCTCAACCTGCACCGTCTCTACGAGCTCGATCTGCAATTCGGTCCGAGCCTCAACACCATCTATTCGACGGTCGACGCCATCGAGGAGCATGTGCTCGGCGCCGATCTCGTCATCGGCGCTGTACTCGTGCCGGGCGCTGCCGCGCCGAAGCTCGTTTCGGAAGATCTCGTGAAGCGGATGAAGAAGGGCTCGGTGCTCGTCGACATCGCCATCGATCAAGGCGGCTGCTTTGCCACCTCGCATGCGACGACGCATGCCGAACCCACCTACATCAAGCACGACATCGTTCATTACTGCGTCGCCAACATGCCGGGCGCGGTGGCGCGCACATCGACCTTCGCGCTTAACAACGCGACCTTGCCCTTCACGCTCGCGCTGGCCGACAAGGGCCATGCGCGCGCTCTGGCGGAGAACCCGCATCTTCTCGCCGGGCTCAATGTCTACAGGGGCAAAATCACCTATCAGGCCGTCTCCGACGCGCTTGGAGTTGCCTACTGCCCGGCGGCAAAGGCTCTGGCGGCCTGACCCCTCCCCAGGCGACGCCTCTTCCCTGAAGCCTTGCCGCCGGGCCCTTCTTTTGGCCGGTGTGTGCCAAATTTAAACAGATATTAACCAAGAGGGCACATCCTTGACCCATCTCGCCAAGCTGCGGGACGGTCGGGAGGTTGATCATGGGTCGCACGCGCCGTCAGGAGCTCTTCTGGCTCCTTCTCATCGCCGGATGCATTGCGCTTTTTGTGGCGCATCGCGAGCGCATTCACCGGACCTCCGACCCATATGATCGCGGCGGCCTTGCGACGCTGATGCGCGAAAGCGCCACCGCACCTGCCGCCAATCCAAACGACGACATCGTCACCGGCTCGATCGCCAAGCCTGCGACCCGCCCGTCGGCCGCCAAGGGGCGCTATTACGTGCCGCTCGGCTCCTATGGCTCGATCGATCAGGCGACGCGGCGCTATCTCGATCTTGCCGAGCGCAACCCCGACCTCGAGCGCGACAACAAGCTGCGTATCGAAACGATTTCGCTGAAGGGCGAGGCCCCGTTCCACCGCGTTCGCATGGGTATTTTCGCCACGGCCCAGCAGGCCAGGCAGGCCTGCGCCCGGGCGCAGCTTTCCTCGCCCGAATGCCCGGTGGTTGCGGCACGCTGATCGGCGAGGGCGGTCAATGACCCACCCTCCATTGGGGCATGGACTTTCAGCCGCTTTTGCCTGTATAAGGCCCGCCAACAGCCATTTGTCCGAGGGGTAGAACCCGCAGTCTATGGCTTATCCCATTCCAGAGCCTCGGTTTTAGCCCTTTGGGCTTCGAGGTTTGCCAGACCGGAGCCTTAAGAAATGGCCGTCCCCAAGAGGAAGACCTCGCCCTCCAAGCGCGGCATGCGCCGTTCGGCCGATGCGCTGAAGCAGCCGACCTATGTCGAAAACCCGGATTCGGGCGAGTTGCACCGTCCCCATCATGTCGATCTGAAGAGCGGCATGTATCGCGGCAAGCAGATCCTGAAGCCCAAGGGCGACATCTGAGGTTTCGCGCCTCTTTTGCCTATCGAAACGCCGGCGGTGACGCCGGCGTTTTTCGTTTGGCGGATGACGGATTCACATATCCCTCGCCGGACCCGTATTACGGTGAAGATGCGCCTTGTGCTATATTGAAACATCAACGAGGGCCATAGGGGGGCCCGAAGCTGGAACGGGGGACTTTCCGCATGTTGGGCTCATTGCCGCTTCTGGCGCTTGTCGTCATCGCCTACAACCTCATCGTTTTCCTGACCAAACTCACCATGGAGAGCGCGGTGTTCTCCATCGCGCTGGTCTCGGGTTCGATCTGGGTGATCACGGTGGGAGACCTGCTTCTCGCCTTCGGCCTGGTGCTGCTCTTCCTCGAACTCATCAACGCAACCCGGACCGGTTCGTCGACCATCATCAATCACGCTCTGTCGATGATGGTGCTGCTGGTCGCTCTGGTTGAATTCATCGTGCTGCCGCAGTTCGGCACGTCGGTCTTCTTCCTGCTCGTGCTGCTGGCCGTTCTCGATGTCATCGCGGGCTTCACCGTAACGATCACGTCGGCGCGGCGCGACTTCTCGGTTTCCGAATAGCTTCAGTCTTCGGGAAGCGTGTCGAGGCCTTCTTCCTCGTCGGCATCGAGGAGAAGGTCGTAGGCCGCCTGCAACCTGCCGGTCAGCCGGTGGGCGGGCAGTTCGCGCCGGTCGATGCGCGAGAGCGGCATGATGCCGATCAGGCTGTTTGTCAGGAAGGCGCCGTCGGCCGATTGAAGCCGCTGCGGCGCGATCATGTCTTCCACTGCGTCTATGCCGAGGCGTTCGGACAGTTCAAGAATGGCGGCGCGCGTGACGCCGGGAAGTATGCCGCATTCTTCCGCCGGTGTGACGAGGCGGTCCTTTTCCCAGAGAAAGACATTGGCGACGCTCGCACAGGCGAGGTGGCCGGAGGTATCGAGCAGCAGGGCCTCGTCGGCGCCGCGCGCGCGGGCTTCCTCGCGGGCGAGGAGATTGTCGAGATAGGGCAGCGCCTTCAGCCGCGACACGGGCGAAAGCGCATTGCGGCGCGGCGTTGCGAGGATTGCACTTTGTGCGGCGGGCGGCGGCGGGCTCGGCGCGGCCGTGATCATCAAGGTCGGCACCGGATCGTCTGGCGGCAGCAACCCGCGCGGTCCGGGCCCGCGCGTCAGCGTGATGCGGAGCGCGACACGGGCCGCATTCATCAGCCCATTGGCTTCGAGCAGCATGCCGCAGGCAATGGCGAGGTGACGGGTCGAGGCGGGCATCGGAATGCCCAGAATATTTCCGCCGGCGGCGAGCCGCACGACATGAGAGTCGAGAAAGGCGATGCGCCCCTGCCGCGCGAGCAGCGTTTCGAAAAGTCCGTCGCCGAGCAGGAAGCCGCGATCGCGCGGATCGATGCGCGCTTCATCCGCATTCACCAATGCACCGTTCAGCCAGATGATCATGCACTTTCCTTCATGGGCGCGGCGGCGTGGCGCAGGAAGTTGGCGAGCAGAAGGTGTCCATGTTCGGTGAGCACGGATTCGGGGTGAAACTGCACGCCGTAAATCGGCAGCGCATCATGGGCGAACGCCATCAGGGTGCCGTCTTGCGTATGAGCCGTCGGCCGGAGCGGACCGCCTGCTGCGAGGTCGGCGACGAGCGAGTGATAGCGGGCGGCCACAAAGGGGCTCGGCATGCCGTCGAACAATCCGACGCCGCCGTGGAAAATCTGCGCGGGTTTGCCGTGCATCGGCTCGCCGCGGCGGATGCCGCCGCCGAAAGCCGCGGCTATGCACTGGTGCCCGAGGCAGACGCCGAGAAGCGGGATGCGGGCGCGGGCGGCGGCCTTTACGAGTTCGACGGAAATGCCGGCTTCCGCCGGTCCGCATGGGCCGGGCGACAGGATGACGGCTTCGGGGCGCATGGCAATGGCGTCGGCGACGGCAATGGCGTCGTTGCGCGCCACTTTGCGCTCATGCCCCAGCTCGCCGACATAGCGGGCAAGGTTGTGGACGAAGCTGTCATAATTGTCGATGAGGAGGATCATGCTGTTTCCTCCAGACGCGACGTCTCGCCCGCGATGCCTGCCGCGCCAAGCGCGCGGATCATCGCGCCGGCCTTGGCCAGCGTCTCTTCATATTCGGCAGCCGGATCGCTGTCGGCGACGATGCCGCCGCCTGCCTGAAAAGTGATGCGCGCGTCTTCGACCAGCATGGTGCGGATCGCAATCGCCGTATCCATTGCGCCATTGAATCCGAGATAGCCAATGGCGCCGCAATAGGGGCCGCGCGTCGTCGGTTCGAGTTCGGCGATGATTTCCATCGCACGCAGTTTCGGTGCGCCGGTGATCGAGCCGCCGGGAAAGCAGGCGGCAAGAAGATCGGCATTCGTTTCACCCTCGCGCAGCTTTCCGCGCAAGGTTGAAACGAGGTGATGCACATTGGCAAAACTTTCAAGCGCGCAGAGCTTTTCGACGATGACCGAATGATCGGCGCAGACGCGCGACAGGTCGTTGCGCAGGAGGTCGACAATCATCACGTTTTCGGCGCGGTCTTTTTCGGAAGCGAGAAGTTCCTCGGCGAGGGCGGCATCTTCGGCGCTTGTGCGGCCTCGCGGGCGCGTGCCCTTGATCGGCTTCGTTTCGATCTCGCCATTGCGGCAGAGGAGAAAGCGCTCGGGCGAGGAGGACAGCAGCGCGCCGGCGCCGAAATTGAAAAAGGACGCGAAGGGCGCTGGGCTTTCGGCGCGCAGGCGAAGATAGAGTGCATAGGCGCTGTCTTCCGCGCCGAGTTGCGCCTCGAAGCGCTGGGAGATGTTCACCTGAAAAATGTCGCCCGCGCGAATATATTCGACGGTGCGGCGCACCGCACTTTCATAAGAATCGCGCGTGAAGTTCGATATGGGCGACATGCCGCCCGGCTTTCCCGCAAGCCGGTTCTCCGCTGCGGCCATCATGTAGCGCTTGCGCAATGCAGCCGCCCGCGCCATGGCGCGTCGCTTGCGGTTCTCGGGATCGCGCTCGGGCAGGCCCGTCGAGACGAGGCGGGCGCGCCTTGTCTGCATGTCGAAGGCGAGCACCGCGTCATAGAAGCCGATAGCGAGGTCCGGCGCGTTGGTGTCGACAATGGCGAAAGGCCGTTCGCGGCGCGGGAGACGTTCGAGCGTCCGGGCGAGATCATATCCGAAGAAACCGGCCGCGCCGCCGATGAAGGGCGGCAGGTCGGCGTCTCCTGGGTTCAGTGTCCATTCGGCGAGGCGCGATTTCAGATCGGCAAAGGGCGAGGCGCTCTTCGCATCCAGCGTTGCGAATGGATCGAGGGCGATGAAACTCCAACGGCCGTGAAGCCTCTCGTCGCGTCCGGGCGCCGCCGTCGCGCTGTCGAGAAAGAGCGCAAAAGGCTCCTCCGCGAACGCATGAAAGATTTCATGCGGCGCGGCCCATGGCAGCTCCTCGATAAAAAGTTCGCTCACGGGTTGCCGGACCTCGCCGGAAAGGGAAAACCGATGGCTTCCGTATCCAGTCTAACGCCACCGTCCGAGCGTGGCGAGACTTTAGGCCGGAACCGACGATGTCCGCCGGTGCTTCATTTCGCCTGGTGGTTTGTCGTTACCGAGCCCTTGCCCTGGGCATCGAGAAATTCAAGCATCAGGCCGCAGATCAAAGGCACTTGCGAGAAACCGATGTTGTGACCGAATTGCGGGTAGGAATAAAGCCTGGCGCGCGGCATGAGCGCCATCAACTTCCGGGCGTTGGAAAAGGGCACGGTCACATCGGCCTCGCCCCAGATGACGAGTACGGGCCTCGGCGAATGTCCGGCCTCGGCAAAGGCGGGCCCGCTCGTCGCCAGCGGATAATCGCGCAGCGTCGAGAGCAACGCATCACCATAACCGCGATAGTCCATCTGGCGGTCGAAATCGGTCAGGAAACCGGCGGGATCGGGAGAGGCTTTAGCTTCTTCCGCCGCGCTTGCATGAAAGAGTTTCAGGCCGAACAGGCGCACGATCCAGTCGCCGATGACGGGCCGCTTGATCAATTCGACATTGCTGTCCGAAGCAACTCCGAGGCCCGCCGGTGCGATCAGCGTCAGCGAGCGCACGCGGTCGGCATGGCGGGCGGCGAAGATCGCCGCCGTCGCGCCGCCCATCGAATAGCCGACGAGATGGGCGGGCTCGTTGAGGCCGAGCTTGTCCAGCAGATTGACGAGAAGCCTGTCGCTCAGATCGGCGTCATATTTCGTATCCGGACGGTCGGAAAAACCGCGCCCGTAATTGTCATAGGCGAGGACGCGGTAACCCGCAGCGGTCAGCGGCCTGAAATAGTCGTCCCAGACGAATGACGGGGTCGAGAAGCCGTGGATCAGAACGATCAGCGGCCCGTTGACGGGGCCTTCGAGGCGGTAATGCACCGTGCCGTCGGGCAGTTCCAGAAATGAATGCGCGAAGCCCGCTTTCAGAAGGGCCGCGCGTGAGGCGGCGTCGAGCACGGGCCGGGCCCGGCCGGCCGCCCAGTAGCTCACCATCATGATCAGGAGAAGCGCGGTCGTGACGACGACCACGCCTTTGAGAATTGTCATGTTCCGTCCGTTGCCCCCGACCGGTGAGGAAATACCGGCTGACCTTGCGTCAGTCTAGAGGCTTGTGAACCATGTCACAAATGCAGACAGGGTTTGTGCAAAAGAGAGCCTTGCGGCACCACGGGTTTGGAGGCCAGATGCGTGGCAACGGCAACAAGGGCCACGCGCCAGACGCGCCATGCGCCCCAGCACACGGGAACGAAGTTCATGCAGAACCTATTCAAGGATCAGCCGCTTGCGGGCAAGGTCGCTTTCGTCGCCGGGGCATCGAGCGGCATCAATCTGGGTATCGCGCAGCACTTCGCGCGCGCGGGCGCCAAGGTTGCGATCATCAGCCGCAGCGAAGAGAAGATAGCGGCGGCGGCGAAGACCATGACGGATGAAGGTTTTCCGGCCATGGGCATCGCCGCCGATGTGCGCAGCTTCGATTCGGTCGATGCGGCGCTGAAGGCGACGCATGACAAATACGGCAAGATCGACATTGTGATTTCAGGCGCAGCCGGCAATTTCGTCGCGCCGGCGCTCGGCATGTCGTCCAACGGCTTCAAGACCGTCGTCGATATCGACCTCGTCGGCACCTTTCACGTGCTGCGGGCGTCCTTTCAGTATCTCAACCGGCCGGGGGCCTCGCTCATCTCGATCACGGCGCCGCAGGCGGTCAATCCCTCGCTTTTCCAGGCTCATGTCTGCGCCGCCAAGGCGGGCATCAATATGCTGACGAAGTGCCTGGCGATGGAATGGGGCCCGGCCGGCGTGCGCGTCAATGCGATCTCGCCCGGACCCATCGCCGACACTGAAGGCATGGCCCGGCTCGCGCCGACGGCGGAAGCCGAAAAGGCCGTCAAGGCGCGCATCGCGCTGCGCGATTACGGCACCAAGACCGATATCGCCGATACGGCCCTGTTCCTGTCGAGCGACAATGCCAAGTACATAACCGGCACCATCGTCGATTGCGACGGCGGCGCGAAGCTCGGTGACGCAGGGGCGGACGCGCTCGGCAACTTCCGGTAGCGGCCGCCTCCCGAAACGTCTTTGAACGGCCCCACGGCGCGGCTAGGCTTTGAACAAAGAACATTCAAAGGGAGTTTCCGCCATGGCCACACGTATCGCGCCGTCCGAGTTCACCTGCGTTCAATACGAGGTCAAGGATCACATTGCGACGCTTCGGCTCAACAGGCCGGAGCGCCGCAATGCCTTGAACCGGCGCGCCTATGACGAGATCGAATGGGGCTTTCGCGCCATTGCGGCGGACCCCGAGGTTCGTTGCGCCATCGTCACCGGCAACGATCCCGCCTTCTGCTCGGGCGAGGATGTGAAGGAGATGATGACGGGCGAGCAGCGCGATGTGAGCGTTGCGAGCCTCACGCGCGTCCGCCCCGAGCCGACGCCCGCCGCCGTCGCTGCGCTCGAATGCGACAAGCCGGTCGTTGCCGCCGTCAACGGGGCTGCCGTCGGCTGGGGCATGGAGCTTTCGCTCTTTGCCGATATCCGCATTGCGAGCGAGCAGGCGAAGTTCGGCGAAATCTTCATCAAGCGCGGCCTCGTTTCGGATGTGGGCGGGTTGTGGCGGCTGCCGGCCATCGTCGGTCCGGCGAAGGCGGCCGAGCTTCTCTTCACCGGCGACATCATCGACGCGCATGAGGCGCTGCGCATCGGCCTCGTCACGGAAGTCACGGCGCATAGCGATCTGATGGTGCGGGCACAGGCGCTTGCCCAGCGCATTGCGGTCAATCCGCCGCTCGCGCTTCGCTTCATGAAGGAAGGGCTTCGCCGCACGTCCTATGGCGATCTGCGCGAAATCGGAAGCTGGGTGTCCGGCACGCTCGGCCGGCTGTTCCAGACGGAAGATCATCGCGAAGGCGTAAAGAGCTTTCTTGAAAAGCGCGCGCCCGTTTTCACGGGCAAGTGAGATGGCGCTCTTCTTCGATCAAGCCTGGTTCGACCAGCGTCTCAAGGAGCGCGGCCTGACGCGGGACGATGTTGCGTCCGCGCTCAGGCTCGCGCGCGAGGCCGTCGATGAGATCTGGAAGGACCAGCGCGAAATCACATCCAATGAAGTTGTCATGCTGGCGCGGCTCATCGGCGCGCCGGCGGCCGACGTCGTGACGCGCGCCGGCATCGCGACGCCGATGCCGAAGGAGCCCGCTGGCGATGCGGCGCCGGTGCATGCGCGGCTCGACGAGATGGATCAACGTCTCGCGCGCATCGAGCGGGCGATTGCGGATCTGCAATCGCTGATCATCGCGACGAGGCATCAGGGCTGAATACCCCGGTGCGAAGCCTTGCAATAGCGAGATGAATTAAATGTCTTCGTCCACGGGCCGGGCGCGGCGCGTTTCGGCGAGAAGGTCTTGCAGCATGTCGGCGACGATATAGGCCCGTGTCGCGCGCTGGCGCTGGCCGACCTTGCGGAGTGGCGAGCGCGGCCAGGCGTAGTGCTGGTCGACATATTGGGCAAGAAATCCTGCGGCCGGACGGAAGCTCTGGCTTGTGCCGCCGAGGCCCGCGCTCGACCGCGGTGAATCCTTCGTTTCAGCGGCCGTCGCCTGCGGCACGGCGCGCGCGCGGCCCGCATCGCGCGAGGGCGACGGGGAGTGCGAAATCGAGCCAATGCGTCTGATGCCGGTCATGTCAGCCTGCCATCCGCAAGAACCTTGCCAGCATACGATTTATTCGTGTGCCGAGTTGCGTCGCGCCTTGTCGACGCGGCGCTGCATTAACCAGACTCGTTAAATCTTTAGTGTTGATGAGATTTGGCGGATTATTAAGACCTGTCAAGCACACTCGGCTTGCTCAAGAGACCGTCCAGGATGGGCGGCACGGCGCAGAATGCCGGGTCAAGCGAGCGTGTGAGGCGAAGAAGTGAGTGGCGAAACCCAGAAATCGGCGGAGCGCGCGGTCAATTCCCGCGGCGGCAGCGTTGCGATTGCCGTCGGCGCCAATGACGAAGTGCGCAATGAGCTCTTCTCCGCGGCCGTCACCGCTCTCGGCGATGTCGCCTATCGCTGGAACATCCAGGACGATCTGATTCATTGGGCGGACGGCGTTTCGATGCTGCTCGGCGTCGAGTCGGCCGAGTGTGTCGGGACGGATCGCAGCTTTGGCTCGCGTGTCGTGTGCCAAAAAGGGGCAAGTCGCTATGAAGCGGTGATGCGCTCCAGGGAAACGGATGGCGGCGCTGGCGTTCCCTACGATCTCGAATATCAGGTGAAAGACGATTTCGGCGGGTTGCGCTGGGTCGAGGATCGCGGCCGCTGGTTTGCGAATGCGGACGGCACGCCGGGCTTTGCCGTCGGCGTGCTGCGGTCGATCGAGGCGCGGCGCTCGCGCGACGACCGGCTCGTCCGGCTGTCCACCTATGACGAGCTGACGGGTTTGCTGAACCGCGTCCGTCTCAAGGAATCCGTCGAGGATGTGCTGAAGCAGGTTCAGCGCGGCCGCAACAGCGCCGCCTTTCTGCTGCTCGCCATCGACAATCTGACGCTCATCAACGACAGCTACGGCTTCGACGTCGCCGACGAGGTGATCGTCGGCGTCGGCCAGCGTCTGCGCGGTCTGGCGCGGCGCGTCGATGCGGTCGGGCGCTATTCGGGTAACAAATTCGGTCTGGTGCTGCGGAATTGCAGCAAGGAGCGTCTGATTTCGGTCACGGAGCGGCTGCTCGCCTCGGTGCGCGATCAGGTCATCGAGACGTCGCGCGGTCCGGTGGCGACGACGATTTCGGCCGGATGCATCTCGCTGCCCGCTCATGCGCAGACGGTCGAGCAGGCGCTTGGCCGCGCCGAAGAGGCGCTCACGGTCGCCAAGCAGATGCATCGCGACAGCTATGTCATCTACACGCCGTCGCGCGAGCGCGAGAAGACGCGCCAGCACAATATCAACGTGACGGACGAGCTCGTTTCCGCCCTTAACGACAAGCGCATCTGCCTTGCCTATCAGCCGGTCGTTTCATCCGTGACGGGCGAGGTGATGATGCATGAATGCCTCATCCGCCTTGAGCAGCCCGACGGGTCGATTGCGGCGGCGGGGAATTTTGTTCCCATCGCCGAGAAGCTCGGCCTGATCGGCTTGCTCGATTTCCGCGCCATGGAACTGACGATGGAGACGCTGCGCGCCTATCCGGACGTCAAGCTGTCGCTCAATGTTTCAGGCCGCACGACGAGCGACCGCATGTGGCTCGACACGCTGGTCGCCCAGCTTCGCGCCGACCGCAGCCTCGCCTCCCGCCTCGTCGTCGAGATTACCGAAACGGTCGCGCTTCAGGAGATCGAGGGATCGGCGGAGTTCGTGAGGATTCTCCGCGAGCTCGGTTGCCAGGTGGCGATCGACGATTTCGGCGCGGGCTACACGTCGTTCCGCAACCTGAAGACGATCGAAGTCGATCTGGTGAAGATCGACGGCTCCTTCGTGCAGGATCTCGTGAGCAATCAGGACAATCAGTTCTTCGTCCGCACGCTGGTCGAACTCGCGCATAACTTCAATCTGCCGATCATCGCGGAATGGGTCGGCAATGCCGAGGAAGTGGCGATGCTGCGCGATTTCGGCGTCCAGTATCTGCAAGGGTTCTTTCTCGGCGAGCCGGTACTCGAATTGCCGAGGGATCGCCACTTCGTGGCGTTGACGGGTACGCGCTACTGAACCCCGCCGCCTGACGGATTATTTTTTCGCCAGAGATTCAAGCTGCGCCTGCATGGCGGCGAGCTGACGCTTCAACTCTTCGAGTTCCTTGTCGCGCGCGCCGCCTTCGGGGGCGCTTGCCGGCGCGGCCGCCGGCTCCTCGCTGCGCTCGCCCGCGGGACGCTCCGCGCCGCTCCGGCCGCGATTTCCGAAGGGCGAGAACATGCGCATCGCGCTGTCGAACATGGCGAAGTTCTGGCGGATCTGTTCCTCGAACTGGCCGAGCCGCGAGCCGCCGCCGAAGGCGCTTGCAATCCGCGTCCGGAGCTTTTCCTGCTCGCGCGAAAACGTGTCCATGCTCAGTTCGAGATAGGACGGGATGAAGCCCTGTAGGCTGTCGCCGTAAAAACGGATGAGCTGGCGCAGGAACTTGATCGGCAGAAGATTCTGGCCGCTCTTGCCTTCTTCCTCGAAAATGATCTGGGCCAGCACGGAACGAGTGATGTCTTCGTTCGTCTTGGCGTCGTGGACGACGAATTCCTTGCCCTGCTTCACCATCTCGCAGAGATGATCGAGCGTCACATAGCTCGACGTGGCGGTGTTGTAGAGGCGCCGGTTCGCGTATTTCTTGATGACGATGACGTCATCATCCGTGGATGCTGTTTTCTTTGCCACGGCGTGTCTCAGCTCCATTGCAGGATTGCGTCTGATGAGCGGCTTGCGCCTCTCGGGATGGGCTTCGGGCCGCTTGCGTTGCGGTTATGGTCCCGAGTTTGCCAATTACGGAGGCATTCTGACGCGGTATTGTTGCAATGCGCAAGTCCCGCGTTGCGGTGCACAGAATTCCGTTTACCGTGTTCGCAGGCTGAGTCATTGTGCCAGCAAATCCCCCGAAGACCCATGCGCAGGTTGCGCCGGTCCGGGGCCGGTTTTTCAGGAACATCTGCCCGAAGGAGCCTCCGCCCATGAGCAAGCCCGATATGGATGTCGTAATTGTCGGCGCCGCGCGCACGCCTGTCGGTTCGTTCAACGGCTCGCTGTCGAGCCTTCCCGCGCATGAGCTCGGCAAGATCGCCATAACGGCGGCGCTGGAACGCGCGGGCGTCGACAAGAGCGCGGTTTCCGAAGTCATCATGGGCCAGATCCTGCAAGCGGCGCAGGGCCAGAATCCGGCGCGCCAGGCCTCGATCAATGCGGGCCTTCCCGTCGAAGTGCCGGCCTGGGGCGTCAACCAGCTCTGCGGCTCGGGCCTTCGCGCGGTGGCGCTCGGCTATCAGGCCATCGTCAATGGCGACAGCGACATCGTGGTCGCGGGCGGGCAGGAGAGCATGAGCCAGGCGCCGCATGCGGCCTATCTGCGTTCAGGCGTCAAGATGGGCGACATGCAGTTCATCGACACGATGATCAAGGACGGCCTGTGGGACGCCTTCCACGGCTATCACATGGGACAGACGGCGGAAAATGTCGCGGCGCGCTGGCAGATCACGCGCGAGGAACAGGATCATTTCGCCGTCGCCTCGCAGAACAAAGCCGAGGCCGCGCAGAAGGCCGGGCGCTTCAAGGACGAAATCGTTCCGGTCACGATCAACGGCCGCAAGGGCGACACGGTTATCGCCGAAGACGAGTTCATCAAGCCGGGCGTCACCTTCGACGGCATCAAGGGGCTGAAGCCCGCCTTCCAGAAGGAAAACGGAACCGTCACGGCGGCGAATGCGTCCGGCATCAATGACGGCGCGGCGGCGCTCGTGCTGATGAGCGGCGAGCGGGCGAAGAAGGAAGGCCGCAAGGTTCTCGCGCGCATCGTTTCCTGGGCGCAGGCCGGCGTCGATCCCGCAATCATGGGCACAGGCCCCATTCCCGCCTCGCGCGCGGCGCTGAAGAAGGCCGGCTGGTCGGTCGGCGATCTCGATCTCGTCGAGGCGAACGAGGCCTTCGCCGCGCAGGCGCTCGCGGTCAACAAGGATCTCGGCTGGGACACGGCCAAGGTCAATGTGAATGGCGGCGCCATCGCCATCGGACATCCGATCGGCGCCTCGGGCGCGCGCGTGCTGGTGACGCTGCTGCACGAAATGGAAAAGCGCGATGCGAAAAAGGGCCTCGCGACGCTCTGCATCGGCGGCGGCATGGGCATCGCTCTCTGCGTCGAGCGCGGGTGAATCGCGATTCAGTCTGCCGCGACAATCTGCGGCATGCGGACCAAAGGCATGCAAAGCTAGAAAGACCGTGACGGCGCGGATGGCCCGCGTGACGCGTTATCGGCACAGGGGAGATTTTCATGGCACGGGTTGCCCTCGTAACCGGCGGCACGCGCGGCATCGGTCTTGCGATCTCTGTCGCGCTCAAGGCGGCGGGCTATCAGGTCGCGGCGAATTATGCCGGCAACGACGCGGCGGCCGCGGCCTGCGCCAAGGAACACGGGCTCAAGACCTACAAGTGGGACGTTTCCGACTATGACGCCTGCGTGAAGGGCATCGCCGCGGTCGAGGCCGAACTCGGGCCGGTCGATGTGCTCGTCAACAATGCGGGCATCACGCGCGACGCCATGCTGCACAAGATGACGCCACAGCTCTGGCGCGAAGTGATCGCGACCGATCTCGACTCGCTTTTCAACATGACCCAGCCGCTCATCAACGGGATGCGCGAGCGCGGCTTCGGGCGCGTCATCAATATTTCGTCGATCAACGGCCAGAAGGGCCAGATGGGTCAGACGAACTATTCCGCCGCCAAGGCCGGCATGGTGGGCTTCACCAAGGCGCTGGCGCAGGAAGTGGCGAAGAAGGGCGTGACGGTCAATGTCATCGCGCCGGGTTACATCGACACCGAAATGGTGCAGGCCGTGCCGCCGAAGGTGCTTGAAAGCATCATCGCGACGATCCCGGTCGGCAGGCTCGGCAAGGCGGAAGAGATCGCCCATTGCGTCGTCTTCCTTGCCGACGAGAAATCGGGCTTCATCACCGGCGCGACGCTGACGGCGAACGGCGCGCAATATATCGCGGGCTGAAGCCGTCAGCCTTTCGAGACGGGATGTTCGGCGTCATATTTCTCGGCGCGCGTCGGATCGCCGTGGTCGGGATAGACCCAGCTATCGGGCGGGCCGACATCGACATGCACGAAGGGGTGCTTCACCGGATAGAAGCCCGCACCGCCCTTGCCGAGTTTCTTCGCCACGCGATAGATCATGCCGGGGTCGGAAAAATCCTGCGTCAGGTCCATCGCCATGCCGCGCATGTGGAAGCTCGACGGATCGACACCGTCCGAATGCGCGGCGAGCCAGGCGTTCGTGCTTTCGGAGCGGTAGCCCGACATGGTGTAGAGCGGGTCGTTCGACGGCGTAAGCTGGTCGATCTCCCAGAGAAGATCGAGAAGGCGCACATCCATTTCGGTTCGCTCGCCCGTGCGCAGATCGCGCATGAACCAGTTGATGCGTTTCAGCGCGTCGGGAATGTAGTCGCCATCGGCCCAATAGGTGATGTTCAGCGCCTCGCCCGAATTGAGGCTCTGCATGCGGAGGCTGCGCTTGTAGGGAGCATCCGCCTTCAGGATCGCGGGCGCGGCGACGAGGGCCGCGCCTGTCGCGGCAAGCGTAAGCGCCGTGCGGCGCGTGAGAGATCCGGTATGCGGCGATTTTTTCATTGCGATGCCACCGTTCCGCGAAGAAGGCTGCCGGGCGCGGCTTCAGCCAGCTCGCGCGTCTTGCGGTCGGGCACGATCTGGACGAAGCGATAGCCGCGCTTTTCAAGCGTCACGATGAAATCGGAGAGCATCTCGGCGGTGTGGCCGCGCGTATCGTGCAGGATGAGAATACCGCGGCCGATTTCGTCGATGCTTTTGAGGCCGCGGCGTTCGACTTCGGCGGCGCTGATGCGCAGCCAGTCATCCGCGCCGAAATCGCAGGAGACGGTGGCGATGTCGCGCTCGCCGAGCCAGGAGATCAGCGCCTTCTTGTCGTTGAGGCCCGGAAAGCGGAAGAAAGGCGCGAGCTTCGCCCGGCTTTCCGGCGGGGCGCTGGCGAGCGCTTCCTCGGCTGCGGTGAAACCCTTGGTGATTTCGGTCTTTGCATCGGCGAGCGGCAGGCGGCGAAGGTTCTGATGCGTCCAGGTATGCGTGCCGATGTAGTGGCCGCGCGCGGCGACTTCGCGCACGAGGTCCGGGCGCGCATGGGCATAGATGCCGACCATGAAGAAGGTCGCCTTGATGCAATGGCGGTCGAGGATGTCGAGAATGCGCGGCGTCGTTTCGGGGTTCGGGCCGTCGTCGAAGGTGAGCGCGATCTCCTTCGGTCCGAGCGGCATTACGGTCCTGTACTGCATCGAGCCGTAGGTCGCGCCGCCGCGCGTCTGGAGTTCGACGGTCGGCGTATGCAGGGGCGCGCGCGGATCGGTCGGACAGGCCTGCGCATTGGCGGGCGCCGCCTTGTCGGCATGGGCGAGCAGGGGCATCGAGACACATGCCGCCGTCGCCGCCGCCAAGAAAATCCGGGAAAATTTCACGGAACCGCCCCAAGCCGGAAAAACTGAGGCGAGATTAGCATTGTTCCATTTCGGGAAAAGGAGAATCGCCCGCGCTCACACGGCGCCGGGAGACCAGCCCTTTTCCGCCATCTCGAAGCCCGCAAACTCGAAGCCGGGGGCCACCGTGCAGCCGACAAGCGTGAAGGCCCCGGCGGTCGCCGCCGCCTGCCAGTGGCCGGCGGGCACGGTCACCTGCGGACGTTCGCCGGATGCGAGGTCCATGCCGAGGCGATGGACCTCAAGCAGGCTACCGTCCGGCGAAAGCTCCAGGTCGAGCGGGCCGCCCGCATACCAGTGCCAGGTTTCCGCCGCATCGACGCGGTGCCAATGCGAGCGCTCGCCCGCCTTCAGCAGATAGTAGATGGCGGTGCCATGCGCGCGGCCGGCGGCGTTCGACCGGTCGCGGAAGGTTTCGCGGAACCAGCCGCCTTCCGGATGAGGTTTCAGGTCGAGGAGGCGGATGATCTCGTCGGCCTGCATGTTCAGAAGTTGTCCTTGCGCTTTCGCGTCTCGGCAAAGACATCGACATCGGCGGCGGCGTCGAGGCCGACCGTGTGACGAAGGTCGCGGCTCGCGGCGCGCAGGAAGGGGTTCGTCGCTTTCTCAAGCCCGATGGTCGTCGGCACGGTCCATTCGCCGCGCGCGCGTTTGGCGTCGATCTCTTTCGCGCGCTCAACGAGCGCCTTGTTCTGCGGCTCGACGGAAAGCGCGAAACGCGCATTGGATTGCGTATATTCGTGCGCGCAATAGACGGTGGTGTCGTCGGGCAGCGCCATCAGCTTGCCGAGCGAGACCCACATCTGGGCGGCCGTGCCCTCGAAGAGCCGGCCGCAGCCGAGCGCGAAAAGCGTGTCGCCGACAAAGACCACATGGTCGTCGGCGAAGTGATAGGCGATGTGGCCGCGCGTATGGCCGGGCACTTCGAGCACGCGGGCGCGCGCTGCGCCCAGTTCCACGATGTCGCCGTCGCCGACGGCGCGGTCGATGCCGGGGATCAGGTCCTTCTCGCCGCGGGGTCCGACGATGGTGCAGCCGGTCAGGGCTTTCAGTTCGGCATTGCCGCCTGCATGGTCGAAATGGTGATGGGTGTTCAGGATATGCGTCAGCTTCCAGCCCTTGTCGTCGAGCGCCTTCAGGATCGGCGCGACTTCAGGCGTGTCGATTGCGGCGGTCGCGCCCGACGAAGGCTCATGGACGAGATAGCCGTAATTGTCCTTGAGGGCTTCAAATTGATAAATCTCGAGCTTGCTCATGGGTTGCGGCTTTCTTTAAGGGAACACACTCTCAAGGTAGTGCCTCGGGCGATGAAATTGAACCCTGAGAATCCATTAGGGAAAATCTGCTAGGATTGCCTTATGGATGTGATCGACCTTCGCGATTTTTACGGCAGGCCGCTTGGGCGCGTGGCGCGCGCCCTTATCGGCCGGCGCATCCGCGACATGTGGCCGAGCGTGAAGGGATTGTCCGTTCTCGGTCTCGGTTTTGCGACACCTTATCTCGGGCAATTTCTCGGCGAGGCGGAGCGCGTCATCGGCCTTATGCCCGCGCAGCAAGGCGTGTTGCGCTGGCCGTCGGAAGGGCGCTGCCTCACCGGCCTTGCGGATGAAAAGGAATTGCCGCTCGACGATGAATGCATCGACCGCGTGCTCGTCGTTCACGGCGTCGAGGCGGCGGAGAGCCTGCGTGCGCATCTGCGGCAAATCTGGCGCGTGCTCGCGCCCGGCGGCAAGCTCCTCATCGTGGTGCCGAACCGGCGGGGCTTGTGGGCGCGGCGCGAGGCGACGCCTTTCGGGCAGGGCTTGCCCTTCTCGCGCGGGCAGATCACGCAGGCCTTGCGCGAATCCATGTTCAGCCCGGCCGGCTGGGAGATGGCGCTTTTCGTGCCGCCCTTCGACTGGCGGCCGCTGATGCGTTCGGCGCGCGCCTGGGAGCGCGTCGGTTCGATTCTGTGGCCGCGTTTTTCCGGCGTCATTCTGGTCGAGGCGACGAAGCAGATCTATGCGGCGACGCCCATTCCCGATGCGCGCCGCATGAGCGTCATGCGCCAGCGCGTCCGGGCGATTTCGCCGATGCCGCGCGGATGGCCGAACAGCGCCAATGGGCGCGACGGAGATTGATACTCAGGACTTGCGCGAAAGCAGCAGCACGGCGTCTTCCGCCGTCAGATTGTCGATGCTGCCGGGGCGGCCGACGCGCCTGGCGCGGTTGCCGATGACGCTCACGGCGTCGTCGATGTTGAGGCCGAGATCGTCGCACAGGCTCACGAAGTCGCGCACCGTGCAGAGATGGATGTTCGGCGTGTCGTACCAGTCGTGGCCGAGCGTGCGCGTCACCGGCATGCGGCCAGACCAGAGAAGCTGGAGGCGCACGCGCCAATTGCCGAAATTGGGGAACGAGACGACGACGTGGCGCCCGATGCGTTTCATCTGCGTCAGCACCTCGCGCGGATTGCGCGTCGCCTGAATGGTCTGGCTCAGGATCACATAGTCGAAAGCGTCGTCGGGATAGTCGTGAAGGTCCGCATCCGCGTCGCCTTGAATGACCGACAGGCCGCGCGCGACGCAGGCGTTCACGCCTTCCTGCGAAAGCTCGATGCCGCGCCCGTCGACATTCTTCGTGCGCGCGAGGAGGGCCAGAAGCTGTCCGTCGCCGCAGCCGACATCGAGCACGCGCGCATCCGGCGCGATCATCTCGGCGATCAGCGCGAGGTCGACGCGGTTCTGCACATATCCGAAGGCGGAGGTTCCGTCCTGCGCGGTCATTTCACGAGTCCCCGTCGCCTTGCGGCGGAGCCGATGAAGCCGCCCAGCGTCGCGAACATTTCGGGCTCGTCGAGCAGGAATGCGTCGTGGCCCTTGTCGGTGGCGATTTCGATGAAGCTGACATTGGCCGCGGCCGCATTCAGCGCATGCACGGTCTGGCGGCTTTCCGATGTCGGGAAAAGCCAGTCGCTCGTGAAGGAAACGACGCAGAAGCGCGTTTTCGTGCCCTTGAAGGCATTGGCGAGCACGCCGCCGTAATCGGCCGCGAGATCGAAATAGTCCATCGCGCGGGTGATGTAGAGATAGGAATTGGCGTCGAAGCGGTCGACGAAGGTCAGCCCCTGATGGCGCAGATAGCTTTCGATCTGAAAGTCCGCGTCGAACCCATAGGTGATTTTCTCGCGGTCTTGCAGGTTGCGCCCGAACTTGCGGTGCAATGCAGCTTCCGAAAGATAGGTGATGTGGGCGGCCATGCGCGCGACCGCGAGCCCCTTCGACGGGGTCGTGCCCTCGGCGAGATAGTTGCCGGCGCGCCAGTCCGGATCGGCCATGATCGCTTGGCGGCCGACCTCGTGAAAGGCGATGTTCTGCGCCGAGTGGCGCGCGGCGGTCGCAAGCGGGATCGCGGAGAAAACGCGCTCCGGGTAAGCGGCCGCCCATTGCAGCACCTGCATGCCGCCCATCGAGCCGCCGACGACGCAGAAAATATCCGCGATGCCGAGGCGGTCGAGCAGCATCGCCTGGGCGCGCACCATGTCGCCTATGGTGATGACGGGGAAGGAGAGGCCGTAGGGTTTGCCCGTCTTCGGGTCGATGTCCTTCGGGCCCGTCGTTCCCATGCAGCCGCCGATGACGTTCGGGCAGATGATGAAATAGCGGTCCGTGTCGAGCGGGAGGCCCGGGCCGACCATGGCCGGCCACCAGCCGCCGGGCTTGCCGGTGATCGGGTTGCGGCTCGCGACATACTGATCGAGCGTCAGCGCGTGGCAGACAAGGACCACGTTCGACTTTGCCGCGTTCAGCGTGCCGTAGGTCTGGTAGGCGATGGTAAACGGGGCAAGGCTCACGCCGGAATCGAGGGCGAGCGGCGTCTCGGGTCCGAAATGCATCTCGGCGGCCACGGCGTTCAGCCGTCTGGCTGCCTCGTCCGTGTCCGGTTCGGCCTGAAGCTGTCGCTTGTCGCTCATCGCCCGGTTCACTTGGTGGATAGCCGCTTGTGCGGCGCCTTCCGGCCCCTCTCGCGACGGCCCCATAGCTAGGGACGCACCCCCCTAAATGTCAATGTTTTCTTTGATTTTAGCGGGTTAGCCGCTTATGAATACCGCTCTTGCGGGCCGGGCGTTCAGGGCGTCCGGCCCTCTTTCCGTTTCAGGGCGGGGCCTGCTTTTGCCGGTCCGGCCCCGTTTGACGACGAGAACCCTTGCATGGCGAGCGAAGCGCAAAATCCGGAAAAGGCTCTCAGCGACGTTCGCCGGGAGATCGACACAATCGACGACGCCATTCAGGACCTCCTGATGAAGCGGACGGAGCTTGTCGTCGCCGTCGCCGAGGCAAAGGCGCGCAGCGCGAGTGCGGCGGGCCATGGGAGCTTCATCGCCTTCCGCCCCGGCCGCGAGGCCGAAGTGCTGCGCCGGCTCGCCTCGCGCCAGAAGGGGCGCTTTCCGCTCAAGGTCGTCTTCCGCCTTTTCCGCGAAGTCATCTCGACCATGACGCGCATTCAGGGCCCCTTCCGCGTCGATGTGTTCGGGGCCGAGAACAAGCTCGCCTATTGGGATCTTGCGCGCAGCTATTACGGCTCCTCGACGGAAATGGAAATTCACGACTCGGCGCGCGACGTGCTGCGCCGTCTCGGCCATGACCGTTCGGCCATCGGCATTCTGCCCGAGCCCGGAAACTTTGCCGGCGGCGACTGGTGGCCAGCGCTGGCGACGGCGGGCAAGGACGGCCCGCGTGTCGTGGCGCGCATTCCTTTCCTCGACATTGCCAGCGAAAAAGACGCGCCGGTCGCCTTCGTCGTCGCGCAGGCCGCCTTCGAGCCGACGGAGGACGACACAAGCCTTCTGGTCGTCACGGGCGAAGGCGATGTCAGCGATGCAGCGCTTGCCCAGCGGGTGAAAGCGGCGGGCTTTACAGGCGAGCGCGTCGGCGTCGCGCTGTCGAATGACGGACGGGCGCTGCGCCACAATCTGTTCGCTGTCGCGGGTCATGTCGATGAGGCAGATGCGCGGCTTGCGGCGCTCGGCGGCGAAGCGCCCGTCGCGGCCGCGCGCATCATCGGCGGCTATGCGAACCCGGTGAAGCGGGCGAAGGACGGCGAATGATGACCAAGCAGCCGACGCCGCAGCCCGGCATTCTCGACATCGAGCCTTATGTGGCGGGCCGCGCGACGGCGGCGCCGGGCGTCAAGATTCACAAGCTCTCCGCGAACGAGACGCCGCTCGGCCCGAGCCCGCGCGCACGCGAGGCATTCATCGCCGCCGGAAAATCGCTCGAGCTTTATCCGGAAGGCTCGGCGCTTCCGTTGCGCTCGGCCATTGCGGCGCGTTACGGGCTCAATCCCGATCGCATCGTCTGCGGCGCCGGCTCCGACGAGCTGCTGCATCTCCTCGCGCAGGCCTATCTCGGCGAGGGCGACGAGGCGATCATCACCGAGCACGGATTTCTCGTTTATCCGATCGTGACGAAAGCGGCGGGCGCGACGCCGGTGATCGTGAAGGAGAAGAACCTTCGCGCCGATGTCGATGCGATCCTCGCCGCCGTGACGCCGAGGACGAAGATCGTCTTCCTCGCCAATCCGAACAATCCGACGGGGAGCTATCTTCCTGTCGACGAAGTGAAGCGTCTGCAAGCGGGCCTGCGTCCCGACATTCTCTTCATCGTCGATGCGGCCTATAGCGAATATGTGCAGCGCAACGATTACGAGAGCGGCATCGAGCTTGTGGCGACGTCGCAGAATGTCGTGATGACGCGCACCTTCTCGAAAATCCACGGGCTCGCCGCACTCAGGCTCGGCTGGATGTATGCGCCTGCCCATGTGGTTGACGTCATCAACCGCACGCGCGGGCCATTCAACGTCTCGATCCCGGCGATGGAAGCGGGCATCGCCGCCATAGGCGACATCCGGCATTTCGAGGCGGCGCGCGCCCACAACGACAAATGGCTCGACTGGCTCACGAGTGAAATCTCGAAGCTCGGCCTTACCGTGTCGCCCAGCGTCGCGAATTTTCTCATCATCGAGTTTCCGCGCGAGCCGGGAAAGACGGCGAAGGACGCCGACGCCTTTCTCATGCAGCGCGGGCTGATCCTCCGGCAGATCGCGTCCTACGGGCTGCCCGATCACCTGCGCCTCACGGTCGGCTCGGAGGAGGCAAACCGTCTCGTCGTCGCGGCGCTCGCCGAATTCATGGGCGGAAAGCGATGAGCGATCCGCATTTCAAGCGCATCGCCATCATCGGCCTCGGTCTCATCGGCGGTTCGCTCGGCCATGCGATCAAGCGCGGCAAGCTCGCCGAGCGGGTCGTCGGCCACGCGCATTCGGAGGCGACGCGCAAGCGCGCGCTCGAAATCGGCTTCGTCGACGAGGTTGTACCGAGCGCGGCGGAGGCCGCGAAGGATGCCGATCTCGTCGTCGTCTGCGTGCCTGTCGGCGCCGTCGGTGCGGTCGCCGCGGAAATCGAGGGCTCGCTGAAACGCGGCGCCATCGTCACCGATGCGGGTTCGGTCAAGAACGCCGTCGTGCGCGACATGGGCCCCCATATTCCGGACGGCGTGCATTTCATTCCCGGCCACCCGATCGCGGGCACGGAACAGTCGGGCCCGGATTCGGGTTTCGCCGAACTTTTCGACGGGCGCTGGTGCATCCTCACGCCCATTCCCGGCGCCGACCGCGAGGCGGTGGCGAAGCTCGCGGCCTTCTGGGAAGCCTGCGGCTCGCGCGTCGATTACATGGAGCCCAAACACCACGATCTCGTGCTCGCCATCGTCAGCCATCTGCCGCATCTCATCGCCTATAACATCGTCGGCACGGCGGACGATCTCGAAACGGTGACGCAATCGGAAGTCATCAAATATTCGGCGAGCGGCTTTCGCGACTTCACGCGCCTTGCGTCCTCAGACCCCACCATGTGGCGCGACATCTGCCTCAACAACAAGGATGCGATCCTCGAAATGCTCGGGCGTTTCTCGGAGGATCTATCGGCCTTGCAGCGCATGATCCGCTGGGGCGACGGCGATGGGCTCTTCCAGCTCTTCACGCGCACCCGCTCCGTGCGCCGCATGATCATCGAGGCGGGGCAGGACACGGCCGCGCCGAATTTCGGCCGCAACCCGACGCATATATCGGACAAGAAAAGCTAGTAGACCGGGTCGAGCTTCGAGACGAAAAGCGGTCCGAGATAGAGCTTTCCGTCCGTCATGGTGATCGGCACGCGGATGCGGTTTTCGCCGGTGCCCTGAAGCTCGGAGAAGAGGCCGAGGCCCACTTTCGCGAGTTGCGCATCGCGCTCCTTCACCAGCCTGGCTTTGACGAGCGCGTCGAGCAGCGCGGGATAATTCGCAACTTCGGCCTGAAAGGTTCCCTTGGGGCGCGCCTCGGCGTCGAGCGTCAATTCGCCCTGCGCCCACATGTCGAGCGGGCCCCATTTCACGACGAGATCGGAAATGGCGAGCGTGCCGCCGCGTTGCATCCAGTTGCGCGAGAACTCGACAAAGCTCGCATGTTCGTTCCTCGGGACATTCCTGAGGCGGGCCTGGACGGCGATAAGTTCGATCTTGGAGCCGAGCACCGGAAGCGCATCGGCCCGGGCGAAGGCCATGTCGTCGCCCTGAAGCGCGAGGTCGTAGCTGCCGGCAAGGCTCGCAAGAATGGGGGCCTCGCCCGTCTTCACCGTTTCCTCGGCCGGGCGCAGATGCAATTGCAGGCGGCCGGCGGCGAAGCGCTCGCTCGGGGCGCTTTGCGGGGCACCGTCCAGTTCGGCGACGAGATTGCCTATGTCGATGGCGAGGCGGCCGACGGGAAGGCCGGGAACATCGACATAGCTTGCCCAGGTACCGCCGGCAGCCGTTGCCCGCAGCGTGTGGCTTTTCGGCGCGGAGCCCGAGACGTCGCGATAGGTGAAGAGCTGCTCTCCGCCGATTTTCAGCACGACGTGGCGCAGGTTATAGGGCAGGAAATCGGCTTCGAGGCTTTCGGCCTGCCAGCTCCAATCCTCCGGCGCCTGCGGCGCAGTGGCGACCGGGGCGGCAAGCGTCGCGGCGATGCGATAGGGATATCCCGAGATTTCAAGATCGTTCCAGCCGACGGCGACGCCGCCCGGATGGGCCGTTTTCGCAAAGGCCTCGAAGGAGGTTCGCAGCTTGTCGGCGACGATGAACCAGTAGAGGGAATAAAGGGCGAAGGTCACGCCGACTGCGATCATCGGCAGGAAAACGCGCAAGGGCGGCCGCGGCTTCTTCGCTGTTGCCTCAGGTGGTGTGTGGGTCATCGGTTCGATAATATCCGCCGCTCTGTCATCGGAACATAACATGCAGGATTTGTGGGTTTTTGGATATGGCTCGCTTATGTGGCGGCCAGGCTTCGAGCATGAGGAGCGACGGCCCGCGCTTCTGCGCGGCTATCATCGCGGCTTCTGCGTCTATAGCCATGTCCATCGCGGCACGCCGGAGCGGCCGGGGCTTGTCTTCGGGCTCGATGCGGGCGGGGCCTGCCGCGGGGTCGCCTTCCGCGTCGCGGCTTCGCGCGCGGATGACACGCGGCGTTATTTGCAAGCGCGTGAGCAGGTGACATCCGTTTATGTCGAAGCGGAAAAGACGGTCGAGCTTGTCGACACGAAAGAGAGGGTGCGCGCGCTCTGCTTTGTCGTCGACCGCAAGCATCCGCAATATGCGGGCGCGCTGCCCTTCGAGCGGCAGGTGGAATTGATCGCGGCGGGCGTGGGGAGCTCCGGCAAAAATCCGGACTATCTCGAAAGCACGGTCCGGCATCTCGAAGAGGCGGGCATCGCAGACCCGGACCTCATCCGGCTCTGGCAGGCCGTCGAAGAGCGGCTGCGTCAAGCGTCACCGTCCCGGTGAAGCGGGAGAGCTCGTCGAGCGCCGCCTCAAGCGCGGCCTTTCGCGGCTTGTCGAACTTGATGCCGGGTTCGAGCCAGAGCCCCTTCACTTCCAGGCGGCCTTCGTCGCGGTGGGCCTTCAGGTCGGCGCGGGCGATGAAGCGGTCGCCTTCGAGAACGGGCAGCACGTAATAGCCATAGCGGCGTTTCTTCTCCGGCACGAAGACTTCGATCGTATAGTCGAAGCCGAAAAGGCGGATGGCGCGCTTGCGGTCGCGGATCGCGGGGTCGAAGGGCGAGAGGAGGCGCGTCGAGGCGTCCAACTCGGGCAGCGCCGCGATATCGGCCTCGATGGAGGGCAAGGCGAGCGCGGGCTTGGCAGCGCCATCCGCTCCCATCACTTCGACCTCGACGATCTCCTTGCGGCGGAGCGCGGCTCTCGCCCAGTCGCGCGCCTCGGCGATCTCGATCAGGTCGAAGAACTTGGCGATTTCGGTCGGCGTCGCGAAACCCAGACGGGCGAGTGCCTCGCGGGCGGCCCAGTCGACGGTCTGCCGTCTTGTCGGCCGCGCAGCGCGCAAGTCCGCCGGAATAATGCGCTCGGCAAGGCCGTAAACTTTCTCGAAGCCATCGCGCCGCGCGATGGCGAGTTCGCCGGTGCGCCAGAGGAATTCGAGCGCGGTTTTCGATGGGCCCCAGCCCCACCACGCACCTTCGCCCTTGTCCTCGAAGTCGCGGGCGGAAACTTCGCCTTTCTCGCGGATGCGGCGGCGGACGCGGGCGATCACTTTTGCGGCGTCCGGCCCGATGCGTTCCTGCCAGCGCGGATGTTTCAGACGCTCTTTCGCCGCGCGGAAGCGATGATGCCAATGCGGATAGAACTCGATGGGCAGCAGTGAGGCGTCATGCGTCCAGTGTTCGAAGAGCGATGCGTGGTCGTGATGAAGGGCGGCGAGCAGCGCGCGGTCATATCCGGCGGCGCGCGAAAAGAGGATCATGTGATGCGCGCGCTCGACGGTATTGATGGAATCGAGCTGGACGAAGCCGAGGCGGCGCACAAGCGCCAGCACGTCCTCATGCGTCAGCGCATGGCCCGGCCTTTCGCCCAGCGCATGGCGGTCGAGGAAAAGTCGGCGGGCTTGCGAGTTCGCGATTGTCAGCATGAAGTGTTGTCCGCAACGCTTTGTCCCGTCCTCCCCCTCACCCTCCGCTCGCCCTCCGGGCTCGCTTGTCCCTCTCCCCCTCCCGCCCGCGCGTCGAGATGAAATAGAGCTTTGGGCGGGAGGGGGAGAGGGATGCGAAGGGTTGGCGCGGCGTAGCTGCGCTTTACCCGAAGCTGGGTGAGGGGGAGGGCACGCATGGCGTCAACGCGGCTCATAGACATATTCGAGCTTCAGCCCGTCGGGATCGGCGAACATGACGGCGTAGTAGCCGCGCCCATATTGCGGATAGTCGGCGGGCGGGTCGAGCACAGTCGCCTTGATCGAAAGGAGAAGCGCATAAAGCGCCTCCACATCCTCGCGGCTGTCGGCTTGCCAGGCCACGTGATGGAGGCCGGGCGAATAACGATCATGGCGGCGCGAGGCGCCTTCGCCCTTCGCCGCGAAGATGCCGACGGTCGGCAGGCGGTCGGGCGAAGCGCCATGTTCCCAGTCGATGCCCGTCTCATCTTCCGACCAGCGCCGATAACCCATATGTCCCAGCACCGCGTCGTAGAAGGGCGCGGAGAGCTTCGGGTCTTTGACGGTCAAGTCGAGATGATGGATGAAGCCGCGCATGACTTCAGCGGCCGCCCCATGGCGTCACGGGCACGCTCGCGACCGCGTTGAAGGGCGAGCCGTCGATGATCTTGTCGCTGATGGCGACGTAGACGAGGGTGTGGCGCTTCGCATCGACGATGCGATAGACGTGGGTATGCTTGAAGAAGACGGAGGTCTTTTCCGAATAGACCTTTTCCTTTTCCGGCAGCTTCGACAGGTCGGCGGTGATCGGTCCCGTCTGGTCGCAGGTGAGCGAGAAGCGCGAGGGGTCTTCGGCCAAGCCGACCATGCCCGACATGCCGCCGGTGCGCGCCTGACCGATATAGCAGGTGACGCCGCCCACCTTCTCGTCGTCGAAGCCCGAGACGCAAACCTTGTCGTTCGCGCCCATGATGCGGAAGGTGGTCGAGACGCAGCCGACATCGTCGGCGAGAGCGGGCGTTGCAAGGAGGGCGAGGGCGGCAACGGCGAGAAGTCGTTTCATGGTCTCTGTTCCTTCAACCTTGTTCGTCATGCCCCGCTTTATGCGGGGCATCCACGTCTTCACGTCCAGGTATCAAAGACGTGGATGGCCCGGACAAGCCGGGCCATGACGGGTTATTGGAGGCAACAACTCAACTGCACTTCGAAAAACCGCATGAGGTACAGGTCTCGCAGCCTTCCTGGCGGATCATGGCGCGTTCGCCGCAGCGCGGGCAGCCTCTGAGCTTGACGTCGCCCGTCGCCGGTTCGACCGGCTCGCCGACGACGGCGCGCACGGCTTCGGTCAGGGGCTTGCTGTCTTCACGCGTTATGAAGCCCGTGTCGATCATGTGCTGCTCGATCACCTCGCCGATGGCGGCAAGCAGGCTCGGCACATAGCGGCCCTTCATCCATGAGCCGCCGCGAGGATCGAAGACGGCCTTCAATTCCTCGACGACGAAGGTCACGTCGCCGCCGCGGCGGAAGACGGCCGAGATCATGCGCGTCAGCGCCACCGTCCAGGCGTAATGCTCCATGTTCTTCGAGTTGATGAAAATCTCGAAGGGGCGACGCCTGCCATCCTGCAATATGTCGTTGATGGTGATGTACATGGCGTGGTCGCTTTCAGGCCATTGCAGCTTGTAGGTGAAGCCCGGCAGCACCGTCTCGCGTTCGAGCGGCTTCGACATATAGACGACGCCGTCCTTTTCGTAGCGCGCGGGTTTTGCGGGCGCGACGAGGGCGAGCGAGGGCTGGGCGTCCGTTGCGGGCTTCTCCGCCCCGTCGACGGAAAGGACGGAGCCGCGCACGTCGCTCGGGCGATAGGTCGTGCAGCCCTTGAGGCCGAGCTCATAGGCCAGCGCATAGACATCGCGGAAGGCCGGGAAGGACATGTTCTCCGGCACGTTGATCGTCTTCGAGATCGAGCTGTCGATATAGTCCTGCATCGCGGCCTGCACGGCGATGTGGTCGGACGGCGTCAGCTCCTGCGCGTTGACGAAATAATCGGGCAGGGCCGCATCCTCGCCGAAGGCCTGGTGGAACTTCGAGACGGCATAGTCGGTGACGCGCTCCTCGCGGCGCGTGCCGTCGGGCATCAGCACCTTGCGGGTGTAGCTATAGGCAAAGACTGGCTCGATGCCCGAAGACACATTGCCCGCAAAGAGCGAGATGGTGCCGGTCGGCGCGATGGAGGTGACGAGCGCGTTGCGGATGCCGTGAGCAGCAATCGCCTCGCGCACATCGGCGTCCATCGCCGCAACCGTCGCGCCCGCCAGATAGGCGCCGCGGTCGAAAAGCGGGAAGGGGCCTTTTTCCTTCGCGATTTCGACGGAGGCGAGATAGGCCGCGCGGGAGAGCGCGCGCATCCAGCTTCTGATGAGCGAGATCGAGGACGCCGAGCCGTAGCGCGCGCGGCACATGATGAGCGCGTCGGCGAGGCCCGTGACGCCGAGGCCGATGCGGCGCTTGGCCTTCGCCTCATGCTCCTGCTCGGGCAGCGGAAAGCGCGAGACGTCGACCACATTGTCCATGGCGCGGACGGCGACGTGGACGAGATCGGCGAGCTCCGCCTCGTCGATGCGGGCATGCGCGGTGAAGGGGTCCTGCACCAGCGCCGCGAGATTGACCGAGCCGAGAAGGCAGGCGCCGTAGGGCGGCAGGGGCTGCTCGCCGCAAGGGTTCGTCGCCTTGATCGTCTCGCAATAGTAGAGATTGTTCCGCGCATTGATGCGGTCGATGAAGATGACGCCGGGTTCGGCATAGGCATAGGTCGCGGCGATGATCCGGTCCCAGAGGACGCGGGCCTTGAGCACCTTGAAAGTTTCGCCGTTGAAGACGAGCGGCCAGTCGGCATCCGCCTTCACCGCCGCCATGAAGGCGTCGGAAACCAGCACGGAGAGATTGAACATGGTGAGGCGGCCGGGCTCGCGCTTGGCCTCGATGAAGGCCTCGATGTCCGGATGGTCGCAGCGCATCACCGCCATCATCGCGCCGCGGCGGGAGCCCGCCGACATGATGGTGCGGCACATGGCGTCCCACACATCCATGAAGGAGAGGGGGCCGGAGGCGTCCGCGCCCACGCCCTTCACCGGCGCGCCCCGGGGGCGCAGCGTCGAGAAGTCGTAGCCGATGCCGCCGCCCTGCTGCATGGTCAGGGCCGCTTCCTTCAGGTTCTCGAAAATGCCCGCCATGGTGTCGGGGATCTCGCCCATGACGAAGCAGTTGAAGAGCGTCACGTCGCGGCCCGTGCCGGCGCCTGCAAGGATGCGGCCTGCGGGCAGGAAGCGAAAGCCCGACATGGCGGATGAGAAGCGCCCGGCCCAATGCGCGCGCGCTTCCGGCGCTTCCGCCTCGGCAAGCGCGTTTGCGACGCGGGCGAAGGTGTCTCCCACGGTCAGGTCGGCGGGCGTCCCGTCCTCGCGGTGGAGGCGGTACTTCATCTCCCAGATCTGTTCGGCGATCGGGTCCATGGGGGCCTTTGAATGCGGTTTACGGGGCAGCCTAGTCGCAGGGCTTCCACCCGGTCAATGTTCTCTTTTTGTCCAAGAGTTGAACACAGGCACGGCCAAGCCTAAAGGCCTGTTGCTACGATATAATTACTGCTGTCCCCGTTATCCACGGGCCGTGCGGGCCGTTTTGCCCACAGGCTTTGCGGCCAATGTAGCCGGGGCGAAGCCGCCTTCGGCCAGCAATTTCGCCGTGGCGGCCTCCGTCCGGGCCTCAAGCGCCGCCATGAAGGCCGCGCGGTCGAGGCCGGCGGGGATCGGCTCCAGGAATTCGAGGATGATGGTGCCGGGTTTCCGCAGGAAGCGGCGGCGCGGCCAGTAAAGGCCTGAATTGACCGCCACGGGCACGCAAGGGACGCCGAGCTGGCGATAGAGGGCGGCGACGCCGGGCTTGTAGGCGGGCGCGGCGCCGGGCGCCATGCGCGAGCCTTCGGGGAAGATGACGATGGGGCGGTTCGCGGCCAGCGCCGCCTTGCCTTGCGTGATGAGGCGGCGAATGGCCGAGGCGCCCGAGCCCCTGTCGATGGCGATCATGCCGGCTTTCTTCGAGAACCAGCCGTAATAGGGAATCCAGAGAAGCTCGGCCTTCAGCACCATGGCCGGGTCGTCGAATATGGCGGGGAAGATGATCGTGTCCCACATGGACTGATGCTTGGCCGCGATGAGGACGGGGCCTCTGGGAAGCGCGCCCCTGATCTCGTAGCGCGTGCCGGCAAGCGCCGCGAGCAGCCACATGACCAGACGCGACAGATTGTGGAGCACGAAGACGGCGGCGCGGCGCGGCATCAGGAGCGCGGGCGTTGCCGCAAGCGCAATGGCGGCAGCCGTCACATAAAGCGTGAAGTTGAAGGCGAAGGAGCGGAGCCGGAGCAAGGCCAATTCCTTTCAGATGCGCGCGACACGCGCGAAGCGCGATGCGTCAGGCATGGAGCAGCGGGCGGGCGTGGGCAAGCGTCAGCAGGTATTTCGAATATTCGGAAATCAGCAGCCGCGTCGTTCCGGGGAAGTCCCACCAGCCGTCGAGATGCAGCGTGTCCTGCACGACGGGGAAGGGCGTGATAGAGACGCCCGGCATGGTGCGCCGCAGTTCGAGCGCGGCGCGCGGCATGTGATAGGTCGAGGTCACCAGAATGATCGAGCGATAATTGTGCTGGCGCACCCAGCCTGCCGTCTCGCTCGCATTGCCGATCGTGTCTTCCGCCTCGCGTCCGAGGTCGACGCAGCAGTCGAACTTCGCAACTGGCCCGTGGACCATGCGTTTCAGCGAGGCGAGTTTCACTTCCGGGTGGACGCCGGTGATGAGGAGCCGCGCGCCCTTGCCGTCCTCAAGCAGCTTGTAGGCTTCGGCAATGCGCCCCTCGCCGCCGGTCAGCGCGACGATGGCGTCGGCGACGGGCACGTCTGCGGGCGGCCTGCGGTCGAGTTCGGCGGCAAAGACGATGAAGCCCAGGACATAGGCCGCCGCCAGCAGTCCAGCCAAGGCCGCAAGCCCCCGCATGAAACGCCGTTTCAGTTCGTATAGCAGCGTATTCCGGGCAGCCATGCCTTAACCGCAATCGAGAGGTCGCCGCGCCGGAACGTCCGGGCGCACGAGGCGGAGTTTAGCATAAGGATGCGCAGCCGCGCATAGGCGGGAAACGCCTTGCCGAAGGATTTGACAAAGGCGTCGTTTGCTCACGATATATTCAGATGGATATATCGTTATCCCCGATGGCCGATCGTTCGGTCCGGCAACAGGCAGGTGGGAAATTCATGCTGCACCAATGCGATGTGCGAGGCGCGACACGGCGCCGGTTTCTCTCGGGCCTTGCCGGGATTGCGATTGCCGCCGCCATCGGTTTTGGCGCGGGGCCGGCACGGGCGGACGCACCTCTCGTTTTTGCCGCCGCGAGTCTCAAGAACGCGCTCGACGATGTGATCGCTTCCTATGCGGCAACGGGCGGCGGCAAGATCACGGCCTCCTATGCGGCAAGCTCGGTGCTCGCCCGTCAGATCGAAGCGGGCGCCAAGGCCGAAGTCTTCATCTCGGCCGATGCCGACTGGATGGATTATCTCGGGCAGCGCGGGCTCGTCGACGCGAAGAGCCGCGAGAATCTTCTCGGCAACCGCCTCGTGCTGATCGCGCCCAAGACCTCGACCGCGACGCTCGCCATCGCGCCGGGCTTTCCCCTGCTGCAGGCCCTGGGCGACGGGCGGCTCGCCATAGCCGATCCCGATTCCGTCCCCGCCGGCAAATATGGGCGCAGCTCGCTCACCTCGCTCGGCGTCTGGAGCTCCGTCGTCGATCACATCGCCATTGCGGAAAACGTGCGCGTGGCGCTTGCCTATGTCGCCCGCGGCGAGACGCCGCTCGGCATCGTCTACGAAACCGACGCCTTGCAGGAGCCGAAGGTCAGGATCGTCGGCTATTTCCCCGAGGATTCGCATCTCCCCATCGTCTATCCGGCGGCGCTCACCAACGGGGCGACGCCCGAGGCCGCCCGTTTCTTCAAATTCCTGACCAGCGACAAGGCGCAAGCCGCATTCCGCAAGGCAGGCTTCAGCATCATCGCGACGGGAACACGGCCATGAAAGCGCGCCTCGTTCTTCTTTCGACGGTTGCCTGGTGCGCGTTCAGCCTGCCGGCTTTTGCCGACGATGCCGACATCGTGAAGCGTCTCGACGCCATGCAGAAGATGCTCGAGGCCCAGCAGCGGCAGATCGAGCGGCAGAAATCGCAGATCGAAACGCAGTCGAAGGAAATCGTCAGCCTCAGGCATTCGCTGGCGAAATCTCCGCCGGCCGCCGTCGCGCAGTCGGACACGCGACCCGCCCCGGCGCAGGTCGCAAGCCAGCAGGTCCAGATCGACGCGCTGAAGAGCGAACTCGATTCCTACAAGACGACGCAAAGGCTCGAAAAGCAGGACGATCCCGTCTGGAGTTTCGCCAATGGCCGCCCCATGGTGCAGTCGCCGGATGGAAGGTTCACATTTTCCGTGCGCGGGCTCGGGCAGTTCGACGCCGGCTATTACGACCAGAGCGCCAGCGCATCGCGCCTTGCCGCGGCCAATGGCGGCGCCTTGAGCAGTGGCACGAATTTCCGCCGCGCGCAGATCGGCTTTGCCGGAAAAATCTTCGGCGACTGGTCTTATCTCTTCAACTACGACTTCGGCGGCAGCGGCGGCAATGAATCGCAAGGCCGCGTCCAATCGCTCTATGTCCAGTATGACGGGCTGAAGCCGCTGGCCTTCCGCGTCGGCGCCTATCCGCCGCCCGCCAATATCGAAGACGGCACGGCGTCGGGCGACACGATCTTCCTCGAACGCAATTCGCCCGCCGACGTCGCGCGCAATCTCGCCGGCGGCGACGGCCGGGACGCCGCGACCGCGCTTTATGCGGGCGACAGGCTCTTTGCCGCCCTGTCGCTCACGGGCGGCAAGGTCGCCGACACCTCGACCTACGCGGGCGAGCAGACGGCCGTTCTCGGTCGCGTCTCCGACATGGTCTATGCCGACGACGACTGGCGCGTGCTGGTCGGGGTCAATGGAACGCATGTCTTCTCGCCGCCTTCCACCAATACGGTCGGACCCGGCGCGACGCATACGATCACTTTCTCGACGGCGCCTGAAATCACCGTCGACGACACCGCCTCGAAGCTCGTCAGCACCGGCGCCATCAATGCCGATCATGTCGATCAATGGGGCATCGAAGGCGCGACCCAGTGGCGCAATTTCTATGCGCAGGCGGGATATTTCGGCTACCGGATCGCACGGGCCGATGCGCTCTCCGATCCGAGCTTCGACGGCTGGTATCTGCAAGGGACATGGATTCTCACCGGCGAGCGGCGCGGCTACAGCCCGGCGAACGGCGCTTTCACCTCGCCGAAGCCTTCGGTGCCGTTCTCGCTTGCAGGCGGCGGCTGGGGCGCGTGGGAGCTCGCCATGCGCTATAGCGACCTCGATCTCAACTACAATCCGGGCGTGGCCGGATCGGCGATGCCGGCGGATGGCGTGCGCGGCGGCGAACAGAAGATATGGACGACCGGCATCAACTGGTATCCGAACAGTCTGGTGCGATTTGCCTTCGACTATCAGTATGTCGATGTGAACCGGCTCGGATCGACGGCGGTTCCCGTCGTCAACAACACGCAGGTCGGCCAGAAGGTCGATATCTTCTCACTGCGGTCGCAGGTCGCTTTCTAGGGGTCAGAGCATCCGGTGCAGCGTGCGGATGACCGTCAGGCGCGCGGTGACGACCGCGACGAGAGCGGCGACCAGAGGCACCGCGACCAGCGCCGGATAGTATTGGAGGCGCAGGCCCGACATCGGCACGAGGAACATGCTCGCTGCGTTGCCTTGCCAGCCGAGCGCGAGAAAGGCCGCGACCGAAAGCGCGAGCCCGATCGCGCCGCCGCGAAGCCCAAGATGCAGGAAGTGGCGCTGGATTTCCGCTGCGACGAAGCGGTCGCGCGCGCCGATCAGGTGCAAGACTTCCACGACTTCCCGATTGGCGGAAAGGCCCGCACGCGTCGCGAAGGTGACGATGGCGATGGTCGTTGCCGCGACCACGGCGAGCACCGCATAGGCGAGCCATTCGGCGGCGTGCGCCGCGCGCACCAGTTCGGCCTGCCACTGGCGATGGGTGTCGAGTTCGGCGCCGGGCACGGCGTCCGAAAGGCGTTTGGCGAGCGCGGCAATGTCCGGCGGCGCGCGGGCGTCGATCCTGACGTCGATGAGGCGCGGCAGCGGCAGGTCTTCCGTCACATTGCCCTTGCCGAGCCAGGGTTCGAGCAGAGCCTGAGTGTCGGCGACCGTCAGAGCATGGACGGAGAGAACGCCTTCGGCGCCGGTAAGCACCTTGATCGCGGTCTCGACCTGCGTGTCGATATTCTTGTCCCTGGCGGGCTTGACCTCGACGGTGAGCGCGCCTGAAAGATCGCGCGTCCAGTCGGCGGTCGCCCCGCCCACCGAAAGGGCGGCGCCGAGCGCGAGGCTTGCGAGGAAGCACATGGCGGCGATGACGAGGACGAGCGGCAGGCCGGTCGCGCCTGCGGCGGGCATGACGCTTTTCGTTTCGACGAGAAGGCGCAGCAGCGAGCGGCTTTCGGCCTCGCCCGCATCTTCCCTTTTTTCGCTGCGTTCTTCAGCCACGGACGGTCAGCCTTCCGTTCTGGAGAACGAGTTCGGGGGCGCGGGCCTGCTCGACCAGCGCGTGATCGTGGGTGGCGATCAGAACGCTGGTGCCGAGCCTGTTCAGCTCGATGAAGAGGCGGAGCAGGCGCTTGCCCATTTCAGGGTCGACATTGCCGGTCGGTTCGTCGGCAAGCAGGAGGTCTGGCTGGGCGACGACGGCGCGGGCGATGGCGGCGCGCTGCTTCTCGCCGCCCGACAGCGTCGGCGGCTTTGCCTGCATGCGTTCGCCGAGGCCGACCCAGGACAGGAGTTCCTTCACGTCGGCGCGGTAGCTTTCCTCCGCGCGGCCCTGAATCTTCAACGGCAGGGCGATGTTCTCATAGGTGGTCAGATGGTCGATCAGGCGGAATTCCTGAAAGACGACGCCCACGCGGCGGCGGATGTCGGGGAGTTCGGCCCGGGGAAGGGTCGCGATGTCCCGGTCGAACATGGTGATGAGGCCGCGCGAGGGACGCTGGGCCAGGAACATCAGTTTCAAAAGCGAGGTCTTGCCGGCCCCGGAAGGGCCAGTGAGGAAATGGAGCGATCCCGGCGCGAGGTGAAAGCTCACATCGCGCAGGACCTCAGGCCCCATGCCGTAGCGCATGCCCACATTCTCGAAACGAATCATGCTCGGGACGGTATCATGGAAGCCCGGATTGGGGACGTGGCTCGGCGAAAACATGGCCCAAAGCCCGGCTTCGCGGCCTTCCTTAACCGGGCTTTAACCACGCTTCGCGTTTCAATAGTCTTCGGGGGACCGTTCCATTTCAAGGCACGCCCCCTTCACGGTTTTTCGCGGCACCCAAGTCGATGATCATCACCTGTCCATCATGCTCGACACGCTATCCGGTGGAAGGGTCATCCTTTGCTCCTTCGGGTCGCAAGGTGCGTTGCGCCAAGTGCGGGCATAGCTGGCACCAGGCGCCGCCGACCGATCTGCCGCGCAAGGACGACGCCGAGGCCGCGCTCGCGAAGGAAGAAGCCGCTCCGCCGCAACCGGTCGAGCAGGCCGACGCCGCGCCGGTTTTCGCCGCGCCCCAGAAGCCCCTTTTCCGCAGCGAGGCGAAGCCCGAGCCCGCGGCCGAGGCCGACATTGCCCCGGCCGAGGCCGGAGCGGAGGCGGACAAGCCCGCCGCGCCTGCCGCGCCCGCCGTCGTTCCCGTCAGCGGCGGCCGGTTGCGCGCCTATCTCGACGATGTGGCGTCCAGCCGTCGCGGGCGCGTCGTCGCGGTGGCGGGCTGGGCGGCGCTCATCCTGTTCGTCGCGGGGTCCATCTTCGGCATCGTGCAGTATCGCCAGCAGATCGCGGCTTTCTGGCCGAAGACCGCAACGCTTTATGCGGCGGCCGGCGCGCCGATCAATCTCCGGGGACTTGAGTTCCGCGATGTCGCCTATGAGCGGCAGAACCAGGACAAGTGCCCCGTGCTCGCCGTCACCGGCAAGGTCGTCAATGTCAGCGGCGAAGTGCGCACCCTGCCGCGCCTGCGCGTCGGCCTCAGCGATGCGCAGCAGCACGAGCTTTATCACTGGACCTTCGCGCTGCCGGAAAAGGAGCTCCAGCCGAAGCAGTCGGCCAGTTTCACCACGCGGCTTTCCTGCCCGCCGGTCGAGGCGCGCGACCTCGAAGTGCGTTTCGTGCAGAAGGGCGAGGACATGCAGGCCTCAACCGCGCCCGCAGAACCGGCCGCGCCGACAGCGCCTGACGTGAAGGCGGCGCCGGCGACCGGCCAGCCGTGAGCCGGCGATGAGCATCGTCGCACCCGAAGGCGCGCGCATCTCGACGCTTTTCAGCGCGGAAGAGATCGCGGTGCGGGTGCGCGAACTTGCAGGTGAAATCGTCGCCGCCATGGGTCCGAACCCCCTCGTCATCCCCATTCTCAAGGGCAGCTTCATTTTCGCCGCCGATCTTCTCCGGGCGCTGCATGAAGCGGGCGCCGCGCCCGACATGGATTTCATCAGCCTGTCGAGCTATGGCAAGGGCACGCAGTCGCTCGGCGAGGTGAAGATCGTCCGCGATACGGAAGCCGAAATCGCCGAGCGCGACGTTCTTCTCGTCGACGATATTCTGGAGTCGGGCCGCACGCTCGCCTTCGCCAAGGATCTCATGGCCGCGCGCCGCGCGCGTTCGGTCAGGACATGCGTCCTGCTCGACAAGAAGGGCAAGCTCGCCGTCGACATGAAGGCCGATTTCGTCGGCTTCGACTGCGCGGACAAATTCGTCGTCGGCTACGGCATGGATGTCGCCCATGCCTTGCGGCAATTGCCTTTCGTCGGCGTCGTGGAGCATTAGGCCATGGCCCGCATTCTCGTCGCCGAAGACGAACCGAGCGTCAGGGACTTCATCAAGCGCGCGCTTTCAGGGGCGGGGCATGACATAGAAGTGGCCGGCGACGGCAGCGATGCGCTTGCCGCGCTCGCCCGCGCGAGAGCGCAAGGCGCGCCGCACGATCTTCTTCTTACCGACATTTTGATGCCGGTCATGGACGGGATTTCGCTCGCGCTTTCGGCGGCGCGCGATCAGCCCAGCCTGCCCATCATGCTGATGACCGGCTATTCCGACCAGCGCGAACGCGCCTATGGGCTTGAGGCGATCATCCGCGACATTCTGCTGAAACCCTTCACGCTCGCCGAGCTCGTCGCGCGCGTCGAAGCCGTGCTTGCGAAGCCCTAGTCAGAACCGCTTCAGCAGCCGATCCAGATAATCGAGTTCGATCTTCGGGCGGCCAAGTTCGCCCGCGCGGCGGCGCAGCTCCTCGATGATCTCGCGGGCGCGCTGAATGTCGATCTTTTCGGGCACGGCGACGTCGGTTCCGAGGTCGAGGCCCGAATTGGGCAGTGGGCGGCCGAAGGGATCGGTTTGCGCATTGCCGTTGCCGCGGCCCGATTGTCCGCGCTTGCCCGCCATGCTCTGCATCAATTTGTCGGCGAGGCCTTGCGCGCCTTCGCGCATGCCGTCGATCGCCTGTCCCTGAGAGGCGGTGGCGCGGTCGGTGCGGCCGTCGCCGAGCCGTTCCTCGGCGCTCTGCATCGCGCCTTGCGCCTTGCCGAGGGCGTCGGGCAGCTTCACGCCCGCCTTGCCGAGGTCGCGCATGAGCTGTTCGAGTTCGCCGCGCAGCGCTTCCTGCGCGTGCTTAAGGGCTTTCAGCGCCGAGGGGCTGCCGCCCTGCTGGCCGTTCGGAGCGGGATTGCCTTCAAGCCCATCCATGCCGGTCATGCCCTTGGCGCCTTCCTTGAAGGTCCGGTCCATGAGCTCGCGCTCCTTGTCGATGAGCTTGCCCATCTTGTCGACCGCGCCCGCCATGGCCTGTTCGTCGCCCGTCATGCCCTGGTTCTGGTCGGGCACCTGCATGTTCTCCATGATCGCCTGGAGCTGCTCCAGCATGGCCTTGGCCTGATCGCGCGCGCCGGTGCGGGCAAGCTCGCCGATGGCGTCGAGCATTTTCTGGAGCTGGTCGCGGTCGACCGTCTGGCCGTCCTGCGGCGCGAACTTGTCCATCGGCGAGGTCGGCGGCGCGCCCTTCGCGGCGAGCGCATCCATGTAGCGCTGGAAGGCCTGCTTCAGTTCCGCCATCAGGCGTTCGATCTCGTCATTGCCTGCGCCTTGCGCCAGCGCTTTCGAGAGCGCGTCGCGGGCCTGACGTACATCGTTTTCTGCAAGCGAGACATCGCCGTCCTCGATCCGGAGCGCGATCTGCCACATCAGGTCGAAGACGCCGGTGAGGTCGCTGTCGCGCCGCGCATTGGCGAGCCGCCAATAGACGGCGCGCATCGTCAGATAGACGGTCTTGTCGGGAATGTAGCGGTCGCCATCGACGGTCAGATCGTCGAGCACGCGGGCGACCGTCGGCAGGGAGGCGGGATCGAGTGCGAGCGCGCGGCGCTGCTCGACGATGGCGGCGGCGAGCGGCTTCTTGAATTCGCGTGCGGGCAGCGTCAGCGAGACGGGCAGGCTCAGGCCCTCATTGCCCGCATCGTCGGTGGCGACCAGCGTGATCGTGACCGGAAGCCCCGCCCATGGATGCGGCAGGAGATCGACATAGGTTTCGCCGTTGGCGTCGCGCGGCCGCAGGACGGGGAGCGGCAGATTCACGCTCGGCGGCGTAACGAGGGGCATTGCACGCGCCTTGCCGGGTATTGCCGGCGCGCCCGTCTGCGCTTCGGGCGCGAGCGCGATGCGCGCCTCGGCGGCGACGACGCCGTAATCGTCATGCACCTTGTAGGCAAAGCGCAGCGCACCCTTCGCGGTCTGCTGGAGCGGCTTTGCGAATTCGATGGTCGGCTTCTGGTCCGGGATCGCCTCGACCTTCCAGCCGCGCATCAAGCGACCGCCCTGGGTCAGCGCGAATTCGGTCGAGGCGGCAATCGGGGCGTCGAGCGTGTAATTGGCCTCGCCCATATCCTTCAGCGGCTCGGGCCGTCCGCGGTCGCCGCTGCCGGCTTCGAGCGCGGGCGCCGTTCTGAGGCCGTGGACGCGGAGCGAGAGGATGCTGCCCACGGGCACCTTGAGCGGCGTCTCGTCCATGCCGCTTTTCGGCGTGGCGTCGGCCGCATTGCCCTGGCCTTCGAGATAGATCGGCGCGACGCCGGTATAGGAAGGGGGCGTGATCCAGGCCTCGACCGTGAAGGCCTTGCCCGCGCCCGCGCCGGGCAGGAATGCGCCCGCGATGCGGTGTAGCTGTCCGGATTCCGTTCCGGCAAGGCCGATGACGAGGAGAAGCGCCACGGCGGCCCGGAGGCCATAGGGGTCGATGGCGGCGAGGCCGGGGGAGGCGATGCCGGTTTTCAGCTTTTTCAGCCTTTCGCCCACCCAGCGCTGATGGGCGATCCAGAGGATGCGGTCGCCGGTCCCCTCGGCGGGCATGTCCTCATAGGCCGCCAGCGGCTGATGGGTGAGGCCGGAAGCCTTTTCGAGGTGGCGGAGGGCCGCCGTCCTGTCGGGCCAGCGGAAGCTCCTGAGGCCCTTCCAGACGGCCAGGGCGAGGAGGCTGCCAAAGCCCGCCAGAAGCGCCCAGTGGAGCCCCATGGGCAGCCCCGTGAACACGCCGAAAAGCGCCAGGGAGATGAAAAATCCGGTCAGCCCCACA
>JARLIS010000012.1 GCA_031291615.1 Parvibaculum sp.
CCGCGCGACTGCAACAGCGCGCCAAGCGCTGCGGAAGCGAGACCCTTGCCAAGTGAGGAGACCACGCCGCCGGTGATGAAGATGTACCGCGTCATGGGCCCCTAGATTACACCAACAAAAATGATTCGGGCCTCCAATTGGCGGCCGGTGGAAAATAACTGTGGATGACCCGGCCGCTCGGGGCCGGGCGTGTCTTTACTGTGCGCGAGGCACGCTCGGAACGGCGGGCGCTGCCGGGGTTGCCGGGGCCTTTTCGCCCGTCGCAGGCGCAGATTCCTTGGGCTTTCCGGTCAGGTCGAGGCCCGAACCCAGGGGCGCGGGCACGACCGGCGCCTGAGGCTGGCCGACCGGCGCAGGTGCGACCCGGTCGAGGATGGAGCCGCCCGAGCCCGACCGGGAGGCAATAACTACCAGCGCGAGGCTCGTTGCGAAGAAAAGCGCCGCCGCCACGGCCGTCGCCCGGGTCAGCGCATTGCCGGCGCCACGGCCGGACATAAGCCCACCACCGCCGCCGCCCATGCCCAGCGCGCCGCCTTCCGAGCGCTGAAGCAGCACCAGGGCGACCAGGGCCATTGCGACCATCAGATGGATAATGAGCAGGATGGTAGACATGGCGCCTCGGCGTTCGCGTGATCAGGCAGGGGCCGCGCGGGGCGCGACCGACGGGCCGGGTTGTACCCCATGCGCGGCGATGTTTCCAGCCCCACCGGAAGCGCCATTTCCGGCGCGGCCGGACCTAACCGGCGCTCAATGTCTGGCCGAGCCCCCCGTCCCTCTCCAGCCGGAAAAATATCCCAGACCCAAGGCAAGCGTCAGCGGGAGCGCGCCCAGAAACATGAACACCAGATCGCCTGGCATCCGCATCCATTCGAGCGCGCGGGCCAGCGGCGTGGCGGTATAGGCAAGGCTTCGGGCGTGCCAGTAACCGTGAGATATGACGTCCGCGACCTGCAAGACCCCGCCGGGAAAGAGGCTGAACGCCACCATCATGCCAAGGCCGATATTCAGGCCCCAGAAGGAAACCCTGACGAGGCGCGAGAGCTTCGCCCACACTGTGTCGGTCACGGTCTCGCGCAAAACGAACACCATCAGCCCCGCGCCGAGCATGCCGAATACGCCCATCATGGCCGCATGCCCGTGGTTGGGCGTCAGGATAGTGCCGACCTCGTAATAGCTGACGATGGGCGTGTTGATCAGGAAGCCGAAGACGCCCGCGCCGAGGAAGTTCCAGAAGCCCACGGCCATCAGGAAGTAGAAGGTCCAGCGATGGCGCTCCACCATGCTGTCGCTGCCGCGCGTGAGCCTGACGAAATCCCAGGCGTCCAGCGTGATGAGGGTGAGCGGGACAACCTCCAGCGCGGAGAAGACGGCGGAAAAGGCCATATTCACTTCCGTCTGGCCTGTCCAGTACCAGTGATGTCCGGTGCCGATCAGGCCGCCGCCGAAGTAAAGGATCGCGTCGAGATAAATGGTGCGCAGCGCGGCGATGCGCCGAACCAGCCCCATCTGGAAGAAGATGACGGCGACGATCACCGTGACGAAGAATTCAAAGAACCCCTCGACCCAGAGGTGAATGATCCAGAAGCGCCAGGCGTCGACGATGGTGTAGTTGGTCTGCGACCCGAAGAAGAGAGCGGGGAGATAAAAGAGCGGGATCGCGAAAGCGGCGATCAGGAAGAAGTTCGCAAATCCACGGCGTTCGGGATCGGCCCGCGCCGGGGCGAGCGCGCGCCAGACCAGGGCGAACCAGAACACCAGCCCCACCGCCAGAAGGATCTGCCAGAAGCGGCCGAGCTCGAGATACTCCCAACCCTGATTGCCGAACCAGAACCAGGTTCTAGGCAACCATTGCAGAATGCCGATCCATTCTCCCAGCATGCTGCCGACGACAACGAGGCCGAGCGCGCCGAACAGAAGATGGATGCCGAGCGCCTGCCGCGACGGGCTGTGCCGTCCCAAAAGTTCCGCGACGAAAAGCGCGCCCGCGACATAGGACGTGGCAATCCAGAAGATTGCCGATTGCAGATGCCAGGTGCGCAGCAGATTGCTCGGGAACCAGGCGGCCAGATCGACGCCGTAAAAGGTGCCGGGATCGGCGCGGAAATGGGCGACGCCGGCGCCGAAAAAGGTCTGCCCAAGTAGCAGAACGGAAGCGAACAGCATGTATTTCAATGTCGCCCTCTGGGCGTCGCTCACTATCCATTTCTCGACGGGCGCGGGCGTGCCGTGCCAGCCCAGATAATCGAATTTGCCGAATGCCAGCAGGACGAGCGCAATGCCGCCCAGAAGGGCGATGAAGCTGATCGCCGTCCAGAGCAGGGCCGCGCCGGTCGGGCGGTTTCCCGCCAGCGGATCGTAAGGAAAGTTGTTGGTATAAGAATGCTCCGCTCCCGGCCGACGGGTGACGGAGGCCCAGGCCGCCCATGTGAAGAATGCCGTGAGTTCGTGAAGCTCTTTCGGGTCGGACACGAGATTGGCCTTCAGGCCGCCATTGCCTTCAGGCGCTTTGAAATAGTCTTTCCAGCGCGCAGTCTCGGCAGCGAAGGTTTCAGCGCCCGCAGGTAGAAGCATGAGCGTGTCCGTCGTCTTGTCGTAGCGATTGGCCTTCAGCAGGCTTGCGACTTCTCCGTCGACAGCCGCGCGCTCACTCTCGGACAAGGCGTCATATGCCTTGCCGAAGCGGCTATGCGCCGTGCGCCCCGCCAGATCGAGCGCCCAGTTGTGCAAGACCTCGGCGCTGAAATCCGGCCCCAGATAAGCGCCATGGCCCCAGACGGTGCCATTGTCCATCAGGCCATATTTGAGAAAGACTTCCTGCCCCGCGCGCACGTCGTCGCCAGTGAAGATCACCGCGCCGCTCGTGTCCACGACACGGGCGGGGACCGGTGGCGCGTCCGTATATGCCTTGAAGGTCAGAAGGATCAGAACGCCGAAACCAAGGATGAAGGTCGCTGCGACCGCGCGCGACCACCATGCAGACAGAGTCTCGGAGCTATCCATGCCAGCCTCCCCCGTGAATGCATTTCCGACGCCTGCCTAGCAATCGGAAAACAAGCATTAGAGAAGCATGTTCTCATATTGCCCGCTGCACAATAGGGGGACGGACAAAATGCCTCAGGCCTGGTATGCCCCGATGATGCCGTAGAAATCCTCGGCCTTGAGGCTCGCCCCGCCGACCAGTGCGCCGTTGACGTTCGGGACCGCCATCAGCTCGGCAGCGTTCGAGGGCTTCACCGAGCCGCCGTAGAGAATGCGCATCGCCTCGCCCTCCCCGCGGAAGCGCTTTTTCAGGGCGGCGCGGATGGCGGCATGGACCTTGGCCACATCGTCCGCCGTCGGCGTGCGGCCCGTGCCGATGGCCCAGACGGGCTCATAGGCGACAACGACGGTTTTTGCCGTGGCGGCATCGGGGAGCGAGCCGGCAAGCTGCGTCCCGATCACGGTCAGCGTTTCGCCCGCGTCACGCTGGGCTTCGGTTTCACCGACGCAGACGATGGCGACAAGGCCCGCCCGGAGCGCGGCTTCGGCCTTGGCGCGGACGACGGCGTCCGTTTCGCCGTGGTCGGCGCGGCGCTCGGAATGGCCGACGATCACATGGGAAGCGCCCGCATCCTTCAGCATCTCGGCGCTGATGTCGCCGGTATGGGCGCCGGAGGGCTTTGCGTGGCAGTCCTGGCCGCCGATGGCGATTTTCGAGCCTTTGGCGGCCTCCTTCAGAAGCCCGACAAGCGTGGCGGGCGGACAGATCAGGACGTCGCAGGAGGCGCGCTTGCCCTTGGCGAGACGCTTGGCCAGCGCCGTCACTTCCTTGCGCGAGGCCTTGAGGCCGTTCATCTTCCAGTTGCCCGCGACCAGCGCCTTCACGCGCGGGGACTTTGCCGTTGCCGCCATCCTTAATACTCCGTCTGTCTCAAACCTCTCGCGGATTTACCAGACGGACCGCCTCCCGCCAATTGCCGTGGCGCATTTTTGCGAGGAAAATCAATCGGCAAGCGCCGGGGCCCGCTTGCGGGGGCTTGGGCGCGCACCTATCATGCGGCCCTCTTCGCGAGGCCGAGGCCCGCGTTTCAACGCGGTGGCCCCGAAAGGCCCCCACCAGACGGAAAGACGACGCAATGCTCGATGCTCTGAGACGCAGCTCCAGCGGCTGGATTGCCAAGATTTTGATGGGCCTGCTCGTCGTCAGCTTCGCGGTCTGGGGCATCGCCGACATATTCGGCGGCTATTCGTCGGATACGGTCGCGTCCGTCGGCGGCGAGAATATTTCGCTCGCCCAGTACGAGCGCGAGGTGAACAACGAGGTCAAAGACTTTTCGCAGCGCATCGGCCAGCCGCTGACGCGCGTGCAGGCGCGCGAATACGGCATCGAACGCCGCGCGCTGTCGCAGCTCGTCGGCATCGCGGCGCCGGACGCCGGAATCAGGAAAACGGGTCTTGCCGTCGGCGACGACGCGCTGGCGCATAACATCGTGACAGACCCGCAGCTTGTCGGGCCGCTCGGCAAGTTCGACCGGCAGACCCTGTTGCTGACCCTGCGCCAGGCAGGCGTCAACGAAAAGACCTTCCTCGCCGACCGCCGCAAATTCCTGGTGCGCCGACAATTCGCGGACACGATGGGGCTGGGCGTCAGCGCGCCGACGGTCCTGACCGATGCGATCTCGACCTATCAGAACGAGACGCGCGTTGCGGCCTATATAGTTCTTCCGCCCGCAGCAGTCGGCGCCATCGCCGATCCGGACGAGAAGACTTTGGAGGCCTATTACGAGAAAGCCGCCATTCACTTCACGCGGCCCGAGACGCGCGACTTCAGCATCATGACGCTTGAGCCGAAGGACCTGACGGCCTCGATCGCGGTGTCGGAAGACGACCTGAAGAAGGCCTATGAGCAGCGGCGCAACGAATTCGACATTCCCGAAAAGCGTGCGGTCGAACAAATTCCGTTCGCCACGATGGAGGCGGCCAAAGCCGCCGACGCGCGCTTGAGGAAGGGCGAGGCGTCGTCCAAGATCGTCAGCGAACTCGGGCTGCAGGAAAAGGATGTAGACCTCGGCACCGTGTCGCGCACGCAGATGATCTCGCCAGCAATCGCGGACGCGGCCTTTGCGCTCAAGGTCGGCGAGTATAGCGATCCGGTTCAAGGTCCGCTCGGCCCCGTCATCCTGCACGTCACGGCCGTTACGCCGGGCAAGCCCAGCACATATGAGGGCGTGAAGGACCGGTTGAAGGCCATGATCGTGAACGATCAGGCAAGCAGCGAAGTCTATAACGTGCAGAACACGATCGAGGATGGACGCGCCGGCGGTTCCTCGCTTGAGGACATCGCCGCGAAAAACAATCTGAAGGTCGTCAAATTCACCGGCGTGACCAAGGAAGGCCAGACCTCCGATCGAAAGCCGATCGCCGGACTGCCGCAGTTCAAGGACCTGCTCGAGACCGTTTACAAGAGCGAAGCCGGAGACCAGATTCCGCCGGGCGACACCGGCGACGGCGGCTATTACTGGGTGCGCGTGGACGGAACGACACCGCCCCAATTGAAGCCGCTGAAGGAAGTCCGCGCCGACGTCATCGCGCTCTGGAAGACGGAAAAGCGCAAGGCCGATCTCGACGCGCTGGCGCAAAGCCTGGTCGAGCGCGGCAACAAGGGCGAATCCTTCGACAAGATGGCGGCGAGCCTCGGGCGCACCATTCTCACTTCGCCGGAAATCAAACGCAGCTCGCAGAGCGACACGTTCTCGCGCATAGCGGTCGCGCGTCTCTTTGCGGCGCCGAAGGGCGGCTTCGCCTATGGGCCGGTCGGGTTCGGCGACAGCCTCCTCGTGATGCAGGTCAAGAGCATCGACGATCCGAAGCCGGATGCGCAATCGGCCGACTACAAGCAGCTTCACGACGATGTCGGTTCGTCGTTGCAGAACGACATGATCGCAACCTATGTCGCCGGCTTCCAGCTCCAGTTGAAACCCGAGATCAACGTGCGGCTCCTCCAGCGCGCGGAAAGCGCCGATACGCAGCAATGACCGCCACGACGTCAATGTCAGTCGAAGCGGCTGGCCGGGATCCATCATGATTCAGCCCGCCTTCGACGAATTCGAACGCATCTACAATTCGGGCGCGGCTCAGGTCGTCTGGACCCGGCTTGTCGCCGATCTGGAGACGCCGGTGTCGGCCATGCTCAAGATCGCCGACGGGAAGCCGAACAGCTTTCTGCTCGAGTCGGTCGAGGGCGGAGATACGCGCGGGCGCTATTCGATCATCGGGCTGAAGCCGGACATCATCTGGCGGACGCGCGGCGACAATTCCGAGATCAACCGCAATGCGCGTTTCGATACGGCGGCCTTTACGCCTTGTGCCGGCGGCGCGCTCGCATCGCTGCGCGCGCTGATCGAGGAATCGCGGATCGAACTGCCGGGCGACCTGCCGCCGATGGCGGCCGGCGTGTTCGGCTATATGGGCTATGACGCGGTGCGCCTGATGGAGCATCTGCCCAATACGCCGCCGGACGTGCTCGGCCTGCCCGACGGACTTTTCGTGCGGCCGACGATCATCGCCGTGTTCGACTCCGTCAAAGACGAAGTGACCATCGTGACGCCCGTGCGTCCGGCGCCCGGCGTCAATGCGCGCGCCGCTTATGCCCAAGCGGGCGAAAGGCTGACGGATGTGGTCGGCGATTTCGACCGCTCGCTGCCGCATGTCGATCAGGTCGAGAACGTCGCCGATATTCCGATGCCGGTATCGAACACGCCGCAGGACGATTATTTCGCGATGGTCCGCAAGGCGAAGGACTACATCGCAGCGGGCGATATTTTTCAGGTGGTGCTGTCGCAGCGCTTCGAGGCGCCCTTCACGCTGCCGCCCTTCTCTCTCTACCGTGCGCTCCGGCGGATCAATCCGTCGCCCTATCTCTATTTCCTGAACTTCGAGAATTTCGCCATCGTCGGATCGAGCCCGGAAATTCTGGTGCGCGTGCGCGACGAGCGGGTGACGATCCGGCCGATCGCGGGTACGCGGCATCGCGGCAAGAATGCGGCGGAAGACGCGGCCATCGGCGAAGAATTGCTCGCCGATCCGAAGGAGCGCGCGGAGCACCTGATGCTTCTCGATCTCGGGCGCAACGATGTCGGCCGGGTGTCGAAGATCGGCTCGGTCGAAGTGACCGAAAAATTCGGCCTGCAACTCACTTCGCATCTCATTCATATCGTCTCGAATGTCGAAGGCGATCTCGATCCGAGCTATGACGCCATCGCGGCGCTGATCGCGGGCTTCCCGGCCGGCACGGTGTCGGGTGCGCCGAAGGTGCGGGCGATGGAAATTATCGACGAACTCGAACGCGACAAGCGCGGCAGCTATGCCGGTTGCGTCGGCTATTTCTCGGCTGCGGGCGAAATGGACACCTGCATCATGCTGCGCACCGCCGTCGTCAAGGACGGGAAGATGTATGTGCAGGCGGGCGGCGGCGTCGTTGCCGACTCCAGCCCCGAGGGCGAGTATCAGGAAACCGTCAACAAGGCGAAGGCGCTGTTCCGCGCGGCTGAGGAAGCTGTTCGCTATGCGACGCGAGGCGGGAGACGGCAGTGAGCGGCGCGCCGGCGAGCGACAGCGTTGACGGAAAACCCGTTCTCGTTTTCGACTCCGGCATTGGCGGCCTCTCGGTTCTCGCCGCCATTCGCGCATTGCTTCCCGAGCAACGGCTCGTCTATGTCGCCGACGACGCGGCCTTTCCCTATGGCAACTGGAAGGAAGGCGAGCTCAGCGCGCATATCGTGGCGTTGATGGGCGAACTCATCGCCGCGCACGATCCCGCCGCCGTCGTCATCGCCTGCAATACGGCCTCGACGCTGGTGCTGCCGCCGCTGCGCGCGAAGTTCGACATTCCATTCGTCGGAACGGTGCCCGCAGTGAAACCTGCCGCGGAGCAGACAAAGTCGGGCGTCATTGCCGTGCTCGGAACGCCCGCAACGATTGCGCGGGACTATACGCGGCAACTGATTGCGAGCTTCGCGCAATCGGCGCGCGTCGCGCTGGTCGCCGCGCCGACGCTTGCTTCCATCGCCGAAGGATCGCGGCGCGGCGAAGACTTCGACAGGGAAGCCATCCGGGCGGAAATCGCGCCCTGCTTTGTCGAGATCGACGGCAAGCGCACCGACATCGTGGTGCTCGGCTGCACGCATTATCCCTTTCTCATCACGGAGATGGATGCCGTCGCGCCCTGGCCGGTCACATGGCTCGATCCGGCGCCCGCCATTGCCCGTCGTCTCAGCGGACTGCTCGAAGGCAAGATTATGGGCAGGGGCGAAAGCATCGCCCTGTTCACCAGCGGAAGACCTGCGCCGCGCGCGCTGGTGTCGGTGCTGGAGAGCAACGGGCTTCGGGCCGTCTAGATTTCCACGTGCTCCGGTCTCACGCCGATGCCCACAGCGCGGGCGGGAAAGCGGCGCAGGTATGGAAACCATTGCAGCATCTTTACCGGAAAGGGCAGCGTGATTTCGCCGCGTTCGCGCAACAGCGGACCGATGATCCGCTCCTGTGCAAAGACCTGAACGGCTTGCGTGACGCGCGTTGGAAATGCGCGGCGCATCTGCACGCGGCGCAGTTCGGCAAGGCTCGGCGGACCTTTTTTGAGCGGCGCGGCGAGGAGATTCGCTGCGGCGACCGCATCCTGAATGGCAAGGTTGATGCCGACCCCGCCGAGCGGCGACATGGCGTGGGCCGCATCGCCGATGCAAAGCAGGCCGGGCCGCGCCCATTCGCGCAGGCGGTCGACCTTCACCGTCAGCAGCTTGATGTCGTCCCAGCTTTCCAACTCGCCGACGCGGTCGCGCAAGGACGGCATCAGCACGGCGATGTCTTCGCGGAAGGCTTCGATGCCCTTCTCTTTCAGCGCGACAAATGCGTCCTTCGGAATGACGAAGCCGCATTGCCAGTAGTCGCCACGGTCAAGCATGATGAAAATTCGACCGGCGTCGAAGCGGCCGAGCGTCTCCGGCGCGTCGCTCGGCTTGCGCGAGAGCTGCATCCAGAGAACGTCGATGGGCGCGCCGAGATTCTCGATCTTGAGGCCCGCAAGATCGCGGATGACGGAGCCGCGCCCATCCGCGCCGATGACAAGACCGGCTTCGATCCGCATTTCGCCCGCCGGCGTTTTAGCGACGAGGCCGGATATGCAGTCGTCCGTTTCGATCAAGCCCGACGCCTCGGCTTGCATATGCAGGTGGAAATTGCCGAGGCGGGCGCCCTCCTCCGCCAGGAAATTCAGAAAGTCCCATTGCGGCATGAAGGCCAGAAATTTGCAGTGCGTCGGCAGGTGGGTGAAGTCGGCGATCTCGACTTTCGTCGCGCCGATCTGCCCGCCGATGCGCGCGACCTTCTGATGCGGGCGCTTCAGCAGACCTTCGAGCAGGCCGAGCTCGCGCATGACTTCGAGTGTGGAGGGATGGATCGTATCGCCGCGAAAGTCGCGCAGGAAGTCGGCATGTTTTTCGAGAACCGTGACGTCGATGCCGGCGCGGGCGAGCATATATCCGAGCATCATTCCGGCGGGCCCGCCACCCGCGATGACGCAGGATGTTTGCAGCGGCTTCACGTTCCCTCGCGATGCCGCAGGATCGCCGTCAGCGGCACCAGCGTGAAGCCCTTTGCGCGGGCTTCGGGAATCCATTTTTCAAGGAGGCTCAGCGTTTCGGGTTTCGGGTGGCCGATGGCGATGGCGACCCCGTGTTCGCGCGCGATTTTCTCAAGATGCGAGAGTTCGGCGGCGACGGCCGCGCCTTCTTCATCGTCATCGAGGAAGACATCGCGCGACAGCGTCGGCAGGCCGGACTTCCGGGCCGCGTTCGCGGCCTGCGTGCCAGCGCTGGTGCGCGAATCGAGAAGCATCAGGCCGCGCTTCTTCAACTCCTCAGTGACGACGCTCATATCGTCGAAATTCGCGGTGAAGCGGCTGCCCATGTGATTGTTGATACCGACATAACCGTCGAAGCGGCCAAGGTCCCAATCGAGATTGCCGCGGATCTCATCCGGCGTCTGCGAAACGCGCAGCGCATGGGGGCCGGGATCGGCTGAGCCGACGGGCTCCATCGGCACATGGACGATGATTTCGTGGCCGCGCTCGCGGGCGGTTTTCACGAAGGCCGCCACGTCCGGCGCATAGGGCAGGAAGGAGAATGTGATCGGCGCGGGCAGGTTCAGCGCCCGCTCGGTGCCTTTGCGGTTCGGGCCCATATCGTCGAGGACGATGGCGATCATCGGTTCGTGCGGTTTCCCGGCGGTCGCGACGGCGTTTCGCTGCCAGAGCGGCGGCTCCACGATGGCTGCCTTGGGCGGAACAGGAACGACCGGCGCGGCGGGAACGACGGCCGGCTGCTCTTTGCCTATGGGCTCTGCCGCATGCGTCGGCACTTGCGGGCCGGTTTCGACCATGCGCGGTGGCTCGGCAGTCCAGAGACAGGCGATGACGATACCGGCCGCCAGCGACACGATGCCGAGCGCCAGATCGAGCGGAAAATCAGGCTTGCCCCACAAGCTTTTGATATAGTTAACTATTCTACTCCAGCCCATGGAGCCAAACTTTCTTCGGACGGAACGACCGGCAAGACCATGCCACGATTCTTGTCCCCCTCCAGCGCGCGGCCTATAAGGTGCGTCATGCGGCGGATTTGCCGCTTTGTCACGGGTCGCCGACATGCTGCTTCTGATCGATAACTACGACAGCTTCACCTACAACCTCGTCCAGTTTCTGGGCGATCTTGGGGCCGTGGCTGAAGTCCATCGGAACGACAAGCTCTCGGTCGGACAGGCGATTTCGAAGCGGCCTGAGGCTATCGTCATCTCGCCGGGCCCTTGCGACCCCGACAAGGCGGGCATCTGCCTCGACCTCATCAAGGCGGCGGCGGACAGCCGCATTCCGCTTTTCGGCGTCTGCCTCGGCCACCAGGCGATCGGTCAGGCCTTTGGCGGCAAGATCGTGCGCGCGCCGCAGCTCATGCATGGCAAGGTCGACGCCATGTATCACACGGGCAAGGGCGTCTTCCGCAACCTGCAAAGTCCGTTGATGGCGACGCGGTATCATTCGCTCACCATCGATCCGGCGAGCTTCCCCTCCTCGCTCGAGATCACGGCGAAGACGGCGGACGGCACGATCATGGGGCTCCAGCACAAGGAGCTGCCGATCCACGGCGTACAGTTCCATCCCGAAAGCATCGCCACCGAGCATGGGCATGACATCCTGCGCAACTTCCTCGAAATCACGGTCGTGAAGACACGCGCGCTCGCTTGACGGATGAGCCGCGGATGACCGATTTCAAGACGCTCATTGGCAAGGTGGCCGACGGCCATGCGCTCGCGCCCTCCGAAGCCGAGGACGCTTTCAACATCATCATGTCCGGCGACGCGACGCCCGCCCAGATGGCGGGCTTCCTGATGGCGCTGAAAATGCGCGGCGAAACGGTCGCGGAACTCACCGCCGGCGCGCGCGTGATGCGGGCGAAGGCGCTGACCGTCAAGGCGCCTGCCGACGCCATCGACATTGTCGGTACGGGCGGCGACGGCGCGCAGACCTACAATATTTCCACTGCCACCTCGCTTGTCGTCGCCGGCTGCGGCGTGCCGGTGGCGAAGCACGGCAACCGCGCTGCCTCGTCGAAGTCGGGAACGGCCGACGCGCTGACGGCGCTCGGCGTCAAGCTCGACATAGCGCCCGACGATATTGCGCGCTGCATAACGGATGCCGGTATCGGCTTCATGTTCGCGCCCGCGCATCATGCGGCCATGAAGCATGTCGGCCCTGTGCGCGCGGAGTTGGGTGTCCGGACGATATTCAATCTGCTGGGACCGCTCTCCAATCCGGCGGGCGTCAAGCGCCAGTCGCTCGGTGTCTTCGCCGCGCGCTGGGTTGAGCCCTTTGCGGAGGCGCTGCGCAATCTCGGCTCGGAGCGGGCCTGGGTCGCGCATGGTTCCGACGGGCTCGACGAATTGACGACGACGGGCGTTTCCTATGTCGCGGAACTGGCGGATGGAAAGATCAGGACGTTTGAAGTGACGCCGGAGGAAGCGGGCCTCAAGCGCGCGACGCTCACCGACCTCCGGGGCGGCACGCCGGCGGAGAACGCGCAGGCGATCGTGCGGCTGCTCGACGGCGAAAAAGGCCCCTATCGCGATATCGTGCTGCTCAATGCGGCGGGCGCGCTCATCGTCGCGGGTAAGGCGAAGACGCTCGCGGAAGGCGTCGCCATTGCCGCGCGCGCCATCGACAGCGGCGCGGCCAAGACTGTCCTTGCGCGCCTCGTCGCGGCGTCGAATGGAGTGGCGGCGAATGTCTGACATTCTCGAAAAGATCGGCGCCTACAAGCTCGACGAGATCGCCGCCGCCAAAAAGGCGCGGCCCATGGCCGATGTCGAGCGCGCAGCGCGGGCGGCCCCTCCCGTGCGCGGCTTCCATGCGGCACTCGCCCGCAAGGTCGAAGCGGGCGACTACGCGCTCATCGCCGAAATCAAGAAGGCGAGCCCGTCCAAGGGTCTCATCCGCGCAGACTTCAATCCGCCTGCCCTTGCCAAGGCCTATGAGCGCGGCGGCGCGGCGTGTCTGTCGGTGCTGACCGACGGACCTTCGTTTCAGGGCAGCGAGCAATATCTGATGCTGGCGCGGGCGGCGGTGTCGCTCCCAGTGATCCGCAAGGATTTCATGTACGACCCCTATCAGGTCGCGGAAGCGCGTGCGATGGGAGCCGACTGCATCCTCATCATCATGGCGTCGGTGTCCGACGCGCAGGCGCGCGAACTGGAAACCTCCGCCTTCGACTGGGGCATAGATGTCATTGTCGAGGTTCACGACGAGGCGGAGCTCGCGCGCGCGCTCAATCTCAAGAGCCCGATGATCGGCATCAACAACCGCAACCTCAAGACGTTCGAAACGACTCTGACGACGACCGAGCGGATCGCGCCGCTGGTGCCGAAGGATCGCCTCATCATCGGCGAGAGCGGCATCTTCACGCCCACCGATCTCGCGCGGCTTGCAAAGGCCAGCGTGCGCGCGTTCCTTGTGGGCGAGAGCCTGATGCGGCAAGACGATGTCGAGGCGGCGACGCGGGCGCTTCTCACCCGCTAGACCGCGCATTCACGGGAGGCAAGCCTTGGCCAAAGTTACCCTCAGCCGCTGGAACATCACCTTCGGCGACGACCAGCCGCTCGTCGTCATTGCCGGCCTCAACGTGCTGGAAGACCTGAAGCTCGCGCTCGATACGGCCGCGCATCTCAAAGCCGTGACGGGCGATCTTGGCCTGCCCTTCATCTTCAAGGCGAGTTTCGACAAGGCCAATCGCTCCTCGATCAAGAGCTATCGCGGGCCGGGTCTCGAAAAGGGTCTGGCGATGCTCGCGGAGGTCAAGGCGAAGTTCAATGTGCCTATCGCCACCGACATTCACGACGAGACGCAGGCGGAAGCCGTCGCCGCCGTCGCCGATCTCGTACAGATCCCGGCCTTTCTCTGCCGCCAGACCGATCTTGTCGTGGCTGCGGCACGGGCGACGCACAAGGCGGGCGGATTGCTGCATGTGAAGAAGGGGCAGTTCCTCGCGCCCTGGGACTGCAAGAACATCGTCTCCAAGATCAACGAGGCGACGGGCGCGGAGAATATGACCGTGCTGTGCGAGCGCGGCTCGTCTTTCGGCTACAACAATCTCATCGTCGACATGCTCGCGTTCAGCGAGATGAAGAAGCTCGGCGTGCCCGTCACCATCGACGCCACCCATGCGGTGCAGCTTCCCGGCGCCGATCCGCGCACGGGCGGCGCTTCGACGGGCGGGCGGCGCGACGGCGTGCCGATCATCGCCAAGGCGGCGGTGGCGGCTGGCGCGGATGGCGTCTTCCTCGAATTCCATCCCGATCCCGACAAGGCGCTGTGCGACCCCTTGAGCTGCCTGCCGCTCGACGGCGCGGCGAAGCTACTCAAGAGCCTCAAGGCCATACGCGCGGCAGCCGCCTGACGGCTGGACGGGCGAGCCGCATCTACGGCATGCTGGCCCAGGACGGGAGCGGAACAATGGCCACGAAAAAGCTGACCCATCTCGACAAGAACGGCGCGGCGCAGATGGTCGATGTTTCGGCCAAGCCCGCGACGATGCGGACGGCGACGGCGAAAGGCCGGATCGAGATGGATGCGGCGACGCTGAAGCTCGTGACCGGCGGCAAGCTCGCCAAGGGCAATGCGCTGGAAGTGGCGCGGCTCGCGGGCATCATGGCCGCGAAGAAGACGGCCGACCTCATTCCGCTCTGCCATCCGCTGGCGATTTCCAAAATCTCGGTCGATCTCAAGCCGAACACGAAAACGCATTCGATCGAGGTCGAGGCGACGGTGAAGCTCACCGGACAGACGGGCGTCGAAATGGAGGCGCTCACCGCCGTCAGCGTCGCCTGCCTGACGCTTTACGACATGGCGAAGGCGGTCGATCGTGGGATGCGGATCACCGACATTCGCCTGACGCACAAGGCTGGCGGCAAATCCGGCGTGTTCGAGGGCAAATGATGGCGAAGGAGCCGCTCATTCCGGTCGACGAGGCGCGCGCGCGCATTATCGCCGCGATTGTGCCCACGCCGCCCGAGCGTGTGCCGCTCGGGCGCGCACGCGGCCGCATTCTGGCGGAAGATGTCGTGTCGCTGCGGATGCAGCCGCCGACGGATCTCTCGGCGATGGATGGTTATGCGGTGCGCGCCGAAGATGTGGCGACGGTGCCTGCGAAACTGCGCGTGGTCGGCGAAGCGCCCGCGGGCGGCGCTTATGCGGGAACGCTCAATGCGGGCGAAGCGGTGCGGATTTTCACGGGCGCGCCGCTGCCTCAAGGCGCGAACGCCGTCGTCATTCAGGAAGACGCCGAGCGCTACGGCGATGTCGTCGTTGCGCGGGAGGTTGCGCGCGTCGGCAATCATGTCAGGCCCGCCGGTCTCGACTTCAAGGCAGGCGCGACCGGGCTTCCGGCGGGGCGAAAACTTTCGCCCGCCGACATCGCTCTTGCGGCGGCGATGAACGTGCCCGCCGTGATCGCGCATCGCCGACCGCGCATCGCCTATTTCTCGACGGGGAACGAACTCGTCATGCCGGGTTCCGATGTCGGGCCGAACCAGATCGTCTCCGCCAATAATGACGGGCTCGGCGCCTTGATCGAGGAAGCGGGCGGCATTCCGCATGATCTCGGCATTGTGGCGGACGACCGGAATGCGATCCGCTCCGCCGGGCGGCACGCCAAAGATTGCGACATGCTGGTCACGCTTGGCGGAGCCTCGGTCGGCGACCACGATCTCGTGCAGTCCGCGCTCGCGGAAGACGGGCTCAAGATAGATTTCTGGCGCATCGCCATGCGGCCGGGAAAGCCGCTGATGTTCGGGCACTACGGCGAATTACCCATGCTGGGGCTTCCGGGCAATCCGGTGTCGGCGCTTGTCTGCGCGATGCTCTTTCTTGTGCCCGCGATTGCGCGGCTGCAAGGAGGCGAGGCCGCGCCGCGGACGACGCTTGCGCGCCTCGTGACGCCGCTACCGCAGAACGACAGGCGTCAGGACTATCTGCGCGCGCGCCTTGTCCATATGCCGGGCGAGCTTCCTTTCGCTGCGCCCTTCGAGAAGCAGGACAGCTCGATGCTGTCGGCCATGTCGGCGGCGGATTGCCTCGTCATCCGTGCGCCGGACGCACCGCCCGCAAAGGCGGGCGATATCGTCACCATCATGCCGCTTCGTTTCTAGGCGAGGCCGACCATCCGTTCGGAAAGCGTCCAGAGTTCGTCGGCGGCTTTCGGATCGAGCGCATAAGGCAGCACGCCGGTCCAGGGCTGGTCTTCCTTCCAGGCCACCGCTTCGGCGCAGTCTTCGAGATAGAGGCCGCCGACGCCTTCCAGCTCCTTGCCCGTCGCGGCCCAGACGGAAGTGGCCGCGCCTTGCGCGGGCGTCTTCATGCCGGGGTTGGTCGAGCCGTCGGGCAGAATCCAGCCGAGCGCCTTCTGTTCTTCAATCGGCATGTGCTTTTGCAGGCCGGTCATGATGCCGCCCGGCATGACGGCATTGGCAAGCACACCCTTGTCGCGGAAACGCTTCGTGAGGCCGACCGCAAAGAGTGCGTTCGCCGTTTTCGATTGTCCGTAGGCGTTCCATTTGTCGTAAGGACGGTTCTTGAAATTGACGTCGTCGAAGACGACCGGCGAACGGCGATGACCGATGGAGGAAAGCGAGACGACGCGGGCGGGCGCGCCCTTCAGAAGCTGCGGCATGAGAAGGTTGGCGAGCAGGAAATGGCCGAGGTGGTTCGTTCCGAACTGAAGCTCGAAGCCGTCCTTCGTCTTCCCTTCCGGCGTCGCCATGATGCCCGCATTGTTGACGAGGATGTTGAGCGCCGCATGGCGCTTTGCGAAGTCGGCGGCGAATTTGCGCACCGAGGCGAGATCGCCGAGATCAAGCGCGCCGACCGCAATGTTCTTGTTACCGGTCGACTTGCGAAGATCGGCGGCGACGGCTTCGCCCTTGCCCGTGTCGCGGACGGCAAGCGTCACGTCGGCGCCGGCGGAGGCAAAAGCGCGGGCCGTCTCGACGCCGATGCCCGATGCCGCGCCGGTGATGAGGACGGTCTTGCCGGTGAGGTCGTGGCCCTTGATGACTTCAAGCGCCGTCGATGTGCGCCCGAAGGGCGATGTGATGCGGTTGGTTGCGGACATGATTTTTCCTCCCGGGAGCAAGATGAGTAGCGCTGTTAACCCAATTGAACTAATTTAGGTCATATAGTTCAATTCCGAGTCAAGCGAAGATTGAAGCGCGGGCCCCGCGCCCTTAGAAACGAGACATGACGCAAGCCCTGCCCCGCCCGGATTCGAAACCCGCCAAGGACGAACAGATCCTCGATGCGGCGTTGCGGCTATTCGCACAGTTCGGATATCGCCGGACGTCGATGGACGACATTGCGCGCGAGGCGGGCATGGCCAAGGGCACGGTCTATGCGCGCTTCGAGAGCAAGGAGGCGATCTTCAGGGCCATGCAGGCGCGCAACGCGGCCGACGTGCTGGCGTTGTGCGACGCGGCGCTCGACGCCAGGGGCCTCGCCTTTCATGAGAGGTTATACCGCCTGCTGGACGCCCATTACGGGCTCGTCTATGAGCGTTTCGGCGCGTCGGACTATCTGGCCGAACTGAACGCCACGCGCACCAGCGTGGGCCGTGAGGAAGCAGAAGCGCTGGATAAGTCCTATCGGGAACGCATCGCCAAGCTGATCGCCGATGCAGCGCGCAGGGGCGAAATCGACCCCGCGAAAACCGGACTTTCCGGCGATGCCCTGGCCCGCCAGCTCATCGGCGGCGCGGTGGGCGCGAAGTACGCAGGCGGAATGCCGGCCTCCGTTTCCGCCTATCGCGAGCGGCTTGCCGAGTTTGCGAAGCTGGCAGCAGCCGCACTCGGCGCCTGAGCTGCCCCGCAGGCTTCTGTGCCGAAATTATCCACAGGACTCTTGACGGCCGACCAGAACCAAACTAGAACGTGTGCCAAGGTTTATGGTTTGTTCCATATTTGGGGCCGGAAAGCATGCTCACGCGGAAACAGCACGAACTCCTGATGTTCATCAACGAGCGCATCAAAGAGGGGGGCGTCTCCCCGAGCTTCGATGAAATGAAGGAAGCGCTCGATCTGCGCTCCAAATCGGGCATTCACCGGCTGATCACGGCTCTGGAGGAACGCGGCTTTATCCGCCGTCTGGCGCACAGGGCGCGGGCGCTCGAGATCATCAAGCTGCCCGAGGCCTCTTCGCCCAGCCTCGCCGTTTCGCGCAACAAGGGCTTCTCGCCCAGCGTTATCGAGGGCAGCCGCGGCAAGCCTCTGAGCCGCGACCTCCAACCGGCGCATCAATCCCCCGACACGATCACGCTTTCGGTCATGGGCCGGATCGCCGCGGGCACGCCCATCGAGGCGTTGCAGGAGGAGAGCCATCAGGTCAGCGTGCCTTTGAACCTTCTCGGCGCGGGCGAGCATTACGCGCTGGAGGTCAAGGGCGATTCGATGATCGAGGCCGGCATTCTCGACGGCGATACGGTGCTCATCCAGCGTTGCGACACGGCGACAAGCGGCGACATTGTGGTGGCGCTTGTCGACGGCGCTGAGGCGACGCTGAAGCGTCTCCGGCGCAAGGGCGACTCGATCGCTCTCGAAGCGGCGAACCCGGCCTATGAGACGCGCATCTTCGGGCCGGACCGCGTCAAGGTGCAGGGCAAGCTCGTCGGGCTGCTGCGCCGCTACTGATCTTCCTCGTCCGGCGGCTTTTTGCTTTTCCGCCTCTGCGCTGTCCGCACCCAGGGGCGATTGCCGCGCCTTTCAAGCGACGTTTCCTTGACGATATTTCCGTCTGCGGAAAAGCGGAGCGCGGTTGCGCCCTCGCGCCATAGATCGAAGCGATCGACGATCATGCGCGCGCCGCAGAGATGGCGTATCCGGTGTGGAACGGCGACGCGCGTAACGATGACATCGGCAAGGGCGCAGTCTTCCTCCAGCGCTTCGAGCGAGGCGGGAAAGGCGACAATGGGCCTGCCCTCTTCACGCCAGGCGCAGCCGAGCGCGTCGCAGCGCATGGATGCCATTTTGGCGGCCTCGACAGGCGAACGCGCATCGCCATCGTGGCGGAGCCATTGTTCGGCGGCATAAGAAGGCCGGGCGGCCGTCAGCGCCAAGCGGCCGTCGCCCGCGCGGACGGCGGCGAGCGCGCCTTCGCGGTCGATCAGCACATCGGGCCGGGCGCCCGAATTCCAGAGCGCGAGCCCGAGAGCCAGTGCGGGCACGCCGCCATAGCGCCAATGCCCGCGCCAGAGCGCCAGCCACAAACCGCCGAGCGTCACCAGAATGAGCGAGGCCATGGGTGCGGAGGCCACCATGCGGTCGGCCCCCTCCCAATTCGATACCATCCGGGCGACCCAGAGCATCGCGTCGACGCCCTTCCCCATGACCCAGAGAGCGGGCGCGTCAAGTCCGAACGGCATCAGCACCAAAACCATGAGCGCCGCCGGCATGATGACGGCGCTGACGATGGGCAGCGCACCCATGTTGCCCGCCATGCCGTAGACAGCGATGCGGTCGAAGTGAAATGCCGCGTAGGCGCCTGTGGCGAAGCCCGCAATCGTCGTCGTCAGCAGGATGCCGATGACATGGTTTGCGGCGAAGCGGAAGGAGCCGAGGATGAGGCTGTTGTCCTTGCCGCGCGCAAATTCGCTTAACCGCTGAACGAAGGGACTTTCATATGCGGCGATGAGCGCGACGACCGCGGAAAAGGACATATGGAAGCTCGCGCCGAGGAGGCTCTCCGGTTGCCAGAGAAGGACGACGATGGCGGCGAGCGCCACATTCCGCATACTGATTGCCGGACGGTCGAGAATGATCGCAACGAACATCAGCGCGATCATGATCCAGCTTCGCTGGGTCGCGACGCCGGCGCCGGAAATCAGGAGATAGCCGGTGGAGCCGGCAAGCGCCGCCGCCGCGCCCCATTTCTTGATCGGATATCTGAGCGCCAGAGCCGGCACGAGCGCGAAACCCGCGCGGACCAGCCAGAAGAGCGAACCTCCGAACAGCACCATGTGCAGGCCGGAAATCGACAGCACATGGGCAAGGCCCGCATTGCGAAGGGCGACGACGGCCCATTCGGGGATGGCGCGCTGCTCGCCCGTGATGAGGGCGGCGGCAACGGCGCCCGACGCGCCGCCGATGCCTGTCTGGACGCGGGCCGTGATGGCGTGGCGCAGGCGCTGAAGCCATGTCGTCCAATCGTCCGGCGGCGGGGCCAGATGCTCGGGCGCGGTAAAGGCGTAGCCGACGGCCCCGAGGCTTTCGAACCAGACTTGCCGGGCGTAGTCGAAACCGCCGGGCTCGACGGGTTCGGGCGGCGGCATCAGCCTGGCGCGGAGACGCACCGTCTCGCCCGGCTCGGCTGTGCCGTTCGCCATCCGCACGGACAGGCGTATGCGGGCCGGAATTTCATCGGGCGCGAGACGCTCCATCGCCGTCGGTGCGATCGTGACCGACAACGCGCCCTTATCCGTCAGTTCGTTTTCGACGACGCGGCCCTCGAGCGCACCCGACCAGGGCTTCTGGAGAACCGGCGCGGCAACGCTCCATGTGCGGAAGTTCGCCGCGGCAAAGCCGAGCGCGATGCAAAGACCGGCAGCGACCACAACGGCGGCGAGGCCGCGCCTCGGCATCAGCGCCAGGAGCAGGACAAAGCCGCCAAGAATCGCCAGCGCCATCCAGAGCGGCGGCTCAAAAGACAGGCTGAAATAAAGCGCTATGCCGGAGCCGAGGAGCACCGGAGACCAGAGAAACCAGCGGTCGCTTTCCGCCAGAAACGAGGCTTCCGCAAAAGCCAACACGCGCGAAACGGCCGGGAGAACCGATGCGGATGCGGCATCAATCGGCTCGTCCGGGTCCTCTCCGGCGGCAACAGTCAAATGCCTTCCCCCATCCCGCGCGCGGTCCGCTCGAACAAGCCGTGAACCGCCGCCCAAATACGGCTAAAAACCCCGCCTTCAGGCTTACGCTGCGTTGCCGCAATGTGCTAAAAAACCCTGCCCCGCAGCAGACCCCCGGCGTCGCGATCCCGCGCTTCAAGGGCCAAGCTTGCCATTGAAAAACCGAGTTGCCTACTGCCGGCCCGAAGGGCTTGGCCGCCGCACAGAGCCGGAACAACTGAGACCATGACGGAACAGAAGACGGTCATAACCCGCTTCGCGCCCTCACCCACTGGCTTCCTCCACATAGGCGGCGGCCGGACGGCGCTGTTCAGCTGGCTGTTCGCACGCCACCATGGCGGCAAGTTCCTGCTCCGCATCGAGGACACAGACCGCGAGCGCTCCACGGAGCCGGCCGTCGCCGCGATCTTCGAAGGGCTGCGCTGGCTCGGGCTCGACTGGGATGGCGATGTCGTCATGCAGTTTTCCCGTCAGGCGCGGCATCGCGAAGTAGCGGAAGAGTTGCTGGCCAAGGGCCAGGCCTATTATTGCTATGCGAGCCCGGAAGAGCTGGAAGAAATGCGCGCCAAGGCCAAGGCCGAAGGCCGGCCCATGAATTACGACGGGCGCTGGCGCGACCGCGATCCATCCGAAGCGCCGGCGGGCGTCAAACCCGTCATCCGCTTCAAGTCTCCCAATGTCGGCGAGACCGTCGTGCGCGACCATGTGATGGGCGATGTCACTTTCGCCAACGAACAGCTCGACGATCTCATCATCGTCAGGAGCGACGGCACGCCGACCTACAACCTTTCCGTCGTCGTCGACGATCACGACATGGGCATCACCCACGTCATTCGCGGCGACGATCACCTGACCAATTCAGGGCGCCAGAGCCAGATCTATGCGGCCATGGGTTGGGAGACCCCGGAGTTCGCGCATCTGCCGCTCATCCTCGGACCGGACGGTGCGAAGCTCTCGAAACGTCACGGCGCGCTCGGCGTCGATGCCTATCGCGACATGGGCTATCTGCCGGAGGCGATGCGCAACTATCTCGCGCGCCTCGGCTGGAGCCATGGCGACGACGAGATATTCTCGACCGAGCAGGCGATCCAGTGGTTCGATCTCGAGCATATCGGCCGCTCGCCTTCGCGCTTCGACTTCGCCAAGCTCGAAAACCTGAACGGCCAATATATCCGCGAAACGGACGATGCACGGCTCGCGGACGAGACCATCGCGCTGATGGCCCGGCTTGCCGGCTGGAACGAAGGCGCGGAGTTCCGCGCCCAACTGATCGCGGCCATGCCCGGCATCAAGGAGCGCGCGAAGACGCTTGTCGAAATCGGCAAGGCGGCCGAGTTCCTGCGTGCTAAGCGGCCGCTTGTGCTCGACGCAAGCGCGCAGACCCTTCTCAATCAGGAGGGCCGCGCCCTGCTCGCGCGCCTGCTGCCGAAGCTTGAAGCCAATAACGACTGGGCGGTCGGCGAGATCGAGGCGACGGTCAGGAGCTTTGCGGAAACGGAAAACCTCAAACTCGGCAAGATCGCGCAGCCCTTGCGCGCCGCCGTCACCGGCAGCACCGTATCGCCGCCGATATTCGACGTGCTGGCGACGCTCGGGCGCGAGGAGGCGCTGGGACGCATCAGGGATCAGGCGGCGTAACGCTTTCGCAAGCGCCACGATATAAAATGTTCAACAATCGCCCGGCTTGGAGGAACGAGCCGGGAGCAGACAAGAGGACAGGTAGGCAAGCATGGCGAATGTAGGCACCAAGGGCGGCGCGAAGGGCTCGTCCACACTTTCGGTCGATGGCAAGAACTACGACCTGCCCGTCTTCAGCGGCTCGATCGGACCGAGCGTCATCGACGTTTCGAAGCTTTACGGCTCGACCGGCCATTTCACCTATGACCCCGGGTTCACCTCGACGGCGAGCTGCGAGTCCAAGATCACCTATATCGACGGCGAAGAGGGCGTGCTGCTCTATCGCGGCTACCCGATCGAGCAGCTTGCGGAGCGCGGTAACTTCCTCGAAACCTGCTACCTGCTGCTGAACGGCGACCTGCCGACGGCGTCCGAATTCAAGGAATTCGACAAGGCGATCACGAACCACACGATGGTTCATGAGCAGATGCAGTTTTTCCTGCGTGGCTTCCGCCGCGACGCGCATCCCATGGCGATCATGTGCGGCATGGTCGGCGCTCTCTCGGCCTTCTATCACGACTCCACCGACATCAACGATCCCGTGCAGCGCATGATTGCGAGCCGCCGGTTGATCGCGAAGATGCCGACGCTGTCCGCGATGGCCTTCAAGTATTCGCTGGGCCAGCCGGTCGTCTATCCGAAGAACAGCCTCGGCTATGCGGAAAACTTCCTGCACATGTGCTTCTCGGTTCCGGCCGAGGAATACAAGGTCGATCCGATCCTCGCCCGCGCGATGGACCGCATCTTCATCCTGCATGCCGATCACGAGCAGAACGCGTCCACCTCGACCGTGCGCCTCGCCGGCTCGTCGGGCGCCAATCCCTTCGCCTGCATCGCGGCCGGCATCGCCTGCCTCTGGGGCCCCGCGCATGGCGGCGCGAACGAGGCGGCGCTCGAAATGCTTGCCGAGATCGGCACCGTCGACCGCATTCCGGAATACATCAAGAAGGCGAAGGACAAGGACGATCCGTTCCGCCTGATGGGCTTCGGGCACCGCGTCTACAAGAACTATGACCCGCGCGCCCGCGTGATGCAGCAGACCTGCCACGAAGTGCTGAAGGTTCTCGGCATAAAGGACGATCCGCTGCTCGACGTCGCGATGGAACTCGAAAAGATCGCGCTCAACGACAGCTATTTCATCGAGAAGAAGCTCTATCCGAATATCGACTTCTATTCGGGCATCACGCTGAAGGCGATGGGCTTCCCGACGACGATGTTCACGGTTCTCTTCGCGCTTGCCCGCACCGTCGGCTGGGTCGCGCAGTGGAACGAGATGATCGAAGACCCGGACCAGCGCATCGGCCGTCCGCGCCAGCTCTATACGGGCGCGCCACGTCGCGACTATGTGTCGGTCGACAAGCGGAAGTAATTTTCCGCGGCAATCGAATGAGGAAAGAGGCGTTCCCCGGGACGCCTCTTTTCATTTCAGGTAGGCGGGAAGCATTTCCAGAACCGCATGGGCGGCGCGGAGGCTCGGACGCTCGCCGCCGACGCCCATGATCCGGCGCAGATCATCGAGATCGGCAACCGCACGGGCGCGTTCCGGCGTTGCGTGGAGTAGAGGCCGAAGCGCCGACGCCAGCGCCGCCGGCTTGCAGGCGAATTGTAGGAACTCGCGCACCGACGGACGATCGAGGATCAGATTGACCACGACGACCGACGGCACCTTGAGAAGACCGGAAACGACCCAGGCGGCGATGGGGTCGATCTTGTAGGCGATGACCATGGGCACGCGGGCGAGGCCGAGTTCGAGCGAGACCGTGCCGGACGCGGCCAGCGCGGCCGTCGCCGCGTCGAAGGCCTCGCGTTTTTCGGATTCGCTGTCGATCAGCTCAACCGGCACCGGCCATTTCTTGACCGCCGCTTCGACGAGGTGGCGAACATGGGGCACCGTCGGGATGAAAAAACGCAGGCGCGGATCTTCCTTCGCCAGCAGCGCCGCCGTCTCGCCGAAGACGCTGATGAGCCGCTTCACCTCGTTCGTCCGGCTGCCGGGCAGGACGAGCAGCATCGGCGTGTCGGCGGAGAGCCCATGCCGCTCGCGAAAGAGCGCGCCTGAGCCGGGCTCCGGGATACGCTCGATGGCGGGGTGTCCGACATAGACGCAATCGAGGTTCGCTTCGGCGCGAAAGAAATCCGCCTCGAAGGGAAGGAGCGCCAGAACGCGCTTGATGTATTTCGCCATTGCGCGGGCGCGGCCGCGCCGCCAGGCCCAGACGCTCGGCGAGACGTAATTGGCGATGGGAATTTCCGGCGCACGCTTCGCCACGCGCTTTGCGACCATATGCGTGAAGTCCGGACTGTCGATGATGACGAGAACATCGGGCTTGTGCGCCAGCGCGAAGTCCGCCGTCTCCCGCACGCGGCGGAATATGAGGGGAAGACGCGGGATCACTTCGCGAGGCCCCATGACGGACGTGTCCGACAGGGGAAAGATCGAGGCGAGCCCCTGCGCGATCATGTTCGGACCGCCGGCACCGGTGATCTGAACCGCCCCGCCCGTCAGGCTTTTCAACGCTTCCATCAGCTCGCCGCCAAGCGCGTCGCCCGACGGCTCACCCGCAAGCAGCATGATATGCGGCACGCGCCCGCTCATGCTTTCAGCCTCTCGACGCGAGCGGCAGGAAAGCCGAGGACGAAAATGCCGTGTTCGTTGGCGGCGTGCGCGACGCCTTCCGCATCGGCGATGATGGCGCCACCTGCCTCGACCGCAATGCCCGCAAGACCCGCAGCAACAGCGCCTTCGACCGTGCGCACGCCGATGGTCGGCAGGTCGACGCGGCGCTCCTGAGCGGGTTTCGGCAGCTTGACGAGAACGCCTGCGCGCCTGTCCGGCGCGCCGCGATTTTCCGGCGGCATGGCAGCGACACGGGCAAGCATCGCATCGGTTCCCTTGATGTCTTCGCGCGCAATGACGGTGCCGCGGCAGGCGACCGCACCCTGCCCTATGTCGAGCGCGCCGATTTCGCGCGCCGCACGAATGGCGATGTCGATGTCGACTTCATTTTCCGCATTTGGCGCAGCCCGGGTGAGCAGGCCTTCCGATGCAAGAAGCGAGGTGAGGACGGTTTCGGCGCCGATGACGCGAATGCCGTTCTCCTCGAGGAACTCGACCACGCCGCGCAACAGGGCGTCGTCGCCGGTCTTCATGCGCTTGATGAAGCGCGGCAGAAGCAGAAGGCCGCGAAAGTCCGGAATGATGTCGCGCAGCGTCGGCCGGTTCATCGGACCGATGATGACGACCTCCTCGCAGCCTGCATTCTTGAAGAGCCGCAGAAATCTGCCCATCGCGCCAACGCGGACCCAGCCATGCGGAAAGCGCTCTATTTCGGGGCCTGCCGCCCCTTCGACACCGACGATAAAGACTTCGCGCCCCTCGGCGAGGGCCGCCTCGGCGACCCTGATCGGAAGCGGCCCGCCGCCGGCGGCTATGCCGAGCTTGCGGGGCTTTCTGGCGGAATTACCCATGGCGGCCGACGCCTAACGCGGCGTGCAGAGCGGACGGTCGGAAGCGGCCTGGATGAAGTTCACGATCTCCATCACATCCGGATTGCCCGCGAAGCGTTCGGCAACGGCCGCGACGCGATCTCGCAGCGCGCCTTCGGCGGCAAAAATCTGCCCATAGGCGTCGCGCATGGCGTTGATCTGTTCGCGGGTAAAGCCGCGACGCTTCAATCCGACCAGATTGAGCCCCATGAGCGAGGCGCGGTTTCCGACAACGAGGCCGAAGGGAATGACGTCGCTTTCGACGGCGCTTGCACCGCCGATGAACGCGTGGCGTCCGACGCGCACGAACTGATGCACCGCCGAGCCACCGCCGAAAATGACGAAATCCTCGACGCGGCAATGGCCGGCGAGCAATGTCGTATTGGACAGGATGACATGATCGCCGATCGTGCAGTCATGGCCGACATGGCAACTGGCGAGAAACGTGCCGTGGCTGCCCACGCGGGTCACCATGCCGCCGCCTTCGGTGCCGGCATTCATGGTCACATATTCGCGGATGAGATTGTCCGTCCCGATCTCGAGCGTGCTCGGCTCGCCGTGATATTTCAGATCCTGCGGCGGCTGACCGATCGAGGCGAAAGGATAAATCTGCGTGCGCGCGCCGACCGTCGTTCGACCGACGATGACGACGTGGGAATGGAGGACGACGCCCTCGCCGAGCTTCACGTCCGGGCCCACCACGCTGTAGGGGCCAATCTTGACGTCGCCGGCCAGTTCAGCCTTCGGATCGACGATGGCTGTCGCGTGGACTTCGGTCATAGCTTCGCCTGATCGACGATCATGGCGCTATAGTCGGCCTCGGCGACGACGACGCCGTCCACCTTCGCCTTGCCGTTGAACTTCCACACCGGTCCACGGCTGTGAATCTTGGTAACGTGCACATGGAGAACGTCGCCCGGCACAACGGGCTTGCGGAACTTGGCGCCGTCGATAGTCATGAAATAGACGATCTTTCCTTCCGCATTGGCGCCCAGCCCGTTCAACACCAGAGCGCCCGCCGTCTGCGCCATCGCTTCGACGATGAGCACGCCGGGCATGACCGGGTGGCCGGGAAAGTGACCCTGAAAAAAGGGCTCGTTGCTCGTCACGTTCTTGATGCCGATCGCGCTGTCGCTGCCGCGCATTTCGGCGATGCGATCGATCATAAGCATCGGGTAGCGATGCGGGAGGAGCTCCATCACCCGCTTGATGTCCGCGCTGCCGATCTTTTCCGCCGTTTCCGTTTCGCTCATTCTCAGGTCCTCTTCGCGCAATCCTGATCCCCGGTCGGGTGTGGCCTTCAGTCCTGACCGGACTCTTCTCCCGGCTTCCGGCGCCGCCCGAGATTCTTGACCGCTATCAGCTCGCGCTGCCATTCGCGGACGGGACGGGCGGGAACGCCGCCATATTTCTGGCCGGCCGGCACGTCGTGGATGACGGCGCTACGCGCCGCAATCTGCGCACCGGAGTTGATCGTCAGATGTCCGGTCACGCCGACCTGAGCGGCCAGAACCACAAAGTCGCCGAGGTGCGCGCTGCCGGAAACTCCAGTAAGCGCAACGATAATGCAACCCCGTCCAATGACGACGTTGTGGCCGATCTGCACGAGGTTATCAATCTTCGTGCCTTCGCCAATCACCGTATCGGGGCCCGCGCCGCGGTCCACCGTTGAATTGGCTCCGATCTCGACATCGTCCTGAACGATGACGCGGCCGAGCTGTGGCACTTTTTCGTGGCGGGGAAGACCCATCGCAAAACCGAAGCCGTCCTGCCCGATGCGCACGCCCGGATGGAGCATCACACGATCGCCGATATGCGCGTGACTCACAGTGACGTTGGGACCGATGAAACAATTCTTCCCGACGGTGCACCCCTTGCCGATCGAGGCGTTGGCGCCGATCACGGTGCCCTGCCCGACTTCGGCAAATGCGCCGACCACGGCGCCCGGTTCAAGCGTCGCGCCCGCGCCGATTTTCGCCGTCGGGTGAACGGCGGCCAGGGGATGGATCGCGCCCCTGTCGCCGAATGTGTCGCCGCCGGTGACTTCTTCGGAATAGAAGAGCTGGCTCGCCAGCGCATATGCCCGATAAGGCTCCTTGCTCAGCAGGAGAGCGAGGCCTTCGGGGGCCTTTGCAGCGAAACGCGGATGAACGATGCAGGCGCCCGCCGCCGTTGCGGCGAAAGCAGCAGCGTATTTCGGATTGTCCAGAAAGCTCAGATCCGACGGGCCGGCCGCATCGAGCGGAGCGACGTCGCCAATGAGCAACGTCGCATCCGCACCGGTTGCGAGTTCGGCGCCGATCCGCACGGCAATATCCGCCAGAGCGAACGGGCCTTTGTTTGAGAAGAAACGTGAATCCGCCATTCCCGTTGTCGGCGTATGTACGCCTCTTCCTGCAATTACTGTCCCGACTGTGCGTCCGCGCCGGCGGGAACCGGGATCGGCTTGACGACCAGCGACGTCAGCTTGGCGTCAAGCTCCTTGAGCACTTCGGCCGTGACGTCGAGATCGACGCCGCCGGCAAGCACCACGGACTGGTCGAGAAGAATATTCGCGCCGTTCTTCTTCATCACGTCGGCAAAGATCGGCCGGATGGCCGTTTCGATGTCGGCGCGCGCCTTGTTGCTGCCGAGCTGAAGCTCCTGACCCTTGCGGCGCATGGTCTGCTGGAATTCGGCCTGCTTCTGCTCAAGCGCCTGAACCTTCTTCTGGAAATCGGCTTCGCTCAGAAGGGAGCGCTGCTCGCCCAGCTTCTTGGCTTCGGCCTGAATGGAGGCCTCACCCTTCTTGCCGTCCAGCTGAATCTTCGAAGCCAGCGCCTGAAGCTGGGTGCGGACATTCTGTCCGACCTTGGACTGGGCGAAAATCTGCTCCGTGTTGACGATCACGATGACCGGGGCAGCGGCGGCCTGCGCCGATGCGTAGGAGGCGCCGTAGAGGCAGGACGCTACCGCGAAAGCCGTGAACGCGCGGGCGAAGGAACCAAACAACTTCATGACGAAGATATCCTCTCTAGAGAACTCAGAATGATGTGCCAGCGCTGAAACTGAATATCTGCGTCTGGTCGTAGGATTGAGATATGACGGCTTTCGCGAAATCGAGACGAACCGGCCCGAATGGAGATTTCCAATTCACGCTGAGGCCGACCGAGACGCGCGGCGCAAATCCCGTCTTGATCGTATCGCTGCCGATGAGAATCGGATCGACATAAGCCCGACCGATATAGCCGTAATCGGAGAACAGGCTCGTGCGGACACCGAGGGCTTCAGGCAGGCCGTTCGGGAACGTCACTTCCGTCGTGGCAAAGGCATAAGCCTCGGCGCCGAGCGCGTCGTTCGTGGTCACGTCGCGCGGACCGATGCCGCCCGACTTGAAGCCACGGAAATCGGCGCCACCCTTGAAGAAGCGGTCGTTGACGCGGACGTCCTGTCCGATGCCGTCGATATAGCCGACATCGAGGCGCTGGGTTCCCGTATAGCCTTCCGCAAACTGATGGTAGGCGTGAACCAAGACCTGGTTCGAAAGGTAGCGAACCGTGCCACCGGCGCCCGCGAAGTCCTGGCTGAACAGGAAGTCCCAGCCCGCAGTCGGATCGATCGGGTCGTTGCGCTCGTCGAGATAGTAGTCGTAGCCGATGATCGACCGCGACTCCGGACCGGCCGCGGCCTGAATGATCGCGGAAGCGCCGGGCGCGACGTTGTAGATGTCATCCTTCTTGAACTGATAGCGCATCAGGAAGCGGCTCTTGTCGGACAACGGGAAGCCGAACCGGAGTCCGAAACCACGCGACCTGGAGTCGAATGACGCTTCGTCCTGGAAGTTCGTTTCACTGCCGAAGAGGTCGATGCCGCCGAC
>JARLIS010000052.1 GCA_031291615.1 Parvibaculum sp.
CCTCGGCGCGCTCTCGGCGGGCGCCATTGTCGTTGCCGCCGGCCTCCTTGTGCATCGCCCTCTCGCGCGCGTGCCGGAAAACGCGCTCAAATTTGCCGTCGGCGTGATGATCGCGGCCTATGGCATCTTCTGGGTCGGCGAGGGTCTGGGGTTTGAGTGGGTCATGGGCGACTGGACGATTGTCGCGCTGGCGGCAGCGCTCCTTGCGTCGTCGCTCGTCTGCGTCCGGCTGGCCAGGGCTCCTGCGCCATGAAGGTGCTCATCGCCATCTTCCAGGAAATCTGGTCGCTCTTCGTCGACGATGGCAATCTCGCGCTCGGGCTTATCCTCTGGTGCCTTGCGGGCGGCCTCGCCCTGCCGCATCTGGGGCTCGCCGCGGGATATCAGGCGCCGCTGCTTGCCGCCGGCTGCCTCGCCATTCTGGTCGCCAATGTGCTGTATGCGGCGCGCCGTTGAGGAACTGCGAGAGAGTCGCAAAAATTGATCCGGGGTCCCACTGGATTTGGACTGACTGAATCTCTAGATTCGGTCATCCGGCCTGTGCGGGCGGCAAAGTGCTAGGCTACATCCATCATTCCGAAATGCAGCGGCCCGGCGCCGGGCAGGGGAGAGCAACCATGACGGTCTCATTCAAGGTCAATGGCGTTCGCCAGACGCTCGACGTCGAAATGGAGATGCCGCTCCTCTGGGCGCTCAGGAACGAGATGGGCCTCACTGGCACGAAATTCGGCTGCGGCGTCGCCGCCTGCGGCGCCTGCACGGTGCATATCGACGGCGTGGCGACGCGAAGCTGCGTGACGCCGCTCTCCGCCGTCGAGAACCGCGAGGTGGTGACGATTGAAGGCCTCGCCGCCGAACAGGGCGCGAAGGACGCGCTCGCGCCCATTCAGGCGGCCTGGGTCGCCCATCAGGTGCCGCAATGCGGCTATTGCCAGTCCGGCATGCTGATGGCCGTCTCAGCTCTTCTGAAGGAAAAGCCGAAACCCACCGACGCGGAGATCGACGAGGCGATCACCAATGTCTGCCGCTGCGGAACCTATCCGCGTATCCGCGCCGCGATCCATTCGCTGTCGAACGCCTGAGGGGGGAACGGTCATGAGCATCAAGAATCCGACACGCCGTCAGTTGATCGTCGCCGGCGGCCTCGCAGGCGGCGGCCTTCTTCTCGGTTACGCATTCTCCGGTCCCTCTCGCCACACGCTGGCCGAGCGCGCCGTGGCGGGCAAGGGCGAGCAGGTGCTGGCGACCTGGTTGAAAATCTCGCCCGACAACACCGTCACCATCTATGTGCCCCATGCCGACATGGGCCAGGGCGTCGTCACTTCGCTTGCCATGATGGCGGCTGAGGAAATGGAAGCCGACTGGTCGCTGGTCCGCGCCGAAGTCGCGCCCGCCGAGAAAGCCTTCGCGAACGAATCCTTCGGACTGCGCTACACCGAGGGCGTGCATATTCCGCCGATGTTCCAGGGCCTCACCGACGCGGCGCTGCTGAAAGTCGCGCAGCTGATGAACGTGCAAATCACGGGCGGCTCTTCTTCCGTCCGCTGGACCGGCGAGCATGGCATGCGCCCAGCGGGCGCATCGGCCAAGGACATGCTGGTCCGCGCCGCGGCCGCTCGCTGGAACGTCGCGCCCGGCGAATGCGTGGCGAAGCTCTCGCATGTGACGCATCCTTCCGGAAAATCTGCGACCTATGCCGAGCTTGCCAATGACGCCGCCGAGCTCTCGCCCCCTTCGCATCCTGTTCTGAAGTCGAAGGCGGATTTCACCATCATCGGCAAACCGATCCCGCGCTTCGACATTCCTTCAAAGGTCAACGGCACCGCGCTCTACGGCATCGACGCACGCCGTCCCGGCCAGCTCTATGCCGCGATCAAGTTCGTGCCGGTCTTCGGCGGCGATGTCGTCAGCTATGACGAAAAGCAGGTGCTCTCGCGCCGTGGCGTCAGGAAGGTGGTGCGCCTTCCGGGCGTCGGCGTCGCCGTGGTCGCAGACAATTACTGGCGCGCCAAGGAAGCGGCGAATGCCCTCGACATCAAGATCGACGCCAAGGGCAACGACGCCGTTTCGATGAAGACGATCTACGCCCAGCACGACGCAGACCTCGCGAAAGACAAGGGCTCGAAGGATGTCGAAATCGGCGATGCCGATGCCGCGCTCGGCCAGGCCGCCAAGCGCATCGAGACGACATACCGGGTGCCCTATCTCGCTCATGCCTGCATGGAGCCGATGAACTGCACGGTCTGGATTCATGGGGAACAGGCTGAAGTCTGGGTCGGTTCGCAATCGCCCCTCACCGTGCGCGGTCGTGTTGCCGACATTGCCGGCCTCGATTTCGGAAATGTGAAGGTGCATCCATATCTTCTCGGCGGCGGTTTCGGTCGCCGCGTGCCGGTGGTGAAGGGCTTCCTTGATTTCCCGAGCGAGATCGACTTTGCGACGTTGATCGCCAAGGAAGTCGATGCGCCGGTGCAGCTTCTCTACACCCGCGAAGACGACATCCAGCACGACGCCTACCGCATCGCCGTGACGAGCACCTTCAAGGCAGCGCTCGATGCGAACGGCAATCCCGTCGCCTGGGCAAACCGCTACACCTCGAAGGACGAGCCGGGCGAAGCCGCGCATATTCCCTATGCGGTGCCGAACCAGTCGATCCGCTATGTCGAAAGCCCGACCGCCGTGCCGCGCGGGCCCTGGCGTTCGGTCGCGCATTCCCAGCATACATTCTTCACCGAGAGCTTCATGGACGAGCTTGCCCATGAGGCGGGCAAGGACCCCTTCGAATATCGCCGCAAACTGCTGAAGAACGAGCCGCGCCATCTCGCGGTTCTCGAACTGGCGGCCGCGAAGGCGGGCTGGGGCACGCCGCTCGAAAAAGGCCACGCCCGCGGCATCGCGATCCAGCAGGCCTTCAAGACCATTGTCGCCGAAGTCGTCGAAGTGTCTGTGAGCCCGTCGGGCGATTTGAAGGTGCATCGCGTCACGGCCGCCGTCGATTGCGGCAGCACCGTCAATCCCGACACCGCCGCCCAGCAGGTCGAATCCGGCATCATCTTCGGTTTGACGGCGGCGCTTCACGGCGAAATCACCATCGAAGGCGGCGCCGTCGCACAGTCGAACTTCACCGATTACGAGATGGTGCGCATGGCCGACGTTCCGGCGATCGAAGTGCATTTCATCGACAGCGGTGCGGAACTTGGCGGCCTCGGCGAACCGGCGACGCCGCCAGTCGCCGCCGCCGTGGCGAATGCGGTCTTCGCCGCGACCGGCAAGCGCATCCGCGAACTGCCGCTGAAGAACCACGACCTGACGCCGCTCACCGCCAAGATGGCGCAAGCGGCGGATTGAGGTAAGTCCCTCACCCTCCCACGCTTGCAGCGCGGGCCCCTCCCTCTCCCAGAGGGAGAGGGGTTAAGGAGTATTTTCTTTCTAGCCCTCTCCCTTTGGGAGAGGGTTGGGTGAGGGCCTTAAGCCGTCACCCGCAGCAACCGCCGCCGATCAGTGCTGGCTTTCCGGCATCGTCACACGAATGCCGTCGAGTTCCTTCGTCACCTTGATCTGGCAGGAGAGGCGCGAATTCGCCTCCGAATGCTCGCAGAAATCGAGCATCGTCTCTTCCATGTCTTCCTTGGCCGGCAGCTTCGCCAGCCATTCTTCCGGCACGAACACCATGCAGGTTGCGCAGGCGCAGGCGCCGCCGCAATCCGCATCGATGCCGGGCACCATGTTCTTCGTCGCGCCTTCCATCAGCGTCAGGCCGTCGGCAACCTCGACCGTATGTTCCTTGCCGTTATGTTCGATGAATGTGACCTTCGCCATCTCCGTCCCCTCAAGCCTTTTCTATTTCTTTCATGTTGATCGTCTCGTCGCGAAGGCGTGCAGGATCGAGCTTCGCGTGTTTTGCGATGAGCTGGCGCGCCATCATGAATTCAGGCGCGCGATTGACCGCATCGACCGCAACGAGAACGCCGTCCTTCAGGTAGAAGACGGCGAAGCTGCGCGCATGGTCCGGATCGCCGCGCGTGACGGCTTGCGTATAGCCCGTCGAGAGCCCGGCGATCTGGAGTTTGAGGTCGTATTGATCCGACCAGAACCACGGCACCTGGCTATAGGGCTTCGCCTTGCCGGTGAGGCAGGCCGCGGCCGTCTTTCCCTGCTCGATCGCGTTCTGCACGCTTTCAAGCCGGAGCCTGCGCCCGTAAACCCCGTTCGGATGATTGGTGCAATCGCCTGCCGCGCAAATATCGGGATCGCTCGTCTGCGTGCATTCGTCGACGACAATGCCGTTCTCGACGTGAAGGCCCGCCTCCTGCGCGAGTTCCACATTGGGCAGGATGCCGACGCCGACGACCACGAAATCGCAAGGGAACTTCTCGCCCTCGCCGGTGACGACGCTTTCCACCTTGCCCTTGCCCTCGAAGCCCGCGACCGTTTCGCCTGTGCGGATTTTCACGCCTTCCTCGGCATGAATGCGCTGGTAGAAATGCGAGACGATCGGATCGACGACGCGCGCCATCACGCGGTCGGCGGTTTCGAGCACGGTGACGTCCATGCCGTTCTTCTTGGCGACAGCGGCGACTTCAAGGCCGATATAACCGCCGCCGACGACGACGAGCTTCGCGCCGGCGTGGAAATGCGTCTGCACTTCGCGCACATCGCCGACCGTCCTGAGGTAGTGCACGCCCGGCAGGTCGAAGCCCGGCACGTTGATTTCACGCACACGGCTCCCCGTCGCGATGAGAAGCTTGTCATAGCCGATCGCGCGTCCGTCGCCGGTATGGACGAGATGCGCCTCGCGCTCGATGCGCGTCACCCGCGTGCCCAGAATGAGTTCGCATCCCGACTGCTCGTAGAATTCGGCGGGCTTCAACTCGACGCGATCGAAGCCGATCTCGCCCGCGAGAAATTTTTTCGACAGCGGCGGCCGCTGATATGGGGGCTCCGCCTCCTCGCCGATGAGCCGGATGGGCCCTTCATAGCCCTCCGCCCTGAGGCTCATGACGGCCTGCGCGCCTGCCTGGCCTGCGCCGATGATGACAATGCCGTTTTTCTCTTGTCCGGCCATTCCGGCCTTCCTCCCGCTAAATACGGACTTTATCTACGCAAAATCCGTGTCTCCCCCCGGTCTTTTAACCGGCTGCGCGCTCCCCGTCACGCCTGCAAAATGGCAGGCGCGGGCGCACATTCGGCTGAGGGGACAAGCACGCCATGAAAATGACGCCAGCGTCAATTTTTTTGTCGGGATCGTTTGGCCATGCCGACGTCCGGCATGAGGGGGGCCGCGTCAGGGCAGCGCGCTGTCGCTCTTCGCCACGACGCGCGCATAGTCGAAGATAAAGGCGTTGAGGATCATGTTGCAGCTGACGCCGTCATTCGACAGGGGAAGATAGAGCGCATCGAACTTCTGATGCGCGGCTCCCAGCCATCCCGCATCGCCATGCGCGCGCAGCGGCACCCGATCGCGGGCGACCTTGCGGTGGATGGCGAGAACGCCCTTCACCGCGCCTTCACCGAAGGCGCCGAAAGCCTCGCTGATGGTCTTGCCGGTGCTTTCCACTCTGAAATAGCGCGTGACCTTTGTGCCGACGAGCCTGTAGCGGAAATCGGAATAATCCGGCAAAGCGTCGAGCATGCAGATCCAGCCGAGATGTTCCTTCAGCTCCGAAGGGTCGAGCTCCGCCCGCGACGGCATGGGTCGGTCGCCGCGCTTTTCGTCCCAATAGGCCTTGATCGCCGCAAGCGTCGGGTGCGCAAGATGAACCGGGTTCACCTCCGCCGTCGCTCGCTCGACCCTGTCCAGCATTGGACAAATCCCCCTAATCGCAGGCGCATCATGGTCTTCCGGAGTTAATGTCGCTTTAAAACGCTCGTTTTCCCATGGGGCGAAATTGACATCCGGCCGCGATTCCCCCTCCTATGCCCGACATGCAGGAACCCCGGAAAAACGCCGTCCTTCGCCGGCCGCTGCCCAACGAGGCGGCGACGAAAGCATTGGGCGCGGACCTGGCGGCGCTCGTCCGCACCGGCGATTTCATCGCGCTTCACGGCGACCTCGGCGTCGGCAAGACGGCGCTTGCCCGCGCGCTCATTCAGGCCCGCCTCGCCCTTTACGGCCGCGAGGAAGAGGTGCCGAGCCCGACCTTTACCCTCGTTCAGGCCTATGAAACGCCGGACCTCCTGCTCACCCATGTCGACCTCTATCGGATCTACCGACCGGAAGACGCGGCCGAGCTCGGACTTGCAGACGCGCAGGACGAAGGCGTGGTGCTGGTCGAGTGGCCGGAGAAGCTCGGAACCCTTCCCGCCGACCGTCTCGACATCGAGCTGGTCCTCATGCCAGAAGGCGGGCGCGAGGCGCGGCTCACCGGGCATGGAGACTGGGCCGCCCGGCTCGCGGAGTTAAGAGGCTGATGACGCATACCGATCTAGACTCGCGCGGCAGGACTTCCCGCTCATGACGGAACTTTCTATGACGCGCGAAAATACGATCCGCGCCTTCCTGGATGAAGCCGGCTGGGGTGACGCTAAACGCTCGCCGCTGGCAGGCGACGCGTCCACGCGCCGTTATGAGCGCCTGAAGGGGCCGAAAGGCGCCGCCGTGCTGATGGACTGGCCGCGCGCGCCTGAAGCGCCCGTGCCTTCCGGTCAATTGTCCTACAGCCAGATCGCGCATCTGGCGGTCGATTGCCGGCCCTTCGTCGCCGTCGGCGACTATCTGCGCGGGCTGGGACTTGCCGCGCCCGAGATTTTCGCCCGCGACCTCGACAACGGCCTCCTGCTGCTCGAAGACCTCGGCGACGAACTCTACGGCCCGGCGATCGACGCAGGCGCAGGGCCCTCTGGCGCTACGCTCGATGAAATGTACCGCGCCGCCATCGAGGTGCTGATCGCACTTCAGGCTGGCGATGCGCCGGAGAGCCTTCCTGTCGGCGACGGAACCTCGCATGACGTGCCGCATTTCGATGACGGCATCTTCCGCGCCGAGATCGACATTCTTCTCGACTGGTATTTTCCGGTCGTGCTGAAGCGCGAGGCCGATAGCGGCCTGCGCGGCGAGTATCACGCGATCTGGACGGGCCTCCGTCCGCTGATCGACCTTGGCCCCCGCACGCTCTATCTGCGCGATTTCCATTCTCCGAACATGCTCTGGCTGCCGTCGGGACAAGGCGCGGCCCGCGTCGGCCTGATCGACTTCCAGGATGCGTTGATCGGCTCGCGCGCCTATGATCTCGTTTCCGTCCTGCAAGACGCCCGCAAGGATGTGCCGGTCGAACGCGAACAGGCGATGCTCGCATTTTATGTCGAGCGCGCGAAAAGCGATCTGCCGGGTTTCGACGAGGCCGAGTTCCGCGCCGCCTATGCGGCCCTCGGCGCCCAGCGCGCGCTGCGCCTGATCGGCCTCTGGCCGCGCCTCCTGAAGCGCGATAACAAGCCGCACTACATGGCGCATATGCCGCGCACCCTCGGCTATCTCCACCGCAATCTTTCCCATCCCGCGCTCGCACCCTTGAAGACCTGGCTCGACGCGCACGTGCTTGCCGGTTTATCCGTATGAAGATCAAACGGGCGATGGTCATGGCGGCGGGCAAGGGCACGCGCATGCGGCCCCTGACCGACACCATGCCGAAGCCGCTCGTGCCCTTTCGCGGTCGTCCGCTCATCGACCATGTTCTCGACAGGCTGGAAGAGGCCGGCATCGAGGAAGTGATCGTCAACACCCATCACTTCGCCGCCGCGCTCGAAGCGCATATCGCCCCGCGCATCCGCCCGCATATCGTGATCTCGCCCGAATATGACGCGCTGCTCGACACCGGCGGCGGCGTGAAGCGCGCCTTGGCGCTGCTGGGCGACGATCCCGTCATCACCTTCAATTCGGACAGCGTCTGGATCGAGGGTTGGGGCTCGAACCTGAAGCGTCTTATCGAAGGCTTCGATCCGGCCCGCATGGACGCGCTGCTGATGATCGCCGATGCGGCCCGCACCATCGGCTTTGTCGGCCGCGGCGATTTCCATATGGATCCGGAAGGCCGTCTGACGCGGCGCGGCTCCGCCGAAACCGTGCCCTATATGTTCGCGGGCGTGCAGGTCATCAAACCCGGCCTTTTCGCCGACGGCCCCGAAGGCGCCTTCTCGACCAATCTGATCTGGGACCGGCTGATGGCGACGGGCAGGCTCTACGGCCAGCGCATGTCGGGCGTCTGGATGCATGTCGGCACGCCTGACGATCTCGCCAGCGCCGAGGCTTTCATCCGCGATCTTTGAGCCCCGACCCGGCCGGCCGGGGTGAGGGGCGGGCGCGAACGCGCTACAATCCTTCGATGCCTCACGATTCGCCGCGTCTCTACACGATCCCGGCCGGAACGCCGTTTCTCGACGCGCTGGCGGGAACCCTGCTCGCCGATCCGACGCTGGGCGGCCGCTTCGGCGCGGGCGTGGCGCTGGCCGATATCACGATCCTCCTGCCGACCCGCCGCGCGGTGCGCGCTCTCGGCGATGCTTTCCTGCGGGCGGGCGGCGGCGGCGCATTGATCCTGCCCGCGATCCGGCCGCTCGGCGATGTCGACGAGGACGAGCTTGTGCTCGCCCCGGCGCTCGGCGCGGATGCGGCGCTCTCATTGCCGCCGGCGATGCCCGCGCTGTAGCGCCAGCTCCGGCTCGCCCGCATCATCCTCGACAACTGGACGGCGGAAGAGGGCGCGGGCGACGTCGTGCGCGCCCTGGCGCTTGCCGCCGATCTCGGCCGCTTCCTCGACATGGCGCTGACCGAGCGCGTGCCGCTGAAGAACCTCGCCGCACTGGTGCCGGACGAATTCGCCGCACACTGGCAGATCACCATCGACTTCCTGAAGCTCGTCACCGAGCGCTGGCCGGCGGAACTCGACAAGCTCGGTTTCGCCGACGAGGCCGCGCGCCGCAACGCGCTCATCGACGCCCAGCGCAAACAATGGGAGGCCGCGCCGCCCGCCCATCCCGTCATCGCCGCCGGGTCGACCGGCTCGATCCCGGCGACGGGCGACCTCCTCGCCCTCATTGCGCGCCTGCCTCTGGGCGCGGTCGTCCTGCCGGGCCTCGACACCGATCTCGACACGGAAGGTTGGGAGGAGGTCGAGCCTTCTCATCCCCAATATGGCCTGAAGCAATTGCTCACGCGCATGGGCGCGGCGAGAGACGATGTTGCGCTCTGGCCCGGCGTCGGGGAAACGCCCGAGGCTTCCGCCCGCGCGCGCCTCCTTTCTGAAGCCTTGCGCCCCGCCGAGACGACCGAACGCTGGCACACCCATCTCGATGCGCTGAGGCCGGAAGCCGATGCCGCGCTGAAGGGCCTCTCGCTCGTTGAAGCCCCGACCTCGCGCGACGAAGCGGGCGCCATCGCGCTGATGATGCGCGACACGCTGGAGACCCCGGGAAAGACGGCGGCTCTCGTCACGCCGGACCGCGCGCTTGCCCGCCGCGTCGCCATGGAGCTGCGCCGCTGGTCGATCGAGATCGACGATTCCGCCGGCGCGCCTCTGGCGCTCTCCCCGCCCATCGCCTTTCTCCGCCTCGTCGCCGAAGCGGTGGCCGAGGACTTCGCCCCCATCGCGCTCCTTGCATGCTTGAAGCATCCTTTGGCGACGCTTGGCGACGATCCGGCCCGCCTGCGCGCCGACATTCGCCGCCTTGAGGAAATGCTGTTGCGCGGGCCTCGCCCCGCGCCGGGTCTTCCAGGTCTGCGCGCGGCGCTCACCGAGGCGCGCGAAAATCCCAATATCGACGGCAGGAAACTCGCCGGGCTCGACGCTTTGATCGACGGCATCGAAACGGGCTTCGCGCCGCTCGTCCTTGCCTCCCTCGCGCCCGGCATGCCGCTCGTTGAAATCCTGCGCGCGCATGTCGATTGCGCCGAACGTCTCGCCGATACGGGCGGCAGGGATGGGGCGAAGCGGCTCTGGGCCGAGGAGGCGGGCGATGCAGCCTCGAACTTCGCGACGGAATTGATCGAGGCGGCGCCTGCGCTTGGCGAAATCGAAACGCGCATCTATCCGCGTCTCTTTGCGGGGCTTGTCGCCTCCCGCGTGCTGCGCCCGCGCTTCGGCAGGCATCCGCGTCTTTTCATCTGGGGTCCGCTCGAAGCGCGCTTGCAGCATGCCGACCGTGTGATCCTTGGCGGCCTCAATGAAGGCACATGGCCGGGCGAGGCCAATATCGATCCCTGGCTCAATCGCCCGATGCGCAAGGAATTGAAGCTCGAACCGCCGGAGCGCCGCATCGGCCTCTCCGCGCATGATTTTGTCGAAGGCGCGAGCGCGCCCGAGGTGGTTCTGACGCGTGCGCTGAAGGTCGACGGCGCGCCGACGGTCGCCTCGCGCTGGCTCTTGCGTCTGCAAGGCCTGCTGAAGGGCATCGGGCGCGACGCCGCGCTCATTGCGCCGCATTGGGCGGCATGGGCGCAATCGCTCGACGCGAGGGCGGCACGCGTCGAAATCGCCGCGCCGAAGCCGAAGCCGAAGCCGCCGCTCGCCGCGCGCCCCAACCGCTTCAGCGTCACCGAAATCGAGACGCTGATCCGCGACCCTTACGCGATCTATGCGCGCCGCGTGCTGTGCCTCCCCGTTCTCGATCCGATCGATGCCGACGTTGCCTCCGCCGAGCGCGGCACCATCATCCACGCTGCGCTCGAGAAATTCGCCACCGCCTGGCCGCGCGAACTTCCCGACAATGCGCTTGCCGAACTCATGCGCATCGGCGGCGAAGTGTTCAGAGGCGCAATGGAGCGGCCGGGCGTCGCCGCCTTCTGGTGGCCGCGCTTCGAACGCATCGCCCACTGGATCGTCGATTTCGAACGCGCCCATCGCGCCCATATGCGCATCGCCCATGCCGAGCTTCGCGGCGAGGTCGAGATCGATGTCGGCCGGACGATCACGCTCAGGGGCCGCGCCGACCGCATAGATGAAATGAAGGACGGCACGCTCGCGATCATCGACTACAAGACTGGCACGCCGCCGACCGCGAAGCAGGTTGACATAGGCCTCACACCGCAGCTTCCGCTGGAAGCGGCCATGGCGGCGCGCGGCGGCTTCAAGGACATTGCGCCTGCGCGAAGCTCATCGCTTCTCTATCTGCGCCTGACGGGCGGCGAAACGGCGGGCGAGACCCGCGAAGTCGGCGCCAAGGGTCTCGCCGAAAAGACCTGGGCCCGCCTCGTCGAGCTGTTGACGAAATATGAAAGCGAGACGACGCCCTATCTCTCGCGCCCGCGCCCGATGTTCGTCGGCCGCTTCAGCGACTACGACCATCTTGCCCGCGTCAAGGAATGGTCGGCATCGAGCGAGGGCGGCGAATGAACCCGCCCGAACAGAAACGCCGCCCGCCCGCCGACGAGGCGCAGCTTCGTGCGTCGGACCCCGAAGCCTCCGTCTGGGTGTCGGCCAATGCCGGCTCCGGCAAGACGCACGCGCTGACGACGCGCGTGGCGCGCCTTCTCCTGTCCGGCACCGAGCCCGGCCGCATTCTCTGCCTCACCTTCACCAAGGCGGCGGCGGCGGAAATGTCGAGCCGCCTTTTCGCACAGCTCGGCGGCTGGGCGGTGATGGAGGATGCGCCGCTGGCGCTCGCCATCGCCGGCATCGAGGGGCGCGCGCCCGACAAGGACAAGCTGCGCCGTGCGCGCCGGCTTTTCGCCCGCGCCATCGAGACGCCGGGCGGATTGAAAATCCAGACGATCCACGCCTTCTGCGAGCGCCTTCTCGGCCGCTTCCCGCTTGAAGCCCGCGTGCCGCCGAATTTCGACGTGCTGGACGAACGCGGTGCGCGCGAATTGTTGCAGGAGGTGCGCGACGATGTTCTGGCGAGCGCACGCGCCGATGCCGCAAGCCCGCTTGGGCGGGCGCTCTCCCTTGTGGTCGGCCGTATCGACGAGTTGACGTTTGCAAAGCTCCTCGCCGAAATCGCGTCGAAGCGCCGCCTTTTCGTCAAGCAGAACGAACGTTTCGGCGGTGTCGAGGGCGTGGCAGCTGCAATCCGCATTGCGCTGGGTGTCGCGCCGGGCGAAACGGCGGAAGGTATTCGCGCCGAGCTTTTCGGCAGCGCTTTCCCGGACAAAGCGCTCCGCCATGCGCTCGAGGCGCTTCTCGGCGGAACGTCGACGGATCAGAAGCAGGGCGCGAAACTTGCCGCCGTGCTTGAAGCAGGCGAGGACCGCGATGCGCTCGCCGATACATATTGCAGCATATTCCTGACCGGCGAGGGCGAGCCCCGGGTCAACGTCATCACCAAGAAGCAGGGCGAAAAGAACCCTGCGGCGGCCGCAACACTTGGCGAAGAGCAGGTGCGCATCCTCGCCCATCTGGCGAGGTTGAAATCCGTTCAGGTCGCAGAGGCGAGCGAAGCGATCCTGCGTCTTGCCGATGAAATCCTGAAAGGTTTCGCCGAAACGAAGCGTCGTCGCGCTCTGCTCGACTATGAAGACCTGATCGAGACGGTGCGCGATCTCCTCGTCAAAAGCGCGCTTGCCCCCTGGGTGCTCTACAAGCTCGACGGCGGCATCGATCACATTCTGGTCGACGAGGCGCAGGATACGAGCCCCGAGCAATGGGATGTGATTGCCGAAATCGCGGTCGAGTTCCTGTCGGGCAAGAGTGTCGCGGACGAACGTGGCAGGCTTGTGCGCACCGTCTTTGCGGTCGGCGACGAAAAGCAGTCGATCTTTTCTTTTCAGGGGGCGGACCCCGAGCGCTTCGACGCCATGCGCCGTCACTTCGAGCGCAGCGTCAAGGCGGCGGAGCTGAAATGGGAGCCGGTCAATCTCGTTCGCTCGTTCCGCTCGACGCCCGAAGTGCTGGCGGCGGTCGACGCCGTCTTCGCGCTCGACGCCGCCCGTCACGGGCTGACGGCGTCGGGCCATGTCGATATCCACCAGCCCGTGCGCGCCGAAGATGCTGGCCTCGTGGAAATCTGGGACGTCGAACGCCCGGACGAAAAGAAGGAGGCCGATCCCTGGGACGCGCCGCTCGACTACATGAACGAGGGCGATCCGCGCGCGCGCCTCGCCACGCGCATCGCGGATACGATTGCGCATTGGCGCGACACGGGTGAAATGCTCACCGCCCGCGGTCGTCCGATCCGGCCCGGCGACATTCTGATCCTCGTGCGCCGCCGCGACGCCTTCGTCTCGGAGATGATCCGCAAGTTGAAGGAACGCGGCATTCCGGCTGCGGGCGCCGATCGCATGGTGCTGACCGACGAAATCGCGGTGATGGATCTGATGGCGCTCGGCAGCTTCGTCCTGCTGCCGGAAGACGATCTGACGCTGGCGACGGTATTGAAAGGCCCGCTTGTCGGCCTCGATGAAGACGAGCTTTTCGATCTCGCCTGGAACCGCAAAGAGACGCTCTGGCGCGCCTTGCAGAAACGCGCCGCCGAAAACAGACGATACGAGGAAGCCGAGGCGCTGTTGAGCCGTCTCCTGAAGCGCGCCGATTTCGAGCCGCCCTATGAATTCTTCGCGCATGTTCTTGGCGAGGAGAAGGGCAGGGAAAGGCTCATCGCTCGCCTAGGTCCCGATGCCGGCGATCCGGTCGATGAGTTCCTTGCGCTCGCCCTCGACTTCGAGCGCGATCATGCGCCGTCTCTGCAAGCCTTCCTGCACTGGGTCGAGCGCGGCGCGTCGGAAATCAAGCGCGATATGGACAAGGGGCGCGACGAGGTCCGCATCATGACGGTGCATGGCGCAAAAGGCCTCGAAGCCGAAATCGTCTTCATGCCGGACACCTGCGCGCTGCCGGGCGCAAGCCACGATCCGAGCCTCATTGCCTTGCCGACGGAGCCGAAACTTCTTCTCTGGCCGGTGCGCAAGAAGGACGAGGACGCGGTAACCGGCGGTGCGCGCCTTCTCGACCGTCAGGCGCGCGACGACGAATATCGCCGTCTTCTCTATGTGGCGATGACGCGTGCGCGCGACCGGCTCTATATCTGCGGGCATCTCGGCCAGCGCGCCTTGCCGCCGGGATGCTGGTACGCGCTGATGAGCGAAGCGCTGAAGCCGCTGGCGAAAGAAGTGAAGCTCGCCGACGGCACGACCGTCTGGCGCATCGAAGGCGAGCAGAAGCGGACGCCGGAGCCCGCGCGCGAAGCGGCCGAAGCCGGCATGCAGAAGTTGCCTCCATGGGCGGGCATCGCTGCTGCCGCGGAGCCTTCGCCCTCGCGTCCGCTCGCGCCGTCGCGCCTGCCGCCCGAAGGCTATGCCGAGCCGCCCGCCCTCTCGCCGCTCGCGGGCGACACAAGCAGCCGCTTCAAGCGCGGCTCGCTGATCCATCGCCTGTTGCAGACTTTGCCGGACTTGCCGGTGGCGGCGCGCGAGGATGCCGCACGGCGTTTTCTCGCCGGGCCCGCCCATCGGCTCGACGAGGCGGAGCGCGAGGAAATCGCCGCCGCCACGCTCGCCGTGCTGCGCGAGCCCGCCTTCGCCGACATTTTTGTCGAGGGAAGCCGCGCCGAAGTCGCCATCGTCGGCCGGATCGAATTTGCCGGAAAGCCCGCACTCGTCTCCGGCCAGATCGACCGGCTCTGCGTGACGCCGGCCCGTGTCCTCGTCATCGACTACAAGACGAACCGCCCGGCGCCTGCTCGCGCCGAGGATGTGGCGCCCGCCTATCTCGCCCAGATGGCCGCCTACCGGGCCGTGCTGCGTCAGGTCTATCCCGGCCGAGAGATCGCCTGCGCGCTCCTCTGGACGGATGGCCCGAAACTGATGGAATTGCCCACAGACGCCCTCGACAGGGTGCTTCTGGGGGCGCCGGGCCGTTCTTGACCTTGAGGGCCGGCATTCCTAGATTCCCTAACAAGGAACTTGTGCCGCGGCCCTTCAAAAGGGCCGGTCTGGCGGCAGGGCCGGCTTTTCAGGCCGGCCAGAAAAGGAATGAAGATGACGAGCAAAGTAACCGATTCCTCCTTCGAGGCCGACGTGCTGGACGCTGACGGCCCCGTTCTGGTCGACTTCTGGGCGACCTGGTGCGGCCCGTGCAAGCAGATCGCGCCCGCCCTTGAGGAAATCGCCAAGGAATATGGCGGCAAGCTGCGCGTCGCCAAGATCGACATCGACGAAAACCCCAACACGCCGACCAAATATGGCGTGCGCGGCGTGCCCACCATGATGATCTTCAAGGACGGTCAGGTCGCCGCCACCAAGGTCGGCGCCATGCCCAAGGGCAAGATCGTTGAATGGATCGAAAGCGCGATCTGATCCGCTGAACTTGCGGTTTCCGAAGGGCCGGTCGTCCGACGACCGGCCCTTTTGCTTTGCGGAGTTGAGTTTTCCCAAGGTAAACGGGCGATCCTCTTGGACTCTTCCCCGCGAAATGTGGTTGAGTTCTACAAAGAGAATATGAAGTTCTCTGACCCCCTGGGGAGGTAAGGTCGATGGAACAACTCAGCCCGATGGATGCCTCGTTCCTGTATTTCGAGACAGCGAACGCGCCGATGCATATTGGATCCGTTGCCATTTACGACCAGTCGACGGTCAAGGGCGGGGTTCTCGGTTTCAAGGAAATCCTGAAGAACTACGAAGCGCGCCTGCATCTTGCGCGCTCCTTCCGACAGCGAATCATCCGTGTGCCGATGAGCCTCGACCATCCTTACTGGCTCGAAGACCCCGATTTCGACCTTGAGTTTCACGTCCGCCACATTGCGCTGCCGAAGCCCGGCGACTGGCGCCAGCTCTGCATCCAGGTGGCGCGGCTCCATGCCCGGCCGCTCGACACCAACCGTCCGCTCTGGGAATTCACCGTCATCGAAGGCCTCGACAATGTCGAAGGCCTGCCCAAGAACAGCTTCGCCATTGTCTCGAAGGTGCACCATGCCGCGATCGACGGCGTCTCGGGCGCCGAAATGACGGCGGCCGTCCACGACCTCACGCCCGACGCGACGCCGACGCCGCCCGAAAAGCCCTGGTTGCCCGAGCGCGTGCCGACGGCGGTCGAGCTTCTTTCGCGCACCTCGATCAACAATGTGCGCCAGCCCTTCAAGCTCGCCCAGGTCGTCGCCTCCTCCATTCCGGCGCTTGCCCGTCTCGGCATCGGCCTTTCGGCGGGGAAACTCAAGCGCGTGGGCGCTGTCCCGCGCACCCGCTTCAACGGTCAGGTCTCGCCCCATCGCGTTTTCGACGGCCGCTCCTTCAAGCTCGCCGACATTCGCGCGATCAAGAACGCGGTCGAGGGCGCAACCGTCAACGACGCCGTCATCGCCATTGTCGGCGGCGCGCTGAGGAAATATCTCGAATCGAAGCACGAGCTGCCGAAAGACTCGCTGATCGCGATGGCGCCCATTTCCGTGCGCTCGCCGGGCCAGCAGAAATCCGCCGGCAATCAGGTCAGCGCCATGTCGGTCGCGGTGCGTTCCGACATCGCCGATCCGCTGGAGCGCCTCGTCGCCGTTTTCGAATCGACGACCAACTCCAAGGAAATGACCAACGCCATCGGCGCCTCGACGCTTACCGATTACTCGCAGTTCATTCCCTCGACGGTGGCGGGCCTCGCCGCGCGCCTCTACACCAATCTCGGCCTTGCCAATCGCATCACGCCGATCTTCAACACCGTCATCACAAACATTCCCGGCCCGCAGGTGCCGCTCTACATGACGGGCGCGCGCCTCGTCACGCAGTTCGGCCTCGGGCCGATCCTCGACGGCATGGGCATCATCCATCCGGTATTCAGCTATTGCGGCGAGATCACGATCTCCTTCACCTCCTGCCGCGAAATGATTCCTGACCCGGCCTTCTATGCCGAATGCATCCAGGAATCCTTCGAGGAATTGAAGGCGGCGACCGAAGGCAAGCATGTGAAATCCGCCACGGGCGCTCGCGCCGGCATTGCGCGCGCCGCCGTCCCCGCCGAAGTGGCGGCCAGGGAAGCCGAGGCGATGAAGGCGAAGCTCGGCCAGAAAGCGGCAAAGACGGAAGCCCATGCCAAGCGCGCCGCGCCGAAAAAGGCTGCGGCGAAAAAGCCGAAACCCGTCGCGGCGCTCGCCGAAGCCGAAACGCCGCATCCCTCGCGCATCGAGGCGGCTGAATAGCTTTCAGCCGTTCTCGGCGAGAACGACGCCCGCGAGATAAAGCGATCCGCAAATGAGAATGCGCGGGGGCTCGCGCCCTGTGCGCGCAGCCGCGCGGTCGAGCGCAAGCTCGATCGAGGCGGCGGGCGTTGCATCGAGCCCGGCCGCCGTCGCGGCCTCGGCAAGAACGTGCGGCGGGAGACAGGCATTGTCATTCGGAATGGCGACCGTCTCGACGTGAAGCGCAAGGCCCTTGAAGGGCTCGAAGAAGCCCTTCGCGTCCTTCGTTTCCTTCATGCCGACGATCATCACCAGGGGCCGCGGCGAGGATTGGGCGAGATCGGCCATCACATGCGCGACCGCGCGGCCGGCTTGCGGATTATGCCCGCCATCGAGCCATAGCTCGCTATGGGCGGGCAAACGCGCGACAAGCGGCCCATGCGTCAGCCGCTGCATCCGCGCCGGCCACTCCACTTCGCGCAAGCCCCGCGCAATGGCGTCCGTTTCGAGCGGCAGCATGGAGGCTTGCCGGAGCGCGCAGATGGCCGTGCCCGCATTGTCGATCTGGTGGCGGCCGAGAAGGCGCGGCATGGGCAGGTCGAGAAGCCCGTCATCGTCCTGATAGATGAGGTGGCCCTGTTCCTCATGGGCGCTGAAATCCTGCCCGAAGATCAGGACGGGTGCGCCGACATCCGCTGCGTGACGCTCTATGGCGGCGCGCCCTTCATCCGTTTGCGGGCCGATCACCGCCGTCACGCCCGGCTTCAATATGCCCGCCTTCTCGCCGGCAATCTCGGTGATGGTGTCGCCGAGGAATTGCTGATGGTCGAGATCGACCGGCGTGATGATGGTGACGGCGGGCCGCGCGATCACATTCGTCGTGTCGTATCGCCCGCCCATGCCGACCTCGAGCACCAGCGCGTCCGCCTTCGCCCGCGAGAAGGCGAGGAAGGCCATGCAGGTCGTGATTTCGAAAAACGTGATCGGTTCGCCCGCATTGACCCGCTCGCATTCGTCGAGCAGCGACGAGAGGAGCGCCTCGTCGATGGGCGCGCTTTTCGGATGTCCCGCAAGGCGGATGCGCTCGTGGAAGCGCACGAGATGGGGCGAGGTATAGCTGTGGACGCCATAGCCGCCTGCTTCGAGGCAGGCGCGCAGATAGGCGGACACCGAGCCCTTTCCGTTCGTTCCGGCGATATGAAAGGTCGGCGGCAATGCACGCTCGGGATGGCCGAGCGCCTTCAGCAGCCGCCAGGTCCGGTCGAGCGAAAGATCGATGAGCTTCGAATGCAGCTTCGTCACCCTTTCCAGGATGACATCGCTTGCTTCGATCTTCTCGGTCAAGATGGGATCAGCGGCCGCCCGCGCTGGCGCGCGGGGTGATGAGCGTCGACGAGCTGTCGCGGGCGCCGGGCTTTGTCTTGTGCATCAGCAGGCGGATCGTGCGCGCCAGCGTTTCCTTCATCTTGTGACGATGCACGATGCCGTCGATCATGCCGTGATCGAACTGGAATTCCGCCTTCTGGAAATCGTCGGGCAGTTTTTCACGGATCGTCTGCTCGATGACGCGCCGGCCCGAAAAGCCGATCAGCGCGCCGGGCTCGGAGTATTGAATGTCGCCGAGCATCGCATAGGAGGCGAGCACGCCGCCGGTCGTCGGATCGGTGAGGACGACGATATAGGGAAGCCCCGCCTCGCGCAGCATCTGTACGGCAACGGTCGTGCGCGGCATCTGCATCAGCGAGAGGATGCCTTCCTGCATGCGCGCGCCGCCGGCCGCCGTGAAGAGGACATAGGGCGCATGCTTTTCGATAGCGACTTCAGCACCCTTGATGATCGCCTCGCCCGCAGCCATGCCGAGCGACCCACCCATGAAGGCGAAGTCTTGAATCGCAATCACCGTCTCTATGTCTTCCAGCGGACCATGCGCGACGACGACGGAATCATCGCGGCCGGTCTTCGCCCGCGCTTCTTTCAGGCGGTCGGGATATTTCTTCTGGTCGCGGAACTTCAGCGGATCGAGCGGAACGCCGTCGACCGGCACAAGCTGGTACTGACCGGCGTCGAAGAGCGAAGCGAGCCGCGCCGTCGTGCCGAGCCTCATATGGTGATCGCAATGCGGACAGACATTCAGCGCGGCGTCGAGGTCGCGGTGAAAAATCATCTCGCCGCATGCCGGGCATTTCCGCCAGAGATTGTCCGGCGTGTCGTCGTCCTTGCGCTTCTTGAAGACGCGCTGGATTCGCGGGCGGACGACATTGCTGATCCAGTTCATGGGCCTCTCCCTTATTCCGCCGCTTTCGCCCGCGCGCCGTGCACGCCGCGTGCGAGCTCGCTGACGAACGCGAGGACGCGCGCATCCCCGCCGGATTTCATCTTACCATGCCCGTCAAGCTCGCCCGCAATGGCGCTGACAATGGCCGAGCCGACAACGGCCCCGTCGGCGTCGCGGGCGATCTGGGCCGCCTGTTCGGGCGTCCGGATGCCGAAGCCGACCGCGACCGGCAGCGACGTATGCCGCTTGATCCGTTCGACGGCGCGGGCGACGCCTTGCGCCTCGGGCGCGGCCGAACCCGTAATGCCGTTGATCGAAACGTAATAGACGAAGCCCGACGTGTTCTCGAGCACCTTGGGCAGGCGCTTGTCGTCGGTCGTCGGCGTGGCAAGGCGGATGAAGTTGAGCCCCGCCTTCAGCGCCGGTTCGCAAAGCTCATCATCTTCTTCCGGCGGCAGATCGACCACGATGAGCCCGTCGACACCCGCTTCTCCGGCCGCAGCAAGAAACTTGGAAACGCCCATGTGATAGATCGGATTGTAATAGCCCATCAGCACGATCGGCGTCTCGCCGTCGCCTTCCCGGAAGCGGCGCACGAGATCGAGCGTCCGCTTCAGCGTGGCGCCGGCCTTGAGCGCGCGCTGCGAGGAGGCCTGAATGGCGGGTCCGTCCGCCATCGGATCGGTGAAGGGCATGCCGAGTTCGATCACGTCGGCGCCCGCGGCAGGCAGCCCGCGCAGAATGTCGAACGAGGCGTCGAAGTCGGGATCGCCCGCCGTGATGAAGGTGACGAAGGCGGCGCGGCCTTCTGCCTTCAGCTTCGCAAAACGTCTGTCGAGGCGCGTCGTCACAGCTTCACCCCCAGATATTCGGCGACGGAGAACACATCCTTGTCGCCGCGCCCGGAGAGGCAAACGAGAATGATCTGATCCTTGCGCATGGTCGGCGCGATCTTCGCCACATGAGCGAGCGCATGGCAGGGCTCAAGTGCGGGAATGATGCCCTCGACCTTCGAGCAGAGCTGGAAGGCTTCGAGCGCTTCCTTGTCGGTCGCCGAAACATATTTCACGCGGCCGATATCGTTGAGCCAGGAGTGCTCGGGGCCGATGCCCGGATAGTCGAGGCCGGCCGAGATCGAATGGCCTTCGAGAATCTGTCCGTCGGCATCCTGCAACAGATAAGTGCGGTTGCCATGCAGCACGCCGGGGCTGCCGCCGGTGATCGAGGCGGAATGTTCGCCCGAGGGAATGCCGTGCCCGCCCGCTTCGACGCCGATGATGTCGACGCCCGTATCGTCGAGGAAGGGATGGAAGAGGCCCATCGCATTCGAGCCGCCGCCGATGCAGGCGACAAGCGTGTCGGGCAACCGTCCTTCGGCTTCCTGAAGCTGCTTCTTCGCCTCCTCGCCGATGACCGACTGGAAGTCGCGCACCATCGCCGGATAGGGATGAGGGCCTGCAACCGTGCCGATCAGATAATAGGTGTTCTCGACATTCGTCACCCAGTCGCGCAGCGCCTCATTCATCGCATCCTTGAGCGTGCCCGAGCCTGACGTCACCGGCACGACTTCCGCGCCGAGGAGCTTCATGCGGAAGACGTTCGGCTTCTGCCGCTCGACGTCGGTGGCGCCCATATAGACGACGCAGGGAAGACCGAAGCGCGCGGCGACAGTTGCCGAGGCGACGCCATGCTGGCCCGCGCCCGTTTCCGCGATGATGCGCGTCTTGGCCATGCGCCGCGCAAGCTGGATCTGCCCGAGGCAGTTATTGATCTTGTGCGAGCCGGTGTGGTTCAGCTCCTCGCGCTTGAAATAGATTTTCGCGCCGCCGAAATGTTCCGTCAGCCGCTCGGCGAAATAAAGCGCGCTCGGCCGTCCGGCATAATGCTTGTTCAGATGCGCAAGCTCGGCGTGAAACGCCGGATCGTTCTTTGCCGTCTCGTATGCCGTCTCAAGCTCGAGGATGAGCGGCATCAGCGTTTCGGCGACGAAGCGGCCGCCGAATATGCCGAAGCGGCCGCGCTCGTCGGGACCGCTCTTGAATGAATTGGGCTTCGAACCAGCGTTCACGTCGAATTCTCTCTTCATCACATCGATACGCAGCCCGCCCTTACGCGGACTTGGCGGCGCGAATGAATTTCGCAATCAGCTCCGGATTTTTCCGGCCCGGTGCATCTTCGACACCGGAGGAGACGTCGACCGCCTCCGCGCCCGTGGTCCGGATGGCTTCGCCGACATTTTCAGGCGTGAGCCCGCCTGAAAGCATCCAGGGCGTTTCCGGTTTTTGCCCGGCGATGAGCGACCAGTCAAAGACGAGGCCGTTTCCGCCCGGCAGCGCATTTTCCATAGATTTAGGCGCTTTGGCGTCGAACAGCAACAAATCGGCTGAATCACGGTAAATGCTTGCCCGCGCTGGATCTTCCGGCCCTGAAACGGCGATTACCTTCATCAGCGTGATGCCGTAGCGGTTCTTGAGTTCGACGAGGCGCTCGGGCGTCTCATCGCCATGAAGCTGGAGAATGTCGGGCGCGAGCGCCGCCACGATCGCATCGAGCGTTTCATTGTCCGCATCGACGGCCAGCGCAACCTTCAGCACGGATGGCGGAACGAGCCGGGCGAGTTCGGCGGCGGTTTCGAGCGAAATGCTGCGCGGGCTTCGCGCATAGAAATTGAAGCCGAGGGAATCGGCACCGGCCTCAATCGCAGCCTTCACCGTTTCCGGCGTCGACAGCCCGCAGATCTTGACGCGGATGTTTTGCGAGGAGGTTGGCATCTCACGCCGCGAGCGACGCTGTGATGGCGTCTGCCGCCTCGCGCGGATCGGCGGCGCCCGTGATCGGCCGCCCGATGACGAGCACGTCCGCGCCGAGCGCCAGCGCCTCGGAAGGCGTCATGATGCGCTTCTGGTCGGCGACATCACTGCCGGCCGGACGGATGCCCGGTACGATGAGCTTGAAATCGCGTCCAAGCTCGGCCCTGAGCCTTTCGATTTCATGCGCGCTGCAAACGACGCCGTCGAGCCCGGCCTTCGCCGCCAGATGCGCGAGCCGCAGCACATGGTCGGCGGGCGTGCCGGTGACGCCGGTTGCCGCGAGGTCGGACTGGTCGAGGCTTGTCAGCATGGTGACGGCGACGATGAGGGGGCGCGCTTCGCCCGCTTCCTTCGCCGCGTCGACCGCCGCGCGCATCATGGCGAGGCCGCCCGCCGCGTGCACATTGACGATGGCGGGCTTCAGCGGCAGCACGGCGCGGATGCCGCCCGCGACCGTGTTCGGAATGTCGTGGAGCTTCAGATCGAGGAAAACCGGCAGGCCTGCTTCCGCCACGACCCGGAAGCCCTGAGGCCCCCGCGCGTTGAAGAACTCCATGCCGACCTTGACCCCGCCGACCGCGCCTTTAAGGCCGCGCGCAAGGCTGGCCGCACGGGCCTCATCGGTCGTGTCGAGAGCGCAGAAGATGGGGTTTTTCGGGCTCATGGCGCGCCTTATAACACCGGACCGCCCGTCGGGAAATGGCTCAGTCGCCGGGGTGGCGGAGTGAGGCGGCGAATTTGCCCTATCCTGCGAAGGGGCATGCGCTGACCGACGCAGATCGAGCAATGCGACGGGATATTGGGGTAACAGCAGTGTTGCGAACACGACAAGATTGCCGTCTGAATTGCATGTTTTAGCGGACCAGGTTTGCCAGGGAAGGCGCGGAACATGTCGAGAACGAGTCGCCTGTTTGAACTGATCAACCTGCTGCGCGCCCGCAGGACGCCCGTTACGGCCCAATATCTAGCGCGTGAACTGGGTATCTCGCAGCGGAGCCTATACCGAGACATTGAGACGTTGCGTTCGCTCGGAGCGCCTCTCGATGGGCAAGCGGGTATTGGCTATTGCTTGCGAGAGGGGTTTTTTCTTCCGGAATTCGCATTTTCATCGGATGAACTGGACGCGTTGACCCTTGGTCTGGGCTGGGTGCGTCAACGGGCCGATCCTGCCTTGGCGCAATGCAGTGAAAGCGCATTGGCGAAAATACTTGCCGCCAGAAAGAACAGCCCGGCGGCGAGCGGCGAACCGCCTGCTCTCGTAACGGCGGCCTCCGTGTCGGAGCGCGTGGACCCTCCGCAGGTCGCGCTATTGCGAGATGCCATCCGTCGGCAACGCAAAGTCGCGATCGGCTATGAAGACGCTCACGGCTCGACGTCGGATCGCACCATCTGGCCGATTGCTATCGTCTATTTCGACGATGTGCGTGTATTGGCGGCCTGGTGCGAACAGAGATCGGCCTTCCGCCACTTCCGCGTCGATCGTTTGCAGCTGAAGACGATTTCGGAGGAGCGCTACCCCGGGCGACGCCAATCGATCATAAAGCGGTGGCGGCAGCAGGATCGTGACTGGCGTTCGATCCTGACAGTTTCTGACACGGCGACGCGCTACCAATTGACGGACGCACTCACTCCCGGCGTCACGTCAAAGGAAAGATAAATGATCTCCTCCGATATGAACCCGATGGCGGCGGGCCGGCGCGGGAGCGCAATTTTGCGTAACGCAATTATCTTGGCGAGTTTGGTGATCTCGGTTTCTGTGCAGGCAGCTCCGGATCCGGCGAAAAGAGGAGGATCGGTTGTGAATAATCACGAAGCCTGGAAGCTGTATGAAAAATATGTAAGCGCATGGAATACCACTTCGATGGAACAGCGCTTGAAGATCGCCAACGAAACTCTAAGCGAGAACATTGAATATCAAACTGTCAGACATGATTTGTGCACCGGTCGATCGCAAGTCATCGAAGATATGGCCACGTTTCACGAGCGGTTTCCGGGCGGCCATTTTGAAATAGGCGATGTCTCTTCGCACCACAATGTGGCTCTATTGACTTGGGTTATCATTCAGGCCGACGGCAAGGAGTTTGCTCGTGGGCACGACCAAATCACCGTCGATCGTAACGGAAAGATTTCGAAAATTACGACCTTTGGGCCGTCTGCAAAAACTCCAGATTAAATCCTGAGAAATTTTGCGCGACGATAGCGTCCTACATCGGTGGCAAGAGAGGTTTGCCTCCCCGCGCCGCTTTCCGCCGCACCTGCCGCCAGGTCGAAACCCCGCCGATCAGGATGCCCACAAAGACGGCGATCAGGATGACGAGCGCCAGCGGCATGTCGAAGCCGAGCGCGGGCGAAAGCGGATTGAAGGGATCGAGGCTGATCAGAACCTTGCCGCGATTGGCGACCGCAAGCGCCATGACGATAAGCGCCAGCGGCGGCAGAACGATCCAGCGCATGAATTTCAAGGCAACGTTCCTTCAAGGTCCTTTTCCTCTCCCATTATGCAGGAAGAGGGGAGCGTTCACTCCTCGTCGTCGTCATCGCCATCGGCGGCAGCGAGCAGCTTATGCTCGGGAATATCGGCGTTATTGAGACGTTCGCGCAGTTCCTTGCCGGTTTTGAAGAAGGGCACGAACTTCTCCTCGACATGAACGGGTGCGCCCGTGCGCGGATTGCGTCCCGTCCGGGCCGGGCGGCTTTTCACAGAAAAGGCGCCGAAGCCGCGAAGCTCGACCCGATCGCCCCGCGAAAGCGCGGCGCTGATCTCGTCGAAGATGGTGGAGACGATGCGTTCGACGTCGCGCTGGTAAAGATGCGGATTGGCCTGGGCAAGGCGGGCGACGAGTTCGGATTTTATCATGTCTTCGCGTCCGGGGCTTTTGACTGCCGCCTTTGGCCAAGGTTCGGATACCAGACCGCGTCACTCACCGCGCGTCCTGCCACCGCCCCCTGAGGCAGGCGTGAAACTCATCGTTCAACGCGGTCAGCGTGCCAAACGCTCGTAAGCCCGTCAAGGGTAAGTCTTTTTGTTTGCAGCGTTTTTCCGGCCAGAACTTCCACGGTCTCGGCCAGCACCTCGGCCGCCGCGCGGCTGCCGAAGGGGCTGAAGCCGGCATCGGGGCGCTCCGGCGCCCAGTCCTCGACGGGGAGGTCGGGATTGACGTTCCGGGCCTTGGCGAGCCACCGGATCGCCTCGTCCTCGCCGCCGACCTCGTCCACGAGCCCGTTCTTGACCGCCTGCCAGCCCGTATAGACCCGCCCGTCGCCGAGCTTCCGCGCGGTCGCCGGATCGAGCTTACGCCGCTCAGCGACGAGGCCGAGAAACCAGTCATAGGAGGACGAAATCAGGTCCTGCATGGCGGCCACGGCTTCGGGGCTCGCCTTGTGGAAGGGATTGGGCTCGGCCTTCAGCGGCGCGGATTTCACCTCCCGCATCTCGACGCCGAGCTTGTCCATGAGGCCGGCGACCTGCGCCCATTCGAACAGGACGCCGATCGAGCCGGTCAGCGTGTTGCCGCGGGCGACGATATGATCGGCCGAAATCGCGGCTATATAGCCGCCTGAAGCCGCAAGCGTGCCGAGCACGGCGACGACCGGCTTTTTCGCGGCGAGCTTCCTGACGCTTGCGTAAAGGGCTTCCGCCCCCGTCGTCGTGCCGCCCGGACTGTCGATCGAGAGAATGACCGCCTTGATCGCCGGATCGTCGGCGAGTTTGCCGAGCATTTCCTGCATGTCGCGGTCGTCGGTGATGATGCCGGTGATCTCGACCCGCGCGATCTGGGCCCGGTGAAAGCGCAACCCGTCAGGCGAGAAAAGGACGACGAGCGCGACGGCCGCCGCGACGACCGCGCCGAACCGCCAAAAAAACAGGCGGCGCTTGAGGCGCCGCCTGTCCGTAAGTGCATCTGCGTCGAAGGACACTGGACTTCTCCGGACAGCCAATCTGGGTCCGGAGCTTAGCGGGCAAAGCGCCCGCTGTCCCCTGTCTCCTGACTTACTTCTTTTCGTCCTGCTCGCGCTTCAGCGCCGCACCCAGAATGTCGCCGAGCGATGCGCCGCTATCCGACGAACCGTACTGGGCAACCGCTTCCTTCTCCTCGGCGATTTCAAGCGCCTTGACCGAAAGCGTGATCTTGCGGGCAGCCTTGTCGAACTGCGTCACGCGGGCGTCGACCTTGTCGCCGACCGAGAAACGCTCAGGGCGCTGCTCGGAACGGTCGCGCGAAAGTTCGGCGCGGCGGATGAAGGCGGTCATGCCATCTTCTCCGACCGTGACTTCGATGCCGTTCTCCTGAACGGCCGTGACGGTGCCCGTCACGACGGCGCCCTTGCGGATCGTATCGCCGAGGCTTTCGAGCGGATCGCCGCCGAGCTGCTTGATGCCGAGCGAGATGCGTTCTTTCTCGGTATCGACGTCGAGCACCTGCGCCTTGACGATCTGGCCCTTCTGATAGGCCTGCATGGCTTCTTCGCCCGACTTGTTCCAGTCGAGGTCCGACATGTGCACCATGCCGTCGACGTCGGTGTCGAGACCGATGAACAGACCGAACTCGGTGATGTTCTTGATCTCGCCTTCGACGATCGTGCCGACGGGGAAACGCTCCGCGAACGTCGTCCACGGATTGTCGAGGCACTGCTTGAGACCGAGCGAGATGCGGCGCTTCACCGGATCGACTTCCAGCACCATCACTTCGACTTCCTGCGAGGTCGAAACGATCTTGCCGGGGTGCACGTTCTTCTTCGTCCAGCTCATTTCCGAAACGTGGACGAGGCCTTCGACGCCCGGCTCCAGCTCGACGAACGCGCCGTAGTCGGTGATGTTCGTCACGCGGCCCTTGAACTTGGCGCTGACGGGATACTTCTGGGCGACGCCCTCCCACGGATCGGCTTCAAGCTGCTTCATGCCGAGCGAGATGCGCTGCGTTTCCTGGTTCACCTTGATGACCTGAACCTTGACGGTCTGGCCGATCGAGAGAACTTCGGTCGGATGGTTGACGCGACGCCATGCGATGTCGGTGACGTGCAGCAGGCCGTCGACGCCGCCGAGATCCACGAACGCACCGTAATCGGTGATGTTCTTCACGACGCCTTCGAGCACCTGGCCTTCTTTCAGGTTCTCGACGAGTTCCTGACGCTGTTCGGCGCGCGTCTCTTCGAGAACGGCGCGGCGCGACACGACGATGTTGCCGCGGCGCTTGTCCATCTTCAGGATCTGGAAGGGCTGCGGAATGTTCATGAGCGGGGTGACGTCGCGCACGGGGCGGATGTCGACCTGGCTGCCCGGAAGGAAGGCGACGGCGCCGTCGAGATCGACGGTGAAGCCACCCTTCACGCGGCCGAAGATCTGGCCTTCGACGCGTTCCTGCTTCTCGAAGGCGACTTCGAGGCGGATCCAGCTCTCTTCGCGCTTCGCCTTCTCGCGCGACAGCACGGCTTCGCCGGCCGAGTTCTCGATGCGCTCGAGATAGACTTCGACGGTGTCGCCAACCTGCACGGAGGCGGCACGGCCGGGGGTCGCGAATTCTTTAAGGGCGATGCGGCCTTCGGTCTTGAGGCCGACGTCGATGATGGCGAGATCGTTCTCGATGCCGACGATCTTGCCCCGAATGACCGAGCCTTCCTGCATGTCGCTGGAAGTGAAGGACTCTTCGAGGAGGGCGGCGAAGTCTTCGCGCGTCGGATTGAGCGCGGATGCAGTGCTAGCCAATGTGTTCAGTCTCCTGGTGCTTTGATCCGGCCGACGGTTGTATCCGGCGGTCTTCCCCCTGGGTCGTGATCGCCCGGGAGCATGTGGATGTGGGCAGTGGTTAGAGGTTGCAAAACCGGCAGCCCCCGTTCGGAACGTCGAAAGGTCAATGCGCAAGCCCGCGCCGCAAAAGCGGACCGCGCACTTAACTCATTGACTTGTCTATGATCCGGACGGCTTCGCCGAACGCCGCTTCTATACTCAAATCGCTGGTGTCGAGCAAGTGCGCGTCCTCGGCGGGCTTCATGGGGCTCGCCTCGCGGCCGGCATCCCGCCGGTCTCGTTCCTTAGTATCTTCAAGGACTTGTGCCTCGGAAACCGTCGACCCCGAGCCCTTGAGTTCGAGCCAGCGCCTGTGCGCCCTGATCTCGGGCCGGGCCGTCACATAGATCTTGGCCGCCGCATCGGGACAGACGACCGTTCCGATGTCCCGTCCGTCCAGCACCGCACCCTTTTTGCCGCCGGGCGGGTTCCGGGCGAAGTCGCGCTGGAGATGAAGGATCGCCGCCCTGACCCCAGGCATGACCGCGACGAGCGAGGCGGCTTCGCCGGCCTCCCGGGTGCGGATGGAGCGCTCGTCGATCTTCGTCACGTCGAGCGCCCTGGCGGCGGCAAGCGCGGCCGCCTCGTCGGCGGGGTCCTTTCCGGCCGCAAGCACCGCCTGTCCGACGGCCCGATAAAGCGAACCCGTGTCGAGATAGGCAAAGCCGTAATGTGCCGCGAGCCGCCTTGCGAGAGTGCCCTTGCCTGACGCCGCTGGCCCGTCGATTGCGACGACGGGTTTCGTATTGGCATCCATCCCGCTCACTGGCGGCGGCCCACAAGGAGCGCGCCGAGGCCGCGCATCAGATTGGTGAAGTCCGGGAAGCTCGTCGCGATCATGGACGCATCGTCGATGGTGACGGGCTTCTGCGCGCCGAGCCCCATGACGATGAAGGACATGGCGATGCGGTGGTCCATATGCGTGACGACATGCCCGCCGCCATCGACATGGCCCGCGCGGCCTTCGACGGTCATGCTGTCATCCGTCTCATGCACCTTGACGCCGTTGAGGCGGAGGCCTGCGGCGGTCGCCGCGATACGGTCGCTTTCCTTGACGCGCAGCTCGTGAATGCCGCGCATCACCGTATTGCCCGATGCGAAAGATGCAGCAACCGCAAGCACCGGATACTCGTCGATCATCGAGGCCGCCCGTTCCGGCGGCACGTCGATACCGGTCAGCGCCGAGGCGCGCACGCGCAGATCCGCGACCGGTTCGCCGCCTTCCTCGCGCTGATGCATGATCTCGATGTCGCCGCCCATTTCCATGAGCGTCTTGTAGAGGCCCGCCCGATGCGGGTTCATCATCACGCCTTCGACGACGATGTCGGAGCCCGGCACCACGAGCGCCGCGACGACCGGGAAGGCGGCGGACGAGGGATCGGCCGGCACGACGATGGGCGAGGGCGAAAGTTCCGGCTCGCCCGTCAGGTGAATGGCAAGGCCGCCGCCGGGCAGGGCCTCGGTCTCGACCTTTGCGCCGAAAGCCTGGAGCATCCGTTCCGTATGGTCGCGCGTCGGTTCGGTCTCGATGACGGTGGTGACGCCGGGCGCATTGAGGCCAGCCAGCAGCACGGCCGACTTCACCTGCGCCGAGGCGACAGGCAGCTTGTAGGTGATCGGCAGGGGCGAACGCGCGCCCGTCAGCGTGAGCGGCATCCGTCCGCCCTCCCGCGCCGCGAACTGCGCGCCCATCTGCGTCAGGGGCGTGATGACGCGCCCCATGGGCCGGCGCGACAGCGAAGCGTCGCCGATGAAGGTGGCGGTGATGGGGTGGCCGGCCACAAGCCCCATGACGAGGCGCGCGCCAGTGCCCGAATTGCCGAAATCGAGGGGAAGGGCGGGCTCCCTGAGGCCACCCACGCCGACGCCCCGGACGGTCCAGGCGCCTTCGCCGGTCCGCACCGCCGCGGGGGCGCGGGGGGGCCCGGGCGCGCCGGGGGCCCCCACGACCTCCCCATCCAAGCCCCCCCCCACACGGTGGACGCC
>JARLIS010000013.1 GCA_031291615.1 Parvibaculum sp.
GACAAGGATGCGCATGGCGGCAAGGCGAGTCGATGGAAAAGAAGGGATGTCAGCGCATCGCGGCGAGAATTTCGGCGCCCGCGTGATCAAGATCGAGCCGCCCGTGATCGGCGACAGCTATCGCCAGCTGATGAAAGTGCCGGGCATGCCGACGGCCGAGCGCGACTATTTCTGGACGCTCGACAACCGCAACAAGGAAAGCCTGGCGCTCGACCTGAAGCATGAGGACGCGCGCGCCGTGCTTGAAACGCTGATCCGGAAGGCGGACGTCTTCATCACCAATTTTCCCGGACCCATCCGCGACCGCCTGCGCCTGCGCGCCGAAGACGTGCTGCCGCTCAACGAGCGCATCGTCTACGCCTCGCTGACGCCCTATGGCGAAGACGGGCCGGAAAAGGATCGCACCGGCTATGACGCCACCGCCTGGTGGGCGCGATCCGGCATGATGGATGCGGTGCGCGCCACGCGCGAAACCGAGCCCGGCTTTTCCGTGCCCGGCATGGGCGACCATCCGACCGCCGTCGCGCTGTTCGGCGCCATCATGGCCGCGCTCTACCGCCGCGAACGCACCGGCAAGGGCGGCAGCGTCTCGACCTCGCTGCTGGCGAACGGCCTCTGGGCAAACGGCGTCTGGATGCAGGCGGCGCTCTTCGACGCGGATTTCTCCGTCCGCCTGCAACGCGGCATGCGCGGCGCGCTGACCGAACTCTATATGTGCCGCGACGGGCGCTGGTTCATGCTCGCTATGCTGAACTATCAGCGCGAATGGCCGCTTCTCGCCGAGGCGATCGGCAAGGCGGAATGGCTTTCCGACCCACGCTTCGAAACGCATGAGGCCCGCCGCGCCAATGCCGCCGAGCTTGTGGCGGAACTTGAAAAGGTCTTCATCGCCCGCGACTGGCCGGAATGGAAGGAGCTGTTCCAGACGGCCGGCATCACCTATGGGCCGATCATGCAATCGGCCGATCACATGGCCTGCCCGCAAGTGGCGGCGAACGGCTTCCTGCCCGAGATCGCCGGAACCGACGGCTGGCAGACGGTCGACAGCCCGATCCGCATCGAAGGCGAGACGAAGCGCCAGCCGCGGCTCGCCCCGGGAATCGGCGAACATACGCGCCAGGTACTGGCGAGCTTCGGCTACGACGACGGCGCCATCGACCGCATGATCGAAAATGGCGCGGCGGCGACCGCCTGACCCGTCAGCCTGCGGAGTAAATGACTTCGCCGCGCTTGATCGTTTCGAGAACGGCGAGATTCTTGAGCGCGCCCGGCTCGACCGAAAGCGGGTCTTCGCCGAGAATCACAAGATCGGCGAGCTTGCCGGGCTCGATAGAACCCTTGATGTCGTCCTCGAAATGCTGATAGGCGGCGTCGATGGTGATGCCGCGCAGCGCATCTAAGACGCCGATGCGCTGATCCTCGCCGAGCACTCTGTCGCTGCGCGTCAGCCGGTTGACCGCCGACCAGAGCAGCATGCGCGGATCTGACGGCGCGACGGGCGAGTCATTGTGGAGCGTGAAGCGCATGCCGCGCGAAAGCGCCGAGCGCGTCGGGCTGATGCGTGCGCCACGCTCCGGCCCCAGCACGGAATCCCTGTGCCAGTCGCCCCAGTAGAATGTATGCGTGACGAAAAAGGACGGCACGATGCCGAGCGCCTGCATGCGGTCGAGCTGATCCTCGCGCAGCGTCTGGGCGTGAATGATCGTCGTGCGCCGGTCGGCCGCGCCATGCTTCGCGCTCGCCTTCTCGATGGCGTCGATGAACTGGTCGGCGGCCGCATCGCCGTTGCAATGCGCATAGACCTGCCAGCCGCGCGCAAAGGCGTTTTCGACATGGCCGGCGACGGCCTCCTCGCCCAGCGTCGGATAACCGCGATAGTCCGCCGACTGCCCGGCGGGCGGCACGTGATAGGGCTTTGTGAGCCATGCGGTCTTGGCCTGCGGCGAACCGTCCATCATCAGCTTGATGCCGCCGATCTTGAGGCCGTTATAGTCGCGCCGCATGTCGAGATCGGACGCCGCCATCCTTTCGGCCTGAAGAAAGAAGGGATAGGCGACGACGTCGATCTTCAGCCGGTCGCGCTCGGCGGCAAGCGCCAAGAGCTTGTAATCCTGCACCTGCGTCGCGCCGTCCTGCGCCGTGGTGATGCCCCATGCCGCATATTGATCCTGCACGCCGTCGAGAAGGTCGAGCAGCTCCTCGAGCGATGTTTGCGGCATCTTCGCCATGATGAGGCCCATCGCCACTTCCTCGAGCATGCCGTTCGGCTCGCGGCTGTCCGGCCAGCGGCGAATGACGCCGCCTTCGGGGTCCGCCGTCTCGGCCGAAATGCCGGCGATTTCGAGCGCCTTGGAATTCGCCGTCCCGACGTGAAGCGAAGCGTGCATGAGAAAGATCGGCTGCTCGGTCGAAATCTCGTCGAGATCGGCCCGCGTCGGCGTGCGCCTTTCGGCAAGCAGAGAATCGTCGTAATTGGCGCCGAGTATCCAGCCGCCGCGCCCGCCTCCCATCTTGTCGCGATGCCTGACGAGTTCGCGCTTGATGTCCTCGATCGACCGCACCGGCCCCGCCGGCACCGGCGCGAGGTTGCAGAAGGCCCGCGTCAGCGCCGTCATGGCGATATGGCCGTGACAGTCGATGAAACCGGGCAGCATGGTCCGCCCGTCGAGATCGACGATGCGCGCGCCGCGCGAAAGACCCATCACATCCGCCGCCGAACCGACGGCGATGATGCGCCCGTTCTCGACCGCAACGGCTTCCGCGACCGGCTGTCCTTCATTCATCGTGCGGATGAGACCGCCCTTGTAGATCGTCTTCCCGGCAAGCGCTTCCCGCCTCAGCCCGCCGCCCGAAATTGCGGGCGCGGCGAAAGCCGCCGCCGACAGAGCGCCCGCTGCAAAGCCCGCGCCGGAGCGTCCCCGCGCGCCTTCGACCGCCGACAGAAGCGCCGCCGTCACCGCCGCGCCCATGCCGAAAAAGCCGCGCCTGTTGAGCTTTTTCGTTTCGGGCGGAAAGGCTTTCCAGACATAGGGGCTGCAACAGGGGCAGCCGCCGCGATGGGTCTTCGGATCGTTGTTCATGTCTTCACCGTCCGGTGAAATGGGGTGGGCGCTTTTCAAGAAAGGCGCTGACGGCCTCGCGCTGATCCTCGCTGCCCGAGGCGAGCGCGAACTGGTCGAGGTCCATGAAGGTCGCCGCCCGGTTGAGCGCGGTGGCGATTTCGGTGATGCCGCGCTTCGACATGCGCACCGCGACGGGCGGCAGCGCCGCCACCTTGTCGGCCCATTTGCGCGCGAAGGCGTAGGCGCCGCCGTCTTCGGTCAATTCATCGACAAGGCCCCATTCGGCAGCCTGCTGGGCGGGCACGCGCTCGCCGAAAATCGTCAACTGCTTGGCGCGCGAGGGGCCGATGAGATTCACGAGGCGCGGCTGCGTATGCCAGCTCATATTCATGCCGAGCGGAATTTCCGGCAGGCGGAAGTGCGCGCCGCGCCCGGCGATGCGGAAATCGCAGGCCGAGACGAGCGCGAGCCCGCCGCCGATGCAGAACCCTTCGATGGCGGCGATCGTCACCTGATCGAGCGCCTCCCAGGCGTCGCACATGTCGGGCCCGGCGCGCAGCATTTCGCGCCGTTCGAGAAGCGATGCGCTGGCCCGCTTCGCAATGTCGGGATCGGAAAGATCGGCGCCCGCCGAAAAAACCTTCGGCCCGTAAAGCACGACGGCGCTCACGGTCACGTCTTCGCGCAACCGCCGCGCCGTTTCCGTGAGGTCGCGCAAAAGCTGCACCGACAGCGCATTGAGCCTGTCGCCGCGATCGAAGCGCACGCTGGCGACACGGCCCTCCCGCGCGATGGTGATCCACTGGCCGATCTTCTCTTCGCTCGCCATGCCGCCTCCCCGCAACATATTCAACACCCGCGATTTAGGCACAAAGCCGCGCCCGGGCGAAAGCCTTATCGGAAATTCACCGCTGTCTCTCCGCCACCACCCAGACCGCTTCGTGAGGGTTCGCCCCCTCACCCACCGCCGGCGTGAAGCCTGAAATCGAGGTCGGAGCCACATCGAACTGGCTCGCATAGAGCCGCATGAGCTCGATCTTCTTTGCCGCCGTCGCGCCGAGATCGCCGCTTCGCCTCGTAAGATCGAATCCCGGCAGAGCCTGCGTCAGGCGGCGCAGGCCCGCAAATCGCTCCATCGGCGCGGCGGCATAGAACAGGTCTTCGTAGAAACAGACGCGCCACAAGGGCAGGAGCCGGGCGATGTTGCGCGCAATCACAAGAGCGAGAAGCACATGATCGAGATGGCCGCCAATGCCCGCCGGACAGAAGAGCCACGGGCGCAAATGACGGGTTTGGTTCTCGCCGGTTCGCTCGATCAGCGCCGACATGATCCGGGGCTCGAACAGCGCGGCATCGTCTTCGAGCGGCGCGAGGTCGAACACCTTGCGCCCGCGCAGCATGGCGTCTTCAAGATCGAGGGCGAAGGGCGCGAGACCGCAGGCATCCGCAAAGGCGGCGTCTTCCCGCTTGCGCAGCTCCGTCACCTCCGCCTCGCCCTTTGCGCGCCAGGCCTGCAAGGGCGCGATGTAGCGCGACCGGGAGAAAATGGTCGCCAGCCTGCCCGCCCGGCGGCGATAGGCCAAGGCGCCGATCGAAAAGCAGATGTCGTCGGAATGGGGCCCGAGAAAAAGATCGGATGGCGAAGGCGCGCCCGCCGCGAGGTCGAACGGGTCGGCGCCCGATCCCTCTTGGCCTTCGGGCAGGGGCGGCCTTAGATTGCTCATGATCGAAACGGAACCCGATGAAATGCCCTGGCCTGAAGATACGCATTTGCGCCGTCACGCGCGGATCGGCGGCATGGCGACCATGCCGTCCCGCGCCCATACGTTCAAGACGGCCTTTGAAAGCGTTTTACACCAGGTCGACAAGCTCTATGTGTTTTTCGACAAGCATGACGCCGCGCCGGATTTCATCCGCCGTCACCCTAATGTCGTGACGCTGATGCCGTCCGAATTCGGCGCGCTGGGCGCCGACGGAAAATTTCTCGGTGCGCGGCTTCACGGCGAACCCTGCCTCTACTTCACCTTCGATGACGATATTTTCTATCCGCCCGGCTATGTCGAGCTTCTCGCAAGCGCGCTTGAGCGCCACCACTTCGCCGCGGTCATGGGCTTTCATGCGCTGCGCTTCGAGCCGCCGCATCTTTCCTATCGGCAGGACAGGTCGGTGCTTCATTTCGTCGAACCCCTGATCGCCGACAGCCCGGCCGATGAACTCGGCAGCGGCACCATGGGTTTCTTCACCGGCCGCTTCAATGTCGATATCCGCGCCTGGCCGCATCACACGATGTGCGATCTGCTGTTTGCGATCGAGGCGGCGCGGCAGGGCGTGCCGCGGCTTGCCGTCAGACGTCCGGCGCATTTCCTCCGGCCTCTGGAGGAACTTCAGGCCGACAGCCTCTTCACGGCCCTGAAAAAAGACGATACGGCCGAAACCGCGCTCATGCGGTCGGCGCTGGCCGAAATGCCCGGAAGCTGGTGCGCCGCACGGCGGTGAAAGCCTGAATAACTGGGGAAAAGTGGTGCCGCTTGGGTGACTCGAACACCCGACCCCATCATTACGAATGATGTGCTCTACCAACTGAGCTAAAGCGGCGCCTTGCGAGGGGCCGGGCCTCCTGCGAAGCCGGTCCCGAGCGGGCCTTGAAATACCTTGCGCGGACGCCCTTGGCAACAGGCTTGAAGGCGGGCGGGCCGGGCCCCGATTTACTCGGGGCTTGCCGGAACGACCTCGACCTTGCCGCCCGCCCCTTGCGTCGGCACGGTTTCGACCGGCTGGGCGGGCTGCCCCGCCGCTTCGGCCGCAAGGGCGGCCGTCAGGAAGGCGTCGACATCGGCGGCGCTCTTTTCGGGCACCTCCTCCATCGGGACATGGCCGACATTGGGATAAATGACGACCTTGGCGCCGGGGATGCGCTTGGCGAATTCGCCGGCATATTCGACCGGGATCAGCGGGTCCTTGTCGCCCCACATCACGAGCGTCGGCGCCTTGATCGCGCCGAGCTTCTCGGCGACCGCCTCGTCATTGCCGGGGGTGCGGAAGCGGATGCCCGTCGCCCGGCGATTGCCGTCATAGAGGTTGAGGTCGTAATAGCGCGTGATCATCTCCTCGGTGACCTTGGACTGGTCGACAAAGACCTTGCGCACGCCTTCCGCGAAGATCGAGCGCGGCGACACGTAGAGCATCAGCTTGTTGAGAACGGGCATGCGTGCGATCCGGAAGCCGAGCGGAATCTTCTCGTCCGGCTGCGGCTTGCGCGGCAGCCCCGCCGCATCGACCAGAATGAGCGCGGTCAGCTCGTCGGGATGGAGTTCGGCATATTCGGCCGCGACCCCGCCGCCCATCGAATTGCCGGCAATGGCGAAGCGCGGAATGGCGAGCTTCTGCATCACCTCGTGAACGAAGGCGACCATGGCGTCGCGGCTGTAATCGTCGCCCGGCACCGCGCCGGTAAGCCCATGCCCCGGCAGGTCCATGCTGACGACGCGATATCTGCCGCCGAGAAGCTTGACCCATGGCTCCCAGGTCTGGAGCGACGCGTTCGAGCCGTGAATGAGAACGAGGACGGGCCCCACCTTGTCGCCCTCGTCGCGGACATGGGCGGTGGCGCCGTCCGGCAGCGCAATGAACTGGGAGGCCGCCGTTGTATATTTCGGCAGCAATTCTTCCTTGGTCTTGTCGAAGCGCACGACAGAAACCGCGATCACGACGATCCCGAGCAGCACGAGCACGCCGACGCTCTGGAAAATCCGTTTCACCATTTGCGTTCCCCCTCCATGTCGCCTTCCGCAAAACCGCCGAATTCATCCGGCGCCGCGGGGCCCGGATCATCCGGCAGCGGCGGCGCGAAGGCAACCGCCTCGTCTTCTTCAAGCTGCGGCCTCAATTCATGCGGCGCTTCCGCTTCGGGCGCGGGCGGAGCTTCGGCCTTTGCGGCTTCCGCCGCGACCGCCACGGGCGCAGGTGCGCCCGCGCCCTGACGCATGACGGGCAGCAAGCGCTGGCCGGGCGCTTTCCATTCCAGCGCATCGAATTCGCCCGTCACCGGATTGATCGGCGACCATGAATGCGAGCGCCAGCCTTCGCCCGTCCAGTCGGCGTCTTCCGGCGCATGAAGCGCACGCGCAAGCCATTCGCGCGCCGCGCCGCGATTGCCGTGCTCGCCTTCCTCGATTTCCGCCATCAGCTCGCAGATGCGCTGGCTCGGCGCTTCCGCCGCCCCCTCGCCCACCAGGCCTTCAAGCGCGCCGCGCGCGGCAAGCCAGTCGCGCGCACCGATGGCGGCGCGCGCCAGCGCAATGCGGCTTTCGATGTGATCGCGATTGTGACCGGCAAGAATGCGCATGCGCTTGAAACGGTCGTAACCGCTCTCGCCCTCGACAAGATCCATGAAGGCTTCGGCAAGATCGGGATGGGGTTCGAGCGCCCATGCGTCCTCGATGAGCTTCGCACCCTTGCGCACACGCCCCGTCAGTCCGCACAGCCGCGCGGCAAGCGCGACCGCCGGAACGAAGCCCGCATCGAGCGCGACGGCCTGAAGCGCAAGCGAGAGCGCCTTTTCCTGCGCCGCACGTTTGGCCTCGCCCGCTTGCGCGCGCGCCGCTTCCGCCGCCGTCATGGCCTGCGCGGTCAGAAGCACCATGCGCTGCCGCCGCGCCTCGTCGCGCGCGAGGAGCTTCGCCGACAGCTTGGCGTCGAGCGTGCGCAGCGCGGAGGCCCAGTCTTCTTCCGCCGTCTCGATCTCGAAGACGGCCTCGGCCGCCCATGCCGTCTTGGGCCGCATGCGGAAAGCGCGCCGCGCAATGTCGAGCGCGCGGTCCCTGTCGCCGGCGCGCCGCGCCTGCACGAACAAGCCGCGAAGGCCGAGAAAGGCCGTCTCGGGCGAAGCGAGCATCGCCTCGAAACTTTTCGTCGCCGCTTCCTCCTGCCCGTCGAGCTGGGCGGCCTGCGCCGACAGAAGCAGCGTCAACGGCGTCTCGTCGAGAAGTTTGCGCGCCTGCGCCGCATGGCGTTTCGCCTCGGCTGCATCGCCCGCCGCCACCGCGACCATGCCGCGCGACAGAGCGAGAAAGCCGCGACGACGGCGGCGCTGGTCGAGAAACGAGGAGACATTGGCCGGGCTGCGCAGAAGACCCGCGCTCAACCGATAGACGAGGAGGACCAGCAGCGCGACGCCGACAAGCAGCAGCAGGCCGACGACGAAACTCGTCCGCACTTCATAGCCGCGCCAGTCGAGAACGAGATGGCCCGGATTGTCGGCGAGCCAGATCGCCAGCGCCGACAGCGCCGCGATGACGAGGAATGTGTAGAGCGCGCGAAGCATCAGCCCTTCGCCCCCGGCGCCGGAGGAGCAAGACGCGCGGCCACATGGGCCGAAAGATCGCGGAGCATCTGCCGTGTGGCGACGCGGGCTTCGGCGTCCTTGAGCCAGGGCGCTGCGGCCTCGAGCGCGGCGCCCTTGAGCGCCTTTCCTTCCGTCACCGCGGCGGCCAGATCGTCGAGCTTCAGCCGCTCTTCCATGCGCGCAATCACGGCTTCCGTGTCGTCGCCCGAAATCTCGCCGGTGCGCCTGATCGTGACGAGCTTGCGGATATTGGCGACGAAGCGCGCATAAAGCCCGTCATTCTTTGCGCGGCGTTCGGCATCGAGAACCGACTGCACCATCGCCGGAAAGCGCTCCTTGAGGCTCGCCTCGGTGGGCACGCCCGTTGCGGCGGGCCCGGCAAGCGCGGCAAGCTCAGGCTCCTTCGGCAGGAAGGCGGCGACCGCATCGAGCTCGGCCTTGAAGGGTTCCGCAGTTTCGGCCGCACGCGCGAGATTGGCGAGCGCAAGGCCGAGAGCGGCGCGCGCGGCCGCATCGGGATCGTCCTTCTTCGCTTCGAGCGCGGCGACGCGCGCCTGCATCTCGTTGACCTTGGGCGCGAGCGCATCGAGCGCCGTATTGAGCGTCTTCAGCATCGCGCCGAGCTTCGCCACTTCGTCGGCAAGGCCGGCGGGCGGCATCGACTTTGCCAGCGCGTCGAGCTTCGCGCCGCTCGCCTGCGCCGCCGCCGAAGCCTCGCCGAGCGACTGCTTCAAGGCATCGGCTTCCGCTTCGATCTTGTCGAGCCGCGCCGTCATGGCGGCAACCCCTTCGGGCGACTGCGCCTCGGCCGCGATATTCTTTTCGGCGGCGTCGATGCGGGCGCCCGCGCTTTCAAGCGCCTTGCCCGTCTCCTCGCTCTGGCGTTCGACCGAGACGAGCCGCGTATCGAGATCGGCGAGAACCTGCGCGCCCTTGGTGTCGGGCCTGCCGAAGCCGAGAGCGTATAGGACGGAGACGGCGACGACCGCCGCGACGACGCCCGTCGCAATGCTGGTGGCATAGGCGCGCTGGGGGCTCGCCGGGCGTGGCGCGGCAGCGGACGGCCCGTCGCCCGGCTTCGGTGTCTCGCTCGCGCCGCCGGAGGCGGACGCGTTGCGGCTGCCGACCTCCTCGGCCTCGCCTTCGATCACCGGCGGGTCCTTGCGGGGGCGCGGCTCGCGCACATTCTTCTCCGGACCGAGAAGCTCGGCCTCGGGTTCCGCGGGAGTCTTGTCGTCGCCGTTCTGATCGCTCATCGAGGTATCCGCATCGGGTTCGCCTGTCCGGCCAACACTATAGGGCGGAAATGGGCGTCACAAAGGCAAGATAGCCCACAAAGACGACAATGAATGATCTAGGCGGAATAGCGTGCGGGCCTATTTGGGCAAAAGCGCCAGAAGCGATTGCTGGTCGGGCGCGGATGCAACCCGGATGGCGACGAAGGGAAGCCCGGCAAGCTGATCCGCAACCGCCTCCGAGAGACAATAGGCGGTGACGCCCGCAAGCATGGCCTCGGCCTCTGCGCCCCTGACAAGGGCTGCAAAGCTGCGCGCCGTGCGCGGCGAATAAAAAAGCGCGCCGTCGATGCGTTTCGCCTTGAGCGCCGAGGCGGCGGCCTCCGGCAATTCGCTGGCCGCCACGGCGTCATAAAGCGCGACGCGCGTGACGAAGAAGCCGCGCGCCTCCAGATCGCCCTTGAGGTCGCCCGCGACGACGCTGCCCGCCACATGAAGGAGCGGCCCCCCGCCCGGCGACAATCGCTGCATGGCGAGCCTGGCGAGCGAAATGACGTCGCCCCCCGCCGCCTCGACCTGCATGAAGCCCGCCGCGCGCGCCGCCGACGCGCTCGCCTCGCCGACCGCAAGGACAGGCACCGTGGCGAGCGCCGCCGCCTCGCGCCGCGCGGTGAGGGCGCGAACGCCATTGGCGCTGGTGATGAGGATGGCCTGCCAGCGCTCGTCGGGGAGCGCCGCATCGGCAAGAATGCGGATGGTGAGGAGCGGCGCAATGACGGCCTCGTGCCCGAGCCCCGCGAGCAACGCCGCAAGCGGTTCTGCGTCCTCGTCCGGCCGCGTGACGAGAAGGCGCATGATCCCTCTCAGTCGATGGTGAAGAAATGGGGGCCCGCGCGGCCCTTCAATTCCCGCCCCGCATCCGCGCCGATGGCGGCGGCGTCAGACGCCAGACCCTCGCGCGAGGTCTCGATCACCTCCGCGCCGTCCGGCGTCAGGATCATGCCGCGCAGCATCAGCTTCTTGCCGCTGATTTCGGCAAGCGCCGCAATGGGCGTGCGGCAGGAGCCGTCGAGCACGGCAAGAAGCGCGCGCTCGGCGGCGACGCGCAATCCCGTTTCGGCGTGATGGAACGTCGCAACGATGCGCGCGGCGTCTTCGTCGCTCGCCCGGCGTTCGATGCCGATGGCGCCTTGCGCAACGGCGGGAAGAATCTCATCGGTAGAAAGCGCCGCCGTCACCTTGTCAGCAAGCCCCATGCGGGTGAGGCCCGCCATGGCGAGAAGCGTGGCATCCGCGATGCCCTGTTCGAGCTTTGCAAGCCGCGTATCGACATTGCCGCGAAAGGGAACGATGGAGACGTCGGGCCTGCGCGCCTTCACCTGCGCCGCGCGACGCAGCGACGAGGTGCCGACGATCGCGCCTTTCGGCAGCGTGGCGATGGAAGTCGCCTTCGACGACAGGAAGGCGTCGCGCGGATCGGCGCGTTCGAGCAGGCAGTCGATGACGAGCCCGTCGGGAAGCGCGGTCGGCATGTCCTTCATCGAATGCACGGCAAGGTCGATGCCGCCACTGGTGAGCGCGTCCTCGATCTCCTTGGTGAAAAGCCCCTTGCCGCCCAGCTCGGACAGGTTGCGGTCCTGCACCTGGTCGCCCGTCGTCTTGATGACGACGATCTCGGCCGCCTCTTCAGGCGGCAGGCCGAGGGCGCGGCCGACATGAGCCGCCACCATATGCGCCTGGATGAGCGCCAGTTTCGAGCCGCGTGTGCCGATGCGGAAGCGCCGTTGCATGGCTTCTCTCAGGGGTGTAATGCGAACCGTTGATTTGGCGCTTCTTATAGACGATTGCCGCGCCGCGCGAACCCCTAACCCGTCCACCGCCCTGGGCCCCCGACCCCGTGACAAAACCGCTCACCATCCTCGGCATCGAGACAAGCTGCGACGAAACCGCGGCCGCGATCGTGCGCCGGTCGGGCGAGGGCAAGGGCGAAATCCTGTCGAATACGGTCTTTTCCCAGATCGCCGAGCACACGCCCTATGGCGGCGTCGTGCCGGAAATCGCCGCCCGCGCCCATGTCGAGCATCTGGACGGGCTGATCGCCCGCGCGCTCGACGATGCCCATTGCGGCTGGGACGACCTCGACGCCATCGCCGCGACGGCGGGCCCCGGCCTTATCGGCGGCGTCATTGTCGGCCTGATGACCGCCAAGGGCATCGCGCTCGCCCGCGGCCTGCCGCTTATCGCCGTCAACCATCTCGAAGGCCATGCGCTGACCGCGCGGCTGACCGACGGCGTCGACTTTCCCTATCTGCTTCTGCTCGTCTCCGGCGGCCACAGCCAGCTCCTGATGGTCGAAGGCGTCGGTCGCTATGCGCGCCTCGGTACGACCATCGACGACGCGGTGGGCGAGGCCTTCGACAAGGTGGCGAAGCTGATGGGCCTCGGCTTTCCCGGCGGCCCCGCCGTCGAGAAAATCGCGCGCGGCGGAGACGCGGCGCGCTTCCCGCTGCCGCGCCCGCTCTTCGGCAAGCCCGGCTGCGACTTCTCTTTTTCGGGCCTGAAGACGGCGGTGCGCCAGCTCGCCGAGGCGCAAGGCCCGCTCGACGAGAAAACGCGGGCGGACATCGCCGCCTCCTTCCAGGCCGCCGCCGCCGATGTGCTCGCCGACCGCACGATCAATGCGATGCATATGGCGGAAGGGTTTTTCGGCGCGAAACCGAAACGGCTCGTCGTCGCCGGCGGCGTCGCCTCGAACCTCGCATTGCGCAAGCGCCTGGAAGAAGCGGCAAGCTCGCGCGGCTACGCCTTCATCGTGCCGCCCGCGAAGCTCTGCACCGATAATGGCGCGATGATCGCCTGGGCGGGCGCCGAACGCTTCGCGCTCGGCCTTGTCGACAATCTCGATGTGAGCCCGCTCGCGCGCTGGCCGCTCGATCCGACGGCGAGCCCCGCACGCGGCGCGGGCGTCAAGGCGTAGACGCCGCCTCCGGTATCCGGACAAAAAAAGGCCCCGGCGTCGAGGGAGACGCCGGGGCAAGAAGGCCCCCGAAAGGGCCTTTATCATCCGCCGCGGCTCAGGGGAGGGAGCGAGCTGCGGCGGGGGATTGCGGGATCAGGCCAGATGCACGCCGGCCGTCTGCGCGATAAGCGCGATCGAATAGGCGGCGAGCAGCCCCGCGATGAGGCGGGTGGCGAGCGCTTCGCTGTACTGGGCCTTGTTGCTGTTCATGTCTTGTCTCCTTGGCATAGGGGCGGCGGCAGTCGGGAAAGGACGCGCCGCGAAGGCTGTCGATTCAGATGATGAAGTGGGTGACCACGAAGGCGGCATTGAAGAGGGCGTAGGCGCCGATCAGCGAATAGCCGAACTTGGCGCCCAGCGTTTCGCCGGCGAAGCCCTTGGCCGAAGCCTCGGATTTCGCAAAATTGAGGGTGGTGATTTCGGCGGACGCGCGCGGCGCGGCGGCGCGGTCGGCGAAGTCGAGATCGAAGCTGGGCTTCAGGGCTGCGAGCGTCATGGCGGTCTCCTTCAATCATGCCGCGGGGGAGGGGTTCCCCTCAGCAAACGTGATTTAGGAGGGTCATGAACGAAAAACAATGAACGAAATGAAAAATATTCATCGTTCATGAATTGTGTTGCTGCAACGCAACACAAAAAGGGGTGTTTCTCCGTTTATTTAATCTACAACAAAGACTTATGAAATTTTTGTGCCGCCGGCTGAATTTGCTGCGCTGCCGTAAAGCCCAGAAAACTCAGGCTTCCACCACATCCCGGTGGGGCTCGGAGATCGACACGCCGGCCTTGAGCCCGGCGACGAGGATCTGAAATACGCCTTCAAGCTCCCGCTCCAGTCGAGCGAGCGGCAAACGGGTAAATAGCTGCGGATAGCTGAACTTCAAGGTCGCCGACTGGATCATCTCGGCGACGAATTCGGGATCGGCGACCGAGAACTCGCCCGAAACATTGCCGTATTCGACGATGCGGCGGAGAACCTCGCGTTCGCGCTTCTGGCCCTCATTGTGAAAATGCGGCCGCTCGGCAGTGATGATCTGGGCCATCTCGACGAGCTTCGGGTCGCGTTCGAGCGTCTGGAAGGTTTCCCGCAGATCCTCGAACAGGAAGTCATGCAGCCGTTCCGAGGCGCTGCGCCCCGGCCGCGTCAGGATGCGCGACAATTGCTCGGCGGTGCGGATCGAGGCTTCGCGCGCGATCTCCTCGGCAATGTCGAGCTTGCCTGGAAAATAGCGATAGAGATTGCCCGGCGACATCTGGGTGTCGTCGGCAAGATCGGCCATGGTCGTCTTGCCATAGCCGTAATGCGCGAAACGCTCCTTGGCGGCGTTTATGATTTTCTGGCGCGTGTCGTCCTGAGAGGTCATAAAACGATTGTAGGCCGACGGAATGAATAATCAACGAATCGTTCAATCGTTAGCGGGTGCAGCAAAAGAATGCGCGACTTCGACCATATCGGCGTCATAGGCGGCGGCGCCTGGGGGACGGCGCTGGCGCAGGTCGCCGCCCGCGCGGGCAACCCGGCCAGGCGCCGCGTCACGCTCTGGGTGCGCGAGGCCGAAGTCCTCGACGCCGTGAACGCGCATCATGAGAACAAGACCTTCCTCCCCGGCATCGCGCTCGATCCGAAAATCCGCGCGACCGGCTCTCTCGCCGAAATATCGGCCGCCGATGCGCTGCTGATGGTGACCCCGGCCCAGCATGTCCGCGCCGCCTGCAAGGGCCTCGCGCCGACGCTTGCGCGCGGCACACCGCTTCTCCTCTGCGCCAAGGGCGTGGAAGAAGGCACGCATATGCTGCTGACCGATGTGCTTGCCGAAGCCCTGCCCCGGGCCTTGCCTGCGGTGCTTTCAGGTCCGAGCTTCGCGGCGGAAGTCGCGCGCGGGCTTCCGACCGCCGTCACGCTCGCCTGCGCCGAGGAGGAAACGGGAACCGCCCTCGTCAACGCGATCGGCATTCCGACATTCCGTCCCTATTACTCCTCCGACCTCATCGGCGCCGAAGTCGGCGGCGCGGTGAAGAATGTGCTCGCCATTGCCTGCGGCATCGTCGAAGGCAAGAAGTTCGGCGCAAGCGCGCGCGCCGCGCTGACGACGCGCGGCTTTGCCGAGATGACGCGCCTTGGCCTCGCGCTCGGCGCAAGGCCGGAAACGCTCGCCGGACTTTCAGGCCTCGGCGATCTCGTGCTCACCTGCAACTCGCCGCAATCGCGCAACATGTCGCTCGGCATGGCGCTGGGCGAAGGAAAATCGCTCGCCGACATCATGGGCGCCCGCATCTCGGTGACGGAAGGCGTCTTCTCGGCCACCGCCGTCTGCGCGCTCGCCGCGACGCACGGAATAGAAATGCCGATCTCGGAAGCGGTCGCCGCCATCGTCACCGGCAAGGCCTCGGTCGACGATGCGATCGTCGCGCTGCTGACGCGCCCCTTCAAAAGCGAACACTGACGATCAACGGAAACTTCGGAGACTCACGGATGCTCTTCTGCCTCATCGGGACCGACAAGCCGGATGCGCTCGCCATCCGCCTCGCCAATCGCGAGGCCCATGTGAAATACTGGAAGGAGAGCGGCCGCATCGCCGCCGGCGGACCCTTCACAAGCGACGACGGCGCGGCGATGAACGGAAGCCTGCTCGCGATCGAAGCGGCCGACCGCGCCGAGGTCGAACGGCTGGCGGCGGAAGACCCCTATACGAAAGCCGGTCTCTTCGAGCGCGTCGAAATCCGCGCCTGGAAATGGGTTCTCAATCCGCGATAGAGGAGCGATCTATGGCCTACTGGCTTTTCAAATCCGAATCCCACACCTGGTCCTGGGATCAGCAAAAGAAAAAAGGCGCCAAGGGCGAACCCTGGACGGGCGTGCGCAACCACCAGGCCAACAACAACATGAAGCTGATGAAGACGGGCGACCTCGGCTTCTTCTATCACTCGGGCGACGAGAAGAGCATCGTCGGCATCGTCCGCGTCATCGGCGAGCATCGCCCCGATCCGACCGACGAGACGGGCAAGTTCGGCCTCGTCGTCATCGAGGCGGTGGAAGACATGCCGAAGCCTGTCTCGCTCGCCGAGGCCAAGAAGGAACCGAAGCTCGCCGAAATGGTGCTGCTGAAAAACTCGCGCCTCTCCGTCCAGCCCGTGCGCGAGGCCGAATGGAAACTCATCTGCAAGATGGGCGGGCTCGCGAAGGCGCCGTGAAGGCCGGGCTGCACGCTTCCCATGACGGAAGAAGAGATGGACTCCGGATCAAGTCCGGGGTGACGGGATTGGGTGAGGTGAGGCAGCAAACCAAAACGCGTCACCCCGGACTTGATCCGGGGTCCACCTTCCCTCTTCCCAAAACGAAAGACACGACGCCGAACTCTAAAGCGGCCTCGTATTTTCCCTGAGCCACGGCTCAAGCGCATCGAAGCGGAATGCGCCGCGCTCGAACAGCCCGATCATGAAATCGTAAGCCTCGATCGGGTCGGCCTCGAACAGGAACCCGTTGAGGCGCAGAAACACATCGGCGACCGCAAAGGCGATGCGCTTGTTGCCGTCGATGAAGGGATGGTTGACCGCGAGACTTTCGAGAAGCGCGGCAGCCTCCGCGATCACATCGTCATAATAGCCCGTCTGCGGACGAAAGAGCGCGGACTCAATCGCGCCCATGTCACGCACGCCATGCGCGCCGCCATAGAGTTCGATCAGCTCCTCATGCATCGCGAGGACTTCGGCCAGCGTCAGATAATCCGGCATGCCTTATTTCGCGAGCCGCTTGTAGAGCTCGGCATTGCGCCGCACGCTGTCGCGAAAATGCGCCATCACATTCTCCCGCGGACGTTCGCCCTGCTTTCGCGCGAGGTAGTCCCGGAAGGCCTCCTCGACCAGCGCCTGAAACTGACGGCCTTCGGTCTTGGCAAGCTCGCGCATCTGGGAGAGCAATTCAGGATCGGCCTGGGAGGCAAATTTCTCGCGCATGGTCATGAGCATGTGCCGTCTTGATGTTTCTTGATTTATCAAACTACATCAAGAAATCGGCGATAACAACCCTCACCCCGCCAAAAACTTCCCGTAATCCTCAACGAGCCCCGCCGCCGACAGCGCGATGAGCTTCTCGCCATCCCTGGGGTCGGCAAGCGACGGGTCGGAGCCGATGCGTCCGTCGGGAAATTTGGCGCGGTAGTCTTCGGCATCGGTGAAGCGGCCCGTCGGCGCGATTTTCGGGCTCATTTCGGCGCTCTTGATGGCGTCGGGATAGGCGAAATAGGTGACGGCGACTTCCGACGGCGTCGCATGGCTGCCATGGCTCGCCCCATAGCGCTCCCGGCAGAAATCCATGACCGGCCTGTAGTCCCACCAATTGGCGAGCCGGCATTTGACCGGCCCCCGGTTCGAGGCGTCCGCGACAAGCGAGCGGTCGGCATAGATTTCGGCAAAGGCCGCGTTGATGGTCGAGATATTGCCGCCATGCCCGTTGAAGAAATAGATGCGCTCGAAGCCGTGCCGCGCCAGCGAGGCCACCCAGTCATGGATCGCGGCAATCATGGTCGAGGGCCTGAGCGTCATCGTGCCGGGAAAGCCGAGATGATGCTGCGCGATGCCGACATTGAAGGTCGGCCCGACGAGAAACCCTGCCTCGTCCGCCGCGCGTTTCGCAATCACCTCCGGGCAGATCGCATCCGTGCCGATAAGGCCCGTCGGCCCGTGCTGCTCCGTCGAGCCGATGGGAATGACGATCCCGCGCGAGCGCGCGAGATAGGCCTCGATCTCCGGCCAGCTCGAAAGAAGAAGCTGCATGGTTTGTCTTTCCCTCGCGGACCCAGCGCCTTTTGCTATGGTCGCCCGCTATTTGACCACCCCGGCCCGGCAACCCAAATGAAAATCGAACCGCGCAAGGCAGGGCCCGAGGACTGGCCGGAAATCGCCGAAGTCTTTCTGGCCGCGCGCCGGACCATGACCTATCTGCCGGACCTCCACACCGACGACGAGACCCGCGCCTTCATCCGCCATCTGGTCGCAAATGACGAGGTCTGGGTCGCCGCCGCGCCGCTCCCGACGGGGAGCGCCATCGCCGGTTTCGCCGCGATCCACGATGCCGGAGGCAAAACATGGCTCGCCCATCTCTACATTCACCCTGCGTCCCAGAACCATGGTCTGGGCCGCGCCCTTCTCGACCGGGTGAAAACGCAGCGTCCCCAAGGCTTCTCACTCTGGACATTCCAAGAGAACGCAGGCGCGCGGCGGTTTTACGAGCGTCACGGGCTTGCGCTTGCGCGTTTGACCGACGGGCGCGATAACGAAGAAAAGCTTCCCGACGCGCTTTATGTCTGGCGCGGCGAGGATGGCGAGGGAGGATCAGCAGTTGAGTGAGACGAGCGAACTTGGAACGAACGTCACCGGCCCCCTGAAGGGCGTGCGCATCATCGACCTGACCAGCGTCGTCTTCGGCGCCTATGCGACGCAGATCCTCGGCGACTACGGCGCGGACGTGATCAAGGTCGAGGCCCCCTCGCCCACCGGCGGCGGCGGACAGGGCGGCGACATCATGCGCTGGGCGGGCAAGGTGCCCGACGGCGCCGCCCACGACCTCGGGCCCATCTTCCTCACCATCAACCGCAACAAGCGCTCGATCCTTCTCGACCTCCGGAAGCAGAGCGCGGTCGATGCGCTGATGAAGCTCGTCGCCTCCGCCGACGTGCTCGCCTCCAACATCCGCTACGAGGGCATGAAGCGCCTCGGCCTCTCCTATGAAGACGTGAAGAAGATTAAACCCGACATCGTCTTCGTCCATGCGGCGGGCTACGGCTCTGACGGGCCTTATGCGGGCCTTCCCGCCTATGACGATCTCATTCAGGCGGGCTCGGGCTCGGCCGATCTTCTCTCCCGCGTCGATGGCGATCCGAAGCCGCGCTATGTGCCGACGCTGATGGCCGACAAGGTCTCCGGCCTCTTCATGGCCAATGCGATCACCGCCGCGCTCTTCCATCGCCAGCGCACGGGCCAGGGCCAGTTCGTCGAAGTGCCGATGTTCGAGACGATCACGAGCTTCGTGCTGGCCGAGCATTTTTACGGCCATGTCTTCGATCCGGCGACGGGCCCCTGGTCCTATGGCCGGGTGACCAATCCCGACCGCCGCCCCTACCGGACGAAGAACGGCTATATCGGCCTGCTGCCCTATTCCGACAAGCAGTGGGATCAGTTCTTCGAACTCGCGGGCAAGCCCGGCGTCTTCAAGAACGATCCGCGCTTTGCGACCTACAAGGCGCGCACGCAGAACATCCGCGAGCTTTACGCGATGATCGAGGAACTGACCGAGACGAAGACCACCGAGGAGTGGCTGGCCGCCCTTGTGCCGCTGTCTATTCCCGCGGTGAAGATGAACAGGCTCGACGATTTGCAGGACGATCCGCATCTGAAGGCGGTCGAGTTCTTCCAGCGTTACGAGCATCCGCATGCCGGACCCTATTTCGCGTTGCGCCCGCCCGTCCGCTTCGGAGAAACGCCGGCCAATATCCGCCGCCACCCGCCGCGTCTCGGCGAGCAGACGCGCGAAGTGCTGGCCGAGATCGGGCTCGACGCCGATGCGATCGACGCGCTCGAAAGGGAGGGCGCAGTCGGCCCCGCGCCGAAACAGGCTGCCGATTGACCGCGAAGCGGCGGGCTGGATAATGCCCGCAAGCAAGAAACAAATGCGTTGAACGGAGGATGCGTCCACATGACCGCCAACGAAATTTTTCCGGTGACATCCGAATGGGCCGGACGCGCCTTCATCGACGAGACGCGCTACAAGGCGCTCTATGAGGCGAGCCTCGCTGACCCCGACACATTCTGGCGCGCCGAGGCCTCCCGCATCGACTGGATGAAGCCCTTCACCAAGGTGAAGAACGTCTCCTACGATCCGAAGAACCTCTACATCAAATGGTTCGAGGATGGCGCGCTCAATGTGAGCGCGAACTGCGTCGACCGCCACCTGCGGGAGCGCCCCGATCAGGTCGCCATCATCTGGGAAGGCGACGACCCGAAGGACTCGCGGAAAGTCACCTATCGCGAGCTTCACGCCGAGGTCTGCCGCTTCGCCAACGTGCTGAAGGCGCAAGGCGTGAAGAAGGGCGACCGCGTGACGATCTATATGCCCATGATCCCGGAAGCCGCCTTCGCCATGCTCGCCTGCGCGCGCATCGGCGCGGTGCATTCGGTCGTCTTCGGCGGCTTCTCGCCCGACAGCCTTGCCGGCCGCATCGTCGATTGCGACTCGAGGGTTGTCATCACGGCGGATGAAGGCCTGCGCGGCGGCCGCAAGGTGCCGCTGAAAGTGAACACGGACGAGGCGCTGAAAAAGTGCCCCGGCGTCGCCAGCGTCGTCGTCGTCCGCCGCACCGGCGATCCGGTGAACATGCAAGTGGGCCGCGATGTCTGGTATCACGAGGCGGCGGCGAAAGTGTCGGCCGACTGCCCGCCCGAGGAAATGAACGCCGAAGACCCGCTCTTCATTCTCTACACATCGGGCTCGACCGGAA
>JARLIS010000053.1 GCA_031291615.1 Parvibaculum sp.
CACCTCGATCATGCTGACGCCCTTCGCGGGTGCCGACGCGCTCACCGCCATCCTCGAAGACAAGCGCAAGAACGCCTGCCTCATCGGCCCGGGCGCGGGCGTCGGCCAGCAGACGCGCGAGAACGTGCTGGCGGCTCTTCTCTCCGGCGCCGCCATGGTGCTCGACGCCGACGCGCTGACCTCCTTCGCCGAAATCCCGCGCGACCTTTTCGTCGCCATCAAGGGCTACTTCGCCGGGCCGACGGTGCTGACGCCGCATGAAGGCGAGTTCAAGCGTCTCTTCCCGGCGCTCGCCCCGAACGGCAACGACAGCAGCAACAAGATTGCCCGCGCCCGCGCCGCCGCCGTCGAAGCCGGCGCGATCCTCGTGCTGAAGGGGGCGGACACCGTCGTCGCCGCGCCGGACGGCCGGGCCGTCGTCAACACCAATGCCGGGCCGGAACTCGCCACCGCCGGAAGTGGGGATGTTCTCGCCGGCATTATATTGGGGCTGCTCGCCCAGGGTGTCCCTGCGTTCGAAGCGGCGGCCATGGGCGTCTGGCTGCACGGCGAAGCGGGGGCGTCCTTCGGCCCCGGCCTCATCGCCGAGGACCTGCCCGAGATGCTGCCCGCCGTCCTGCGTGACCTTCCGGCGGCTCTCGGCTGAATATCTCCGATCTCGCGCGCCAAACCTCGAATCTCGCTCTCTATCTCCGCTGGTATTCGCGTGACGCCCTTGTTATAGAGAGCGCCAATTTCGAGAACGGCCCTGCGGGTTCGGCAGGGCAGCGGGCCTTGCGGGCGTGGCGGAATTGGTAGACGCGCTGGATTTAGGTTCCAGTGCCGCAAGGCGTGGGGGTTCGAGTCCCTCCGCCCGCACCAGGCCGGAAAACGCCGCAAATACAATGGATTGGAAGATGCAAGTCACGGTTACAAGCGCCGACGGTTTGAAGCGCGAACTCAAGATTCAGGTACCGGCCGGCGACCTTCAGGCCCGCGTCGGCGCGAAGCTCGACGAGATGAAAAACACCATTCGCCTCAAGGGCTTCCGCCCCGGCAAGGTGCCCGTCGCGCATCTCCGCAAGACCTTCGGCAAGCAGGTCATGTCCGAAGTCATCCAGGAAACCGTGGGTGCGACCAGCCAGCAGGCGCTCGAGGAACAGACCCTTCGTCCCGCTCTCCAGCCTGAGATCGACCTCGAAGGCGAGATCGATCAGGTCATCGAAGGCAAGGCCGATCTCACCTACAACATGAAGTTCGAGATCATCCCGTCCTTCCAGATCGCTGATTTCTCGAAAGTTTCCGCCGAGCGTCCGGTCGCCGAAGTGACCGAGGCCGATGTCGACGAGGCCCTGCAGCGCCTCGCCGACAACCAGAAGAACTACGCCCCCAAGGCCGAAGGTGCGGCCGCGGAGGAGGGCGATCTTCTGACCATCGACTTCCTCGGCAAGATCGACGGCGTTGCTTTCGAAGGCGGTGCTGCCGAAGACGCGAAGCTCGAAATCGGCTCCGGCCGCTTCATCCCGGGCTTTGAAGAACAGTTGAAGGGCGCGAAGGCCGGCGACGACGTCGCGGTCAAGGTGACCTTCCCGGCCGATTACGGCGCGGAAAACCTCGCCGGCAAGGACGCCGTCTTCGACGTGAAGGTGAAGGCGATCGAAGCGCCCGCGCCCGTCACCATCGACGACGAGTTCGCCAAGCGCTTCGGATTCGACGAGCTGGCGAAGCTGCGCGAAGCGCTGACGAACCAGATCAAATCCGATTACGACCGCATGTCGCGCATGCACCTGAAGCGCACGCTGCTCGACGCGCTGGACGAGACACACACTTTCGAGCTGCCGCCCTCCATGGTCGAGCAGGAGTTCAACCAGATCTGGTCGCAGTTCGAGCACGAGCTTCAGCATCAGGGCAAGACCGCAGCCGATCTCGATGAACCGGAAGAGAAAATCCGCGGCGAGTATCGCAAGATCGCCGAACGCCGCGTGCGCCTCGGCCTGGTGCTGGCCGAAGTCGGCGAGAAGAACGCCATCTCCGTCACCGATCAGGAGCTGAACCAGGCGCTGATGGAACGCGCCCACCAGTTCCCCGGCCAGGAGCGTCAGGTGTTCGAGTTCTATCGCAAGAACCCGCAAGCCGCCGCCGAGCTGCGTGCGCCGATCTTCGAAGACAAGGTGATCGACTTCATCTCCGAGCTGGCCAAGGTGACCGACAAGACGGTCTCGCGCGACGAACTCTTCGCCGACCCGGATGCCGAGGATCATGGCCACAGCCACGATCATCATCATCACGACCATGATCACGATCACGACCATCACGGTCACGATCACCACGATCATGACCACGACCACGATCATGGCGCGGACAAGCCCGCGGCGAAGAAGCCGGCTGCCAAGAAGGCAGCGCCGAAGAAGGCCGCCGCGAAGAAAAAAGAAGACTGAGCGAAGCGCGACAGCGCCGCTTGAAGCAAGGCCCGGAGCAACCCTCCGGGCCTTTCGTTTTGTCGCCGCCTCGAAGCTGACGTGCCACCGCCGCGAAGCCGCCGTGAAGCCGGAGGCGATTGCCGCATTGGAGACACATTAAGGAGTTGTTAAAGAAAAACTTTGCCGCCGGGCCAAAAACTTCTTGCGCTGACTCAACGATGCCCATATCTCTCGCCGCACAAGACGCACACGCACGTGCCGCTGGCCCATAGTTGGTTTATGCAACGACGGAAGCGTCCTTTTTGATCGCACCGGCTCTGCCGGGTCTTAAAGGGTGTTGACGATGTTCGCTTCCGAGCCGGGCCGCCGTGCCCGTTCGCGCCTCTCCACGAAATCGCAGGTTCCGACCAAGGTGCTCGACGCGCCGAAGTCGCCTGACATTGCCAAGCCGGCCGCTGCGCCGCGCCGCAAGACGAAACTCGCGCTCGTCGCGCGTCAGGCTGAAATGCCTGACGAGCGCGGCGGCTTGCCGCCCAAGATCGAGCGCTACCTCGCAACCGCCGAAGTGCCGTCGCCCTGTCTCGTGGTCGATGTCGACATCGTCGCGCACAACTTCCTTGAGCTTGCCCGCTCGCTTCCCGACGCGCGCATTTTCTATGCGGTGAAGGCGAACCCGGCCGACAAGATCGTGTCGCGCCTCGCGCGCCTCGGTTCGGCCTTCGACACGGCCAGCATGGGCGAGATCGATCTCTGCCTGCGCCACCGCGTGACGCCCGACCGCATCTCCTTCGGCAACACGATCAAGAAGGAGCGCGATATTGCCGCCGCCTATGCGAAGGGCGTGCGCATGTTCGCCTTCGACAGCGAAGCCGAGCTGGAGAAGATCGCCCGCGTTGCACCGGGCTCAAAGGTCTATTGCCGCGTGCTGATGGAATGCGAAGGCGCCGAATGGCCGCTGTCGCGCAAGTTCGGCTGCGAGCCTGAAATGGCTGCCGACCTTCTCGTCCGCGCGCGCGATCTCGGCCTCGACGCCTACGGCGTGTCCTTCCATGTCGGCTCGCAGCAGACCGACCTCACCCAGTTCGACAAGGCGCTCACGCGCACGGTCGCGCTCTTCCGCGAAGTCGCTTCGCGCGGCATCGAACTGCGCATGGTCAACATGGGCGGCGGCTTCCCGTCGCGCTATCGCACCGACGTGCCCTCGATCCCGGCTTACGGCCAGGCGATCCGCGAAGCGCTCGCGCGCCACTTCGGCGACAGGCAGCCCGAAGTGATCGTCGAGCCCGGCCGCGGCATCGTGGGCGATGCCGGCGTGATCCAGGCCGAAGTCGTGCTCGTCTCCGAAAAGGGCGGCGCGGACGGACGACGATGGGTCTATCTCGACGTGGGCAAGTTCCACGGCCTCGCCGAGACGATGGATGAGGCGATCAAGTACCGCCTGATGACCTCGCGTGACGGCGGAGAAACCTCGCCCGTCGTGCTGGCCGGTCCGACCTGCGACAGTGCCGACATCCTTTATGAGAAGGCCGATTACCGCCTTCCCTCGGATCTGAAGGCGGGCGACAAGGTCTGGATTCTGGCGACAGGCGCCTATACGACGACCTACTCGGCGGTCGCCTTCAACGGCTTCCCGCCGCTCGCCAGCGTCTGCATCTGATCGACGGGCTTCCAGCAAACGGGAAAACGCAACGTCCGGATGGCGGCAGGTAAATAACCCGCCGGTCCGCGCTTCGTGACGTGGCAAATATCCTACAGTTTGAAAGGGTATTAAGGGGTAGTGAAAACTGCCTCGTCCTGCCCTATATGGTTGCTGCGCATCGGATGATGCACCGTCCATTTACCGAATCGCACTATGCCGTTATGGCAGGTAAGACCATGACGTTGTTCCGGATTGGGGTGTAGCCTCGGCTCCGGAACGCTGCCGGGACGCGCTGACGCTCAGGAGAGAGAATGAAAGACCCCCTCGCTACTTATATGAATCTGGTGCCGATGGTGGTCGAGCAGACCAACCGGGGCGAACGCGCCTATGACATTTTCTCGCGTCTGCTGAAGGAGCGGATCATCTTCATCGCCGGACCGTTCGAAGACGGCATGGCGACGCTGGTGACGGCGCAGCTTCTCTTCCTCGAAGCCGAGAATCCGAAGAAGGAAATCTCGATGTACATCAACTCGCCGGGCGGCGTGGTGACGTCGGGGCTTGCAATCTACGACACGATGCAACATATCCGCCCGCCGGTTGCCACCGTCTGCATGGGGCAGGCGGCGTCGATGGGTTCGCTGATTCTCTGCGCCGGCGAGAAGGGCATGCGCTATGCCTTGCCGCATTCGCGCATCATGGTCCATCAGCCCTCGGGTGGCTTCCAGGGTCAGGCGACGGACATTGAAATTCACGCCCGCGAAACGCTCGCCATCCGCGAGAAGCTGAACATGATCTATGTGAAGCACACCGGGCAGGACTTGAAGAAGGTTCAGGACGCTCTCGAGCGCGACAACTTCATGAGCCCTGAAAAAGCGCTGGAATTCGGCATTGTCGACCATGTCGGCGTGCCGCGCTCCGACGAGGCGGCGAAATAACCGCCATTTCAGCCAAACTGGCGCGATCCCCCTGCGTCAGGTCGTCGCGAGTTAAAAATCCGGCAACCGTCGCCGTAAAGTCGCGCTCTTGCGCCGCTTTGCGGGCGGCATGGCTAGGTTGCGGTAATGTAATGAAATCTTGATCCCTCGCCGAATAACATGATCCTATGTCGTAAAGGTGACGGGTTTCCGATCCGTCCGAGTCTCCTGAACGTATCAGGAGACGAGGCTCTTCGGTCCGGCACCGGTGGCAGGCGGGTTGCTGGTGATGGGTTTCCGGTAATCCCAAGCGGTCTGCGGGCAGATGCCTAAGGAGTTCCAATGAGCAAGGTGAGCGGCGGCGACTCCAAGAATACGCTGTACTGTTCCTTCTGCGGCAAGAGCCAGCATGAGGTCAGGAAGCTGATTGCGGGTCCGACCGTCTTTATCTGCGACGAGTGCGTCGAACTGTGCATGGACATCATCCGGGAGGAAAACAAATCCTCCTTGGTGAAGTCGCGCGACGGCGTGCCGACCCCGCAGGAAATCTGCAAGGTGCTGGACGATTACGTGATCGGTCAGATGCATGCCAAGCGCGTGCTCTCCGTCGCCGTGCACAATCATTACAAGCGCCTCAATCACGCGGCGAAGAACAACGACGTCGAGCTGGCGAAGTCGAACATCCTGCTGATGGGGCCGACGGGCTGCGGCAAAACGCTGCTGGCACAGACGCTGGCGCGCATCCTTGACGTGCCGTTTACCATGGCCGACGCCACCACGCTCACCGAGGCGGGCTATGTTGGCGAGGACGTCGAGAACATCATCCTGAAGCTGTTGC
>JARLIS010000054.1 GCA_031291615.1 Parvibaculum sp.
GCCGCCGGGCGCGCGGCCATGATGCGCGCCGCGAGCTCCGGCGTCGGCAAGGCTGCGGGCGCCATGTCGAGCAGGGCGTCCAGCTCGCGCGCCTGCGCCACAAGCGCGCGCGCTTCCGCCGAACGCGCCACCAAGGCTTCCGCCGCCTGCCGCTCGGCAGCCGGCCAGCGCTCGGGCGATGCGCCAAAGGCCTCCACTATTTCCGCCAGACGTTGCCGGTTCATTTCGAGGTTTGCCATTGTCTTTTCTTCCATCCCTGTTCCGGGCGGACCTCAGATGCTCATTTTACGCAGGTAATCTGCTTTTTCCGTCGCCAGTGCGATGCGAAGCTGCCGCCGCGCCCTGCCGAGCAGAGATTCCACCGCCTCGACGCTGATCCCGAGCGTCTCGGCGGCCTCGATATTTGTGAAGCCCTGATAGTGCGTCAACGTCACGGCCGCCCTTTGGCGGGGCGGCAGCGCCTGCAAGGCCGCTTCGACCCGGCGCGCAAGATCGCTTTGTTCCAGCTGCTCGTCAGGGCCCGGATCTTCACTTGGAGGTTCCGGTATCGAATCTATGTCTTCCGTTCCGTGGCGCCTCAGCCGGTCGAGGCAAAGGTTGGTCGCGACCCTGTGCAGCCAGGTGCGGAACTGGGCCCTGCCCGGCTCCCAACGCGCGGCATGGGTCCAGACACGAAGAAACACTTCCTGGGCCACCTCCTCGGCGTCGGCCTGATTACCGAGCATCCGCCGCGCCAGCGACAGCATGCGCGTGAGGTGCCGTTCAACGAGCAGCGCGCACGCCGCTTGATTGCCCGACGCTACAAGCGCCACCAGTTCGTCGTCCGACGCGTCGTCCAAGCGAGCGCGCCCCCTTTCAATTCTCAAGCCATCCCTACGTCCATGGTTCAGGCCGGCAGAGTTCCCTGCCTCGGTCTCCGGCCTGATCCATACAACGTTCAAGCTTACTCCGTATCGCCGGCCGGCGCATCCGGCGGCGGGCCGTCATGGCGGTGCTTGTGGCCGCCCATGCGGTCGCGCATCTGCGCGATGGCGGCATCGTATTCCGCCTTTGTCACCTTGCCGTCATGGTTGGTGTCCATGCGGTCATACATTTTATCGGCGCGTGCGGCCGTCCGCTTCTGCTCAAATGCCAAGAGCTCGTCGTGCGAGATGAAGCCGTCGTGATTGGTGTCGATCTGGTCGAAAAGATCGCCACGGCCGGGCGGCGGCGAGCCATCGGCGGGATCGGCATGAAGGCTCAAAGGCAGCAGCAGCCCGATCGCGATCGCCGCGACCCCGGCCAGAAGTTCCAGCCTCACTGTCCGCATGTTTTCCTCCCAGACCTTCCACAAAAATTGTGGCCGGGAGCGCTGTGAAAGCCCCAGAGGAGGCTTCGGCTGCACCCCCGGCCAAGCGACAGGGGGCAAGCCGGACCGAAGGGGGGAAGGCCGGCGGGAACGTATCCTGTCGCTCGTCAAGTAAAACGGGGCGAGGAGGCAATTCCGTCGCGGAAGAAAGGGCCCGATTTCCTAGGGTTTCGGGCCCATCGGCGCTGGACCGGAGACAAGGCGGGCGGGAACGATGACGCGGCGCACCTCAAACCCGTGCCTCATTTCAGCCTCGATATGAAGCTTGCGAGGCTTGTCCAGAAATTCCGGTTTCAGCATGGCAAGCGCCAGGTTTTTGCCGAGCGACCAGGAGAAGGCGGTGCTGGTGGCGACGCCGGCCATATCCGCGCCCGCATGAATGCCGATGAAGCTCAGCGGCTCGGGCCAGTCGATGGCGAGCATCGAGAATGTGTGACGCAGCGGCGCCGACTTCGCCGCGCGCAGGGCGTTCCGGCCGGTGAAGTGACCGCGGTCGAGATCGACAAGACCGGCGAGACCAAGCTCGAAGGGCGTCGAGGCGCTTTCCGGTTCGACCGCGGAGAAGGCGCCGAAATAGTCCCTGCCCGCCCGTGCGCGCCCCGCCTCGACGCGGGCGATTTCACGCAAGGCAAAGCCCGTGGCGGCGAGGCCGAAGGGCGCGCCATGCGCGAGCAACAGCGACCAGATATGGCTCGCATCCTCCGGATCGACCCAGAGTTCATAGCCGGCATCGCCGGAGAGCGCCGTCCGGCTCACATAAACGGGCTGCGCGGCGACATCGAACCAGCGCGCGGCATGAGGCGCAAGCGTTTCGACGCCGGCGAAATTGGCCGCGGACAGGATGCGCGCCGATAGCGGCCCTTGCAGGCTGATGGCGGCGAGCGTCGACGAGACGTCCTCGACCTGCACGGCAAAGCCGATGGCACTGTCGAGAAGCCAGGCAAGATGCGGCTCCTCCGTCACCAGACGATATTCATCGTCGCCGAGCCGGAAGAGAAGGCCGTCGCCGACGACGAAGCCGCGATCCTCGCAGAAGACCACGGGCAATGTGCCGTCGACGCGGAGAGCCGAGATATCGCCCGCTGCGAAGCGCGCGAGGAAGGCCGCCGCCTCGCGGCCGCTGATGCGGTATTTGAAGAGCGGCGAGATGTCGGCAAGCGCCGCAGCGTGCCGAAGGACCCGGTACTCGTCCTCGATATCGCTCAACACCTCCGCCACGGTGTAGCCGTTCCAGTCCGTCCAGAGATTCGTGCGGCTTTCGGCAGCGACGTTCATGTGGAGAGGCGTCGCCAGAACGCGGCGAGCGAAAACCGGTTCGACCGACCGGCTCTCGAACAAGGCGGGATCGGCGCGGGCGCTGTCGGCGAGCGCGGCAAGATCGACGGGATGATGGAGATCGGTATCGTCGCTCATGCGCGCGCCCTCCGCGCCAGAGCGGCTTCCGCCGCAAGACGGCCGGCCATTCCCGTTACGCCGCCGCCCGGATGACTGCCCGCGCCGCACAGGAAGAGCCCGGCGACGGGCGTGCCATATTGCGCGAGTTCCGGCGTGGGCCTGAACGAGAGAAGCCGGTCCGGCCGCAATTCGCCCTGATGCCAGTCGCCGCCCGCAAGGCCGAACTTCCTCTCAAGATCGGCGGGCAGCAGCAATTCGCCAGCGACGATGCGCTGCTTCAGATCGGGCGCGTAGATCGACAGGGTTTCGACGGCGCGGTCAATCAGCCGGTCGCGCTTGTCGTCCCAACCGCCCTCGGCTTCGTATGGCACGTATTGAATCGCAATCGACATCACATGATGGCCGACCGGCGCGAGTGTCGGATCGGCGACGCTCGGAAAGGTGACTTCCATCACCGGATTCGAAGCGAAGGTTCCCCGCTTTGCCTGCGCATGGGCTTCCTGAATATCGTCGAGCGAGGGCGCGACGATGAGGCGCGCGCCATATTCCGCCGGCGCAAGGCCCTGGATTGTCGGCAGGCCCGAAAGCGCGAGATTGAGTTTTGCCGTTGCGCCGCGCGTCGGAATACGCGAAAGGCGCGCAACAAGCCCGGCATCGAGCCGGTTCGCGCCGAGAAGATCGAGAAGCGTGGCGCGGGGATGGATGCTTGAAAGCACCTGGGGCGCATGGAAGGTTTCACCCGCCGCCGTTTCGACGCCCACAACCGCTTCGCCTTGGACAAGAATGCGGGCGACGGGCGCGGAGACTTCGATTGTCACGCCAAGCCCTGCCGCGGCGGCCGCCAGCGCATCGACAAATGCGCCGAGGCCACCCTGGGGCACCCATGCGCCGGCGCCCGCCAGACGCTGCGCCTTGCGATAGATGCCGCGCAGGACGGTGCCTGCATCATAGGGCCCGGCCGCCGTTCCGACGAGTGTGTCGAAGGCCAGCGCGCCTTTCAGGATCGGGGTTTCAAACGCATCGTCGAGCATGTGGCCGATGCTGCCCGGCAGGTCGCGCAGCAGCGCCTCGCGCGACGCCGCGTCGAGCAGCGCGCCGCGCCAGACGAGCCTGCGGAGCGCCGACCGCGCCGCCGATTGCCCCGGCGCGAAGGGCGCCTTGTCGAGAAAGGGCGCAATAAGCGCGGCATAGGACTTCATGCGCTTCGAGAAAGCGAGATAGGCGTCGGCGTCGCGGGCGCTCTTCTTGCGCAGGACTTCGATGTCGCGACGGCGGCGGGAGAGGACGAGATGGCCGTTCGTCGGATTGAGCGCGATGGTCGGCACGTAGCGGGCGGCGTAGCGCAGGCCGTGTCCGGCGAGCTTCAGGTCCTTCTCGATCCGGCGCGGCAGCATGTCGATCATCTGCGCGCCGGTCGAGATGCGGTAGTCGGGCGTGATGTCTTCGGTCGCAAGCGCGCCGCCGAGCCTGTCGGACGCTTCGAGTAGCAACACGCGACGACCGGCCTTGGCGAGATAGGCGGCGGCGACGAGGCCGTTATGTCCGCCGCCGATGACGATGACGTCGAAGTTCTTTTCAGGCAGGGACATATATCCCCCGCTTTCCGAGAGCCTCGGCGACGAGCTTTGCCGCATCGGCCCCCGCGCCGCCCGGCGCCAATGATCCCGGATGGCCGCTTGCCGAGCAGAGATAGAAATTGCGGATCGGCGTTTCGTGGCCTGAAAGGCTCGCAAAGGGCCGATTAAAGAACATCTGGTCGAGCGTTTCCTCGCCTTGCGCGAAATCGCCGGAGGTCAAACCGACCTCGGCTTCGATGTCGGGAGGAACAAGCGTATCGAGGGCGAGAATGCGATCGCGGAAGCCGGGGCTGCGCTCCGCAATCCGCTTGACGGCGAGTTCGGCGAGTTCGTCGCGGCGGGCGCCCGTCCACGGACCGTCGTGCAGAATTTCCGGCACGCCGTGCACGCAGACGGACATGACGTGCTTGCCTTCGGGAGCCAGGCTGCGGTCGACCAGGGATGGAACCAGCGCCTCGATCAGCGGTGCGCGGGGCGGCATGCGATCGCGCCAATCGTCGAGCGCGCGGTCCATCTCGTCGAGCGAACCGGCAAGACGGGTAACGCCGAGAAGTGCCGGACAGCCTTCCGGCACGTCCGGGAAAAGCGGCGCGGCGTCGAGCGCGATGTTGATCTTCGCCGTGACGCCGCGCAGACGGAAACGGCCGACCCGCTTGACGAGGCCTGACGGCAATTCCTTCCAGGGGAAGAGCGTGAGGAAGGTTCGCTTCAGGTCGAGATCGGACAGGATGGCGCGGGCGTATATTTCTTCGCCATTTGCGAGCGAGACGCCGCGCGCCTCGTCGCGGCGCAGAATGATGTCGGTCACTTCCGCTTCCGTGCGAACCGTGCCGCCATGCGCGACGATGGCGGCGACGAAGGCCGCCGCGACCGCTTCCGGCCCGCCGAGAGCCAGGACGGCGGCAGGCGCGCCCGCGCTTGCCGCGCCGGTTTCTTCCATGAAGGGCTGAAGGAGCAGCCGCGCGCTTCCCGGCGCAAAGGGGCCGAACGTCGCGCCGGAGAGTACGGCGGCGGCGAGATGCGATTTCACTTCTTCGCTGACGAAATAGTCGGAGAGAAAATCGGCGGCGGACAGCGTCCAGAGGCGTGTCAGTTCATGCAGCTCGGTCGCGCCGATACTTGCGAAAGCGTCGGCGGCGCCAAGCAGGCGGCGGATGTTGGCGATGCTGCGTTTGGACGGATCGCTCATCCGGCGCGACAGAAGCGGCCGCAGGCGAGCCGCGGCGGCGAGCATGTCGCGGCGATAGCGCGTCCATGCGTCGGCGTCCTTCGGCGAGACGCGCGCGAGCTCGCGACGATGGACGATGCCGTCGCGATAGCTCGCCTGATAGGCGCCGCCGGCCAACAGGCTGACGCCGCCATCGACGCGAAGAAGGCGGAGGCCGTGCCGGGTGAGTTCGAGGTCGGCGACGAGGCGCGCGGGGAGCGTCGAGGTTCCAAGGCTGTAGCGCGGCATGCGGAAGCCGGGCGCGACGTCATAGCCCGCGGCGACGCCGAAGCCGGCATTGCGCTCGAGCAGAAGGACGTCCGCGCCCGCGCGCGCCAGGCAAGCGGCGGCCGTCAGGCCGTTCAGCCCTCCTCCGATGACGATTACGTCATGACGCTGCATGCGCCCCAGTCCCTACATCACACGTTCCGCCTCGGCGGAGCCCCTTCGGATCGTACCGCATTGGCACATTCAGAAAGGAACGATGCCGCGTCCGCGCCGGTGGCGGGCGTTGCGTTAACCACAAGTTCCCAGGCTTTCTCGCGGGTATCGAAGCGCATAGGCAAATGCGTTAACGCTTCGACCCACCTGGCCGGCGATGCAGCGCTGCAATATCCGTGCATTACTTTGAGGCGGCGGCCGTCACGATGCTGTCGAAGAGCTGGTGAACGCGGCCCTGCGATTCCCGGAGCTGGGCCTCCAGCGCGCTGAAGTCGGGCGCGTTGCCGACGCGGGCGAGAAGCGCCTTCAGGCCCGGCGTCGCCTCTTCCGGCTTGAAGACGCCTTCGACGCAGATGCGGATGACCTGCGTCAGGTTGAGCGTGAGGTCGATTGCGGAGATGAGAAGGTCCGCGTCTTCGGCGGGGATGAGCCTCGCCTCGGCGATGCGCGCGAGCGACGTGCGCGTGTGGTGGTGGAGAACGTCCGGATGCGCCGCGCCATGCACGAGTTGCAGGTACTGGCAGATGAACTCCAGATCCACGAGGCCGCCGCGCACATATTTCAGTTCCCAGTGATTGCGGCTCGGGAATTCGCGTTCGACGCGGGCGCGCATGTCGGCCACGTCGAACGCTGTTTTGGCGATGTCGCGCGGGCGGCGCAAGGTTTCGGCTATGGCGGCGGCGGCGCGCGCCTTCAGCTCGTCGGGGCCCGTCAGCACGCGGGCGCGGGTCAGCGCCATATGCTCCCAGGTCCAGGCTTCCGACGCCTGATAGGAAACGAAACTCTCGAAATGCGTCGCGATGGGGCCGGAATTGCCGGACGGGCGCAAGCGCATGTCGACTTCGTAGAGCTTGCCTTCCGTCGTCGGGGCGGTGAGCGCGGCAATGAGCTGCTGGCAGACGCGCGCATAATATTGCGAGGCCGATAGCGGGCGCGGCCCGTCCGACGTCGCGTCGGCATCGGCGGCGTCATAAAGCATGATGAGGTCGAGGTCGGAGGTCGAACTCATTTCCTCACTGCCGAGCTTGCCCATGGCGATGACGCAGAAGCGGCCGCCCGGAACTCGGCCGAAGCGCTCGGCCACCTTGTCGGCGGCGATGGGCGCGAGCGCGGCGACGAGCTCGCCCGCAACTCCTGCAAAGGCCGGCCCCGCTTCCTCCGCGTCGGCGCTGCCGGTGAGCACGCGCACGCCGAGGCGGAAGCGGCGCTCGCGCGCCCAGACGCGGGTGAAATCGAGCACGTCCTGATAATCGCGCGCATGGGCGAGCGATGCTTCGAGGCTCTTGCGCATGGTCGCGCGATCGGGGATTGGGCCGAAGAAGGAGGGATCGAGCACGGCTTCGAGCACGGCGGAATTCTGTGCGAGGTAGCGCGCGAGCCTTGGCGCCGTACCGCAAATATCGGCGATGAGATCGAGAAGATGCGGATGCGTGTAAAGCATCGAGAAGAGCTGGACGCCGGCCGGCAGGCTCGTCAAAAACTGGTCGAAGCGGGTGAAAGCCGTGTCGGGGTTCGAGGTGCGGCCAAGCGCTTGCAGGAGCGCGGGCATCAACGCGGTCAGAAGCTCGCGCGAGCGCGGGCTCCGCGTCGCGGCGAAGCGGCCGGTGTGCCAGCCGCGAATGGTCGCCGCGATTTCAGACACATTCTCAAAACCGAGACGGCGCAGCGTCTCCATGGTTTCCGGATCGTCTTCCGTGCCGGTGAAGACGAGGCTTCCACCCGCTTCGGCCAGAGGCGGCGCTTTTTCAAAGAGCTTGGCGTAATGGCCCTGAACGCGGCGCAGATGGCCGGTGAGTGCTTCGGCGAACTCCGCTCGCGTGTCGAAGCCCGCGAAGCAGGCGACATGATCGAGCCCCTCGTCGGTCGCGGGCAGCGTATGCGTCTGCTCGTCCGCGATCATCTGCAAGCGATGCTCGAGGGTGCGGAGGAAGCGGTAGGCGGTTTTCAGCTCGTCGGCCGCTTCCGGCGCGATCCATTGCTTGCGCGCCAGCTCGTCGAGCATGAGGCAGGTCTGCTTGCCGCGCAGGTCGCGGTCGCGGCCGCCCGCGATCAATTGCTGCGTCTGCACGAAGAATTCGATTTCGCGGATCCCGCCGCGTCCGAGCTTGATGTTGTGACCGGCGACCGCGATGGTGCCGTGGCCGCCGACGGCATGGATCTGGCGCTTCATCGAGTGAATGTCGTCGATGGCGGCGAAGTCGAGATTCTTGCGCCAGATATAGGGCGTCAGCATTTTCAGGAAGCGATCGCCCGCGCCAAAATCTCCGGCGACGGCGCGCGCCTTGATGAAGGCCGCGCGCTCCCAGTTCTGTCCGCGACTCTCGTAATAATGTTCAGCGGCAGGCAGCGAGACGGCGACGGGCGTGCCGCCGGGATCGGGTCGCAAGCGCAGATCGGTGCGGAAGACATAACCGTCTTCTGTGCGTTCCTGCATCAGCTTCACGAGCGTCTGCGTCAGGCGCACGAAAAACTCGCCGTCGCTGAGACCGGCTTTCAGCGGCAAGTGCTCCGGCTCGTAAAAGACGACGAGGTCGATGTCGCTCGAATAATTGAGCTCGCGCGAGCCGTATTTGCCCATGCCGAGAATGGCGAGACCGCTGCCTTCCGCCGTCACCTCATCGGGCGCGCGCAGAATCTGGCCGCGCTTCGCCGCATCCTTCAGCAGCCATTCGACGCCCGCCTCGACGGCCGCGTCAGCGAAGGCGGTGAGCGCGTCCGTCACCTCTTCGAGCGACCAGAGGCCGGTCACGTCCGTCATCGCGATGAAAAGCGCGGCTTCCTCCTTGGCGATGCGCAGCGCGCGCATGATCTCGGGTTGAGTGGCGAGCCGCGCCGCGTCCCTCGTCCGCGCAAGCAGGGCCGACAGCACATCCGCCGGCGGATTGTCGATCAGCCTTGAAATCCAATCGGGATGGCGATGGATGATGCGTGCAAGAAAAGGCGAATTGCCGATGAGACTTTCGACGATGCGCCGGGCCTCGGCATCGGCGAGGAAGGCGTCGAGGTCGCGCTTGAGACCCGCATCTTCCGTCGAAGCGGCAAGTGCGGCGAGGTCCTGCATTTCGCGCAATACACGCTCGGCGTCATATGGCTTCGGCACGAATGCCGCCCGTTCGCGTAGACTCCCGCCCGTCACGTCGCCGTCTCCCATCCGTCATTTCGCTCCGTCATTGCGTCGCGCCAAGGGCCGACGCAATCGGGAGTGCCGACAGGCTGGATTGGTTCGCCATCGCTCGCAACGACTAAATTGGGTTCAGCGCCCAGGCCCAGGCAGCGACACTATCGCCTTCAGGCCCGGATGATTGTCCTCAAGCTCGACGCGGCCGCCATGCAGACGCGCCGCCGCCGCGACGAGGCTGAGGCCGAGGCCGGAACCCGGCGTGTTGCGGCTGGCCTCGAGGCGGACGAAGCGCTCCAGCACGCGGGACCGCTCCTGTTCGGGAATGCCCGCGCCGTGATCGGCGACAGAAAGCAGCACGCGGCCCGAAGGCCCCTGCCCGGCGGCAATGACGATTGTCGGCTCGATGTCTTCGGACAGGGGCACGCCATGCTTGATGGCGTTGTCGATGAGGTTCGCCATGGCCTGCGAAAGGAGTTCGCGGTTGCCGCGCACCTGCAAGCCGTCCGGCGCATCGACAACGAGGCGCAGGCCGCGTTCCTCCGCCAGCGGCTCGTAGAGTTCGGCGGCGTCGCGGATGATGACGGAGGGATCGACAAGCTCCATCGTCTCGCGCAGAGAACCGGCCTCGGCGCGGGCGATCATCAGCAATGCATTGAAGGTGCCGAGCAGTCCGTCGGCCTCGGCGATGGTTTTTTCGAGCGTCTGACGGTATTCGTCGGGCGAGGTGTCGCGCAGCAGCGTTACTTCGAGGCGGTTGCGCAGGCGGTTGAGCGGGCTTCGGAGATCGTGGGCGACATTGTCGGTCACCTGCCTCATGCCGGTCATCAGCGCTTCAATCTGGTCGAGCATGGCGTTGAGGTTGCGGCCGAGCTGGTCGAGCTCGTCGCCGGTGCCCGCAATCGGCAGGCGGCGCGAGAGGTCGCCCTCCATGATGTCGCGGCTCGAGCGGTTGATGGCGTCGACGCGGGCCAGCATGTTGCGACTCATGAAGAGGCCGCCGGCAAGGCCGAGCGCCAGCGTCAGCGCGATGGCCCAGATGAGTGCGTTGGTGATGAGGCTTTCGATCTCGCGGCGTTCCTGCACGTCGCGGCCGACGAGAAGATAGAAGCCTTCGGGCAGGAAGAAGGCGCGGGCGCGGGCGGCTTTCACCTCGACGCCTTCGAGGCCCTTGCGGTTGTAATTGAAATCCATCCAGCCATCGGCGCCCGGCGTCCGGGAAGGCTTGCCGTCGAGATTGCCGGCGAGAACCTGTCCCGAGGGATCAAGCACCAGATAGAGGCTCAGGCCCGGATCGCGCGAACGCTGGATGACGGTATGGACAAGCAGCGGCAATCCGCCTTGCGCATATTGTTCGGCGAGGCCGGTGATTTCGGCCTGCACGGCTTCGTCCGTCTGGCGGACGAGGAAGCCCGCCGTGTTCCAATAGACATAGGCCAGCAGCATGATCGCCGACGCAGCGAAGAGGCCGAGGTAAAGAACCGCCAGCCTGAAGGTCGAGGTCTTGAGAAGACTAGTCGGCAGCGCGTAACGAATAGCCGGCCCCCCGGATCGTGTGCAGCAAAGGCTGGCCGAAGCTCTTGTCGATCTTCGCCCGAAGCCGCGAAATATGCACGTCGATCACATTGGTCTGAGGATCAAAATGATACTCCCAGACATTCTCCAGCAACATGGTGCGCGTGACCACCTGTCCGGCATGCTTCATCAGATATTCGAGCAGGCGGAATTCGCGCGGCTGGAGGTCGATGTCCTGCCCGGCGCGGCTGACCTTGCGCGCGAGCAGGTCGACTTCAAGATCGCCGACCTGGAGTTTGGTGCGCACCTGATCGGGATTGGCGCGGCGCACCAGCACCTCGATGCGGGCGAGAAGTTCGGCGAAGGCATAGGGCTTCGTCAGATAATCGTCGCCGCCCGCCTTCAGACCCATGATGCGATCGTCGACTTCGCCCAGCGCCGAGAGAAAGAGCACGGGAACGCGGATGCCTTCCGCGCGCAGGGTCGAGACGAGGCTCAACCCGTCGCGCTTCGGCAACATGCGGTCGACGATCAGCACGTCGAAGGAACCGGAGAGGGCGAGCGTCAGCCCTTCCTCCCCGTCCGCCGCATGATCGACGATGTGCCCGCTTTCGCGCAGGCCCTTTACGACATAGGCCGCCGCTTCGAGATCGTCTTCAATGACAAGGATGCGCATTTACCCTTGCCGCCTCAGGCCTTCTTGACGGTCAGCGCGACGAAGCGCTGCTGATCCTGCGTGCGGAGAAGAAGCAGCACAGAGGACTTGTCGGCCTTCTTGGCCGCGCTCACGCCGTCGACGACATCGGAGGGCGTCTTCACGTCCTTGCCCGAAATCTTGACGATGATGTCGCCGGGCTGGATGCCCTTCTCGGCCGCTTCGCTCGAGGGGTCGACGCTCTGCACGACGACGCCGTTGTCGCCAAGCGTCAAGGCGAGGCCGAGGCTCTGCGTGGCGGCTGCCGGCGCGGGTGTGTTGGTGTCGGCGGACGCCGTCTCGATCTTGTCGGGGAAGACGGCGATGGCGACGTTGACGTCCTTCGCCTTGCCGTTGCGCCACAGTTCGATCGCGGCGTTGGTGCCGGGGCGAAGATCGGCGACCGTGCGACTCACATCGCGCACATCGGTCATGTCGGCGGCATTCACCTTGACGATGACGTCGCCGGCAAGGATGCCTGCCTTCTGAGCCGGGCTGCCGGGCGTGACTTCGGCGACGAGCGCGCCTTTCGGCTTGTCGAGCGACAGGCTCGCCGCGAGATCGGGATCGACCGGCTGGATGCTGACGCCGAGCCAGCCGCGCGTGACCTTGCCGTGCTCTTTCAACTGGGCGACGACGCGGTTGGCGATGTTGGCGGGGATGGCAAAGCCGATGCCGACGCTGCCGCCGGTCGGCGAATAGATGGCGGTGTTGACGCCGACGACATTGCCGTGAATGTCGAAGGTCGGGCCGCCGGAATTGCCGCGATTGATCGAGGCGTCGATCTGGAGGAAGTCGTCATAGGGGCCCGCGCCGATTTCGCGCCCGCGCGCCGACACGATGCCGCTCGTCACGGTGCCGCCGAGGCCGAAGGGATTGCCGACCGCCAGCACCCAGTCGCCGACGCGCAGCTTGTCGCTGTTGCCGAAGGCCACATAGGGCATGGGCTTCGTCGTCTTCACCTTGAGGAGAGCAAGGTCGGTCTTCTGGTCGCGGCCGACCAGCGTCGCCTTCATTTCGGTCTGGTCGCTCAGGACGACCGTGATGTCCTTGCCGTTCTGCACGACGTGGTTGTTGGTGACGACATAGCCGTCGGCCGAGATGAAGAAGCCGGAGCCCTGGGCCATCGCCTTGCGCTTCAGCGGCTTGCCGTCCGGGCCCTTGGGCTGGAGCTGCTTGAAGAATTTTTCGAAGGGGCTGCCGGGCGGGAAAGGAAGATCGGGCGTTTCGCCATCGCCGGCGCCGACCTCTTCTTCTTCCACCACGCGGATGCTGACCACGGCAGGCGAAACCTTTTCGACGAGGTCGGCGAAACTCGGCAGCGCGGACAGCTCGGTCTTCTGCTCGGTCGGCGCGTTCAGCGGCGCGGTCTCGGCGAAGGCGGGCAGGCTGAATGCACCGAAACCGATTGCGCCGGCGGTGGCGAGCGCCGCGGTCGTGCGCAGAAGATTGCGCGTCGAAATCCCGCGGCGCGGAGCGCTATTCGTCATGTCGTCAACTCCTCGTGGCTAACCCTGATGTTTCCCTGGGGCGCTTTCGCAAGCCCGCCCGGCCTGGTGCCCGTCGCTTCTAAACTTGGCTACGAAACCTTACCAATTCATGTCCGAAACATTACAAGAAAGCATGGCTGAAAAATGGCGGCCGCCGGAATGGCGGAAATCCTGCCCGTTCAGCGGTTTAACGCTCCGAACCGGGCCGTTCCGTCTCGCCGAGGATGCGTGTGAGCCGGGCGGATTCGGCCGGATCTAGGGCGGCGGGCGCGCCTGCCCCGTTTCGCCGGAACAGCACGAAGACGGCAAGGCCGCCGATCAGAAGCACGAGAGCGGGGCCGAACCAGAGAAGCCAGGTCGCGGCTTCAAGGCGCGGGCGCAGCAGCACGAATTCGCCGTAGCGGGCGACAATGAAATCGACGACCTGAGCGTCGGTGTCGCCCGCCGTCAGCCGTTCGCGCACGATGCGGCGCAGGTCGCGGGCGAGGTCGGCATTGGAGTCGTCGATCGACTGGTTCTGGCAGACGAGGCAGCGCAATTCCTGCGAGATCGCGCGTGCGCGGGCTTCGAGCGCGGGGTCGGCGAGTTTTTCGCCGGGATCGACCGCGAAGGCCGGGGCGGCGGCCGCGATGAGAAGCAGGAGCGCGAAGACGAGCTTCCGCATGATCATTCCGCCGGGGCGGAGGCGAGCCGCGCACGGGCGCGGACCGGCGCGCCGACGCGGTAGCGCCGGTCGGTCAGCGAAACGATGCCGCCGAAGGCCATGATGATGGCGCCCGCCCATATCCAGGGTGCGAAACTGTTTTCATAGGCGCGGATGGTGAAGGCGCCCTGCCCATTATCCTCGCCGATAACGATGTAGAGATCGGAGACGCCGTTGGTGCGGATCGCCGCCTCGGTTTTTTCCTGGCGCTCGACGGGGAAGTTCCGCTTTTCCGGCAGCATGTAGCCGAGATCGCGGCCGTCGCGCGAGACGTGAACGACGCCGACAAGCGCTTCGTAGTTCGGCCCCTCGCGCATGCCTACCTTCTCAAGCGTCAGCGTGTAGCCCGCAAGCTCCGCGCTCTCGCCGGGCTTCAGCGCGGTCACAAGCTCCTGCCGCCACGCCGTCATGCCGACAATGCCCGCGACGACGATGCCGAGGCCGCCATGAGCGAGCACCATGCCCCATTGCGCGCGCGGCAGGCGCGCCGCGCGGCGCAGGCTGACGGCGACGGGATTTGTAAAGAGGCCGATGCGCGTCGCAAGTTCGACGAAGGCGCCGGCGACAAGCCACATGGCGAGCGCCATGCCGAGCGCGGCGAGCCAGGGCCCATGGGTCTTCACCGCCAGCACGATGAGAGCAGCGACAATGGCCGCCGCCGCCGCGCCATAGAGACGCTGAAGCGCCGGGAACAGATCGGCGCGTTTCCAGGCGAGGAACGGCCCGAGCGGCACGAGGCACAGAAGCGGCAGCATGATCGGCCCGAAGGTCAGATTGAAGAAAGGCGGGCCGACCGTGATCTTCGGGCCGCCGACCGCATCGAGAAAAAGCGGATAGAGCGTGCCGATGAAGACGGCAAAGGCGGCCGCCGAGAGCAGCAGGTTGTTCAGCACCAGCGCGCCTTCGCGGCTGATCGGCGCGAACAGGCCTTCGGCTTTCAGCAAGGGCGCGCGCCAGCCGTAAAGCGCCAGCGCGCCGCCAACGAAGAAAAAGACGATGCAGAGGATGACGAGGCCGCGCGAAGGGTCATTCGCGAAGGCGTGAACCGAGTTCAGCACGCCCGAGCGGACAAGGAATGTGCCGACCAGCGACAAAGAGAAGGCAAAGATCGCCAGGAGGATCGTCCAGCTTTTCAGCGCGCCGCGCTTTTCGGCGACGATGGCCGAATGAAGAAGCGCGGTCGCCACGATCCAGGGCATGAGCGAGGCGTTTTCGACCGGGTCCCAGAACCAGTAGCCGCCCCAGCCGAGCGTGTAATAGGACCACCACGAGCCCATGGCGATGCCGATGGTGAGCGCGAGCCAGGCGAGCAATGTCCAGGGCCGCACCCAGCGCGCCCAGCCGGCGTCAACGCGGCCCTCGAGCAGCGCGGCGATGGCGAAGGAGAAAGCCATCGAAAGCCCGACATAGCCCGCATAGAGGAAGGGCGGGTGAAAGGCGAGGCCCGGGTCCTGCAACAGCGGGTTCAGCCCCTTGCCCTCGAAGGGCGCGGGGTCGAGGCGGAGAAACGGATTGGAGGTGAAAAGTATGAAGGCGAGAAAGGCGACGGCTATCGACGCCTGCACGGCGAGCACGCGGGCGCGCAAACCGTCAGGCAGGTTGTCGCCGAAAAGAGCGACAAGCGCGCCATAGAGCGAGAGGATCAGCACCCAGAGGACCATCGAGCCTTCGTGGTTTCCCCATACGCCGGCGATCTTGTAGATGAGCGGCTTCGTCGTATGCGAATTCTCGGCGACGAGGACGAGCGAGAAATCCGATGTGACGAAGGCATAGACCAGCACGGCGAAGGCCGTGGCGATCAGCGCGAGCTGCGCAATTGCGGCGGGCCTTGCCACCGCCATCAGGCCCGCGTCGCGGCGATGGGCGCCGATCATCGGCACGATCATCTGGACGAGCGAAACGCCGAAAGCAAGAACGAGAGCGAAATGTCCGAGTTCGTCGATCATGGCTTCGCCTCCTCGCCTTCCTTCCAGCGGCCGGATTTCTTCAGGGCGGCGGCGACTTCGGGCGGCATGTATTTCTCGTCGTGCTTTGCGAGCACTGTGTCGGCGGTGAAATTGCCATCCGCACCGAGCCGGCCTTCAGCGACGACGCCCTGCCCCTCGCGGAAAAGATCGGGGAGGAGGCCTGTATAGGTGACGGGAATGCGCTTGGAAAAATCCGTCACTTCAAAGGCGATGGTCGCGGGGCCGGTATGCCTGAGCGAGCCCTTCTCGACCATGCCGCCGAGGCGGAAGCGCGTACCGGGCGCGATGCTTTTTTCCACGACATCGCTCGGGCTATAGAAAAAGACGATGTTGTCGCGCATCGCATTGAGCACGAGGCCGACGGCGACGGCCAGAATGCCGAGGCCCAGCGCGATAAAGGTGGCGCGGCGCTGTTTGCGCGTCATGCGGCGTCCCGTTCGAAGTCTGTCATGCGCCCAAATGTATAGCTGGCGCGGCCCGGCCCCGAAACCGCCAAATGGTCGCGCGGGCTCAAAGTCCCAATATCGTCCGCGTTGCCGGGCCGGCTATGCCGTCGGCGACGATGCCGTTTTCGGCCTGCCAGCTCTTCAGGACGCCGTCGAGGCCCTCGTCGAAAACGCCGTCGCGGTTGACCGCATAGCCTTCCCGGGCAAGCGCTTCCTCCAATGCGCGCACGTCGTTGCCGGTCATCGGCGGCTTCGTCAAATGGAGGTTGCGCGTGGCGGCGTCGCTTGCCGAGACGACGACCGGGGCGCGGCAGGAAAGCGCCGCCTGATCGACCGTCACGCCGCAGACGGAAAGCGGCACGCCGAGCGACCAGTTGCCCGCCTTGATGAGCGCGTTGAAGGCGTCCATGCGATAGACGGTGCGGCGGAGCAGCGTGTTCGGATGGGCGGCGAGCCAGTTCCGCCTTTCGTTGACATAGGCTCCCACCCAGGCCTTCTCCCCCGCCTTTGCGGGCTGGCCGAGCTTCGCCGTCGTCCGGTCGCGCAACGCGCCCCAGGAGCCGTGGATCAGGCTGTCATAGACGATGGCGGTCGAAAGCGCCGTCGCAAAGCCGAGCACTCCCGCCGTCTTTGCCGCGGGCGTCCAGTAGACGCGGTCGAAAAATCCGTCCTGCGCGTCCTGCATGGCCGGATCGCCGCCCGCTTCCTTCAGCAATTCGCGGAACGCCATGTCGCGGTCGAGCGCAAGATCGATGGCGGCGAGGCGCGGCAGATAGGGCTTCAAGGCGCGGGCGCAGGCAGCGCCCGGCATGTCGCAATAGGCCTTGATGAGGAGATAGAGATTGCCGCTGCCGAGCGTCGTCTGCGAGCGGCCATAGGTCAGGTGGCCGGGGTCTCCGGCGAGCAGCGTGACGCGCGCATAGTCGCCGAGCGTCCTGCCGGTTTCGAAGACATTGACGATGGCCTGCGCGGCCGCCTTTTGCAGTTCGGACAGCATTCCGTCCCCTTTGAACAACCCAACGAATCTCCGGCCATATTAACCGGGTACGGAGGGGTGGGGATTATTTCGGCAGGGACTTTTCCGCATCGTCGAGCCGTGCGAGCGAAGCCGGATCGGCGGCGAAGGTCTTGCGCGCGCGGGTCAGCGCTTCCTTCGCCTCTGCGGGCTTGCCGAGCACGCCGTAGGAACGGATGAGGCGGAGCCAGCCTTCGATGTCGTTCGGGCTTTGGTCGAGCCGGGCGGCGAGTTTCGCCACCATGCCTTCGATCATCTGCTTGCGCGCTTCGGGCGCCATGTCGGCGGCGGCGCCCGCCTGCTCCGCCGTCGGGCCGGGAGGCGCCTTGCCCGACAGACCGGCAAGCTCGGCTTCGACGCCCGCACGCCAGGGCGCGTCTTTCGGCGCGGTGGCGAGCAATTCGGTCCAGCGTTTCGCAGCGGCGTCCTTCTTGCCTTCCTGGGCGTCGGCGAGGCCGAGATAGAATTGCGCGCGAGGCTCCTTCGGATCGAGGGCGACGGCCTTGGCGAAATCGGCGCGCGCTTCGGGCGGCACCGCGCCGTTCGCACCCATGACTTCCGCTTCGCCGCGCGCGGCGAGCCGGCCCGATGTCTCGCCGCCGATGGCGATGGCGCGGCTCCATGCGCCGGCCGCCTCGGCGAAGCGGCCCTGACGCATATAGCCCGGCGCCACGACTTCCCAGCCGCGCAGATCTTCCGGATTGTCCTTCAGATGCTGCTCGACCTTCAGCACCAGCGCGTCGAGCGGCAGTTCGGTCACGGGCTTGTCCATACGCGCGGTGAAGGGCATGTCGGGCAATTCGGGCGAGCCGAGCGTCAGATAGAGCGCGAGCGAAAATACCGGCAGCGCGACGACGATCGCGACAATCGCGAGACGGCGGGAGCCGCGCGAGGCGGCAGGCGCAGCGCTTTCGCGTTCGGCCGCGTCGGCGGCGACGATCAGGCGGCGCGATATTTCGATGCGCGCGGCTTCCGCCTCGCTCTCGCCGATCAGGCCGCGTTCGACATCCCGGGAGAGTTCCGCCAACTGATCGCGATAAAGCGCGACCTCGCTGCCGCCCGCCTGTCTTTCGCGGGCGGTCTTCAGCGGGCGAAGCAAAGCCCATATCACCGCGCCGGTGAGGGCGGCAAAGATGAGCCAGAGCGGCAGACCGGAGAAAAGCGAGGCCAATTGATATCCATTCCTGTGCGCCGCCCCTGTATAGAGGCTCGCGCGCCCAGCGGGAAGCGACGGAGGGCCGCAGGCTGCCCTTCTCAGGCCCGGCGAACCCGTCTAGGCTCCGCCGCCAATCGAGAAGAACCCCCGGAGGTCGCGGTGCTGCGAATCGTAAAGACAGGTCTTATCGGCATTGCCGGGCTCGCATTTCTGATTGTTGCGGGCATCCTGATACGGGGCGAGATCGAAGCGCCCGGCCCCCTCGACGCCAAGCCGATCCTCGCCCGCGCCGCCACCTATGACGCCCGCATCGCGCGCGACGCATATGGGGTGCCGCATGTTTCGGGCACGCGCGACGCCGATGTCGCCTTCGGTTTCGGCTATGCCCATGCCGAGGACGACTACAAGACCATTGAGGAAGTCGCCATCGCCACGCGCGGCCAGCTTGCCGCGATCAAGGGCAAGGATGCGGCAGTGACGGATTATCTCGTCCATCTGATGCGCGTCTGGGAAAATGTCGATGCGCGTTATGATACCGACCTGTCTCCGCAGGTGCGCAAGGTCATCGAAGCCTATGCCGATGGCGTCAACTACTATGCGGCGCTCCATCCCGACAAGGTGACGCCCGGCTTCCTGCCGCTCACCGGCCGCGACGTCGCCGCCGGTTTCGTTTTCAAGACGCCCTTTTTCTACGGCCTCGACAAGCAGTTGATGGCGATTTTCAGCGGCAAGGGCCAGCAGCTTTCCAAGGACGGCAAGAACGCGTTCCTGCCCACCGGCACGCCGCTTCCCATCGGCTCGAACGGCGCGGCTGTCGCCCCGTCGCGTTCGGCCGATCACGCAACGCGATTGCTCGTCAATTCGCACCAGCCTTATACGGGCCCCGTCGCCTGGTATGAGGCGGTGCTGCACAGCAAGGAGGGCTGGGACGTCGCGGGCGGCTTTTTTCCCGGCTCGCCCTTCATGCTGCATGGGCACAATCGCAATCTCGGCTGGGCGAACACCGTCAACGAGCCCGATCTCGCCGATGTTTACGAGCTGAAGCTCAATCCGGCGAACGACAACCAGTATCTGCTCGACGGCAAGTGGCACGACTTCGAAAAGTCGGAAGCGAAAATCCGCGTCAAGCTCTGGGGGCCGTTCTGGTGGACGGTGACGCGTGAGGTCTTGTGGTCCGAACACGGTCCGGTGCTGAAGACCGATCACGGCGCTTTCGCGATCCGTTATGCGGGCATGAACGAAATCCGGCAGGTCGAGCAATATTACCGCCTCGACAAATCGCGGAATCTCGCCGAGTGGCGCGACGCGCTGCGCCTTCAGGCACTGCCGAGCATCAACTACATCTATGCCGACCGGCAGGGCAATATCGCCTATGTCTATAACGGCCTTTTCCCCGTCCGGAAGGAAGGCTTCGACTGGAAGGGGACGTTGCCCGGCGACCGCTCGGACCTCATCTGGAAGAGCTATCTGCCCTTCGACAAAATCCCGCAACTTCTCAATCCGCGCTCGGGATATGTGTTCAACTCGAACAACACGCCTTTCCGCGCGACGGCGGCAAACGACAATCTCGATCCGAAGAATTTTTCTCCGACGCTCGGCATCCAGTCGAACATGACCAACCGCGCCTACCGCGCGGAAGAAAACTTCGGCACCGACCCCTCGATCACGCGCGAGAAATTCCGCGCCTATAAATACGACATCACCTATAGCGCGCGTTCGGAGCTGGCGCAGATGATCGCGGCGGTCGTCGCCGTCGATCCAGGCAACGACGCCGATCTCAAGGCAGCGCAGGCGATCCTCAAATCATGGGACCGGCGCACCAATGTGGACAGCCGCGGCGCGGCGCTGGGCGTGCTGATGGGCCAGCCCGTCGTCATGGCCGAACTCAAGGGCGAAACACCGCCGAAGCCCATCGACACGCTGCATGAAGCGATCAAGACGCTGAAGACGCATTTCAACCGGCTCGATCCGACATGGGGCGAGGTGAACCGCTTCCGGCGCGGCACGGTCGATCTCCCCATCGACGGCGGGCCGGACACCTATCGCGCCGTCTATGGCGAGCCGCAGCCCGACGGCACGCTGACGGCGAAAGCCGGCGACACTTTCATCATGTTCGTCGAATGGGACGAGCACGGGAAGCTCCACTCCGAAAGCATTCATCAATTCGGCAGCGCGACCCTCGATACGAAATCGCCGCATTACGCCGACCAGTCGCCGCTTTTCGTCGGCATGAAGACGAAGCCGGTGCTGTTCGAGGAGAGCGACCTCGAAGGCCATGTGGCGGAAGACTACAAGCCCGGCGAGCGGAAGAGCGACCCGGAGACGAGCCGCTAGGCGAGGAAGCGCTGTCGGGCGGCCAGCGCGAGGCCGGTTGCGACGGAGGTGAGTTCGCCGCCGCCCGCCAGTTTCTCCGCGCCGAAGCGTTCGGCGAAGAGGGCGCGGACGGCGGGGATGAAGGACGAGCCGCCGGTGAGGAAGACGCGGTCGACGCGCGCAGGCGCGACGTTCGACGTTTCCATCAGCGCATCGACGAATTGGGCGATGTCCTTCAGTTCGGGCGCGATCCAGCGGTCGAAGTCGCTGCGCTTCACTTCCGTCTCGATGTCGATGGGGCCGGTGCGGAAGATGAGCGCGGTCGCGGCGGCATCAGAAAGGCGCACCTTCGCGCCTTCGACGGCGCGGTACATTTCGAAGCCCTTGTTCTGGACGATGAGATGGGTAAGCGCGTCGATCTCGGCGGGCGCGTCCGACACGGGCGCGATATCCGCCAGCATCTTGCGCGTCTTGTAGGTGTTGATGAAGCTCAACTGATGCCAGCGTTTCAGGCTGTCATAGATCCATGACGGCATGGGCAGCACCTTGCCGCCGGTGCTTTCGTAAGATGTGCCCTTGCCGAGCCTCGGCGCGATGCAATTCTCGACGATACGCGCGTCGAAGGCGTCGCCTGCGAGCCCGACGCCCGACACGGCGATGATCGTTTCGGCGCGGTTTTTCAGCTGCCGCATGCCGGGGCCAACATGCAGCAGGCAGAAGTCGCTGGTGCCGCCGCCGAAATCGCCGATCAGCACAAGCTCGTCGCGTTCGAGGCCCGCCTCATAGGCGAAGGCGGCGGCGACGGGTTCGAATTCGAACTGCACATTGGGAAGCCCCGCCCCCTTCAACGCAGCCGTCAGGCGCGTCACGGCGATGTCGTCCGTCTCGGCGCCGGGGCGGCCGAGGCTGTTCCTGACAAAGCGCGCCGGACGGCCGACGACGACGGGCGCGGCCTTCAGCCGGTCGACCAGATCGCCCGCATCCGCCGCCGCGTCGATCATGCGGGCGACGACGAAGCCGATGAGATTTTCGAGCGTGAAGCGGCTGCCGAAAATGCTGGTCGAGGTGAATTCGGGATTGGCGAGGTAGGACTTGATCGACTGGATCAGCCGTCCTTCAGCCCCCGGCTGGAGGTAGGCGTCGATGGCGGCGGGCCCGGCAAAGGCATGGGGCCGCCCGTTCTGATCGCGCTCGCCATCCTCGAAATAGAGAAGCGAGCGGAAGGTCGAATGCGCGACGCCGCCATGGTGCAAGGGCACGAGGCTCGCCGCCCCCGCCGCCGAAGCCAGCGCCAATGCGCTGTTCGTCGTGCCGAAATCGAGGCCGATAAACATGGTGTCACCTCGCATCCGTCTGGCCGGCGCGTGCGGGCCACGGCAATGCATCGGGGGGGTGGATTGTCGCGAAAGGGCGCCGGTTCTAGCCGAGGATGCGGGGCCTGTCCAGCCGCTTTAGGCCGGTGCGGAGCGCGAAAAAGCGTGCGATAATGCATTCATGAACAACCGAACCGCGCTCAATCTCAGCTATGCGATCCTGGCGCTCAGTCTTGTGGCGCTTGTCGTGGTCATCGCCGCTTTCGTGCTCCACCTGCAGGTGCCGGCGGTGCCGTTTCGCGTGCTGATGATCGTCGCCTATCTCTGGCCGGCGGCAGCCTTTTCCATCGCTTTCTTCAGGAAGAGGCTCAGCGGCGGCTAGCCGCTCAGATCGCGTGGAGGCTGCGGCCGCCGCCGATCAGGCGCGAGGCCGGGAGATCGACATAAACGGTCGTGCCGACGCCGGGTTCGCTTTCGATCGTCAATTCGCCGTCATGCATTTCCGTCAGATGTTTCGCCAGCGGAAGGCCGAGGCCCGTGCCTTCATGGGCGCGCGAGAGCGTGCCGTCGATCTGCGTGAATGGCGCGAGCGCCTTCGGGATGTCGTCCCTTGCGATGCCGATGCCGGTGTCGATCACGGCGATGCGCAGGCCGCCCGACCGCACCGCCGCCTCAACACGAACGGTGCTGCGGTCGGAGCTGAACTTCACCGCGTTCGAGACGAGATTGATGAGGATCTGCTTCAGCGCGCGCTCGTCGGCAAACAGGCTGACCGGCGGCGAGGGAAGTTTCGTCTCGATGGTGATCGAGGCCTGCTGCGCGCGGTGACGGACAATGCGGCAGGCCGAGGCGATCACGGCATCGAGATCGGCCTCGTCTTCATGCAGCTTGAAATGTCCGGCCTCGATCTTCGAAAGATCGAGAATGTCGTTGATGAGGTTCAGCAGGTGGACGCCGCTGTCATGAATGTCTTCGGCATATTCACGATAGCGCGGACTGCCGACGGGGCCGAAGAGTTCGCGCTCCAGCGCCTCCGAAAAGCCGATGATGGCGTTCAGGGGCGTGCGCAATTCGTGGCTCATATTGGCGAGGAATTCGGATTTGGAGCGGCTGGCCTCCGTCGCCTGGTCGCGGGCCTCGCGCAAGGCTTCGGCCTCGCGGCGGCGCGCCGTCACGTCCTGCAATGCGATCAGCAACGCCGGCAAGCCCTGAAAGCGCACCAGGGCTGCGGTAATATGCGCCCATATGATCCGTCCGTCGGCGCCATGCAGCCGCGCTTCGATGGGCCCGCGCGGACGGCCGCCGGCGGCCGCTTCGTTCAACC
>JARLIS010000001.1 GCA_031291615.1 Parvibaculum sp.
GCGCAATTGCTTCAGGTAGCTGGCTTCGGTATCGCGGTCGACGCGGCCGCGCAGCTTGCCCAGGGTGGCGGCCAGTAGGAACAAGGCCGTCAGTTGGGTGGTGAAGGCCTTGGTCGAGGCGACGCCGATTTCAGGCCCAGCATAGGTCGGCATGATGACGTCGGATTCGCGCGCGATGGAGCTTTCCGTGACGTTGACGATGGAAAGGATCGTCTGCACTTGCGATTTGCAATAGCGCAGCGCCGCCAGCGTGTCCGCCGTCTCGCCCGACTGCGAGATGAAGATGGCAAGCCCGCCCTTCGGCATCGCCGCCTCGCGGTAACGGAATTCCGACGCAATGTCGATCTCGACCGAAATGCGCGCATAGCGCTCGAACCAGTATTTGGCGACGTGCCCCGCATAAGACGCCGTGCCGCAGGCGATGATGGTGATGCGCGGCACCGAGGCAAGGTCGATGGGCAGCGCAGGCAGGCGCAGCGTGTCGTCGAGCGGGTTCACATATTCCGAAAGCGTATGGCCGATCACTTCCGGTTGCTCGAAGATTTCCTTCGCCATGAAGTGACGATGATTGCCCTTGTCCACCAGCGAGGTCGACACGTCGGTGATGCGGATGGCGCGTTCGACGATCTTGTCCTGCGCATCGTGAAACACCGCGCCCGCCCGCGTCAGTTCCACCCGGTCACCTTCTTCGAGGAAGGCCACCCGGTTCGTCATCGGCGCCAGCGCGAAGGCGTCCGAACCCAGATACATCTCGCCGTCGCCATAGCCGACCGCCAGCGGGCTGCCGCGGCGCGCGCCGATGATGAGATCGTTCTCGCCCTTGAAGATAATGCCGAGCGCGAATGCGCCTTCGATGTCCTTCAGCGCGGCTGCGGCGGCCTTGCGGGGATCGTGCCCCTTCCGCAGATAATGCGTCACGAGATGCGCGACCACCTCGGAATCCGTCTGCGTCTCGAATTTCGCGCCTTCCTTCGTCAGCCTTTCGCGAAGCTCGCGGAAATTCTCGATGATGCCGTTATGCACGATGGCGACCTGCTCGGTCGCATGCGGATGCGCATTGGTTTCGTTCGGCGCGCCATGCGTCGCCCAGCGCGTATGCCCGATGCCGATGGTGCCGTCGAGCGGTGCGCGTTGAAGCGCCGCTTCCAGGTTCACGAGCTTGCCTTCAGCGCGGCGGCGCATGATGGCGCCATGATCGAGCGTTGCAACGCCGGCGGAATCGTAGCCGCGATATTCAAGCCGCTTCAGCGCCTCGACGATGATGGGAGCCGCTTCCTTGCTTCCGAGAACGCCGACAATGCCGCACATCTATTCGCCTGCTTTCTTGGGTGTCGTGTGTTTGGCGCGGAACGCCGCCGCCCAGCCGGGCTTCTCGAACTGCTTGTTGCGCTCGACGGCAAGCGCATCGGCTTCCACGTCCTTGGTGATGACGCTGCCGGAGCCCGTATAGGCGCCGTCGCCGATCTTCACCGGCGCAACCAGCGCCGAGTTCGAGCCGATGAAGGCGCCCGCGCCGATATCGGTGAAGTGCTTGTTGAAGCCGTCATAATTGCAGGTGATGGTGCCCGCGCCGATATTGGCCCGCGCGCCGACGCGCGCATCGCCGATATAGGAAAGGTGATTGATCTTCGCGCCTTCCTCGACCTTCGCCTTCTTCGTCTCGACGAAATTGCCGATATGCGCGTCGCGTCCGATTTCGGAGCCTGGCCGGATGCGCGCGAAGGGCCCGATCTGCGCGCCTTCCTCGATGACGCCGCCTTCGATATGGCAGAAGGGCCTGATCGTCACATTGCTGGCGACCGTCACGCCGGGGCCGAACACCACATTCTGCCCGACCGTCACATCCTGCCCGAACACGGTGTCGACCGAGAGATAGACCGTCTCGGGATCGGAGAGCGTCACGCCCTGCTCCATCGCGCGCCTGCGCAAGCGGCGCTGCACTTCCGCCTCGACGGCGGCGAGATCCGCCCGGCTGTTGACGCCCTGAATATCGGCTTCGGGCGCGACGACCACCGTGCAGCCGAGCCCTTCGTGGCGCGCATGCTCAACCACATCGGTGAGATAGAATTCGCCCGCCTTGTTCTTGTCGCTGAGTTTGCCGAGGAGACGCGCAAGATGCTCCGCGCGGATCGCCATCGCGCCGCCATTGCAAAGGGTGATGCGCTTCTCGGCATCGTTCGCGTCCTTGAGTTCCACGATCCGCTGGAGCATCCCCGACGCATCGACGACGAGCCGGCCGTAAGCCGCCGGGTCTGCCGCCTCGAAGCCGAGCACGACGACGGGGGTCTTCTCTCCGCAGGCCGCGATCATGTCCTTCAGCGTCTCCGCGCGCACAAGCGGCGTGTCGCCGAATATTACGAGCGCGACGCCTTCGCCGGATTTCACTTCAGGCAGCGCCGCCTTCACCGCGTCGCCCGTGCCGCGAGGGTTCGCCTGGATCGCGACGGCGAGATCGGAAGCGACGCTCTTGGCGTATTTCGTCACCTGATCCATGCCGGGCGCGACGACGAGCACGGGCCGCGCATCGAGCGCCGCGACGGTCGCCAGCACATGGCCGAGCATCGGCCGCCCGGCGATTGGATGCAGCGCCTTCGGCAGGCTGGATTTCATCCGCGTGCTGCGGCCTGCGGCGAGAATGATGGTGGTGACGGCGCTATGCGGCATGGGCCTTCGCAATATCGAAAATGTCGCCGCCGGTTCCTGTCCCGGCAGCCGGGAAATTGGCATAGCGCATATTCAGCGGTGAAATAAATTTATATTTCACTATGTTGCGCCGTTGTTTCGGATAAGCACACAAACAACAGTTCTTCCGCCGTCCAAGCCCCGCGTCAGCGATTGCGCTCGCGCAGCTTGGCTTCCCATGCGAGCGCATGGCCGACGATGGTGTCGAGATCGTCATAGGCCGGCTCCCAGCCGAGCGTCGCCTTGATCCGCGCCGGATTGGAGACGACGGAAGCCGGATCGCCCGCGCGGCGCGGTGCGCTTCGGATCACGAGCGGATGTCCCGCCGCGCGCTCCACGGCCTGCAACACCTGCCGCACGGAAAAGCCGTGCCCGTAGCCGCAATTGGCGACGAGGCTCTTTCCGCCGCCGCGCAGATATTTAAGCGCCGCCGTGTGCGCGGCCGCAAGATCGCTCACATGGATATAGTCGCGGATGCATGTGCCGTCCGGGGTCGGATAATCTTCGCCGTAAATCTCGATGGCGGGCCGTGAGCCGAGCGCCGTCTGGCAGGCGACCTTGATGAGATGCGTCGCATTGGCCGTCGACTGGCCGACGCGGCCTTTCGGGTCTCCGCCCGCGACGTTGAAATAGCGCAGCGCCGCATAGGTTATGTCATGGGCCGCCGCTACATCGGCGAGCATCCATTCCGTCATCAGCTTCGAGCGGCCGTAAGGCGACATCGGGTTGAGCGGCGCGTCTTCCGCGACCGAGACCGCCTCCGGCATGCCGTAGACGGCGGCCGTGGACGAGAAGATGAAATGCTTCACGCCACCTTTGACGCAGCGCTCGATCAGCGTCCGCGATTTGGCGGTGTTGTTGAGATAATACTTCAGAGGATCGGCGACCGACTCCGGCACGATCACCGAACCGGCGAAATGCACCACGGCGTCGATCTTGTGATCCTTGATGATCCGGTCGACCAGCGCCTCGTCGGCAATGTCGCCGACATAGAGCTTCTCGGGAACCTGCACTGCCCAGTCGAATCCGGTCGACAGATTGTCGATGACGATGACGTCTTCGCCGGCATTCAGCAGGTCGATCGCCGTATGGCTGCCGATATAACCTGCGCCGCCGGTGACGAGAACGCTCATGCGAGGGGCTCCGGAATGGCCTGAAGAAAAAGCCGTCCCTTATACCCTGAACTTCGCATCCACATAACTGACAAGTTCCGCGAGGCACTCCTCCAGCGGCATCGATGCTGTGTCGATCACGAGCTGCGGCGATTCCGGCGCTTCATAGGGCGCGGAGATGCCGGTGAAGTCCTTGATCTCGCCGGAGCGCGCCTTGGCATAGAGCCCCTTCGGATCGCGGCTCTCGCAGGTGGCGAGGTCGGCCTTCACGTAAATCTCGTGGAAGCCCTGGCCCGCCGCCTCGCGCGCCCGGTCGCGGTCGGAACGATAGGGTGAGATGAAGGAGGAGATCACGATCATGCCCGCGCGCTCGAAGAGCGCGGCCACTTCGCCGACGCGGCGGATGTTCTCGGCCCGGTCTTCCGGCGAGAAGCTCAGATTGGCGTTGAGCCCGTGGCGCACATTGTCGCCGTCGAGCACATAGACGTTGTAGCCCTTGTCGAAAAGCTGCTTCTCCAGCGCCATGGCAAGCGTCGACTTGCCCGCGCCCGAAAGCCCGGTGAACCAGAGCACGCCGCCCTTGTGCCCGTTGCGGAAGGCGCGCGCTTCTTCGGAGATGCCGTCGACGACGCGGGTGATGTTCGTCGCCCGCGAAGTGATGAGGCCGCGCTGGTCGGCATAGCCTTCCATCGAAATGATGCCGCCGCCGGCGATGTCGTACTTCTCGACGATAACGAAACGGCCGCTGCGCGGAAAGTCGATGAACTCGTCGAGCGCGAGCATGCGCCGCGCGCGCAGCACGACTTCGGCCACCTGATTGCGCTCCACCTGCGGCGCCGCCGAGTTGGAAAGGTCCGACGTGTCGATGATGCGCTCGATCGACTGCACCGTCACCGGCGCTTCCAGCGTGCCGAGCTTCAGCTTGTAGGTCTTGCCGAGCGTCATCGGCTCATGGCCGAGCCAGAAGATGCGGGCGCGGAAAACGTCCGTCTCGACCGGCGCATTCTCCTTGTGGCTGATCACCTCGCCGCGCTCGACGAAGATCTGTTCGTCGAGCGTGATGCCGATGGAGTATCCCGCTTCGGCCGAGCGCGGTGGCTTCGCGCCCGGAATCGCGGACCAGGCTTCGATGCTCTGGACCCGCGCGGCCTTGTTCGATGGCGAGAAGATGATCTCGTCGCCGACCGCGATCCGGCCCGCCTCGATGCGGCCCGCGATGATGCGGCGGTTGTCGAACTTGTAGACGTCCTGCACGGGGAAACGCAGCGGGCTGTCCACCGCGGCGGCGCTCGGCTGGAAACTGTCCAGCGCCTTCACCACGGTCGGGCCCTTGTACCAGCTCATATGCGCCGACGGCGTGACGATGTTGTCGCCTTCGCGCGCCGACACCGGAATGACGAAAGTCGGCGTCACGCCGATGGAGGCGAGATAGTCGCGATATTCGCGCTCGATGGCCGAGAACTTCTCATGGTCGTAGCCGATGAGGTCCATCTTGTTGACCGCGACCGCGACCTGGCGCACGCCCATCAGATGCAGGAGATAGCCGTGGCGCTTCGACTGTTCCTTGACGCCTTCGGCGGCGTCGATGATGAGCAGCGCGGCGTCGGACTGGGCCGCGCCGGTGATCATGTTCTTCAGGAACTCCTTGTGGCCCGGCGCGTCGATGATCGTGTAGTCGCGCGCGTCCGTCTTGAACCAGATCTGGCTGGTGTCGATGGTGATGCCCTGGTCGCGCTCGGCCTGGAGCGCGTCCATGAGGAAGGCCCATTCGAAGGCGACGCCGCGCTTTTCCGAAATCGCCTTGATGGCTTCGTATTTGCCGTCCGGCAGCGAGCCCGTGTCGTGGAACAGGCGGCCGACCAGCGTCGACTTACCGTGATCGACATGGCCCACGATGACGATGCGCAGAAGGTCGCGCACGGGCCGCGTCGCGGCAGTCGGCGTCACGGCGGCAAGTTTCACTTTGGCTTCGGTCATCTCGCGCCCCTTACAAATAGCCGTCGGCGCGGAGCCGCTCGAATGCATCTTCCGATTCATGGTCCATCGCGCGGCCCGAGCGCTCGGAGACTTTCGTCGTCCTGAGCTCCTCGATGATCTCGTCAATGGTCGTCGCCGTGCTCGACACCGGATTGGTGATGTCCTTGTCGCCGAGCGAGCGGTAGCGCTTGCCGTTCTTGGCGAAGTAGAGCGGGATCGTCGGAATCTGTTCGCGCTGCGTGTAGAGCCAGATGTCGATTTCGGTCCAGTGCAGCAGCGGATGGACGCGAACATGCGTGCCTGCCGGGAAGTCCGTCTTGTACTGGTCCCAGAATTCCGGCGGCTGGTCCTTGAAGTCCCACTGGCCGGTGAGGCCGCGCGGGCTGAACACGCGTTCCTTGGCGCGCGTCGCTTCCTCGTCGCGGCGGATGCCGGCGAAGAGCGCGTTGAAGCCGTGCTTCTTGATCGCGAGCTTCAGGCCCTCGGTCTTGCGGGCGGCCGACCGCGCGGCGGGGGGCAGCGTGTCGTCGGTCGCCTCGATGGGCGGGCACAGCTCGCGGATGAAGTTGAGGCCCCACTCCTTCGCATAGCGGTCGCGGAACTCGTACATCTCCGGAAACTTCTTTTCCGTGTCCACATGCATGACGGGGAACGGCACATGGCCGAAGAAGGCCTTGCGCGCCAGCCAGATCATCACGTTGGAGTCTTTGCCGAGCGACCACAGCATCGCGATATTCTCGATGCGGTTGAAGGCTTCCCGGAAAATGTAAATGCTCTGGCTTTCCAGCTGATCCAGACGGTCCATGCTCGCCTTCCCGCCGGCCAGAGGCGCCGGTGTCGTTCGCGTCTAATAATACAATAAAAAACGGGATTATTTATCGACCCCGCTATTTGTCTGTGATTTAGACGTGAGCCCCGGCCTTTGCAAGAGCGAAAATCCCGAACGCCACCATGCCGCGCCCGCATTCGGGGCGGCCCGACTTATCCATCGCTTTGGCGGGCCTAGCGTGCGCGCCTGTAAGCAGGCTGGAGTTTGGTGGTCCGAACCGCCGGAACGTGCTTGGCGCCCTTGCTGAGCGGCCGGTTGAGCGCCGCACGGGACTTGCCCGACTTGCTGCCCGCAGACATCCGCTCGACGGCTTGCAGCAGCTTCTCGACCCGGTTTCTGGCCTGCATCGAGGATTCCCTGTTCGCCATGTCGCGAAGCTGGCGGACGTTCTTGATTTGCAGCGAAACGAGAATCAGAAACAGCAGAAACGCGCCGACCGTCAGCGTTGCGCTCTCGATCGTCAGGCTTTGCAGAAAATTGGCAACGAGCATATTTCCCCCAGGGGCCGATCTTGACTGACTGCCCCGCTTGCAGGTTTCAGGCCTCCTTCAACCGCGCGCCCAAACAGGCGTTTCGGGGAAGGCTTCTCCGCCGGACGCCGCAGTTGCAGTCATAAACAAGGCAATTTGCCCAATTATGAGGCAGGCCGTTAACCGCGTTCAATTCATTGGCGGCCATGCTCAGACCATCAAAGAGGTTGGTTGCCGCCGTCTCCGTCCCATTTTAGGGGTGTTACCCCAGATGAATTCGGGCAGAGTTCCTGCCTCGGGGGAGCCGCCGGACTGAGTCGAAATGGCAGGCGGGATAGAAGAAACAGAAGAAGGGCGGCCTTCAGGGGCTGTTGCGTAACATGATGTTTCAGACAGGCCTCGATCTGCTCCGCATCCAGGGCGACGTGCTTTGGGCGGGTGCCGAATTGACGGCCAAGATCGTCACCGAACCGTTTCTCGGCATGCTCGCCCGCAAGGGCGACGGCAAGACGCCGGTGATGACGCTGCCCGGTTTCACCGGGCCGGAATTCTCGCTCCAGCCGCTCAACCAGTTTCTACGCGCCAACGGTTACGTCGCTCATTCCTGGGGCCTCGGCACCAATCGCGGCGTCCGCGACATGGCGCACATGGACAGCATCGCGACGAAGCTCGGCGCGCGCATCCGCGAACTCGCCGACACGCATGAGCGCAAGGTCTCGCTGATCGGCCAGAGTCTCGGCGGCGTTTTCGCCCGCGAACTCGCCCGCCGCTTCCCCAACGACGTCGACCGCGTGATCACGCTCGGCAGCCCCGCCCATTTCGGCGAAGCGCCCAAGAACGTCAACGCAATGGTTGCCCGCGTCATGGCGCTCTATACCGGCCGCGCCGTCGCCGATCTCATCCGCGAGGTCGAAGAGCTCGACTTCAACATGTCCGAACCGCCGGCCGGTGTGCCGCTGGTTTCGATCTACAGCCTCTATGACGGCGTTGCGCCCGTAGCGACAACCCGCATCCCGACGCGCTTTCTCGACGATGCCGACGGCGTGCCGCGCGAGAACATCGAAATCGTTTGCTCTCATTGCGGCATGGGCGTGAACCCGCTTGTGCTCCTCGCCGTCGCCGACCGGCTGGCCGAAGACGAAACGAACTGGATGCCATTCGATCCCTTGAGCTATGGCTTCGGGCCTGTTAAGTACGCATCGCGATGGTTCTACCCGTCGCGACTTACTCCCCGTGTGGCCTGACTAATTCCAGCGGTTTCAAATGGACGCAATAGCAAGTCTGATCGAGGGCTATAGGGCCTTTCGAAGCGGAACCTATCGTCAGAACGAGGAGCGTTATCGAGCGCTCGCGGCAAAGACGCAGAAACCCAAGGCGCTGCTCATCGCCTGCTGCGACAGCCGTACCGATCCGGCGATGGTACTTTCAACCGATCCCGGCGAACTCTTCGTCATCCGCAACGTCGCCAACCTCGTGCCACCCTACGAACCCGACGACCATTATCACGGCACCAGCGCGGCGCTTGAATTCGGCATCACCGGATTGGGCATAGGCGATCTCATCGTGATGGGTCACGCGCGCTGCGGCGGCATCGAGGCGCTTTACGAAAGCGGCCGCGGCAACCCGCCCAAGGGCGAGTTCATTTCCGGCTGGATGTCGCTCGCAAGCAAGGTGGCCGACGAGACGCTCAAAACGCACGCCCATCTCGACCGCGACGAAACGCTGCGCGAAATGGAAAAGCGCGCCGTCGTCGCCTCGCTCGAAAGGTTGCGCACATTTCCCTTCGTGCGTGAGCGTGAGGCCGATGGACGTCTGCGCCTTCACGGCTGGTTCTACGGCATCGGCACCGGCATCCTGTCGATCTACGACAAGGCGTCGGACCGCTTCGTGGACGTTCCCGACGTCGCCTGAAGAGACGGACGCTCAGACCATCCGCCGCCAGTAGACGAACAGCGCGGCACCCAAAATCAGATGGACGATGGCGGGCGCGATTGCGCCCGTCGTCACATTGCTTGCCTGCCAAAGCAGATTGACCACCGCGAGCACGTTGTAGACGAGGAGCGCGCCGAGGTTCGGCTGGAGTGCGACGCGCTCCGTCGTATTGCGCGCAAGCCAGGCAAGAGCGCCGAGCGAAATGAGCGCCGTTCCCGCCGTCCGCGCCATGACGATGCCGGCAAGTCCCGGATCCACGCCCGGCATCGCCTTCGCAGCGACGGCCGCCGGCGCAATCACCATGAAAAGGCCGACAAGTCCCTCGATAACGGCGATTGCAATGAGCAGGATTTTCGGACTGGTGGGCATGACGTCCTCCCCGAGGTGAGCTCCTGCGACATTCTGCCCGATTCTCCCCCGCCGCGTGCGCAATTGGCGCCGCCTTGACAAAGGTGGGGTGCAGGCTAGCATGAGAACATCATGTGTACGAAGCCCGCAAAACTGTTTCACACACCCGGCACCCTGCTCGCAGGACGGTAGCCCCGGGCTCGGCGGACTCACGCCCGGGCGAGGCTCGGGGATATTTCCACACCGAACATTTTTCCTGACCTGACGGCCGGCTTGTCCGCCGCCATGAAGAGGTATTTCCATGTCCGCCATGAATAACGGCGCGTCCGATGGCGCGCGCCTCTACAGCCTTGCCGAAAGACGTCAGGCGCCGGTTCTGACGTCCACCGATTTCGCCCGGCTCGAAATCTTCGCTTTCGACGAAACCGGCCCCACGCGCAAGGCGCTGATCGCCAAGCTCGCCGAAGGACGGATCGTCAGCGGCGACAGAATTCCTGCAACCGTCGCAACCATCGGCAGCGTTCTGCGCTACCGGGTCGGCAACGGCATCGTCGAACGCCGCACGCTCACCCTGCCCGCGAACGCAAAGCCCAACGGACAGTTCGTCAGCGTCGTCGCGCCCGTCGGCCTCGCCTTGCTCGGCCGCAAGGCGGGAGAGACCGCTGTCGTCGATCTGCCGGGCGGCGGTCGCCTGTCGATCGAGCTGATCGAAGTCGAATTTCAACCTGAAGCGGAAGTCCGTCGGAGGTCCATACCCTCTCCGCGCGATGACGGACCGGGAGCAGCGTGACATGAGCAAAACGACAATGCAGATCGCAACGGATATCCATCCGCCGATCGTGATCGCCGAGGAAGACTTCGAACGCCTGTCAGACGTTGCGGAGGCGCTGCACGATGCCATGCCGGCGATTGCGGCCTTCCTCAACGACGAACTGGCGCGCGCCCGCATCGTTCCCAAGCGCAAGATGCCTGCGGACATCGTGACGATGAACTCATGCGTCGAGGTGAAGTTCGACCAGACCGGCAAGACGGAAAAACTGAAGCTCGTCTATCCCGCCGATGGCGCGGATGGAGAGGGCCGGGTTTCCATCGCCTCGCCCGTCGGCGTCGCGCTGATCGGTCTTCGCGAAGGCCAATCCATCTCCTGGCATTCGCGATATGGCGAACAGCGCTCGCTGACTGTGCTGCGTCTGGTTCCCGCTGAGGACTAGCAGAGCCGGCAAGGGGCGGCGCAAGGCAGGCAATCTTTACCGAATGCTTACCGTGCCGCCCTAACGTCTCCCGGTGCCGCCAAGGTCAGGCGGCCGAACGGAGCCAGCGGCCGATGTTCCCGACCCTCGACAAGCGCAAGGCGACGACGGCCTTCCAGCCGAACGGCTGGCATTTGCTTGTGGCAATGACCGCCGGTCTGCTCGTCGCGCATCTCTGGGTGCTCGGCCAGTCGCTCGCGGAAGGCCTGTGGATCGTCGGCCATGACGGCCTCCCGCGCGTCACCGACTTCAACGCCTATTGGGCCGCGGGCCGCCTCGCCGTCGAAGGGCATGCGGCCTCCGCCTATGACGTGACGAAGCTCGTCGCCCTGCTGACCCGCCAGTTCGGCGACACGCTGTCCGCCGCCAATTTTCCGTTTTTCTATCCGCCGCTCTTTTTCCTCGCCGTCGCGCCTCTCGGCCTTTTCCCCTATGCGGTCGCCGCCGCGCTCTGGATCGGCGCGACGCTCGTGGCCTATCTCGCGGCCATGCGCGCGATCCTGCCGCGCCGTGAAATCCTTCTTCTGGCGCTGGCCGCGCCCGCGCTTCTCTGGTGCATCTGCGTCGGCCAGAACGGATTGTTGACGGCGGCGCTTGCCGGCGGCGCGCTGGCGTTGCTCGACCGCCGCCCGGTCGTCGCCGGAATGCTCTTCGGCACGCTCGCCTACAAGCCGCAATTCGGCCTGCTCATTCCTCTGGTGCTCGCCGCCACGGGCCGCTGGCGCGCCTTTGCCTCCGCCGCCGCGACGCTCGCCGCGTTGCTCGCGCTGAGCGGCATCGCCTTCGGCTGGAACATCTTCCCGGGCTTCGTCGACGCGATGACGAGCGCCAATGCGAGCCTTCTCGGCAAGGGCGCGCTTCCCTGGTTCAAGATGCAAAGCATCTACGGCTTTGCGCGCATGACCGGCCTCGGCGCGCCCGCCGCATGGGCGATCCATGGAACGCTCGCACTCGCCGCCGCCGTGGCGACGCTCATGCTCTGGCGCGGCAAGGCGGCATATGAGTTGAAAGCGGCGGCGCTCGCCACCGCCATGCTCGCCGTCTCGCCCTATAGCTGCATCTACGATCTGCCGCTCATCACCGTGCCGGTGATCTTCCTGATCCGCGACGGGCTCGCGCGGCCTCTCACGCTCGCCGAAAAGCTCGGTCTCGGCCTCGCCTATATGCTGCCGCTTGTCTTCCCGATTGCCGACATGCCCGTCGGCCCGGCGATCTATGCGGTTCTGGCTGGTGTGATCTATTCGCGCTGGCGCGCCGCGCCGATGCGGGAGGGCTGGTGGGTCCGCCGGGGCTCGAACCCGGGACAACTCGATTAAAAGTCGAGTGCTCTACCAGCTGAGCTACGGACCCCTCGCCGGAAGTGGCCGGAACCTAGCGGCGCGGCCCCCGCTGGTCAACCGCGCCGGATGCCTTACAGCGCCCCTATGTCGCCGGCCGCCTGATCCCGCTTGAACTCGGCCGCGAATGCGTCGAGCCGCCCCGCCGCAATGGCGGCCCTGAGGCCCGCCATCAGCTCCTGATAATAGGCGATGTTGATCCAGCTCACGAGCATGGAGCCCAGCATCTCGCCCGATTTGATGAGGTGATGGAGATAGGCGCGGCTGTAGTCCCGCGCGGCTGGACAGCTGCTCTCCGCGTCGAGCGGACGCGGGTCTTTCGCGTGCCGGGCATTCTTCAGATTGACGCGGCCCATGCGCGTGAAGGCGAGGCCGTGCCGTCCGTTCCGCGTCGGCATGACGCAATCGAACATGTCGACGCCGCGCCTAACGCTTTCGACGAGATCGTCGGGCGTGCCGACGCCCATGAGGTAACGCGGGCGATCCGTGGGCAGGAGCGGCGCGGTGACGTCGAGCATGCGCAGCATTTCCGACTGGCCCTCGCCCACGGCAAGCCCGCCGATCGCATAGCCGTCGAAACCCGTCGCCATCAAGCCGTCGACCGAACGCGCGCGAAGGTCGGGATAGACGCTGCCCTGCACGATGCCGAAAAGCGCCTGCCCCTCCAGCCGGTGCGGCTGCGTCTCGAAGGCGGCCTTGGACCGTTTGCCCCAACGGAGCGACAGTTCCATCGAAACCCGCGCTTCCTCTTCCGTCGCCGGAAACGGCGTGCATTCGTCGAGCTGCATCTGGATATCGGAGCCGAGCAAGCACTGGATTTCGATGCTGCGTTCCGGCGTCAGCAGATGCCGCGAGCCGTCGATATGCGAGGCGAAGGTGACGCCCTCCTCCGTCATCTTGCGGAGCGTCGCCAGCGACATGACCTGAAAGCCGCCGGAGTCGGTGAGAATGGGATGGGGCCAGTTGGCGAACTTGTGCAAGCCGCCGAGCGCCGCCACCTCCTCGGCGCCGGGACGAAGCATCAGATGATAGGTATTGCCGAGAATGATGTCGGCGCCCGCCCCGCGCACCTGATCCATGTAGAGCGCCTTCACCGTTCCGGCAGTGCCGACGGGCATGA
>JARLIS010000055.1 GCA_031291615.1 Parvibaculum sp.
GCGCCGGCACAACTCTCCCGCCAGGCAGCCTGAACTGCCTGGCGGGGTAGAGCAAATGCGCTGCTAGCGTTTCGAGAACTGGAAGCTGCGGCGGGCCTTCGCCTTGCCGTACTTCTTGCGTTCGACCACACGGCTGTCGCGCGTGAGGAACCCGTCCTTCTTCAGGACGCCGCGAAGCGCCGGCTCGAAATAGGTGAGCGCGCGCGAAATGCCGTGACGGATCGCGCCTGCCTGGCCCGAGAGACCGCCGCCGACCACCGAGCAGGTGATGTCGTACTGCTTCTCGCGCTGCGCGGTGACGAGCGGCTGGTTGAGCAGCATGCGCAGAACGGGGCGCGCGAAATAACGCTCCAGATCGCGGCCGTTGATGATGATCTTGCCGGAGCCCGGTTTGATCCACACGCGGGCGACCGCGTTCTTGCGCTTGCCGGTCGCATAGGCGCGGCCGAACTTGTCGAGCTTCGGCTGACGCGCTTCGACGCCTTCCGTCTGGACCGCGCTCTTCAGATCTTCGAGCGAATGGGTTTCAGGCGCCATTATGCGATCCTCACATTCTTGCGATTCAACGAGGCGAAGTCGATCTTCTGGGGCTGCTGCGCTTCATGCGGATGCTCGGCGCCGCCATAGATGTGCAGGTTGCCCATCTGCTTGCGAGCCAGCGGACCGCGCGCGATCATGCGCTTCACAGCGAGTTCGATGACCCGCTCCGGGAAGCGGCCCTCGAGGATGCGCTTCGGCGACGTCTCTTTGATGCCGCCCGGATAGCCGGTGTGGCGGTAGTACCGCTTGTCTTCGAACTTCTTGCCCGTGAAGGCGACCTTCTCGGCGTTGACCACGATGACGTAGTCGCCGCAATCCATGTGGGGCGTGTAGGTCGGCTTATGCTTGCCGCGCAGCCGGTTCGCGACGAACGAGGCGAGACGGCCGACGACGACGCCTTCGGCGTCGATCACGATCCACTTCTTCTCGATCTCGGAGGGCTTCGCTGAATAGGTAGTCATGCGCAATTCCCGAAGAGGCTTGGGGTCCAAGGTTGGCGCGCTTTTAGGGGACGTCCGTCCGGGTGTCAACTCCGACCCCGTCGAAATTGGCCGAAAAGCCCGGATTCACGCTGGTTTTTCTATAGCGGTATTATGATACCGCATTAATCGGGCGAAGTTACACTTGACATACCCAACCCCGAAATGTAGGATTTGAGCCATAGGAGATACCCCGATGGCCAAGTCCGTTTTCGACGCCCCTCAGTTCAAGACCGAAGAAGCAGCCTTTGCTTACGTCGAGGCGGCGCTTTGGCCGAACGGTCCAGTATGCCCTCACTGCGGCGAAACCGAGCGCGTGGGGCGCATGGCGGGCAAGACCACCCGGATGGGGCTCCACAAGTGCTACGCGTGCCGGAAGCCCTTTACTGTCCGCATGGGCACCATCTTTGAAGGTAGCCACCTTGCCCTGCATCTCTGGCTTCAGGTCATCCACCTGATGTGCGCCAGCAAGAAGGGCATTTCGACCCGCCAAATTCAGCGGATGCTTTCTTGCTCAATGAAGACCGCTTGGTTTCTTGGCCACCGCATCCGGGAAGTTATGGCCCCCGGTTCCGATGCTGGCCCCATTGGCGGCAAGAACAAGATTGTTGAGGCCGACGAAACCTATTTCGGCACCGCCGACGCCGCTCCCCGTGGTCGGAAGCGCCGTGGCGGCATGGGTCACAAGATGAAAGTTATGTCGCTTGTCGAACGCGGCGGCAAAATCCACAGCCAGCGCATTAAGGAAGCCACCAAGATCACCGCGCGGGACGTGCTGAGTGCCAATCTTCATCCCGATAGCATCCTGCACACCGACGGTTCCGGAATTTATAGAGAAATTGGTGTGAGCAAGGAACATGAGTTTGTGGACCATAGCCTTGGCTATGTAGGCATCGGTCGCAAACGTCGCCTTGTTCATACCAATAGCGGCAAAAACTTCGTGCGCTTGCTCGCGAGTATATGTCTGCTTGGGATGCATCGTTTCATTCCGCCACGCTTGTTTGACGTGGTAGAGATTGGCACGAGCCTCTGACCAGCGATTTTTCTTTCGTTTATCTTTCTCATTTGCATCCGGCATTGCTCGGATAGCGCCGTCTATATCGCTAAGAATCTTTCCCCATTCCTTCTCAACGTTTTTAACGCCCAAGCGCTTGCCGAGCCGCTTCACCACGACTTCCATCGCTCTCATCAGGTGAAATACACACGCGGTAGATTGTTGAAGCGCGAGGCATTTGGCAGCTTCCTGAATATCTTCTACCGCCTTTGGAAATTTCTCTGCCACTTCTGATCCAAAGGGCTCTTGCGCCTGGTAGAGAGGAACATCGCGTCCGTCGACGCGAAAGAAGAACAGTGATTCCAACTCATCTTTAATTCGCATCGTTAAATGATGCAGCGATTGGGAGAGTTGTGGCAAATCCGATGCTGTTATGCCTTGAGGTGGCTGGATCGCGAAATCAAGGCGATCAATTTCAGGCAACACACTATCCAAATCCGCCAGAATACAAGCGCGTCGAACGGCCTGAGAGGCCACGGAAGCAACAACCCTTACGCCGACGGGATTGATTTGCTTGCCGCTACCTTCGACATCGAATGTGTACGCGAGACCCAGCCACTTCGCCTCGGTCAATTTTAGGGAAGCGTCGACAAAAAGCGAAGCACAGCGTTCAAGCATTTCCCACAGGCTCCAGAGCCGACCGGGCTGTAGTCCATCATGGGCTGGCTGAGTCGGGGTTTTAAGCATCATAGCTCAACCCCCTTGTGCGTGGGTACGGGAAGTGTAACTTCGCCATTAATCGGTCACATTGCCGCCCTCTTGCCTCGCCGTCCGGCCCAAAGGCGTCAGGCGGAGCGAGCTCATGCCCATGGCAGCCAGCGCGAAACAGGCCGCCGTCAGCAGCGCGACCTTGGTTTCCCCCTGCGGAAAGAGATTGAAGATCAGCGCCACAAGCGCCGTCCCCGTGGTTTGCCCCAGCAGCCGGGCCGTCCCCAGCATGCCGCTCGCCCCGCCCGTCCGCTCCATCGGCGCCGAGCCGATCAGCGTCCGGTTGTTCGGCGACTGAAAGAGCGCGAACCCTGCCCCGCAAACCACCATGCGCCAGACGATCTGGCCGCTCGTCGGGTCCGCGGGCAGAAACGCCATCAGCGCGAGTCCCGAGGCAAAGGCCGCCATGCCGATCGCGCCCAGAACGCCCGCCGGATAGCGGTCGGACAGGCGGCCCGCCAGGGGCGCGACGAACATGATCGCAATCGGCCAGGGCGTCATCAGCAGGCCCGTCTGCACCGCGTCGCGCCCGAGCACGTTCTGGAAATAGAAAGGCAGCGCGACATAGGAAAGCATCTGCGCGGCAAATGAGAGCACCGAGGTGCAGACCGACAGCGCGAACAGCGGAATGCGCATCAGATCGACCGGCAAGAGCGGCGCCGTTTCGTCGAGCTGGCGTCGGACGAGCCAGAAGCCGCAAGCGCCCGCCACCGCGAGCTGAACGCCGACGCGCAGCAGATGGTCGAAGCCCTCGCCCAGCCCGTCGATGCCGATGATGAACAGGCCGAAGGTAATCGCCGTCAGCGCCGCGCTCACCATGTCGAAGCGGCGGCTCGCGCGCTTCACCGCCGGCAGGTTCCCGATCAGCAGGAATGTGATGGCGCTGAGCGGCACGTTGATGGCGAAAATCCATTGCCACGAGGCGACGGAGAGAATGCCCGCCGCCACGGTCGGCCCGACGGCCGAGGCCAGCGCGACGATGAAGGCGTTGAAGCCCATGCCCCGGCCAAGCTGGGCGCGCGGATAGATGAAGCGCAGCAGCGCCGTATTGACGCTCATGATGCAGGCCGCGCCCACGCCTTGCAGAATGCGCGCGAGAACAAGCGTGGTCAGCGAGTCCGACAGCGCGCAGGCAAGCGAGGCGACGCCGAAGACCGCGATGCCGATCCGGTAGATGCGCGCATAGCCGACGATCTCTCCGAGCGACGACAGCGCCAGCAGAGACACCATGATGACGAGCTGATAGGCGTTGACCACCCAGACGGATTGCGCGGCGCTGGCGTTGAGTTCCCGCGCAATGGTCGGCAAGGCCACATTGGCGATCGCGCCGTCGAGCACCGCCATAGTCACGCCGAGCACGATCACGAGGATCGCCCAGTAGCGGCGCGGAACCGGCAACCCGTCGGTCGCCTCCATGGTCATGCTGCCCTCAATCCTTCACGCCTTGCCTGACGGAATGGAATAGGTGGAGGTCACATGCGCGACCGGCCCGTCCAGCCCCTCCTGCGTCATGACGACATCGCCGACTGCCAGCCGGTTGCCGAGCTTCATCAGCTTCGCCTCCGCCACAATATCGGCGGGGCCGGGCTTGCGCAGGAAGTTGATGCTGAGATTGGTCGTGACGGCAAGCGCCACCGGCCCGATATGGGCAAGCACAACCGCATACATCGCATAATCGGCCAGCGCCATCATCGCCGGACCCGAGATGGTGCCGCCCGGCCGAAGGTTCTTTTCCGAAAAACGGAGACGCAGCCGCGCGGTCAACGGCCCCACCGCCTCGATGACGGTCAGCCCGTCCCCGTCCCGCATCTGGGGAAAGGCCGTATCCATGAAATGATCGAGTTCTTCCACCGTCATCACGGGCGTGGTGGACCGCGCTTTTGTAGGCATGGAATCGCTAGCTCCCGCAGTTTGCCTCTTGCTTACCGCCAGGCGGCGTCTCACCCAACCGAAAACCACGTCACCCCCTTGCGGCCTCCGGCCGTCCGCCCCATCTGCCGAAAGTAAAGTTTCATTCCATTCTCACGCCAGACAAAATCCGCAAGCGCCGACAGATCGCGAACGCCTGCCGAGACGCTTGTTCCATCAGAAACAGAACCTCAGGGAGCCTGCAATGCAATATGCGCAACTCGGCAATACCGGCACTTTCGTCTCCCGTCTCTGCCTCGGCACCATGACTTTCGGCGGTAAGGGCACGCTCTTCGGTATCATGGGCGGCCTCGACCAGAAGGAATCCGACGCGCTTGTCGGCCAGTCGCTCGATGCGGGCATCAACTTCGTCGATACGGCCAATGTATACGCAGGAGGCGAATCCGAAACGATCCTCGGCAAGGCGCTCGGCGTGAAGCGCAAGGACGTCGTGCTCGCCACCAAGGCCTTTGGCCGCATGGGCTCCGGCCCCAATCAGGTCGGCGTTTCGCGCCTCGCCCTGATGCAGCAGGTGGAAGCAAGCCTGAAACGTCTCGGAACGGATTATATCGACCTCTACCAGATCCACGGCTGGGACCCGGTGACCCCCATCGACGAGGCGCTGCGCACCTTCGACGACCTCGTGCGCCAGGGCAAGGTCCGCTATGTCGGCGTCTCAAACTGGTCGGCCTGGCAGATCATGAAGGCGCTCGGCATTTCCGAACGCCAGGGCCTCGAGAAATTCGCCACGCTTCAGGCCTATTATTCCCTTGTCGGACGCGACCTTGAACATGAGATCGTGCCGTTCCTCGAAGACCAGAAGCTCGGCCTGTTGACATGGAGCCCGCTCGCGGGCGGCGTTCTCTCCGGCAAGTTCTCCCGCGACTCCCGCGCCAATGAAGGCCGCCGCACCCAGTTCGACTTCCCGCCCGTCGATGTCGAACACGCCTATGACGTCATCGACGTACTGAAAGGCATTGCGAACAAATATGGAGTCACCGTCGCGCAGGTCGCCCTCGGCTGGCAGCTCCACAAGAGCTACGTCACCAGCGTCATCATCGGCGCAAAGAACGAGACCCAATTGAAGGACAATCTCGGCGCTGTCGATGTCAAGCTCTCGGCCGAAGACCTCGCCGCCATCGACAAGGTGAGCGCACCGAAACCCCTCTACCCGAACTGGATGCGTGGCATGCAGTCCGACCGCGCGCCCGGCGCCGTGCGCGACTGGTCGACCGTCGCCAAATCGACCTTCTGACCGCAGACCGGGCAGGCCTGCGAGCTCCCCGCTGGCCTGCCCGCCTTGCCTTCAATAGACACCTGACGCCGCCGCCCGCGAAGGCTATGATCCACGCAAAAGCATTCGAGGGAGCGCGCCGTGAACCAAGCCGTCGCATCGAAACCAGCCGAACCCGTCCTTCTGCGCGAGGACAGGGGTGCGGTTGCGTGGCTGACGCTCAATCGCCCCGCCCAGCGCAATTCGCTGTCCGAAGGGCTGATGACGGCGTTGACCGATGAACTCGCAGCCATCGCACGCGAGCGCGGCGTGAAGGCCGTGGTCATCGCCGCCGCCGGACCCGTCTTCTCCTCCGGCCACGACCTCAAGGAACTGACCGCCCACCGCACCGATGCGGATCGCGGCCGCGCCTATTTCGACAAGATCATGCGCCAGTGCAGCGCCATGATGCAGGCGATCGTCCACCTGCCGAAACCCGTCATCGCCCGCGTGCATGGCGTCGCCACGGCCGCCGGCTGCCAGCTCGTGGCGAGCTGCGATCTTGCCGTCGCTGGAGAGCATGTGAAATTCGCGACGCCCGGCGTCAATATCGGACTCTTCTGCTCGACGCCCATGGTCGCCCTCTCGCGCAATGTCGCGCCGAAGCACGCGATGGAAATGCTGCTGACCGGCGAGATGATCGACGCGAAGCGCGCCGCCGAAATGGGCCTCGTCAACCGCGTCGTGCCGGATGCGGAACTCGACGCCGCCATCGACGGCTTCACCTCGAAAATCACATCGAAGTCCGCCTACACGGTTTCGGTCGGCAAGGAAGCCTTCTACCGGCAGATCGAAATGCCGCTGAACGAGGCTTACGACTATGCCAGCGAAGTCATGGTGAAAAACATGCTCGCCCGCGACGCCGAGGAAGGCATCGGCGCGTTCATCGAGAAGCGCAATCCCGAATGGGAAGACCGCTAGGGGAGGAACCGATGGAATATCTGCGCTATACGCCTGAATTCATCGCCGGCATTCTTCGCTCGACAAAGGTCATCGCCCTGGTCGGCGCAAGCGCCAACCCGGATCGCGACTCCAACGAAGTCATGCAGTTCCTCCAGCGGAATGGCTATCGCGTGATCCCCGTCAATCCCGGCCTTGCCGGCAAGAAGCTGCTCGGCGAAACGGCCTATGCGTCGCTTCGCGACATTCCCGAAAAGGTCGACATGGTCGATGTCTTCCGCAATTCGGCCGCGGCCGGTCCCATCTGCGACGAGGCGATAGAAATCGGCGCCAAATATATCTGGATGCAGCTTGGTGTTACCAACGAGGAAGGCGCAGCCCGCGCCGAGGCCGCCGGCCTCAAGGTGGTGATGAACCGCTGCCCGAAAATCGAACTTCCGCGCATTGCACGCTAGCTCTCCCCCAGCCCAAAGGAGTCCTTCCCATGGCCGAATACGGCTTCGACACGCTCGCCATCCATGCCGGCGCCAAGCCCGACCCAACAACGGGCGCGCGCGCCACGCCGATCTACCAGACGACCTCTTTCGTCTTCGAGGATGTCGACCACGCCGCCGCGCTCTTCAACCTTCAGGCCTTCGGCAACATCTACACGCGCATCACCAATCCGACGACGGCCGTGCTCGAGGAGCGCGTCGCCGCGCTTGAAGGCGGCACCGCGGCGCTTGGCGTCTCTTCCGGCCATGCGGCCCAGTTTCTCGTCTTCCACACGCTGATGCAGCCGGGCTACCATTTCGTCGCCGCGAAACAGCTCTATGGCGGATCGATCAACCAGTTTGGCCAGGCCTTCGCCAAATTCGACTGGCACGTCGATTGGGCGGACGCCACCGATCCCGCGAACGTCAAGAAAGCCATCGGCCCGAAAACCAAGGCGATCTTCATCGAAAGCATCGCCAATCCCGGCGGCGTCGTCATCGACATCGCCGCCATTGCAAAGATCGCGCATGAGGCGGGCATCCCGCTCGTCGTCGACAACACGCTGGCCTCGCCCTACCTCATCCGCCCCATCGAGCACGGCGCGGACATCGTGGTGCATTCGGCGACGAAGTTCCTCGGCGGCCACGGCAACTCCATGGGCGGCATTATCGTCGACAGCGGAAAGTTCGACTGGTCGAAGGACGGCAAATATCCGACGCTCTCCGAGCCTTCGGCCTCCTATCACGGCATGAAGCTGCACGAGACCTTCGGCAACATCGCCTTCGCTATCGCCTGCCGTGTGCTCGGCCTGCGCGACCTCGGGCCTGCGCTCTCGCCCTTCAACGCCTTCATGATCCTGACCGGCATCGAAACGCTGCCGCTGCGCATGCAGCGCCATTCGGATTCGGCGCTCAAGATCGCAAAGCACCTGAAGAAGCATCCGAAAGTGACCTGGGTTTCCTATCCGGGCCTTGAGGACGACCCCTATCACAAGCTCCAGCAGAAATACGCCCCGAAGGGCGCGGGCGCGCTGCTCACCTTCGGCGTGAAAGGCGGTTACGACACGGGCGTCCAGCTTGTGAACTCTGTGAAGCTGCTGAGCCACCTCGCCAATATCGGCGATACGCGCAGCCTCATCATCCACCCCGCCTCGACCACGCACCGCCAGCTTACCGACGAGCAGAAGAAGGCGGCGGGCGCGGGGCCAGACGTTGTGCGCATCTCGGTCGGCCTCGAAGAACCGGCCGACATTATCGCCGACATAGATCAGGCGCTGGGCGCGTAATCGCCTAACCGGCCTCCACCTTCGCCGTGCTCCGCGTCCAGCGGGGCGCGGCGGAACCGGAGTTTGAAAGCTCAGGCCCTGCTCAGTCGCCGCGCATGAACGATCGCCAGCGTGAAGACGACCATGGCGCCCGCCTGATGCGCCGCGCCGAGCGATACGGGCACGACTTCGATGAGCGCCCAAATGCCGAGCAGCACTTGCACCAGCACGGCGACAGCAAGCCAGGTGGCGCTTTGCGCGGCCTGCGCCGATCCCGAAAGTCGCGCGGCAATCCAGTGCGAGAGCGCGAGCACCGCGACGGCATAGGCGAGCATCCGGTGATCGAACTGCGCCGTCAGCGCGCTTTCGAAGAAATTCCGCCACCAGGGCTCATGCGCGAAAAGGCCCTCCGGCACGAAGGCCCCGTTGATCAGCGGCCATGTATTGTAGATATATCCGGCCTTCAATCCGGCGACGAAGCCGCCCAGCATCATCTGCGCGAAGACGAGCGGCACCAGCGCCAGCGCCGACCGCCGCAGACCCGCACTTACAGCCAACACTTTCCGCTCACCCCAAAGTCCGAGCGCGACCCAGAGCATGTAGGCATAGATCGCCGTTGCGAGCCCGAGATGCGCGACGAGCCTGTATTGGCTGACATCGACGCGATCGCTGAGACCGCTTTTCACCATCCACCAGCCGAGCGCGCCTTGCGCGCCGCCGAGCACGAACATGACGGCAAGCTGCGGCGCGAGCCGCCGCTCGATTTTGCGAGTGGCCAGAAACCAGAGGAACGGCAGAGCGAAAGCAAAGCCGATCAACCGTCCGAGCAGACGGTGGCTCCATTCCCACCAGAAGATCGACTTGAAGTCCGCAAGGGTCATGCCCTTGTTGACGATCTCGTATTGCGGAATTTGCTGATACTTCTGAAAGGCGTCCTGCCAGGCCGCATCGCTCAAAGGCGGCAGGGCGCCCATGACCGGCTTCCATTCGGTGATCGACAGGCCGGACTCGGTGAGCCGCGTCAGCCCGCCGACAATCACCATCGCAAAGACGAGCCCGCAAACGCCGAACAGCCAGATTGCAATCTGCCGCCGCGAGGCGGTGAGGGAGGCTTCATTCATGGGGCAAAGTGATAACCCGAACCGGGCCTTGGGGCGAGGCGAAGGCCCCCGCGACAGAAAGCCGCCCTTTGCGGCAAAGGCGCGAATGCCTTATCAGAGACTTGTCGCCACCCGGAGATGCCCATGCGCCGCCTGCCCCTTCGAGCCCGCAAACTGATCGGCACGCTGGTGCTGCTGACCTTCCTCGTCCTCTACTCGCTCCTCGTCATGACGATAGGAGTGAGCGGGCATCTGCCGGAACACGGGGCCGCGCAGTTTTTCTTCTATCTCATCGCCGGAACGATCTGGGCCTTTCCGGCGCGCTATCTGATGATCTGGATGCTCAGGCCCGACGAACCGTCATGAAGCCCGAGCACGCCGGTCACATGAAGCTGCCGGTCTTCAGCTTGTTGAGAATGGCGAAACCGACGAGCAGGATAACGATCGGAAGAACGGTGGTCATGGGACTCTCCTCAAGGGCGAATTGACCGCACCTTGCCGCAATCGGGCGCGGATGAAAAGAGGCGAATGCTGCCTGCCGGCCGCGGCGCTTCAGCGCGCGAAAATGCGCGACTCATCCTCGAACGCCTTGAATTCAAGCGCATTGCCCGAAGGGTCGAGAATGAAGAAGGTCGCCTGCTCGCCGGGCAGGCCCGCAAAGCGGATGTCGGGCTCGATGACGAAACGGACATGCGCCTGCTTCAGCTTCGCCGCCAGCGCCCGCCAATCAGCCATGGGCAGAATGACGCCGAAATGGCGCACGGGCACCTGATCGCCATCGACCTCGTTATGCGCCCTGTGCCCGACTTCCGCCGGCGCGACATGCGCGACGATCTGATGGCCGAAGAAATCGAAGTCGATCCACTCATCCGACGACCGCCCCTCGGGACAGCCGAGAAGCGCGCCGTAAAACGCCCGCGCCTCGCCGAGGTCGCGAACCGGAAATGCAAGATGGAAACGGGGCCGAGACGGCATGATGTTTCGCCTCAGTTCGCCTTCACGCCGCGCGCTGCGGCGCGACAGGCTCACACCTGCGTGCTTCAGCTCAACTCGCCTAATGGCTCGCCGAGCCGAAGCACGCGGTGCGAAGGATGGTCGGAGCGGCCGGATTCGAACCGACGACCCCTTGTCCCCCAGACAAGTGCGCTACCGGGCTGCGCTACGCTCCGACATCAGAATTTGGAGAGGCCCGCCTCTCCGGAGGCGCGGAATATAGACGGGGGTTCCGGCAGGGGCAACGGCTCAATCCGTTCTTTTGCCAGACTTTTTTGAAAGGCCCGCCGGGCGTTTTCAGCCCTCTTCGCCTTCGTCTTCCCACAAGGTCTCGTCGATTTCGTCCTTAAGGGCGACCAGGTCCTCAAGAATGGTTTCCAGGACCCGCTTGCCGATGGCGTCGATGGGCGCGCCGGGGCTCCGCTCGTCGTCCTCGCTCCGCTGCACGGCCTCGCGCGCGCGTTCGGCCACGGAAGCGTCGATCAGACCCTTGCCCGTCTCGCTGACGAACTTGACGCCCTGCTCGCGGAAGACCTTCTGCACGCCCTTGATCGTGTAGCCGTCATTGTAAAGAAGCGCGCGGACGCCGCGCAGCAGATCGACGTCTTCGGGCCGGTAATAGCGCCGCCCGCCGCCGCGCTTCAGCGGGCGGATCTGATTGAACTTGCTCTCCCAGAAACGCAGAACGTGCTGCGGCACATCGAGCTCGGTCGCAACCTCGCTGATGGTCCGGAAGGCGTCAGGCGACTTTTGCACAGACAAACCAATTCCCTGTTGGCGCTCCTCAACCCGGACTCTCAAGGCGGTTCTGGTCAAGAGCGTCTCCGCTTATTCAGCCGCTGCGGCCTTGCCGCTCAGCGCCGCATTGATCCGTTCCTTGAGAACGTGGCTCGGGCGAAACACCAACACGCGGCGCGGCTTGATCGGAACTTCCTCGCCCGTCTTCGGGTTCCGCCCCATGCGGCCACCCTTCTGCCGCACGGAAAACGATCCGAATGAGGAAAGTTTCACGGTATCGCCGTTCGACAGACAATCCGAGATTTCCTGCAAAACGGACTCTACGAGCTCCGCGGATTCATTGCGCGACAGGCCGACCTCTTGATAGACGGCCTCGCTCAGATGTGCCCGCGTTATTGTGTCCCCCATGACCCTACCTCCAAGGTTCGGATGGAGCCTAGGGCGGGCCGATTAACCCGTCAATATCAATAGGATGCACGAATCTGCTAAAGCGTGGATATGTCCCGGATTCGGTCGGAATCCGCTGCGGCCCGCTACCAGCGCAGCAGCACCGATCCCCAGGTGAAGCCGCCGCCCATGGCTTCGAGCAGGACGAGATCGCCGCGCTTGATTCGTCCGTCCTTGATCGCGGTGTCGAGCGCGAGAGGAACGGACGCCGCCGATGTGTTGCCGTGCTGGCCGACCGTGATGACGACCTTCTCCGGCGGCAGACCGATGCGCTTCGCCGTGCCGTCGAGAATGCGCTTGTTCGCCTGATGCGGCACGAACCAGTCTATGTCGGCGGCGGTGAGCCCCGTCGCCGCCAGCGCCTCGTTGATCGTGTCGGCAATGTTGACGACGGCGTGGCGGAAAACCTCCCGGCCCTCCATGCGCACATGGCCCGTCGTCTGCGTCGTCGACGGTCCGCCATCGACATAGAGCTTTTCCTTCAGGCGCCCGTCGGAATGGAGATGGGCAGTCAGGATGCCGCGATCCGCCGTCGTTCCTTCGCCCTCGCCCGCCGTCAGCACGACCGCGCCCGCGCCATCGCCGAAAAGCACACAGGTCGTCCGGTCCGTCCAGTCGAGAAGCCGCGTGAAGGTTTCCGCGCCGATGACAAGCACGGTCTTCGCCTGGCCGCAGCGGATGAATGTATCGGCGATGGTGAGAGCGTAGATGAAGCCGGAGCAGACGGCCTGCACGTCGAAGGCAGCGCCATGATGGATTCCGAGCCCCATCTGCACCGTAACCGCCGTTGCCGGAAATGTCTGGTCCGGCGTCGTCGTGGCCAGGATGATCGTGTCGATCTCCTGTGCGTCGATGCCCGCATCGGCGATGGCGGCCTTCGCCGCGTTCAACGCCAGATGCGAGGTGAACTCTCCCTCGGCGGCGATGCGCCGCTCATGAATGCCGGTCCGTTCCACGATCCAGTCGTCGGTCGTGTCGACGATGGTCGTCATTTCCTGATTGGTGACGATGCGCGCAGGCAGATAGCTGCCGCAACCGGCAACGACGCTCCGGATGATACTCACGATAACGCAGCCTCGGATTCTTCATTGGCGGGTTTTTGCGCGCGGCCCTCATGGCCCGACAAACCGTCGAGGCCGGCGAGATCCGAAACGATCTTGTTCAACAGGTCGGCCGCCGCCACATCGACCGCCACGTCGATCGCATAGGCATAGCCCATGGCGTCGGTGTCGCCATGGCTCTTCACGACAATGCCGTTGAGGCCGAGAAAAACGGCGCCGTTCGACGTTCTCGGATCGAGCTTCGTCGCCAGCGCGCGGAAAGCGCTCTGCGCGAAGACGTAGCCGATCTTCGACAGGATCGAGCTCCGCATCGCCGAGCGCAGAAACTCGACGATGAGGCGAACGGTTCCTTCCGCCGTCTTGAGCGCGATGTTGCCGGTATAGCCGTCCGTCACCACGACATCGACCGTGCCCTTGGAAATGTCGTCGCCTTCGACGAAACCGTGGAAGTTCATGGGCAGCTTGGCGTCGCGCAGCATCTTCGCCGCGTCCTTCACCTGCTCCGTGCCCTTCACCTCTTCCTCGCCGATATTGAGAAGGCCGACGCTTGGCCGCTCAAGCCCGAAGATCACGCGCGCGAAAGCCTCGCCCATCACCGCGAACTGCACGAGCTGCCATGCGTCCGGCCCGATCGTCGCGCCGAGATCGAGCACCACGCTTTCGCCCCGCGCCGTCGGCCACAGCGCGGCAAGCGCCGGCCGCTCGACATTCGGCATGGTCTTCAGAATGACCTTGGACATTGCCATCAGCGCGCCGGTATTGCCGGCCGACACGGCGGCCTGAGCCCTTCCCGTTTTCACCGCATCGATGGCGAGCCACATGCTGCTCGTCTTGCGCCCGCGCCGCAAAGCCTGGCTGGGCTTGTCGTCCATCGCGATCGAAACCTCGGTATGAACGATCTCGCTCGCCGCCGCGACGCGCGGATGCTTGTCGAGAAGCGGGCGCATTTTCGCTTCGTCGCCATAGATGACAAATCGAATATCGGGATGCCGTACAAGAGCGACCTCGGCGCCGCCGATGACCGTTTCAGGCCCGTTGTCGCCGCCCATTCCGTCGAGCGCCAGCGTGAGTCCGCGTGTCGTCACCAAAACCCCATTTCCCTCGCCGGATCGATGGTCGCAATCTGCGTTCCGTCTCCGGCAGCCCGCCCAGAAGATACTCGCTTGACCGCCGGTGACAACAGCCTCGTTTTGGACCAAGGCCCGGACAAATCAATCTTTTTTCTTGAGTTTTTCGAGCGCGGCGAAGGGATTCGCCGGCTTTGCCGCTACGTCCGGCGTCTCGTCCGCGAGCGGCTGGAAGGCCGCGCCGGGTTTCTTCGGATAAGGGTCCATGGCGAGCGACAATTGCTCGGCCACCGCCTCGCCTATATCGACGCTGCCATTCTCAAGCGCTTCGGGCGGCTCGTCGCTGCCGACATCGACGACGATCTCGCGCTCCGAACCAGGTGTGACGGGCGCGATGAGTTCCTCGGGCAGAAAATGCAGCGTGAAACTTTCGTCGAGCTTCTCGGGCACGGGTTCGAGCGTCACCACGCAGGCCTGCACCAGCTCCGCCGTGAACCGCGCTTCGAGCGCGAGCCCGACCCTACGCCACGGCTTCACCTTGGCCGTGCCCTTGAGCGACTTCAGCTCGATGATGTCGAAGCGCTTCGCCAGCGCCGCGCGCTGCTTCTCATCCGCCTCGAAGCGAAATTCGGTCCCGGACGGCGAGACGTCGCCGGCCGCCACGACGATGCTGAATTCGCTCAACCGGACAGTCCTTCCAGAACGGGCGCGAAATCGGCGCGCCCTTCGATCAACGCCGCATCGCCCTGCCGCGCCAGCGCATCGGATGCGCGCCGCACATAGACCGACAACAGCGCCACTTCTTCCGCCTTCGGTTCCAGTCCGTCGAAGACGTTCCGCCGGATCGCCTGTTCGAGCGCGGCCTCGTCCGCCGCGCCGAGCGCCTCGTCATAGGCCGCAATGCGCCCGTAGAACGCCGCCGCCATCGTCTTGATCTTCTTGCCGACCGAAAGGTCGCCGATGCCGATCTCGCGCAGCGTCTGGTCCATGTCGTCGAACAGAATGTCGAACACGCGCTGCCCCAGCGCCTTGGCGGGCTCGCCCGCCGCTTTCAGCCGGTGCAGCACCAGAAAGGCGTTCAGCATCAGCATCTCGAACCGCCCTTCCAGCGTGTCCGGCACGCCGGCGCGGAGATAGAATTCAGGCCGCCGCGCCTGGGCGACGATGCAGCCGTAAAGCGCAAAGGCGGGGGCCTCAACGTCGGAACGGCCGAAAAACCTTTTCCATATCATGACTTACTCCCGATCCCGGCGGCCGCCGCGAAGATGCTCATTGAATTTAGCGACCGACAAGGGTAGGTCAACGTCTGAACATTAGGGTCTGGAGGGTTCCCCATTATGTCTTCCCATCGTCTGCGGCACGGTGCCGGTCTCTTGGCGGCACTGGCCTGCCTGTCGGCCTCCGGCCTCGCGCTCACCGCCTGCGCGCCGATCGACCCCGTGATCGAGCAGCGCGGCTATGTGCTCGACGAGAAAGACCTCGCCCGGCTGAAGCCCAAGGTCACGACCAAGGAAGAGGTCAAGACCATCATGGGTTCGCCCTCGACCGTCTCCACCATCGACGGTGAGGCTTGGTACTACATCACCAGCAAGATGGAAACCTACGCTTTCTATACGCCCGACGAGATCGAGCGGACGGTCGTCGCGGTCTATTTCGACAAGCAGCCGACCGTGCAGCAGGTTGCCTATTACGGCCTTCAGGATGGACAGATCATCGACTTCGTCACCCGCACCACGCCGTCGCGCGGCAAGGAGCTGACAATCCTCGGCCAGATGTTCAGCAACCTCGGCAAGTTCAATAACAAGAAGAACAGCAATCCGAGCGGCGCTCCGGTTCCCGGCGGTCAGCACTAGGCCGCTTTCCGGCCCTGCCACAGGACGGCATTTCCCTATAAAAAAAGGCCCCGCAGATTTGCGGGGCCTTTTCTCTTTCGGTCGAAGCCGCTTAGTGCGCGAGCACGGCAAGCAGCAGCAGCGCCACGATGTTCGTGATCTTGATCATCGGGTTGACGGCCGGACCGGCGGTGTCCTTGTAGGGATCGCCGACCGTGTCGCCCGTCACCGCCGCCTTGTGCGCTTCCGAGCCCTTGCCGCCATGATTGCCGTCTTCGATGTACTTCTTGGCATTGTCCCAGGCGCCGCCGCCGGAGGTCATCGAGAGCGCCACGAAGAGGCCCGTGATGATGACGCCGAGAAGCATCGCGCCGACCGCCGAAAAGGCTTCCGACTTGCCGGCGATCCTCTCGACGAAGAAGTAGAGAACGATCGGCGAAAGAACCGGCAGCAGCGACGGAATGATCATTTCCTTGATCGCGGCCTTGGTCAGCATGTCGACGGCACGCGCATAGTCGGGCTTCGAGGTGCCGGCCATGATGCCCGGATCGGCCTTGAACTGGCGGCGAACTTCAACCACCACGGCGCCGGCCGCGCGGCCGACCGCCGTCATGCCCATCGAACCGAACAGGTAAGGCAGCAGGCCGCCGATGAAGAGGCCGACCACCACGAACGGATTCGACAGCGAGAAGTCCGGCGTCACGCCGATGAAGTAGGGATAGCTCTCGGGCGAAGCCGAGAAGAAGTTGAGGTCTTGCGTATAGGCCGCGAAGAGAACCAGCGCGCCGAGGCCCGCCGAACCGATCGCATAGCCCTTGGTGACGGCCTTCGTGGTGTTGCCCACCGCGTCGAGCGCGTCGGTCGTCTTGCGCACCGAAGCCGGAAGATCGGCCATTTCGGCGATGCCGCCCGCATTGTCCGTCACCGGACCGAAGGCGTCGAGCGCGACGACCATGCCGGCGAGCGCGAGCATCGTCGACACCGCGATGGCAATGCCGAAAAGGCCGGCCAGCGTGTAGGTGACGAGAATGCCGAAGACGATGATGAGCGCCGGCAGCGCCGTCGCTTCCATCGAGATCGCCAGACCCTGAATGACGTTGGTGCCGTGACCGGTTACCGACGCCGCCGCGATGCTGCGAACCGGGCGGAAGTTGACGCCCGTATAGTACTCCGTGACCCAGATGATGAGGCCGGTGACGACGAGGCCGGTGACGCCGCAGAGATAGAGGCTCCAGCCGGTGAAGGTCAGCGTGCCGACGGTGAAGGCCGAACCGAAGCCCACCAGATGATCGGTGACGAAGTAGAGCGCGACGAGGGACAGCAGCGCCGAGGCGACGAAGCCCTTGTAGAGCGCGTTCATGATGTTGTTGCTCTTGCCCAGACGGACGAAGAACACGCCGATGATCGAGGTGACGATGCACGAACCGCCGATGGCCAGCGGATAGGTCATCAGGTTAAGCGTCTGGTCGCCGGTGAAGAAGATCGAGGCGAGAACCATGGTCGCGACCAGCGTCACCGCATAGGTCTCGAAAAGGTCGGCCGCCATGCCCGCGCAGTCGCCGACATTGTCGCCGACGTTATCGGCGATCGTCGCCGGGTTGCGCGGATCGTCTTCCGGGATACCTGCTTCGACCTTGCCGACGAGATCGCCGCCGACATCCGCACCCTTGGTGAAGATGCCGCCGCCGAGACGGGCGAAGATCGAGATGAGCGAAGCGCCGAAGCCGAGAGCGACGAGCGCGTCGATGACTTCACGCGAGGCCGGAGCAAAGCCCATGGGACCCGTCAGCACCGCGAAATAGACCGCAACCGCGAGGAGCGCGAGACCCGCCACCAGCATGCCGGTGACCGTGCCCGCGCGGAAGGCGATGGAAAGGCCCGCCGCGAGGCTCTTGCTCGAGGCCTGCGTGGTGCGCACGTTGGCGCGAACCGAAACGAGCATGCCGATATAGCCGGCCGCACCCGAAAGCGCCGCGCCGACGAGGAAGCCGATACCGACCTTGATCCCCAGAAGATAGGAGATCAGGACGAAGATGACCGCGCCGACGATGGCGATGGTCGTGTACTGGCGGTTCAGATAGGCGCCTGCGCCTTCCTGGATTGCCGCCGCGATTTCCTGCATGCGCGCGTTGCCGGCATCAGCCGCGAGGACGGAACGTCCAGCGAAGATGCCGTAGAGAATTGCGAGGCCGCCGCAGCCGATGATTGCCCACAATGCTGTGCTCATTGTTGTGTCCTTGGTTTTTTTTGCGGGTATCAACCGGCGAATCCGGCAAATCCCCCCCTGGAAAGCAGAATTGGCCCGGAAGATGCCAAATGCGCGGCGCGAAAGCAACCGGCGCCGCCCCCTTCATCGCCATTTGGATGAATCGGGCTGCGGCTTAAAAGTGCCGGAATCCCAATTGCTTGAGGGCAAGCGGCCGCCCCGCGTGATCGACCGCGACGATCCCTTCCGCAGCGTCGGCCAGACGACCGATTCGCGTGATCGGCACACCGCTCCGGGCCGCGACTCGGGCGATCATGGCCTCCTTGTCGGCGGACGCGGAAAAGAGAATCTCGTAATCGTCGCCCCCCGTGAGCAAGGTCTCGATGAAACCCGCATCCCCGGCAAGCGCGTGAACGGCTGGCGGCGACAGGGGCAGCGCCGCGGCCTCGACGCGGGCGCCGACGCCCGACGCCGCGCAGAGATGCGCAAGATCGGCCATCAATCCGTCCGAGACGTCGAGCGAGGCGCTGGCGATCCCGATGAGGTCCGGCCCGAGCGCAACCCTCGGCTCCGGCACGCGGTACCGGCCGAGGAGATCGGCGTTATCGCCTGCCCTGGCCAGCCTGAGCTTTCCCTGAGCCACGGCAAGGCCGAGGGCCGCATCGCCGATGGTGCCGGTGACGTAGAGCCCCTCGCCCGCTCGCGCGCCCGCACGGCGCAGCATCCGCCCGGCGGGCGCCTCGCCAATGGCCGTCAAAGAGAAATTGAGCGGCCCCGGCGTCGAAACCGTATCCCCGCCCCAGAGGGACAGGCCGAAGCGCCGCTGGTCCTCGGCAAGCCCCGCCGCGAAGCCCCGCATCCAGTCAAGCGGCGTCTCCGCCCGCCACGCGGTCGTCAGCAGATAGCCGCGCGGGACAGCCCCCTTGGCGGCAAGATCGGACAGGTTCACGCGCAGAAGCTTGCGCGCCACGCTCTCGGCCGGATCGTTGGACAGGAAATGCACGCCCTCGACCAGCGCATCGACGGTCAGCACCGTCTCCATGCCGGGTGTCGGCGCGAAGACCGCCGCATCGTCTGTGAGATTGAATGCGCCGGGCGCCTGCGCGGCCAGCGGCGCGAATAGCTCCGCGATCAGGCTGAACTCGTCAGGACGAAGCGCCATCCCTGGCCCCGCCCGGCTTGTGCAGGCCCGCACTCAGCCGGTCGAGCACGGCATTGACGACGCCCGGCTCGTCGCCTTCGAAGAAGGCGTGCGCGACATCGACATATTCGTTGATGGCGACCTTCACCGGCACGTTCTTGCAGCGGCGGATTTCATAAGTCCCCGCACGCAGAATGGCCCGCAGCGTCGCGTCGAGCCGAACCAGCGTCCAGCCCTTAGCGAGCGCGCCGTTGACGGCGTTGTCTATCTCGTGCTGCTCGGCCACCACGCCGCGCACGACTTCGGCGAAATGCGCCTCGTCGGCCTGAGCATAGACCGAACCCTCGATCTCCTGACCGAAGCGATGCTGCACGAACTCCTCGACGATCTCGTCGAGCGGTGTGCCCGCGACATCCATCTGATAGAGCGCCTGCACGGCGGCCAGACGCGCGGCGCTGCGCGCGCTGGTGTCGAGCGCGGCCGAAGGCTTCGATGGTGCCGATGACATACTCATTACGCTTTCAGTTTCTCAGGCGCCCAGCTTGCGCTTGAGGTCGATCATGTCGAGACAGGCTCGCGCCGCAGCGCCGCCCTTGTTCTTTTGGTCCACCTTGACGCGGGCCCAGGCCTGATCGTCGTTTTCGACCGTCTGGATGCCGTTGCCGAGCGCAAGCGAGCGTTCGACGGCAAGGTCCATCAGCGCCCGTGCGGACTCGTTCGACACTATATCATAATGCGTGGTCTCGCCGCGAATGACGCAACCGAGCGTCACGAACCCGTCGATCCGCCGGGACATCCCGCCATGCGCCATGGCGTCGAGCGCGTATTTGACGGCCGCGGGAATTTCAAGAACGCCGGGCACGGCGATCCGCTCCCAGGTCGCGCCCCGCTCCTCGATCGCCTTGACGGCGCCGCGCGCGAGCTCGTCGGCCATGTCTTCGTAGAACCGCGCCTCGATAATGAGGATATGAGCTTTCGTCGTCGTCACGATGCGGCCTCCTTCGTCTTTTTTCCACCCGAGCCGCGCTTGTGCGCGCTGACGGGCCGCTGGCCGGCAATACTCAGACCGTAGCCTTCAAGACCGACAATGCTCCGATCGGTATCGGAAAGCAGGATCATCTCATGCACGCCCAGATCGAGCAGTATCTGCGCGCCGACGCCATATTCGCGCAGGCGGCGCGGCATGCCCTGGTCCAGCGCCTCGCCCTTGCGGAGCAGCAGATCGGAAACGATGGTTGCGGTCGTGTCGCGGATCAGCACGATGACGCCGCGGCCCTCCTCGGAAATGATCTGCATCGACTCCTTCAGAATATCGCTGCGCGGTCCCGTCGCGCCGAGAAGATCGTCAAAGACATTGATGGCATGCATGCGCACGAGAACCGGCTCGGGCGTCGAGATGTCGCCCTTCACCAGCGCGATATGTTCGGCATATTCGACCGTGTTCAGATAGACCATCATCTTGAACTCGCCGCCGAACTTGCTCTCAAGCTCGGTCTCGATGGCGCGATGGATGAAATGATCGTAGCGGCGGCGATAGGCGATGAGATCGGCGATGGTCGCGATCTTGAGGCCGTGAAGCTGGGCGAACTGCACGAGATCGGGCAACCGCGCCATCGTGCCGTCGTCGTTCATGATCTCGCAGATGACGCCCGCGGGATAGAGCCCCGCAAGGCGCGCGATATCGACGGCGGCTTCCGTATGCCCGGCACGAACCAGAACGCCGCCATCCTTGGCGACCAGCGGAAAGACATGCCCCGGCGAAACGATGTCGTTCTGGCCCTTGGTCGGGTCGATGGCGACGGACACCGTATGCGCGCGGTCATGCGCGGAGATGCCTGTCGAAATGCCTTCCCGCGCTTCGATGGAGACGGTGAAAGCCGTCTGGTTGCGCGATTGGTTGTTCGACGACATGTATTGCAGATTGAGCTGCTTCGCCCGGTCGTTCGTCAGCGACAGGCAGATCAGGCCGCGCCCGTACTTCGCCATGAAATTCACGGCTTCCGGCGTGCACATCTGCGCCGGAATGACGAGGTCGCCCTCATTCTCGCGGTCTTCGGCGTCGACAAGCACAAACATCTTGCCGTTGCGCGCGTCCTCGATGACTTCCTCGATGGACGAAAGATATTCCTTGTACACGGCGCTCAGTTCCTCTCTGCCAGCCTGGCGACATATCTGGCCAGCATGTCGATTTCAAGATTAATGGAGTTTCCCACCTTTGCCTGACCCCAGGTCGTGACGGCCTGGGTGTGGGGAATGATGTTGACGCCGAAGCGGGTCCGGGCCTCGTTCGAGCCCGGCCGCACATCCTCGACCTCGTTGACGGTCAGCGAAGTGCCGTCGATGGTGACGGACCCCTTGGAAGCGATGAAACGCCCGAGAGCGTCCGGCGCCTCGAAGGTGAAGCGCATGCTGTCGCCGTCGGGCCTGATCTCGACGATCCGGCCGACGCCGTCGACATGACCGCTGACGATGTGCCCGCCAAGCTCGTCGCCGAGCTTCGCCGCCCGTTCGAGATTGACCGATGTGCCTTCCTTCCAATCGCCGAGCGTCGTGCAGCCCAGCGTCTCGGCGGAAGCATCCACCGCGAACCAGCCCTTGCCGTTCGCCCGGCCTTTTTCGATGACGGTCAGGCAGCAACCGGAACATGAGATCGACGCGCCGATGTCGATGCCGTCCGGATCGTATGCCGTCTCGATCACGAAACGCCGGTCGCCGCGCTCCTCGATGGCGCGGATGCGTCCGACGTCGGTGACGATGCCTGTGAACATGAAATCAACTCGCCTGATAACTGGTCAGATAGGATGAAAGCGTGTCGTCGCCCAGAACCAGCGTTTCACGCAACTGCAACGCGGGCGCCTTGGCGAGCGTATCCACGCCCAGCGCAGCAATCGCGGGCGTGCCGTCGCCGCCGATGACGATGCTCGAGCGGAACCACTCCACGCGGTCGACGAGCCTTGCCCGCATCAGCGACGCCGCCAGCCGCGCACCGCCCTCGACGAGAAGCCGCGTCACGCCCCGTTGCGCGATCTGCTTCAGCGCCGCAACCATATCCATGAACCCGTCGCTTCCGGCCGGAATGTCGATAAGCTCGACGCCGCAATCCCTGAACGCCGCGCGCCGGCTGGCGTCGCCGCCCTCCGCAAGCGTCAAAATCCAGACCGGAACGTCCCGCGCCTCCTGAACGAGCTTCGAAGTCAGCGGCAGCCGCAAGCGCCCGTCGGCAACGATGCGGATGGGCGACCGGCCTTCAAGCCCGGGCAACCGGCATGTGAGACGGGGATCGTCGACGATGGCCGTCGCGCTGCCCACCATGATCGCGTCATGCGTGGCGCGCAGAAGCTGCCCGCGCGCACGCGCGAGCTCGCCGGTGATCCACTGGCTCTGGCCAGCATGGGTGGCGATACGCCCGTCCGCCGAGCTCGCGACCTTGAGCGTCACGAGCGGCCGCTCATGCAGAACCTTGAGGAAGAAGCCTTCATTGAGCCGCCGCGCTTCCGCTTCGCAAACGCCCTCCTCGACCGCGATCCCGGCCTTGTCGAGCATGGCGAAGCCCCGGCCGGCGACGCGGGGGTCGGGATCGGAGACGGCCCCGACGACGCGGGCGACGCCCGCCGCGATCAGGGCCTCCGCACAGGGCGGCGTCTTGCCGTGATGGGCGCAAGGCTCAAGCGTGACATAGGCCGTCGCGCCCCGCGCGGCGGCGCCCGCGCGCTTCAGCGCCTCGGTCTCGGCGTGCGGGCGCCCGCCCGCTTGCGTCCATCCGCGCCCGACGACGATCCCGTTCTTGACGATGACGCAGCCGACCGCCGGATTGGGCGCGACATTGCCCAGTCCCCGCGCCGCCAGCGCGAGCGCCATCTTCATGAATTCTATGTCGGTGGCAGAGGCCATCTCGCTCCCAATACGAAACTCAGCGGGGGCGAGAATGCTCAGTCGTCGTCGCCCTCGTCCCGGCCCGGACCGCTGAGTTCGCCCAGAAATTCCTCGAAGTCCCTTGCCTCGCGGAAATTCTTGTAGACCGAAGCAAAGCGGACATAGGCAACCGGATCGAGCGAACTCAGGCCTTCCATTATGAGCTTTCCGATCGTCTCCGACGGAATCTCGCTCTCGCCCATGCTCTCGAGCCGGCGCACGATGCCGGACACCATACGCTCTATGCGGTCCTGCTCAACTGGGCGTTTGCGCATCGCGATTTGCACGGAACGCATGAGTTTGTCCCGGTCGAAGGGCACCCTGCGGCCGCTCTTTTTTATGATGGTCAGCTCGCGCAGCTGCACCCGTTCGAAGGTCGTGAACCGACCGCCGCAGGCGGTGCAGAAGCGCCGCCGCCGGATGGAAGTATTGTCCTCCGTCGGTCGTGAATCCTTAACCTGCGTGTCTTCATTGCCGCAATATGGACAACGCATGCCCCTTAGCCCCCGCCTGTTGCCTCAACTCGTTGGTTTACTTCGGCCCGCCATAGATCGGGAACCGCTTGCATAGCTCGAGAACCCGCTCGCGCACGCCGGCCTCGATTTTCGCGTTGGCCTCGTCGCCGTGACCGGCGAGCCCCGTCAGAACTTCGTTGATGAGTTTGCCGATCTGCTGGAATTCCGCGACGCCGAAACCGCGCGTCGTCCCCGCCGGCGTGCCGAGACGCACGCCGGACGTGATCGTCGGCTTTTCGGGGTCGAAGGGAATCCCGTTCTTGTTGCAGGTGATGCTGGCGCGTTCGAGCGCCGCTTCCGCAACCTTGCCGTTGAGCTTTTTCGGCCGAAGATCGACCAGCATCAGATGCGTATCCGTGCCGCCCGAGACGATGGCGAGGCCTGCTTCCGCCAGCGTCGCGGCAAGCGCGCGCGCATTGTCCACGATCGACTGCGCATAGAGCTTGAATTCCGGACGCAGCGCTTCGCCGAAGGCGACTGCCTTGCCGGCGATGACATGCATCAGCGGGCCGCCCTGAATGCCTGGGAAGATGGCCGAATTGATCTTCTTCCCGATGTCTTCGTTGTTCGACAGGATCATGCCGCCGCGCGGACCGCGCAGCGTCTTGTGCGTCGTCGTCGTCACGATATCGGCATGCGGCAGAGGGCTCGGATGCACCCCTCCCGCGACGAGGCCGGCGAAATGCGCCATGTCCACCATGAAGAGCGCGCCGACGCTGTCGGCAATGGCGCGGAACGCCTTGAAGTCGATGACGCGCGGATAGGCCGAGCCGCCCGCGATGATGAGCTTCGGCTTGTGCTGCTTCGCAAGGCTCTCGACCTCATCGAGATCGATCTGATGATCCTGCTTGCGCACGCCGTACTGCACGGCATTGAACCATTTGCCCGACTGGTTGGGTGCCGCGCCATGCGTGAGATGTCCGCCGGCGGCGAGGCTCATGCCCAGGATGGTGTCGCCCGGCTTGATCAGCGCCATCATCACGCCCTGGTTCGCCTGCGAACCGGAATTGGGCTGCACATTGACGTAGGCGCAGCCGAAAAGTTTCTTGGCGCGCTCGATTGCCAGCTCTTCCGCGATGTCCACGAACTCGCAGCCGCCGTAATAGCGCTTGCCGGGATAACCCTCGGCATACTTGTTCGTCATGATCGAACCCTGCGCCTCAAGCACGGCGCGCGAGACGATGTTCTCCGACGCGATCAGCTCGATCTGCGTCTGTTGACGCAGGAGCTCCTTGTCGATGGCGCGCTGAATATCGGGGTCGCTCTTGGCGAGGCTGTCGTTGAAAAATCCGGCGGTCGCGGCCTGTCCGGCCGCTGCGTTGGTCGAAGACATCGATTGAACCTTCTCGACGGAAACGGACCAGTCTGGCGTTCATGTCCGGTCGACGGGTCAGACGCTGAACCCGGCTCCCGGAACGGCCGCGCGCCTGTCCCGGGCGGGCTTGTCGCGCCCGCCGATTAAGGGGTGTTTGATACCACATATCGCGATCCCGGGCCAATCTGCCACAACTTTCGGGAGGCGCCGGATGAGAACATATCTCAAGCGGAATCCATCTCTGTACTTCGGTCCAGTTCGGTACTTTCTCCGTGTGACTCAACTAAAGAATAATTGATAATTGAAAATCGGATTTTTTTGTCAGTACAGATAAGCTGCCAGAAAGAAAATATAAAGCAACCCCAGTCTCCACGACGAAGCAGTGTAAAACAGAGATCAAACACTAAAAAAGCAAGGTTTTCGCTGAGATATACCGGGGGATACTAAAACAAAACAACGCACATATCTTGATCGATGCAGACTTAACGCGCTAGAAGTGTGGCGCTACTCAAGGGTCTGGATTCTGGACGCGTAAAATTCACGCTCGAAAAGAGGCTTTTTCCGGTAATGAACGAGAGTAAAAACAAGCTCGATGGAAATGCGCCGGGGCTGCTGCGGCTGGCAACCGACATCGTGTCCGCCTATGTCAGCAACAACACGATGACCGCCAGCGACATTCCCGCGATCATCCGCACTGTCCACAGCACCCTCAAGGACATCGAAATCGGCATCGAGCGCAATACACAGGAACTGACGCCTGCCGTGCCGATCAAAAAATCCATCGCCGCCGATCACATCATCTGTCTTGAAGACGGCAAGAAGCTGAAGATGCTGAAGCGCTATCTGCGCTCGCAATACGGCATGACGCCGGAGGAATACCGGCAGCGCTGGAGCCTTCCCAACGACTATCCGATGGTGGCGCCGAACTATGCCGCGCAGCGCTCCCGTCTCGCCAAACAGATAGGCCTCGGCCGCACCGCCGCCAGCACGCAATCCAAGCGCAAGAAGTAATCTTTCGGCTTCGTCTCAGACGATGATGCCGCCGCCCGTACCGCCTTTGGGCGGTTCATTGGGCGTGTCCGGCTTGCCGCCTTCGCGCTCAAGCCGCTGAAGCAGTTTCTGCAACGCAATCCGCTCAAGCTCGCGTTGCGATGAAGCCGCCGCCGGCCCGACCACCGCCACCTCGATGCCGGAGGCGACGTCGATAGCCGTCACCTTGACGCTGCCGCCTATCGGCGTGAATTCGAAAATAACTTCCCGGGAGCCGCCATTCTTGCCTGGCGGCTGTGGCTTGTTATGTCCGCCGTCAGGCGGCTGCACGTCGGATATTCCGCCGCGTCCACACCTGATCGAGCGCCTTTACCAGGTCGTCCATCATGTCGTCGGTATGCACCGGGCAAGGCGTGAAGCGCAGCCGCTCCGTGCCGCGCGGCACGGTCGGATAATTGATCGGCTGCACATAGACGCCGTGATCGCGCAGAAGATCGTCGCTCACCTGCTTGCAGATGACGGGATCGCCGACCATCACCGGCACGATATGGCTTTCGCACATCACGACCGGCAGGCCCGCATCGGCCATTTTCCGCCTGAGCGTCGTCGCGCGCTCCTGATGGCGCACGCGCTCGTCGCTGCTCACCTTCAGATGCCTGACCGCCGCCAGCACCCCCGCGACCAGCACAGGCGAAAGCGACGTTGAGAAGATGAAGCCCGGCGCATAGGAGCGGATAACGTCGACCAGCACTGCCGAGCCGGCAATATAGCCGCCCATCACGCCGAAGCCCTTGGCGAGGGTGCCTTCGATGATATCCACCTTGTCGAGCACGCCGTCGCGCTCGGCGATGCCGCCACCGCGCGGACCGTAAAGCCCGACCGCATGCACTTCATCGAGATAGGTAAGCGCACCGTACTGGCGGGCCAGATCGCAAATCTCTCCGATGGGCGCGATATCGCCATCCATCGAATAGACGGACTCGAAGGCGATGATCTTCGGCTGGGCGGGATCGAGCTGCTTCAGCAAAACTTCGAGATGCCCGAGATCGTTGTGACGCCACAGGCGCTTCGGCCCCCCGCCATGCTTGATGCCTTCGATTATCGAGGCATGGTTCATCTCATCGGAAATGATGACGCAATCGTTGAACACCCGCGCCAGCGTCGACAGCGTGGCGTCGTTCGCGGCATAGCCGGACGTGAACAGCAGCGACGCTTCCTTCTGGTGCAGGTCGGCAAGCTCGCGTTCAAGCTCCACATGATAATGCGTCGTGCCGGAGATGTTGCGCGTGCCGCCGGAACCGGCGCCCGTTTCGTCGATGGCGCGATGCATGGCCTCGGTCACGACCGGATGCTGACCCATGCCGAGATAGTCGTTGGAGCACCAGACGACGATGTCGCGCGATCCCTCAGGCGTGTAAAAGGTGGCCCGCGGAAAGTCGCCGCGATGGCGCAGGATGTCGGCGAAGACACGATAGCGCCCTTCGTTCTCCAATGTCCGCAAAGCGTCCGAGAGCGTCGTCTGATAGTCCATGGCCGCATCCCTGTTACTGCCCTGCGCCAACGGGACAATCACGCCCGGAAGCAAGGCCGACATTCACTATTTAGCACACCTTACCCCTCGGCGGCAGGCGGGCGACACGCGAATTGTCGCATAAGTTTCACCACTTATGCCCGGGTTTTGGAAGCCCTCAACCTAAGCCCCGGCTCGGAGCCTACGAGGTCCAAAGTCCTCTTTCGATGAGAACCGCTTTCAGGACGGCCGGCTCGTCGGTCATTAGCCCGTCCACCCCGAGGTCGATTAGCCGATTCATCTCCACGGGATCGTCGATGGTCCAGACATGGACCTGGAGCCCCGCTTCATGCGCCCGGTCGACCAGCAACCGATCGACAAGCCTGAGGCCGTTCTGCCGCACGGGGATCTGCGCCACGCCTTCGGCAAAGCCGCCCCAGAGAAAACCGAGCGGCCCGCACCAGCTTGAAAATCTGAGCCGCGCCGTGCCGCCGGGTCCGAGCCCGGTGCAGAGCTTCGGCCCCAGCGCCTCGCGCACCGCTTTCGTGCGGGCGCCGGAAAACGAGGTCACGCCGACGCGGTCGATGGCGCCCGTCTCGCGCAGCACGCGGATCAAGGGCTCAACGGCATTGTCGCGCTTCGGATCTATGTTGATGCGGATGTTGGGCCAGGTGAGCAGCAGCTCTTCGAGCCTCGGAATGGGTTCCTTCCCCGAAACCCTGGCGCCCGCGACGTCCTTGTAGTCCATCTCCGCGATGACGCCCGTCCTGTCGGTGACACGGTCGAGCCTGTCGTCGTGAAAGGCGAGCAGCACGCCGTCGCGCGTCGCATGCACATCCGTCTCGACATAGCGGTAGCCGAGATCGACCGCACCCTGGAAAGCCGGCATCGTGTTCTCGGGCCATGCCCCCGCGCCGCCGCGATGGGCGAAGGCGAGAATGCCGTCATGCTGCAAATATGGAAACTTCGCCGGCCGGCCCAATGGCATCGCTCTCAGGGCCTCCCCGCCCCGCTCCCCGCATGTTCGGGGATTCGTCCGGCGATCATAGTCTAATTGTCGAGGCTCGTGGCGCTCAGCTTGCGGTCGCGGTCATAGACGTCGTCGCGGAAATTGACCACGCCGTCCTCGCCGACCCAGGCGGTCAGATACATGAGATAGATCGGCACCTGCGCCGTGAGCGTGATGTCCTTGTGCTCACCGCTTGTGATCGTCTGGTCGATGCGCGCCCGGTCCCAGCCGGCATTGTCCTTGAGCAGCCATGCCACGAGATCACGCACATCCTGCACGCGCACGCAGCCCGAACTGAAATTCCGCCCCTGCCGGCTGAACAGCGTCTTCACCGGCGTATCGTGGAGATAGACGGCGAAGGGATTGGGGAAGTTGATCTTGACCGTGCCGAGCGAATTCAGCCGGCTGGGGTCCTGCCGCAGCCGGTATTGCCGGGTCACATTCGGGTTCGACCAATCGACGGTCGAGGGATCGACCTCCGGCGCGCTGTCCGTCCAGCCATGCAGAACCCGGATGCCCATGCGCGAGAGAAACTTCGGATTGGCCCTGATCTTGGGCAGCAGATCCTTCATCGCGATGGACTCCGGCACGTTCCAATAGGGATTGATCGTGACGTAGTTGATCTTGCTCGTATATTCCGGCGTCTGACGATCTTCCTTGCCGACGATCACGCGCTTGCGGATCACGACCTCGCCATTCTCCACCGCTTCGACTTCCTGCCCGGCGATATTGACGAAGACATAGCGCCGCCCGAGCGAGGGCGCGACCTCGTTGAGCCGCTTCAGGTTCACCTCGAGCTGATGGATGCGCGCCGCCACCGGCACATTCATCGCCGCAAGCGTCGCCCGGCCGACGGCGCCGTCAGGCTCAAGCCCGTGGCGCGACTGAAAGCGACGCACACCCTCGAACACCGCATCGTCGAAAAGCATCTGGTCGCCGCCCGACGCCATCATGTCGCCCGTCGCCATCAGGCGCTTGCGGATGAGCGCCACGCGCGGATCGCGCACGCCTTTTTCAAGTTTCTCGCCGTCCGGAATCGTTTCCCAGCCGCCCCATTTCTCGATCTGCTTGTACATCGAGATCGCCCGGACGACCGGCCAGAAACCGGAATCGCCAAGCGTCGGCACGCTGGACTTCATCGCCGGATCGTCGGTCGGCTCGGCGTTCGCATTGGCGTTCCAGGGGTCGATCCATTGCGTCTCGACGGGATCGTAGGATGAAGCCGCCCAGGCGGACGCGTTCGCGAGCGCCGCTCCGGCGATAACCGCCAGCGCCAGAACCGCCCGGAAACGAGACCCGAATTCGTTTTTCACCGCACCCTCGCGCCGCCACCGGCCGATATCTTAACCAAAACAGGACGCGCCGTTCGCGATTGGGACAAACATCCCGCGGAAGGCGCTTTCGATCTCAGGAATTGCAAGTTTCATGCGGTCCTGCCGCCCTCAAAACGCAATGCCCCGCACAAGGCGGGGCATCACGATGTCGATACTGAAATTGGGCTTTCAGAGGCGATAGCGAATCTGGTCCGTCCAGAAGCGCTCGAGCTTGTGCAGCGTCGCGTTGATCTGCCGCAGCTCCTCGATGCTGATGTCGCCGACTTCGGCGACCGAACGGCAATGCTTGTCGTAAAGCGCGTCGATCGCCTTGCAGATAGCGCGGCCCTTGTCGGTCAGCCTGACGCGCACCGAGCGGCGGTCGAGCCGCGAGCGCTGATGGCTGATATAGCCCGCCTCGACGAGCTTCTTCAGATTGTAGGAAACGTTCGAGCCGAGATAGTGACCGCGCGTGCGCAACTCGCCCGCCGTCATTTCCGCATCGCCGATGTTGAAAAGCAGCAGCGCCTGCACGCTGTTGATTTCCGAACAGGCGAGCCTGTCGAGCTCGTCCTTGATCACATCGAGCAGACGGCGATGAAGACGCTCCACATAGGTGAGAGCTTCGAGATATGCCGGCTTGGATGCGGCCTCGTCGTTGTTCGCGATCAGCGCGGTGGCCTGCGTGGTCATACCCATCGAATTCGCCCTCTCAAATCAACACAACGCGGGCAGTCCCGAGAACACGGTCCTGTCCGTTGCTGAGAATAACGATTCCGATCCTAACGACTGGTTTAAACGCTGCCGATTTGGGAGATTATCCGCGGCAAGGATATTTATGCTTAACGAGAATAAACGCTGCGGTTGCAGGCGGCTGCAATTAGATCTCGCCCTTGATAAGTTTGATCACACCGGAAAAGTCGAGCCCGTCATGGCCTGACGCCTCCATCAGCGCATAGAGCTGCGCAGCCTGCGCACCGAGCGGCGTCGGCGCCTTGGCGGTCTTCGAGGCGTCCTGCGCGAGCCGCAGATCCTTCAGCATCATCGCCGCCGTGAAACCCGGCTTGTAGTCGCGATTGGCGGGCGAGGTCGGCACCGGCCCCGGCACCGGACAATAAGACGTCATCGACCAGCACTGGCCGGAAGCGGTCGACGAAATATTGAAAAGCGTCTGCGCGTCGAGCCCCAGCTTCTCGCCGAGCACGAAGGCCTCCGACACCGCGATCATGGAAATGCCGAGGATCATGTTGTTGCAGACCTTGGCGACCTGCCCGTTCCCCGCCGCGCCCGCGTGGAAAATATTCTTCCCCATCTTCTCGAGCACAGGCTTCGCCTTGGCGAAAGCCGCATCGGACCCGCCGACCATGAAGGTCAGCGTGCCGGCTTCCGCCCCGCCGACGCCGCCGGAGACCGGCGCATCGAGCATGGCCATGCCAGCCTTCTCCGCCGCCGCGATCACCTCGCGCGCCGAGGGCACGTCGATGGTGGAGGAGTCTATGAAGAGCGTGCCCTTGTTCGCCGCCGCGATGAGGCCCTTCTCGCCCAGATAGACCGAACGCACATGCTCACCCGCCGGCAGCATGGTGACGACGAATTCGACATCGCGCGCCGCGTCCGAGGCCGTCGCCGCCCGTGTCGCGCCGGCGGCGACAAGCGAGGCAACCGCCGCCTCGCTCAGATCGAAGACCTTGAGCTTGTGCCCCGCCTTGGCGAGGTTTTTCGCCATGGGGCCGCCCATATTGCCAAGCCCGATGAAACCGATCGCAGCCATGTCATATCTCCCTAGTCGAACGTCAGTTCATCCGCGCCAAGCGAAGCGAAATAGGCATCCACATCTTGCGCGCTTACATCGCCGAGCGAGGCGGGCCGCCATTTCGGCGCCTGATCCTTGTCGATGATGATGGCGCGCACGCCCTCGTAAAAATCATGACCGCGCATGAAACGGTTGGTCAGCCGGAATTCGAGTTTCATGCATTCTGCAAAAGAGAGCTTCGCGCCTTCGCGTATCTGGCGATAGGTGACGAGCAGACTTGTCGGCGATTTCCCGGCGAGCGTCGCCGCCACCTTCTGCGCCCATTCGCCGCCATCGGCATTCAGCGAGGCGACGATCTCGGCAACCGAACCTTTCGAGAAATGCCGGTCGATCTCCGCGCGGTGCTCTGCGAGCGAAGGCGCACCGGCATCTTCAGCCAACGCCTTCACCGCAACTTCAACGGCCTCGCCGCCCGCCAGCCGCGCCTTCAGCGCGTCGAGCTTCGCGCTGGGCACATAGACATCGGCAATGCCCGCATGGATCGCATCCGCCGCCTTCAGCCGCTCGCCCGTGAGCCCGAGGAACATGCCGATCTCGCCCGGACAACGCGGCAGAAAGAAGGTGCCGCCCACATCCGGAAACAGTCCGATGCCGGTTTCCGGCATGGCGAAGGTGAGCTTCTCGGTCGCTACGCGCAACGATCCATTGACCGAAACGCCGACGCCGCCCCCCATGTCGATGCCGTTCATCAGCGCGACATAGGGCTTCGGATAGGCCTTGATATAAGCGTTGAGGCGATATTCCTCGCGATAGAAATCGATGACGTTGCGGTCGCCCGCCTTGCCCCAGTCATGGAGCGCGCGAATGTCGCCGCCCGCCGAAAACGCTTTCTCGCCCGCGCCTTCGACGATGACGAGTTTCACCGCATCGTCGGCAGCCCAGGCCTTCAATTGCGGATGCATGGCGCGCACCATGCCGAGCGTCAGCGCATTGAGCGCCTTCGGCCGGTTGAGCGTGACGATACCGGCCGCGCCGCGACGCTCGAACAGGACTTCGGGCTCTTCGCTCATGCTCAACTCTTCAGAAGCTCGCGCGCGATGA
>JARLIS010000056.1 GCA_031291615.1 Parvibaculum sp.
AGCATCGCCGCGACGTGCTGGTGGACAGCATGGCGCGTTCGGGCTGGAACATTCCGAGCCCGCCCGCCAGCATGTTCGCCTGGTCGCCGATCCCCGAGAAGTTCCGGCATATCGGATCGCTCGGCTTTTCGACGCTGCTTCTGGAGCAGGCGGATGTGGCCGTCGCGCCGGGCATCGGCTTCGGCGAATATGGCGACGGGCATGTGCGCATCGGCCTTGTCGAGAACGAACAGCGCATCCGTCAGGCGGCGCGCGGCGTAAAGCGCATGATGCAGAACGCGGATCAGATCCTCGCGGAATATGAGGAGCGCGTCGGCATCAAGAGCAACGTCGTTCCCCATCCCAATACGAGGGCGGGCCGCACGTGAGCAAACCACTTCGGATAGGTGTGGCGGGCCTCGGCACTGTCGGGGTCGGCGTCGTCAAGATTTTGGCCGAGCGTCGGGAGTTTCTCGCCGCCGCGTCGGGCCGCGCGGTCGAGCTTGCGGCGGTGAGCGCGCGCGACGCGAAGAAGGACCGCGGCATCGATATCTCCAAGGCACGGTGGGAGAGCGATGCGCGGGCACTGGCGACGGCGGACGATATCGATGTCGTCGTCGAGCTGATCGGCGGCGCGGATGGCGTGGCGCGCGAGCTGGTGGAGACGGCGCTTTCCAACGGCAAGCATGTCGTGACGGCCAACAAGGCGCTTATCGCGCGGCACGGGCTTGCACTTGCGCGCGTCGCCGAGCAGCGCGGTGTCGCGCTCAATTACGAGGCGGCGGTTGCGGGCGGTATTCCGATCGTGAAGGCGCTGCGCGAGGGGCTCGCCGCGAACGAGATCACCAGCGTCGTCGGCATTCTCAAGGGCACCTGCAATTACATTCTCACCGAGATGGAAACGACGGGGCGCGATTTCGGGGATGTGCTGAAAGATGCGCAGGCGCTCGGCTATGCCGAGGCCGATCCGTCCTTCGACGTCGGCGGCATCGACGCGGCGCACAAGCTCGCCATTCTTGCGAGCCTTGCTTTCGGGCGCGAAGTCGATTTCGAGAATGTCTATGTCGAAGGGATCGAGAGGATCACCTCGACCGACATCAAGTTCGCCAAGGAGTTCGGCTACAAGATCAAGCTGCTTGCCATCGCCAGCAGGGGCGAGACGGGCATCGAGCAGCGCGTGCATCCGGCGCTGGTGCCGGATGGTTCGCCGCTTGCAGCCGTCTCCGGCGTCTTCAACGCGGTGGCCGTGCGCGGCGACCGGGTGGGGCTCCTGGTGCTCGAAGGGCGCGGCGCGGGCGAGGGGCCGACGGCGTCGGCCGTTCTCTCCGACATTGTCGACATTGCGCGCGGCCTCGTCATGCCGCCCTTCATTGTGCCGACAAGCCATTTGAAGAAGCCGGAAAAGGCGTCGTTCGACCGGCATCGCAGCGCATACTACCTGCGCTTCAGCGCCATCGACCGCGCGGGCAGCATGGCGGACATCACGCGGGCGCTGGCGCAGGCCTCCGTCTCGATCGAGCGCATCGTGCAGCGTTCCGAGCCGAAGGAAGATGCGAGCGGGAGGAAGCCCGTGGTCTTCGTCACGCATGAGACGGAAGAAGGCTCGATGCGCAGCGCGCTCAAGCATCTGGCAGAACATGAAGAGGTGGCGGGCAAACCGCTCGTGATCCGCATCGAAGACGGCGAATCACGTTAATCAGGTTAGACACTCTCGTTAAGGGGACGATCGATGGCTGGCAAAACTGGTATCAGCAGGATGCTGACGCTCGAAGTGACGCGCGTCACGGAGCGCGCGGCGGTGCTTTCTTCTCTGCTCGCGGGACGCGGCGACGAGAAGGCGGCGGACCAGGCGGCTGTCGATGCGATGCGCAAGGAGCTGAACCGGCTCGACGTGGACGGCACCATCGTCATCGGCGAGGGCGAGCGCGACGAAGCGCCGATGCTCTATATCGGCGAGAAGGTCGGCACCGGCAAAGGCCCCAAGGTCGATATCGCGCTCGATCCGCTTGAAGGCACGACGCTTTGCGCGAAGTCGATGGCGAACTCGCTCGCCGTGCTGGCGATGGCCGAGGGCGGCAGCCTTCTCCACGCGCCGGACACCTATATGGACAAGATCGCTATCGGCGGCGGCTATCCGGCCGGGCTCGTCGATCTCGATGCGAAGCCCGCCGAGAACATCAAGGCGCTGGCCAAGGCGAAGAAAGTCGACGTTTCGCAGATCACGGTCTGCATTCTCGACCGGCCGCGCCATGCCGACCTGATCGCCGCCGTGCGTGCGACGGGCGCGCGGGTGACACTGATCACCGACGGCGACATTGCCGGCGTCATCAACACGACGGACCCGGTGACGGGCATCGACATGTATATGGGTGTCGGCGGCGCGCCGGAAGGCGTGCTGGCGGCGGCGGCGCTGCGCTGCATCGGCGGCCAGATGCAGGGACGTCTGGTCACGTCGAGCGATGCGCAGAAAGCGCGGGCGGCGACCATGGGCGTGACCGACTTCAACAAGAAGTTCACGATGGAAGAAATGGCGTCCGGCGACGTGATCTTCGCGGCGACGGGCGTGACCGACGGCAACATGCTGGAAGGCATCCGCTATATGCGCGGCGGCCTCACCACGCATTCGGTCGTGATGCGGTCTTCCACCGGCACGGTGCGCTGGGTGAAGGCGTTCCATCCGACGATCGAGAAGTTCAAATAGGCCATTCCGCTTCTTTCTTCGTCATGCCCTGCTTTATGCAGGGCATCCATGTCTTTCTTCCCGGACGGATGCGTTAAAGACGTGGATGGCCCGGACGAGCCGGGTCATGACGGCTAGCGAGAGGAAAGAGATGAGCGCTCAGGTGAAACCCTTTCTCGGCGTCGAACGGTCGCTGACGGGGCGCGCCTGGGTGAGCAGGCTCACCGACGACCGGCTGGCGCTCGCCATTGCGCAGCGCGAGGGGCTGCCGGAAATCGTCGCGCGGGTGCTCGCCGCGCGCGGCATTGCACCTGAAGATTGCGCGGCCTATCTCGCGCCCAGCCTGAAATCGCTGATGCCAGATCCGTCGTCGCTGATGGATATGGACAAGGCGGCGCGGCGCATCGCCGATGCGATCATGCGGGGCGAGAAGGTTGCCGTGTTCGGCGACTACGATGTGGACGGCGCGACGTCGAGCGCCTTGTTGCAGCGCTTTTTCCGCGCCGTGGGCAGCGATCTGCGCATCTACATTCCAGACCGCATCCGCGAGGGCTATGGGCCCAATGCGCCAGCGCTGATGGAGCTACGCGACGAAGGCATCAAACTCATCATCACCGTCGATTGCGGGACCATGGCGCACAGGGTGCTGGGCGTCGCCTTCGATGCCGGGCTTGAAATCGTCGTGGTCGATCATCATCAGGCGGAGCCGGCGCTGCCGCCGGCGCTCGCGCTCGTCAATCCGAACAGGCTCGACGACACAAGCGGGCAGGGCACGCTTGCCGCCGTGGGAGTCGCCTTTCTGCTGCTCGTCGCGGTCAATCGCGCGCTGCGGGACGGCGGCTGGTATGCGTCGCATGACGAGCCGGATCTGTTGTCGCTGCTCGATCTGGTGGCTCTCGGGACGGTCTGCGATGTGGTGCCGCTGGTCGGGCTCAACCGGGCCTTCGTCACGCAGGGGTTGCGCGTGTTGGGGCGGCGGCGGAATGTCGGCCTTCGGGCGCTTGCCGATGTGGCGCGGCTGGAAGGCGCGCCGGGGACATATCATCTCGGATTTCTGCTCGGACCCCGCGTCAATGCGGGCGGTCGCGTCGGTCGCTCCGATCTCGGCGCGCGGCTGCTGACGACGGAGGACGCCGACGAGGCGGGCATCATCGCGCAGGAGCTCGACCTGCTGAACAAGGAGCGCCAGACCATCGAGGCGCGGGTGCTGGAAGAAGCGCTGGCGCAGGTCGATGTGGCGCTGGGGGCTGCGCGTCGGAACGCGCCTCCGCCCTTCATCGTCGCGGCGGCGAAGGGCTGGCATCCCGGCGTCATCGGCATCGTCGCGGCGCGGCTCAAGGAACGCTATGAGCGCCCGGCCATGGTCATCGCCTTTGACGGCAAGGGAGAGGGCAAGGGCTCCGGTCGCTCGATCCAGGGCGTCGATCTCGGCCGCGCGGTGACGGCGGCGCTCGAAGCAGGGTTGCTCGTCAATGGCGGCGGGCACGCCATGGCGGCGGGGATCACGCTCCGAGAGGACAAGCTCGACGCCTTCGCCGAATTCATCGAGGGGCGGATTGCCGAGCAGGTGCTGGCGGCGTCCGAATCGCGGGCGCTGAGGCTCGACGGCGCGCTGACGGCGGGGGGCGCGAACCGCGCCCTTTATGAGCTGCTGGAGCAGGCGGGGCCCTATGGCTCGGGCAATCCCGAACCACGCTTCGCCGTGCCCTCGCTCCGGGTCGCCTTCGCCGACATTGTGGGCAAGGGGCATGTGCGCTGCCAGCTTCAGGGCGAGGATGGCGGACGGTTGAAGGCCATTGCATTTCGCGCAGCGGAAACGCCGCTCGGCCGGGCGCTGATGGACAGGGGCACGGGGCCGCTTCATGTGGCCGGGCGGCTCAAGGCCGACGACTGGCGCGGAAAGCACGGCGTTCAGCTGACCATCGAGGACGCCGTTCCGACCCGGGACGCCACGCCCTGAGGCTTTGCGGGCGGGCCTTTGAAACGCCTTGTCAGAGCCGCTTCATGCCCTTATAAGCCCGGTTCGTGGCCCTCGCGGCCCAGCGCGCATGCGCCCTTCGTCTATCGGTTAGGACGCCAGATTTTCATTCTGGAAAGAGGGGTTCGACTCCCCTAGGGCGTACCAGCCTGCCGGTCTCGTATCGGCAGCCGCCATGCCGGCGCGACAGCCGGCACATTTCCCCAGTTTGCCAATCGGACTACGCCATTCCATCGCCCAGCTTTGCAGGGAGGCATTCGCCATGCGCATTGAGCGAGACAATTTTCATATTGTGACCGGCGGGCCGGGCGCCGGGAAAACGACGCTGATCGAGGTGCTGCGGCGGCGCGGCTTCGTTTGCGTCGACGAGGCCGGGCGGCAGATCATCCGCGAGCAGAAGCGCATCGGCGGCGACGCCATGCATACCGGCGACCGGGCCAAATATATCGAGCTGATGCTGTCACGCTCCATTCACGCCTATGACCAGGTGGCGGGCGTGGAAGCGCCCGTGTTCTTCGACCGCGGGATACCCGAGCTCGTCGGCTATTGCGAGATGAGCGGGCTGGGCGTGCCGGGGCACTTGCGCAAGGCCGTCGAGATTTTCGGCTATGGCGCGACGGTCTTCATCCTGCCGCCATGGGAGGAGATTTATCGCGGCGACGAGGAGCGGGTGCAGGACTTCCGGGAGGCCGTCGCCTCATTCGAGGCGCTGGCGGAGGTCTATCCGAAGCTCGGATACCGGCTGGTGGAGGTGCCAAGGCTTCCGGTCGAAGAGCGGGCGGACTTCATCCTGGGCCAAATCCCGGGCCAGGCCGGAATTTGATCTGGATCAAGGAAGGCCACACTCCCGTCATGGCTAATTGAACAAAGAGGCGACGGGGCGCTTTGCCCCCCGCGCCGGTTTCAAAAGCCAATCAAGGGAGATGCAAGTGACGGCCGGAGAGTTCAATTATCTTGCGATGGTCATCGGCGTGTTCGTCGTGTTCGGGTTGTCGCTCGCCTATTTTTCCCACAAGGCGCGTTGACGGAGTTCTCTCCTTGATGCGGGCAGAGGTGGAGTAAGCTGCCTCGGCCATTTGCATCGAGGAGGGTATTCCCATGATCGACCTGTACTATTGGCCGACGCCGAACGGAAAGAAAGTCACGATCCTGCTGGAAGAGACGGGGCTGCCTTACAAGGTGGTGCCGCTCAATATCGGCCGTGGCGATCAGTTTACGGATGAATTCCTGAAGCTCAATCCGAACCACCGGATGCCGGCCATCGTCGATCACGAGCCGCTGGGCGGCGGCGGGCCGCTCGGCATTTTCGAATCCGGCGCGATCATGATGTATCTCGCCGAGAAGGCCGGGAAGTTCTGGCCGCAGACGCCGCGCGAGAAATATGAAGTGACCGAATGGGTCATCTGGCAGATGGCGAACCAGGGGCCGAAGCTCGGCGAATGCGGACATTTCCGCCGGCTCGGCACCTCGCAGGGCGACCAGTCCTATGCCGTGCGCCGCTTCACCGACGAGGCGAACAGGCTTTATGGCGTCCTCAACAACAGGCTCTATGACCGGCGCTACATTGCGGGCGACGAATACACGATTGCGGACATGATCTGCTATCCGTGGTCGATCGCCTGGAAGTCGCAGGGGCAGGACATCGAGGAGTTCAAGTACTTCAAGCGCTGGTTCGAGGAAATGCGCGCGCGCCCCGCCGTCGAGCGCGGCATGGCGGTCGGCAGCGAATTTGCGGAAGATCCGTCGAAGCTGCCGCCGGAGGAGCTGGAGCGGCGGCGGAAGATTCTCTACAACCAGCGCGCAAGGCCCGCGCCCGCCGCCTAGATCCAGCCGCGGAGCTTGAACCAGGCGATCGGCGCAATGGCGCTGACCGCGATAAGGCCGAGGCCCCAGGGATAGCCCCAGGTCCAGGAAAGTTCCGGCATGTCGTGAAAGTTCATGCCGTACATGCTGGCGATCAGCGTGGGCGGGATGCCGACGACGGAGACGATGGTCAGCACCTTGAAGATGTTGTTCTGCTCGACATTGATGAGGCCGAGCGTGGCGTCGAGCAAGAGCGACACTTTTGCGGTCAGGTGGCTCTCATAGTCGTTGAGCGAGGCGACGTCGGTGCGGACGGCTTCGAGGCGCGGCCGTACTTCGGGCGGCAGCCATGAGCCGGCGAGATGCAGGACATAAGGGACCAGACGGCCGACCCCCAGCAAGCTGTCGCGGATGAGCGAGGCGAGATCGCCCGCCCGGCCGATGCGGCGCAGCGTGGCGCGCAGGTCGGCGTCTTCGACGGTGAACTTGATCCGGTGGCCGGGCTTCACGACATCGGAGCGGAAGATGCGGCGCGAGACGGCGTCGAGATCGGAACCCACCTGTTCCAGCACATCGGCCATGCGGTCGATGCAGGCGTCGAGCAGGCCGGCAAGCGCGCCGGCGCTCGATGAGTGAACGGCTTCAACCTTCGCGCAGGTGGCCGTGAAGGTGGTGAAGGCCGTCAGCTCCTCGAAGCGGATGCTGACGAGGCGCTTCGAGTTCAGCGCGAAGCCGACCGGGGTGGCCTGCGGAAATCCGGACGTGGCGCGGAAGATGATCGGTGCGCTCAGATAGAGCGCCCCATTTTCCGTATAGAGACGGCTCGAGCTTTCAATCTCGCTCAGGTCTTCCTTGCTCGGCACCTTGAGGCCGGTCTCGCGTTCGACGAAGGCGATCTCTTCATGGGTCGCCGCGAGCATGTCGATCCAGACGATGTCTGGGGTCAGCACCGCCGTGTCCGGGTTGTCGACCGTTATGCCTTGTCCTCCGGCGCAGGTGTGCAGGACAAGCATGCGATCAATAATACCCGTCTATGCGCTGGCTGCCGCCGACGATGTAAGGACGGCCTGCCGCGTCGTAGCACTGGGTGGCGCTCCAATGCGCCATGCGGTTGTCGGCTGTCGGGCCGTCGCGGACGACCTTGTGGCAGGGCATGTTGGCTGGCGGCGGGTCGCCATCGAAGGGGCCGTTGCCGACAAAAAGGGGCGAGGTGATGGCCGGGCCGGTCGAGAGCGCGCCGCCGACGGTCATGCCGCCGCCCGCGAAGGCGCCGCTGGGCGCGAGCGTGAAGGCGATGGCAAGAAGCGTGCGCGTCAGTTTGCTCATGCGCATAAGTCTACACCCTCGCGCTTACCAATGGCCAGTGTTGGGCATGGAGGCCCAGGGCTCCGCGGGAGCCTTTGCGGGGCCTTTCTGAAGCAGCTCGATCGAGACGTTGTCGGGCGAGCGGACGAAGGCCATGCGGCCGTCGCGGGGCGGGCGGTTGATGGTGACGCCGGCCTTCATCAGGCGGTCGCAAATGGCATAGATATCTTCGACCTCATAGGCGAGATGGCCGAAGTTGCGGCCTTCGCCGAGGGTTTCCGGGTCCCAATTATGGGTAAGCTCCACCTGGGCGTCGCGCTGGCCGGGGGGCGCGAGGAAGACCAGGGAGAAGCGGCCGGCTTCGTTGTCGTACTGGTGCAGCTTTTCGAGGCCGAGCTTGTTCACGTAGAAATCGAGGGATTTTTCGAGGTCGCCGACGCGGACCATCGTGTGCAGATATTTCATGGGAGCCTCCGGCTCTGTTTCGGCGATTTGGATTTGCGATGATTTGCGGCATGATTCACTAAAGAGGCGAGAAGGTCAAAGGCGGGAGGACCGGCGCGGCGATGAGCGGTGAATTGAGGGAATGGCTGGCGGAGGCCCGGCGGGCCGTCGTCTTCACAGGCGCGGGGATCAGCACGGAAAGCGGCATCCCCGATTTCCGTTCGCCCGGCGGCTTGTGGACGAAGATGTCGCCCATCGACTTCGATGATTTCCTGCGCTCCGAGGACATGCGGCGGGAGGCGTGGCGGCGGAAGTTCGAGATCGACAAGACGATCGTTTCAGCGGAACCCAACAAGGGGCACATGGCGGTGGCGAAGCTCGTCGATACGGGCAAGGTGAGCCATGTCATCACGCAGAACATCGACAATCTGCATCAGAATTCCGGCATACCGGCGGAGAAGATCATCGAGCTGCATGGCAACGGCACCTATGCGAAGTGTCTCGATTGCGGGCTGCGGCATGAACTTGCCTGGGTGAAGATGAATTTCGAGGCGAGCGGCGAGGCGCCGACATGCCGGGAATGCGGCGGCATCGTCAAATCGGCGACAATCTCCTTCGGGCAGGCGATGCCGGAGGCGGAGATGCGCCGCGCGGAGGAAGCGACGCTCGCCTGCGATCTCTTCGTCGCCATCGGTTCGTCGCTGAAGGTTTTTCCGGCGGCGGGGTTTCCGATCATCGCCAAGCGCAATGGCGCGCGGCTCGTCATTCTCAATCGTGAGCCGACGGAACTCGACCGGATCGCCGATCTGGTCATACACGACGAAATCGGGCCGACGCTCGGCGCGGTGGCGATGCTCAACTGAAGGACATCATGGAAAAGAACAAGAATGCCCCCTGGTGGCAGGGCGCCGTCGTTTATCAGATCTATCCGCGCAGCTTTCGCGACACGAATGGCGACGGTGTGGGCGACCTGAAGGGCATAGAGGAAAAGCTCGATTATGTGGCTTCGCTCGGCGTCGATGCGATCTGGCTGTCACCGATCTATCCGACGCCCAATCGGGATTTCGGTTACGACATTTCGGACTATGTCGGCATCGCGCCCGAGATGGGGACGATGGCCGATTTCGACCGGCTGGTGAAAGAAAGCCATGCGCGCGGCATCAAGGTCATTCTCGATCAGGTTTTGAGCCACACGTCGGACCAGCATCCCTGGTTTCAGGAGAGCCTTCTCAGCCGCGACAATGCGAAATCCGACTGGTATGTCTGGGCGGAGGCGAAGGAAGACGGCACACCGCCCAACAATTGGCTGGCGGCTTTCGGCGGCGCGGCATGGTCGTGGCATCCGCTGCGGCGGCAGTATTATTTCCACAAGTTTCTGAAGAGCCAGCCGAAGCTCAACTTTCACAATCCGGAAGTCGTGGACGCCTGCATGGATGTGCTGCGCTTCTGGCTCGACCGGGGCGTCGACGGCTTCCGTCTCGATGTCGCCAATTCCTATGTGCATGACGAGAAGCTGACCAACAATCCGCCCGTGCCGATGGCCGAGCGCACCTGGGCGAACTGGGCCCATGCGCCGCGCCTGCAAAGGCACATCTATGACGCCAATACGCCCGAGAACGAGTGGGCGATGAAGCGCGTGCGCAAGGTGATGGACGAGTACAAGGACAGGCTTGCCTTTGGCGAGTTTTCCGAGGAGCCGTCGATGTTCGGCGTCTATGCCGGCGGGATGGACAAGCTGCATACGGGCTACACCTTCGATTTCCTCGAAGACTGGACGTTCAAGCCGCATGTGTTCCGGAAATATTTCGACGAGCTCTTGATGCCGCTCGAACATCTCTGGCCCTGCGTGACCTTTTCCAACCACGACATTGTGCGGCCGGTGACGCGCTGGGGCGGCGGCAAGGGCGACGACGCGCTGGCGAAACTCGCGCTGACGCTGCTCGTGGCGCTCAAGGGTACGGTGCTGATGTATCAGGGCGAGGAGCTGGGGCTGCCGGAAGTCGACCTCGAGCGGAAATGGATTCAAGACCCTGTCGGCGATCTCTATTTCCCCTTCGGCAAGGGCCGCGACGGTTGCCGCACGCCGATGCCCTGGGAGGGCGATGCGCATGAGGCGGGCTTCACCAGCGGCGCGCCCTGGCTACCGATCCCGGATTATCACCGCGTGCGCGCGGCCGCGGCGCAGGAAGGCGACGCGCATTCGGTTCTCGCCCATGCCCGCGCCGTCATCGCCGCGCGCAAGGCGCATCCGGCGCTGGCGCGTGGAGACATCAAATTTGTCGAGGCGGAAGGAGAGCAGGTGCTTGCCTTCGAGCGCGCGGTCGAGGGTGAGCGATTGCTCTGCGTGTTCAACCTGAGCCGCGAAACGGCGGGCTATACGCTGCCTGCGGGCGCGGGGGAGACGGTATTTTCGGTCGGCGAGGTGAAGCAGGATGGCGCGGCGCTGACGTTGGCGGGGCGGAGCGGGGTGGTGTTCGCGCTGTGAAACGCGTAGGTATGGGCGTCACCGTCATTGCACCCGCGACCAGAGTTCAATGATCGCACCTGCCATCATGAAGATGAGTACGGTCATCAGCCCTTGAGTTAGGCGGACGGGTATCGGCAATCGTGGAGGAGGGCGTGGTCCGGCATCTACGTCTTCTGCCTTGACGTGCACGTGGTAGGCATTGTTGACCTTGCTTACGAGCCGTTCGGCGAAGAAGGGTTGCCAGATTTTTCTGGCATTTTTTGAGTTCGCTGTCGCGAGGAGCGGTTTTGGTGGCAAGCCATCGGACTTCGCCGTCCCGCGCGCCCGACGCTCGACGGTACCGCGTCCATCTGTCCAAATCAGATCGATCGTCGCTCCACCATCCGGCAGTTTGGGCTTGAGCTCGCAGTAGATAGGTACAAGTTTGCGGAATTGAGTTTCCGCTTTGTCGCCAGAATCCGTATCGAGCGTGTCAGTTTGCCGTCTATTGAGGACGGCAAAACGAAAGTGTGGACTCTTCAATCCCTGTACATTGAGCACGGGTCGAAGTGCATATATCAGGGCGCGCTCGGTCCATTCGGCTTCGCCACGACGCTTTGGGATCAATACAGGACCGACGAGGAGGCCAAACCAATAGTGAGCCTTGCCGCGGTATCGCTCTATTTCGTTCAAGCCACCGCTTGCGTTGATGCGCTTGGCAAGGGATAGCTTCGACATCTGGCTGTTCATGCCGATGTAAAGGATCTTGGCGGGCATTGCGGACCAACGCTTGAGCCGGCCAATAGCCATATAGAGTCCGAAATCAGGGAGCCCGTAGTCGGCGTGTGCTCGTTCCGCCGCGTTTGCGCATTCGGCTCTCGATGAATAGGGGCCGTGCCAGTCGACGGTCGCGCTCCAGCCCATGGACTTTAGCGTCGGCTTTGGATCGGAGGAGACCGTAGACAAGGCAGGTGTCGCGTCAGGCGGCGGAACGGCGTCACCTTGCTGCACGCCGAGATCAAAACCCGTTGCGTCCACTTGCGTTCCCCCGAATGACAAGTACCGCCGTCAGTGACAAAGCATAGTCGATTTGTTGGAGGCGATAAGAATAAAAAAGACGTGGATGGCCCGATCAAGTCGGGCCATGACGGGTTTGGCGGCTGAGATTGGCGGTCCTGGGTCCCGGCTTTCGCCGGGATGACAGATGGAAGTGGGGGGCGGCGTAGTTGCGCTGGTGAAAAAGCAGCGCAGGATAGAAGATGGGTGATGTGGTCCTGGTCTTTGCCGGGGAGAGTATTCAGGGCCGTGACGTCTTTGGGAGCGCAATTCTTGAATTCCGACATCATCAGCCAAAGTCTCGAACTCGTCGCGGCGCGTTGCGACGATCCGACGCCGCTCGTTTATGCGCGGCTCTTTGCGCAGTTTCCGGAGATGGAAGCCTTGTTCGTGAGGGACAAGGACGGGAGCGTGCGCGGACATATGCTCAGCGAAGTGATTGACGGTGTTCTCGATTATGTCGGACGGCGTGTTTATTCGGTGGGTTTGATCCGTAGCGAGATCATCAATCACGAAAATCTCGGCGTGCCGCCGGCGGTGTTCGGGACATTCTTTGCGACGGTGATGGAGACGTTTCGCGAGATCGCGGGCGAGGCGTGGACGCCGGATATGGATGCGGCGTGGCGCGAGCTTGTCGCGGAGCTTGAAGGTGTGGCGGCGCAGGTCGAGGCTTAGGGGGGAAGACGTGGGTGGCCCGATCAAGTCGGGCCATGACGGTTTACAGAAACGGGAAATTATTTCGCGCGCCGCAGCGCCATTTCTTCCGGCGTGTCGATGTCGCGGAGCGTCGCTTCGTCGGGCATGGGGACTTCGCAGACGGCGTCGGCGTGTTCGCCGATCAGGTGTTTCGCGCCGACATCGCCCTTGAGCTTCCGCATCTCCGGGAACCATTCCGCGCCCCAGAGGACGGGGTTGCCCTGTTTGCCGCCGAAGGTCGGGACGCAGATGGTGCGGCTTTCTTCCGGGTCGAAGGCGGCGGCGAGGCGGCCGATATGGGCGGCGCCGACATCTGGCATGTCGCCGAGGCAGATGAGCGCTGCGGCGATGTCGCCGGGCAGGGCGGCGAGGCCCGCGCGGAGCGAGGTCGAAAGGCCGTCGGCATAATCGGGATTGTGGACGAATTGCACGTCGCGGCCGGACAGCGCGGCGCGGACCTCTTCCGCCTCATGGCCGGTGACGACGATGACGGGGCGCGTGTCGCTTGCCAGCGCCGCGTCGACGACGCGGGCGACCATGGGCCTGCCTTCGACTTCTGCGAGGAGCTTGTTCGCCGCGCCCATGCGGCTCGACCGGCCGGCGGCGAGCACGAGGGCGGCGATGCGCGGTGCGGAGGGTTTTTCCGGCGCGGCGGATTTTTCGTTCCCGGCGCGGGGCTGGGGCCGCGTTGCGATCTCCTTCAGCAGGCCGCCCGAGCCCATGCGCATCACGTCTTCGCGCGTGACGGGGATGCCGGCGAGGAGGCGGGCCAGCACCCAGTCGAAGCCGTTGAGCTTCGGCGAGCGGGCGCAGCCGGGCAGGCCGAGAACGGGCGCATCCTCGACTTCGGCAAGGAGCATCAGATTGCCCGGATCGACGGGCATGCCGAAATGGAGGATCCGTCCGCCCGCCGCCGCAATGCCCGCCGGCACCACATCGCGCCGGTCGGTGATGGCGGAGGCGCCGATGACGAGCACGGGGGAGAGGCCCCTGGCGAGCGCCTGCTGCACGGCGGCGGCGATGGCGCCTTCGTCATGCTCGATGCGGACCTCGCTGACGAGTTCGCTGCCCATGGATTTCAGCCGGTCGGAGAGCACGCCGCGTGTCTTGTCGAGAACGCTTTCCTTGGTGCCCGGAAGGCGCGTGGCGACGAGGGCAACCTTGTGGGCGCGGAAGGGGCGAAGGGTGACGAGCGGGCCGCCGGTTCTGGCAAGCGCCACGGTGCGGTCGAGGGCGGCGCGCGGGGCGGCGAAGGGGATGACCTTCACGGTCGCAACCATCTGGCGCGCGGAGACGGTTTCGAAGGGGGCGAGCGTCGCCACCGTCAGCGCTTCGTCGACGAGGTTGATGGCGTCGAGGCGGGCGCGGTCGTAGACGAGGACGCCATCGGCCTCGGCGAAAAGATTGGCGCGGCCGGTGAAGGGTTCGCCGAGGCGCAGGCCCGGCCCCGCCAGCGCACGGGCAAGCTCGGCGGCGGCTTCGTCTTCCGCCACGTCGGTCGGTTCCAGCCGGGCGGCGACGATACGGTTGACGCCGGCTTCGATGAGCTGGACAACATCGGCGGCGGAAAGGATGCGGCCCTTCTTGAAGGTCGTCGGGCCGAGTTTGATCGAATGGGCGAGGATCGCGCCTTCGGCCTCGCCGGGGGCCATGTCGCCGAAGATCATCTGCGCAATACCTCGGTGATCTGGCCCATGATCGAGACGGCGATTTCGGCCGGGCTCTTCGCGCCGATGGACAGGCCGACGGGGCCATGAATGCGGGTCAGCGCCTGGTCGTCGAAGCCCGCTGCGCGAAGCCGCTCCAGCCGGGAGGCATGGGTCTTCTTGCTGCCGAGCGCGCCGATGTAGAAAGCCGGGCTGCGGAGCGCGGCGGCGAGCGCCGGGTCATCGAGTTTCGGGTCGTGGGTGAGGGTGACGATGGCCGTGCGCGCGTCGGGCGCGAGGGCGGCCATGGCTTCGTCCGGCCAGTCGGTGACGAGGGCGATGCCCGGAAAACGGTCCGCCGAGGCGAAGGCGGTTCGCGGGTCGATCACCGTCACGTCATGGCCCGCCAGCGCGCCGATGCGGGCCAGGGGCTGGGCGATGTGGACGGCACCGACCACAATGAGGCGCAAGGGCGGATTGAAGGCGTTCAGGAACCATTGCGCGCCGTCCGGCGCTTCGACAATGCGGATTCTGTCCGTCGTCAGAACTTCATGTGAAGAATTAATTAACCAAGTTTCTTCTGTTTTATCAGTAAGATATACGAGTTTTTGAATCCCGTCCGAGAGGCGCGTTGCGAGGACGACCGGCTGCTTTGCCTGCCGACTCTTCAGAAGCTCCTTGAGGATGGTTTCGCGCATCAGGCTGTAACCGGCTCCACGAGGACGCGAATCCGGCCGCCGCAAGCGAGACCGACCTCCCAGGCCTTGGCGTCGCTGACGCCATATTCGAGCACTTCGGGCTTGCCGGTGGTCAGCGTATCGAGGGCGCGGGTGACCACATCGCCTTCGATGCAGCCGCCGGAGACCGAGCCGATGAAAGCCGCGTCGTCGCGTATGGCGAGCTGGCTGCCGACGGGCCGCGGGGCCGAGCCCCAGGTCTCGATGACGGTCGCCAGGGCAACGCCATGGCCTTCGGCCTGCCAGCGGGCTGCATGTTCCAGTACCTGCTCGTGGTCCAGAGTTTCGCTCATGCGGCTCTCCTTTCGGGCTGGCGGATGGCCGGCGCGCTCAGGCTCTCGATCAGGGCCGCCAGCGAGGCCAGATTATGCACCGCCCTGAACTCATCCACATGGGGCAGAAGCGCGCGGATGCCAAGGGACTTCGGCTCGAAACGGTCGTAGCGGAGGAGCGGGTTCAGCCAGATCAGGCGCTTCGACTGACGATGGAGGCGGGCGATTTCGGGCTCGACGCCCGCGCCCGCGTCGCGGTCGAGGCCGTCGGTCACGAGAAGGACGACCGCGCCTTGGCCCAGCACGCGGCGGGACCAGTCGACATTGAAACGGTGCAGCGCCTCGCCGATGCGAGTGCCGCCGTCCCAGTCGGTGACGGTGGCGGCGACGCGGGCGAGCGCCTCGTCCACGTCGCGGTGTTTCAGCTCGCGGGTGACGTTCGTAAGGCGGGTGCCGAAGAGGAAGACATGCACGCGGTCGCGGTCGTTGGTGAGGGCATGGAGGAAGTGGAGGAAGATACGGGCATAGGCCGACATGGAGCCCGATATATCGACAAGGACGACGAGCGGCGGACGGCGGCGGCGATAATCGCGCCTGCGCAGCGGGATGATGCCGCCGTTGCGCAGGGAGGCGCGGAGCGTCGCGCGCATGTCGACAAGGCGGCCGCGAGCGGAGGGCCGGGTGCGGCGGATGCGGGCTTCGTCGAGCGGCAGGCGGAGGCGCGAAATGGCTGCCTTGGCTTCCGCCAGCTCGGCGGCGGACATCTGCTCGAAGTCCTTGCGGCGCAGAACTTCGACGGCGGAGAAGGTTTCGCTCGCGTCCATGTCGAGGTCGGGATTTTCAGCTTCAGCGCGCTCGGCGTCGGCGCCGAGGAGCGCCTCGGCGATGCGACGGTTTGCCTGTTCGGCGTCGTCCGCGTCGGGCCTTGGCATGTCCGGCAGCATCAGGGCCATCATGCGGTCTAGCAATTTCGGGTCGCGCCAGAAGACGTGGAAGGCCTGGTCGAAGATCAGGTGGGCTTCGCGGCGCTTGACCAGCGTGGCGTGGAGCGTCCAGTAGAAATCATCGCGGGAGCGGATGCCCGCCACCTCGACGGCTTCGATGGCGTCCAGCACCTGACGGGGCCCGACCTTCATGCCGGCGCGACGCAGGACGCGGGCGAAATGCACGATGTTTTCGGCAAGACGCTCCGGCGAGGCGGTCATTATTGGGCGGCCTGCGATCCGGCGCGGATTTCTTCCAGAATGCGCGCGGCTTCGCTGCCCTGCACGCGGGCGATATCGTCCTGATATTTCAGGAGCGCGCCCAGCGTGTCATTGACGAGCTGCTGATCGAGCGCCAGCGCGTCGAGCTGGGTGAGGGCGGTCGCCCAGTCGATCGTTTCGGCGACGCCGGGATTCTTGTAGAGATCGAGGCCGCGCAGGCTTTGCACGAAGGCGACCACTTCGCGCGAGAGGCGGGCGGAGGCGCCCGGCGCTTTCAGTTTCAGGATTTCGAGTTCGCGGGCGGCGTCCGGATAATCGACCCAGTGATAAAGGCAGCGGCGTTTCAGCGCATCGTGGATTTCGCGCGTGCGATTGGAGGTGACGATGACGATGGGCGGTTTGGCGGCCTTGATGGTGCCGATCTCGGGGACGCTGACCTGAAAGTCGGACAGGACTTCGAGGAGATAGGCCTCGAAGGGCTCGTCGGTGCGGTCGAGTTCGTCGATCAGGAGGACCGGCGGGCCGGCAACATCGGGCTCAAGCGCCTGAAGGATTGGGCGGCGGATCAGGAAGCGTTCGGAGAATATGTCCTTGCCGAGCCCGTCGCGATCCTCGATGCCCTGCGCTTCGGCGAGGCGAATCTCGATCATCTGGGCCTGATAGTTCCATTCATAGACGGCGCTGGCCGTGTCCAGGCCCTCATAGCATTGCAGGCGGATGAGGCGGCGGCCGAGCGCTTCGGCCAGCACCTTGGCGATTTCGGTCTTGCCGACGCCGGCCTCGCCCTCGAGAAGCAGGGGTTTCCCCATTTTCAGGGCCAGAAAGACGGTGGTGGCAAGGGCGCGGTCGGCGACATAGGCGCCGCCGGCCAGCAGATCGACGGTTGCATCGATGGAGGCGGGAATGGTCATGGCGGAAATGTAGAGGGTCCGGGACGGCGGGGAAAGGTGTGTGAGCTTATCCCCAGGGGGCCAAATGCGGGCTAGAAATAGCGGGAAAAACGTCGGCCAAAGATGGTACTTATTGCGGCATCGACGGGAGCCGACCAGGACAGCATGACCAACAAGCCTCACAAGCCGATTTTCTTCGACGCCAGCGGGCGGCGGGCAACGCAACTGGCCATTGTCGGCTGGGTGGCGGTGGTCATCGCGCTTGTCGCGGGCGTGGCGTTTTTCGCGAGCCTTGCGACCGTTCAGCCGCTCAGCAGCGTCAAGCTGCCGGGGCAGATGAATGCGGTGCCTGTGTCCGAGCTTGAGAAGACCGCGAAATCGCCCGGCCTGTTGCGTTCGGCGGTGAAGCTGGCGGCCGAGGCGCGCGACAGGCGGGAAAAGGCCGCCAAGGACCGGAGGAGCCGGGCCGAACGCGCGGCGCGGAACAATGCGCGGGCGGCGATTCTGGAGCCGCAGGACGGCCGGTCGTTGTCGATCGCCTTTTATCCGACCTGGGGAAACAACACTTTCGCCTCGTTGCAGCGCGCACTACCCAAGCTCGACTGGGTTGTCCCGACATGGCTGACGCTGAGCGGCCCGGACATGAAGCTGACCTCGGTCATGGACCCGCAGATCAGGGGCTATATCAGGGACAACAAGCCCGGTGCCGCGATCCTGCCGAGCCTTCAGAACGCGTCCGGCGGCAAATGGGACGGGCCGGGGCTCGCCAAATTGCTGGCCAAGCCCGAGCGGCGCAAGGCGCTGATCGCGCAGCTCAATCAGTTTGTCGGGCAGAACGGTTTGCAGGGCATCGTTGTCGATTTCGAGGATCTGCCGGTCGCGTCGCGGAAGAATCTCGAAACATTTCTTTCCGAACTTTCGGACTCGTTTTCTCCGCAAGGCTGGATCGTGGTTCTGGCAACGCCTGTCGGCGACGACACCTGGCCGTTCCAGGCGATGGCGAAGGTCGTCGATTACACGATGCTGATGGCCTATGACGAACACTGGCTGACCAGCAAGGCCGGCAGCATCGCAGGCGAGCCGTGGTACGAAGGCGTCATCGACAAGCGCATGAACCTCCTCGATCCGAGCGAGACGATCATCGCCATCGGCGCCTATGCCTATGACTGGAACGGCGGCGATGTCGACGCGCTGACATTCGAGGATGCGGTGATCGCGGCGCATGACTCGCATGCCGAGATCGATTTCGACGACGCGACCAACAATCCGCATTTCTCCTATATCGAAGACGACAACGTCAAACATGACATCTGGTTTTTGGACGGCGTGACCGCCTACAACCAGATCCATGCGGCCGATCCCTACCAGCCCGCCGGCTATGCCGTGTGGCGGCTCGGCGGCGAAGACCCGACCATCTGGAATGTGATGGGCCAGCCTTATGGCGCGCTGGCGCCGCCAGCCATGGCCGACATTCCGATTATCGACGATATCGATTTCGAAGGGCGCGGCGAGCTGCTGAGCGTTGCGGCGGAGCCGACCGACGGTACGCGCAAGTTCGAGCTCGATCCGACCACGGGCGACATCAACGATGAAACCTATACGCGGCTGCCGACGACCTATGTGATCAAGCAGTTCGGCGCGGCGGGCAAGAAGATCGCGCTGACCTTCGACGATGGGCCCGATCCGGAATGGACGCCGCAGATTCTGGACATTCTGGCGGAGAAGGGCGTTCCGGGCACCTTCTTCATGATCGGGGCCAATGCCGAATCCAATCCCGACCTCGTGCAGAGCGTGCTGGCGGGCGGCAACGAAATCGGCAGCCACACTTTCACGCATCCCAATCTGTCGGTGACGCCGGCGGAAGCCGTCACGCTGGAACTCAATGCGACGCAGCGCCTCTTCGAGGCCTTGACCGGGCGCTCGCTCAGGCTTTTCCGGCCGCCCTATCTCGGCGATTCCGAGCCGACCGATTATGACGAGATCGTTCCCGTCAAGATCGCGCAGGACATGGGCTATATTACGGTCGGCCTGCATGTCGATCCGCTCGACTGGATGCAGCCGGGCGTCGACAAGATCGTGCAGACAGCGCTCGACCAGATCCACAGCGCGACGCCCGAAATGCCGCGCAACATCGTTCTGCTGCATGATGCGGGCGGCGATCGCGAGCAGACGGTCGAGGCTCTGCCGATCCTTATCGATAAGCTGAAGGCGGAAGGCTATGAGTTCGTGCCGGTGTCGAATCTGATCGGCCTGACGTCCGAACAGGTGATGCCGCATCTGCCGCTGACGGTCGGACTGTTGACCGACCGCGCGGTGTTCATGACGTTGAGCACGCTCGGGCATGCGCTTTATTGGTGCTTCCTGATCGCCATCTGGCTCGGCATCGTGCGGCTTCTGTTCCTTGTCGGATTGAGCTTCTGGCGGCGGCGGAGCGAGCTTCGCGCCGTCGAGCCGCCTGTATCTTCGACCGGCGCGCCCGTGTCCGTGATCGTTCCCGCCTATAACGAAGAGAATGTGATCGTCTCGACGGTGCGCGGCATCCTGTCGAGCGAGTATCGCAATATCGAGGTCGTCGTCGTCGATGACGGGTCGAAGGACAATACGCTTGCCGTTCTGAAAGAAAATTTCGGCGATGAGAAGCGGGTGGCGATCGTTTCCATTCCCAATGGCGGGAAGGCGAATGCGCTCAATGTCGGCATTGCGGCGGCGCATGGGAGCGTCGTGGTTGCGCTCGATGCCGATACGCAATTCGAGCCCGACACGATTTCGCGGCTGGTGCGCTGGTTCGACGATGAGAGCGTCGGCGCGGTGGCGGGCAACGCCAAGGTCGGCAACCGGATCAACATGGTCACGCGCTGGCAGGCGCTGGAATATATCTCGGCGCAGAATCTCGAGCGGCGCGCGCTGGCGGCGCTCGGCACGCTGACCGTGGTGCCGGGCGCGGTGGGCGCGTGGCGGCGCACGGTTCTCGACGAGCTTGGCGGCTTCCGCGGCGACACACTGGCGGAAGATCAGGATCTGACGATCAATCTGCAAAAGGCCGGCTACCGCGTGCTGTTCGACAGCAGCGCGATTGCCTGGACGGAAGCGCCGGCGACATTCGGCGGGCTTTCAAAGCAGCGTTTCCGCTGGTCCTACGGCACGCTGCAATGCCTGTGGAAATACAGGGAGCTCACTTTCAATCCGCGCTATGGCGCGCTCGGCATGGTGGCGCTTCCGCAGGTCTGGCTCTTCCAGATCATACTGACCGCCATTGCGCCGCTCGCCGACCTGCTGCTCGTCTGGCAGCTGATCGGCCAATGGATCGCCTATGCGCAGCACGGCGCCGAGTTCAGCAATGCCGACCTCAAGATCGTCGGCATCTATTATTGCGTCTTCATCGTCGTCGATCTGGCGGCGGCGACGGTCGGCTTCCTGATGGAGAGGCGCGAGCAATGGAGCCTGTTGCTGTGGTTGCCGCTGCAACGCTTCGGTTATCGCCAGCTCATGTATTACGTGGTCGTGAAGTCGATCATGACGGCGCTGCGCGGGCCCTTTGTCGGCTGGGGCAAGCTCGAGCGCATGGGCACCGTTCTGCTCGACAAGGTGAAGCGGACGAGCTGACGACATAATCGAACAGAATGAAAATGTGAATGAAGGGGTGAGACATGCCGCGCTTGAGGGAAGTTTCCAAGGCCGACGCGCATCCGCTGGCGCAGACGATCTACAAAGTGCTGTTCGGCGAGCGCGATCCTGTGAAGGAGCCGGGGACGGCGACAGGCACGCCCGGAAACTGGTGGACCGTTTTCGCGGTGGTGCCGGATGCCTTCGATCATGCGGTGGCGGGATTTCAGTTCTATCGCAGCCCGAACCGGAAGATTTCGCCGAAGCTCCGTGAGCTGGGCCAGATCCGCGCGGGTTGGGCGCGGGCGAGCCAGTTCGTCTTCTCGCAGCATTGCAAGGCCTGCCGCGATGTGGGACTGACGGAGGAGCAAATCCAGGCGATCCCGCATTGGCAGGTGGCCGATTGCTACAGCGAGATCGAGCGCGCGGTGCTCGCCTATACGGACGGTCTGGTGCTTTCGGGCGGGCGCGTGGCGGACGGCGTGTTCGAGGTGCTGAAGAAGCATCTCTCGGACGAGGAGATTCTGGAGCTTACCTACATCACGGCGCTTTACGATTTCCACGCCGTCATTTCAAAGGCGCTGCGCCTCGAATATGATGATGTGGACGACCGGATCGTCGAGATTCCCGCGCCGGACGGACAGGCCGCCGACGTGATGAACATGGTGGACCGGACGTAGGCTCAGCCGGCGGCAGCGACCGCGCGCTTCGCCATCACGGTGATGAGATGGGCGCGGTATTCGGCGCTGCCGTGCAGGTCCGACAGGAGACCGTCGGCGGGAAGCTTGACGGCGGCGACCGCATCGGGTGACCAGTTTTTCGTCAGCGCATCTTCCATCGCCTTGATGCGGAAGACGCCGTTCTGGCCCGCGCCGGTGACGGCGACGCGGATGCCCCAGGGGCCTTTGGAGACGAAGACGCCGACCATCGCATAGCGGGATGCGGGGTTCGGGAACTTCACATAGGCGGCCTTGTCGGGATGGGGGAAGGTCACTTCCTTGATGATCTCGCCTGCATCCAAGGCCGTTTCGAACATGCCCTTGAAATATTTGTCCGCTTCGATGAGACGCTTCGTCGTGTGAATCTTGGCGTCGAGCGCGATGCAGGCGGCCGGATAGTCGGCGGCGGGATCGTTGTTGGCGATGGAACCGCCGATGGTGCCCATGTGGCGGACGGCGGGATCGCCGATGTTTGCGGCGAGATGAGCAAGCGCCGGAATGTGCCTGTTCACATCCGGAGAGGTGGCCACGTCATAATGCTTCGTGCCCGCGCCGATGGTGATGGCGTTGCCCTCGGCCTTGATGAAGGCGAGTTCCTTCAGATTGCCGATGTCGATGACGTCGCTCGGCATGGCGAGGCGCTGTTTCAATGTCGGGATCAGCGTCTGGCCGCCCGCGAGAAGTTTAGGATCGTCCGCCTTGGAGAGAAGTGCGACGGCTTCGTCGAGCGACTTCGGACGGACGTAATTGAACTGGTACATTCCGGTCTCCCTGTTCCGCTCAGCGCATATCCTGCGATGCGGCGAGGATCGCCTTGACGATGTTGTGATAGCCGGTGCAGCGGCAGAGATTGCCTTCAAGCTCCTCGCGCACCGTCTGCTCGTCGAGCTCGGGCTTACGACGAATGAGATCGACCGCCGTCATGATCATGCCCGGCGTGCAGAAGCCGCATTGAAGGCCGTGATGTTCCTTGAAGGCTTTCTGGACGGGATGAAGTTCGCCGTTGACCGCAAGTCCCTCGACCGTCACCACATTCGCGCCGTCGGCCTGGGCGGCGAGCATGGCGCATGATTTGACCGCGCGTCCATCGACATGGACGACGCAGGCGCCGCACTGGCTGGTGTCGCAACCGACATGGGTGCCGGTGAGGCCAAGTGCGTCGCGGAGATAGTGGACAAGCAGCGTGCGGGCTTCGACGTCGGCACTGGCGGGCTTGCCGTTGACTGTCATGGACACAACGGTCATGCGCGTACTCCCTTGATATTTCTCTTGAGTCTCGACGCTGGAGCGGGCGGCGTCAAGCGCGGGTGAAAGCCACCCCGATCTCAGCGGCCGAAGATGAGAATGAGAACGGTGACGCCGATGATGAGAGCCGTTCCCCAGACCCAGGGCGAGAGGCCGGGCGCGACTTCCTCGTTCGGGATCAGCGGCACGCCGGTCGGGGCGATGGCGTCCTGGTCGGGGGATTTGCCGAGATTGACCTCTTCAGGATGTTCGGTCACGACTTTGGCGCCTCCCAGCGCTGCGGAAAAATTTCCAAAAAACTCATCGGCGAGTTTCGAGGCCGTGCTGTCGATGAAGCGCTGGCCGATCTGGGCGAGCTTGCCGCCGATCTGGGCGTTGACGTTGTAGGTGAGGACCGTCGCGCCGTTGTCGTCGGCGAGGCGAACCTTGGCCGACCCTTTGGCGAAGCCCGCCGCGCCGCCATTGCCTTCGCCAGAAATGGTGTAGCCGTTCGGCGGGTCGATATCGGTTAGCTGCACCTTGCCTTTGAAGCGGGCGCTGACGGGACCGACCTTGGCCTTGGCCACGGCTTCGAACTCCGTGTCGGAAACCTTGTCGACGGACTCGGCGCCCGGAATGGTGTTGCGAAGCATGTCCGCGTCGTTCAGGGCGGCCCATACGGTTTCGCGCGGCGCCGGAATTCTGTACTCGCCGGACATTTCCATGTGTGGGACTCCTTTTGGGCAACGGGCAGGATGCTATAGGTAAGACAGCACCAGCGTTATGCCAAGGAGAACCGCGATCCAGAGCACCATGGAGCTGGTGGGCCAGGCGCGGGCAATGAGCCCGTGGGGCCCGTGGGCGCGGAACAGCAGCACCAGCGCGCGATCGGTCCGGCCGGCGGCAAAGCGGGCGGCGGCTTGCCAGAGGGCGCGGATGGCGCTGCTCAGGCGGCTGAACAGATTTGGCAGGAAACGCCGGTAGAGCCAGTCGATGTCCAGATTCACGCCGCGCAATTCGACCGGGTAGCGCCCCGTGCGGATGAGGACGGCAAAGGCCAGACCGGCAAAGAACAGCAATTGAAGCTGCGTCAGGACGTGATCGGTCGTGTAGGGCGCGTAGTCGACCGGATAGGGCAGCAGCGCATAAAGCTGTTGCGGCCAGACGCCGACGAGGATGCAGAGCGCGGCGGCGAGGCCCATGGCCAGCAGCATGTGGAAGGGGGCTTCCTTCACCTTCAGGCCGCGGTCGTGACCGAAGAACATGGAATAGGGGATCTTGATGCCCGCATGTTCGAGGACGCCAACGGAGGCGGCGAGGAGGACGAGCCAGACGATGAAATGGCCGGTGTCGGCGCTGGCGGAGACGATGAGGCTTTTCGCGATGAAGCCCGAAAAGAGGGGGAAGGCCGAGATCGACAGCGCGCCGACGATGCAGAACATCATGGTGAGCGGCATCGACTTCCACAAGCCGCCGAGCTCGGACGCCTTGTCGGTGCCGGTGCGATAAAGGACGGCGCCGACGCTCATGAACAGCAGGCCCTTGTAGATGACATGGGCGAAGGCGTGGGCGACGGTGCCGTCGAGCGCGAGCGGCGTGCCGATGCCGATGCCGACGACCATGAAGCCGAGCTGGTTGTTGAGGCTGTAGGCGAGCACCCGGCGGAGATTGTTTTCGATGGCGGCGAAGAAGACCGGGAAGAGCGTCATCGCGGCGCCGATATAGATCAGGATTTCCGTGCCCGCAAAGCCGCGCGCCAAAGCATAGACGGCGAGCTTGGTCGTGAAGGCGGAAAGCGTGACCGTGCCGGTCAGGGTTGCGGCGGGATAGGCGTCCTGAAGCCAGTTGTTGAGCAGCGGGAAGGCGCATTTGATGCCGAAGGCGAGGAAGATCAGCCAGGTGGCGAGGCTGCCGAGTTCCATGTGCTCGAAGGCGATGGAGCCGGTGTCCTGATAATTCAGGATGATGCCGACCAGCAGCAGGAGGCCCGAGCCGACCTGGATGGCGAGGTAGCGCAAGCCGGTGTGATAGGCGCCTTCGGTGCGGCGCGCCCAGATGAGGAAGACGGAGGCGATGGCCGTGCCTTCCCAGAAAACGAAAAGCGTGACGAGATCGGCGGCGAAGACCGCGCCGATGGCGGCGCCCGCATAGAGAAGGCTCGACACCTGTTCCAGCCGGTCGCGGATGTGCCAGGCGTAGAGCAGCGACAGGAAGGCGGCGAGCGAGAATACGAGCGCAAAGACGTAGGACAGCGCGTCGAGGCGGAAGAGCGTCAGGTGCAGTTCGAAGAAGGGCAGATTGCTGTAAGCGCCGTATTGGGCGAAGGCGAAGGTCGCCAGCGCGACGAGCGGCACGGAGAGCAGGAAAATCGCGCGGGCAATATGCCAGCGGATGAACGGCGTCACGAGCGCGGCGGCGAAATAGATGAGGGCGGGCGTTGCGAGGTCAGACATTGTCCGCCTCCGGTCGCTGCGCGGGTTCGGCATCTATGGCGTTTCGACCGTAATAATCCTCGGGCCGGAGGATCAGACGGCGAAGCGCCTTGGCCGCGAAAATCAGCGCGACATAAATGACGAAGCCGAAGAGGCAATAGAAGAATGGAAGCGCGTCGATGCCGAAAGAGCCGTGATGGCCTATTGCAATGTCGAGGCCTGCAAGGACAAAACAGATCGTGCCGAGCGCGATGAGGACTTTGTTCGTTATGTAGGTTTTCATGGCGCGACGGCCTCCGGCAGCGGCAGAAAGTCGATATGCAGCAGGAAGACGTAGATGTCGTGGGCGAAGGCGAAGAGCGCGATGCAGCCCAGCGCCGTCAGGCAGATCGGCAAAAGCAGCATCAGCGGCGCTTCCTTCATGGCGGCGGATGGTTCGCCCCGCGCGGGCGCGAAAAAGGCGCTGGCGGTAACGGGAACAAGGTAGGCGAGGCTGAGGAGCGAGCCGACGGCAAGGACGGCGATCATCGTCATCTGGTGCGCGTCGGCCGCGCCCATGAGCAGGAACCATTTTGCCCAGGCGCCGCCCATGGGAGGCAGGCCGACGATGGAGAGCGAGGCGATGAGGAAGGCGGCGAAGGTGAAGGGCATCTGACGGCCTAGGCCGCGCATCTCGCTGACGCGCGTTTTATGCGCGGTGACGTAGATCGCGCCTGCGCACATGAAGAGCGTGATCTTGGCCATGGCATGCATGACCATCTGCATGGCGCCGCCGACGATGCCCATCTGGTTTGCAAGCGCGACGCCGAGCGTGACATAGGCGAGCTGGCTTACCGTGGAATAGGCGAGGCGTTCCTTCAGGTCGTCCTTCGAGAGCGCGATGAAAGCGGAAATGAGCAGCGAGGCGGCGGCGACCCAGCAGAGCCAGACCGACGCGCCGGACGAGGACAGATAGTCGACGCCGAAAACATAGACGGCGACTTTCAACAGCGCGAAGACGCCGCCCTTGACGACGGCGACGGCATGGAGGAGCGCGCTCACGGGCGCAGGCGCGACCATGGCCGAAGGCAGCCAGCGGTGGAAGGGCATCAGCGCCGCCTTGCCGATGCCGAAGGCAAAGAGCGCGAGCAGGAACGGCGCAAATGCCGGGTCGACGCGGCCGCCGAGAATGCCGCCAGGCTGGAAGGCGAGCGTGCCCGTCAAGGTCCAGGTCCAGACGATGGCCGGCAGGAAGAAGACGATGGAGGTGCCGAGCAGCATGGCGAGGTAGGTGCGGGCGCCGGCGCGGGCTTCGGGCGTGCCCTTGTGGGCGACGAGCGGATAGGTCGAGAGCGTCAGAACTTCGTAGAAGACGAAAAGCGAAAAGAGATTGGCGGAGAAGGCGATGCCGAGCGAGGCGGCAATGGCGAGCGCGAAGAAGATGGTGAAGCGCGTGCGATGCGCTTCGTCATTGGCGCGCATGTAGCCGACGGCATAGATGGCGATGACGACCCAGAGGCCGGACGCCAACAGGGCATAGGTCATCCCGAGCGGTTCGAGAGAGAAGGCGAGCGGCAGGCCCGGCATGATCTCGAAAAGCAAAAGGCTCGGCGATGCGCCGCCAAGCATCAGATGCAGGAGATTGAGCGTCAGCGCGAAGGTGAGAGCGGCCGTTCCGATATGCGCTGCGTCGCGCACATTCGGCCAGGGGGCAAGCGCCGCTATAAGCGGGAGCGCGGCGAGCGGCGCAAAGAGAGCGAGATAAAGCGCGAAATCCGGGTTCATGCGCGCCTCATTGCCAGAACAGGTTTGACGCGCCCAAGAGGGCGTTGGCGGCGCGGCTCGCGGCCATGCTGGTCAGGCCCGCATCAATGCCGAAATAGAGGCTAAGACCGGTGAAGATCCATGTCGGGATCAACATGGATAGCGGCGCTTCGCTGCGCCGGACGCCTGCGGGGGCCTCGCGCATATAGATCGTCTCGGTGATCCGCCAGACATAGGTGAGCGTCAGCAAGGACGACAAGACGACGAGCAGCGCGACGGGCCAGAGGTTCTGCGTCAGAGCGGCCTGGACCAGATACCACTTGCTGATGAAACCGACGGTGAGCGGAACGCCGACGAGGCTGAGACCGGCGAGGACGAAGGCGGCGCTCGTCCAGGGCATGTCTCTGGCGATGCCGCGCAGATCGGGGATTGATGTGGTGCCGGCGCGCAGCATGAAAGCGCCCGCCACCATGAAGAGCGCCGCCTTGGCGACGGCGTGATTGAAAAGGTGGATGACGGTCGCCATCAGACCTTCATGCGAGAGAAGCGCAATGCCGATCAGCATGTAGCCGATCTGGGCGATGCTCGACCAGGCGAGCATGCGCTTCAGGTCTTCGGCGAATATGGCGACGAAGGAGGCGACGAATATTGCGACAATGGCGAGGGGAAGCACGATGAGGCGCAGGACATTTGCCTCGAAGGCGCTGTCGAAGCCGAAGACAGTGAAGAGGATGCGGAGCAGGGCATAGACGGCGACCTTGGTCGCGGTTGCCGAGAGGAAGGACGACACGGCGGAGGGCGCAAAGGTGTAGGCGTTGGGCAGCCAGAGGTGCAGCGGGAACATTGCGAGCTTCAGCGCGATGCCGACGAAGATGAAGGCAAAGCCCATGCGCAGCGTGCGGCTGTCGCCATATCCGGTCAGACGGGCGGCGAGGTCGGCCATGTTGAGCGTGCCCGTCAGCATGTAGAGCAGGCCGAGGCCAATCACGAAGAAGGTCGCGCCGATAGTGCCCATGACGAGGTAGTTGTAGGCGGCGGTGAGGGCGCGGCGATCCCGTTTCGCGCCGGCGGATATCAGCGCGTAGCCGGAGAGCGAGGAGATTTCCAGGAAGACGAAGAGGTTGAAAGCGTCGCCCGTGATGGTGACGCCGAGGAGGCCGGTCATGCAGAGAAGAAAAGTCGCGTAGAAAAATGCGTGGTTCTTTTCCTCGACCTCGGCGGCGATGCTGGCGCGGGCATATAAAAGGCAGATGGCCGAGACGCCGGAAACGATGACGAGCACGAAGGCGTTGAGAATATCGACGCGATATTCGATGCCGATGGGCGGGGCCCAGCCGCCAAGATGGTAGGAGATGACGGAACCGTCGAGAACCTCGGCAAAGAGCGTCGCCGCGACGGCGAAGGCGATGAGGCTCGTCGCGAAGGCGATCATCCAGCCGCGTCCGTTGCCGCCGAAGGCGGCCACGATCGGCGCGGCGACGAGCGGCAGCACGATCTGCAAGACAGGCAGCTGGTGAAGGAGAGCCTGCAACATCAGGACTTCGACCCCACGTCGCGTTCGATCTCCAGAATCTCATCCTCCTCGATGGTGCCGTAGGCTTCGCGGATGCGGACGACGAGCGCCAAGGCAAGAGCTGTCGTCGATATGCCGACGACGATGGCGGTGAGGATCAGCACATGCGGCAGGGGGTTGGAATAAACGGTGGCGGGAAGGCCCGTCAGGATCGGCGCGGTGCCGCCCTCGACCTTGCCCATGGAGATGTAAAGCATGAACACCGAGGTCTGAAAGAGATTCAGGCCGACGATCTTCTTGACGAGATTGCCGCGGGCGATGGCGACATAGAGGCCGATCATCATCAGGATGACGACGAGCCAATAGTTGGCGTGGCCGGCGATAAGGGCGAAAGCGGCGTCCATGTTTCACCAATCCTTGTCTTCGACGCTGGCGGAGCGGCCGGCAAAGGCGAGGAAGATCGCCGTCATGGCGGCGGCCACAGTGATGCCGACGCCCAGTTCGACGATGAGGATGCCCCATTCCTGGCCATGCACGGCATCATGGGACAATGCCGAGTAATCCAGAAAATCCTGGCCGAGAAGGAGAGTGGCAATGCCTGTTCCGGCATAGAGAAGCAGACCGGCGGCGAGCAGAAGGATGAGCGCGCGCGGCGGGACGACGCGGGTGAGCGCGTCAACGCCGTTGATCAGCGCATAAAGGATGAATCCGACGGCGAAAATGACGCCGGCCTGAAAGCCGCCGCCGGGGCCGTAGTCGCCATGCCACTGGACATAGAGCGCATAAAGGAAGATCGGCGGCAGCAGCAGACGGGCGACGACGCGAAGGATGAGATGGTGTTGCATCATTCGCCCCCTTTTTGCCTGCCTGAGCCGAGGCTGATGCCGAGGATCATCAGCACGGAAATCGCGGCGACGAAGATGACCGTGGTTTCGCCCAGCGTATCGTAGCCGCGATAGCTTGCGAGCACGGCGGTGACGACGTTCGGAACCCCGGTTTCGGGCAAAGCGCGCGCCAAATATTCGGGGCCGACATGGCGCTGGACGGGTGCGTCGGGAGAACCGAAGGCGGGCATGTCGATTGTGCCGTAGACGAGCGCCGCGCCGGTGACGAGGCAGAGGACGAGCGGCAGGAGCGCACCATGGACGGGGCGCTTTTCCTCGCGCGGCATCAGCGCCAGGGCGCCGAGCATGAATATGGTCGAGACGCCGCCGCCGACAGCCGCTTCGGTGAAGGCGACGTCGACGGCATCGAGCGCGACGAAAAGCCCGGCGGCAAGAAGGCTGAAAAGGCCGGAGAGCATCGCAACGGCAAAGAGGTTCCGCAGCCGGGCGATGGCGATGGCGGTGAGGATCAGGAAGGCAAAGAGGATCAGGTCGACGGCGATCATCATGCTTTCTCTCCCTCCGCGAAGCGGGCGCTGTCGTCCCGGGCGAGGCCTTGCGGCTTTTCGCCTGCCGACCATGCGGCATTGGCGATGGCGTGCGTAGCGGTCGGACCCGCGATGAAGATGAAAAGGCCGATCAACAGCAGCTTCAGCGTCGTCAGGGTGAGGCCGGATTGCAGCATCATGCCGACAAGCATGAACTCCGCGCCGATGGTGTCGATCATGCCGGCGGCGTGGATGCGCGACCAGAAGTCCGGCAGTCGCACCATGCCAAGGGCGCCGACGATGAGCACCAATCCGCCAAGACTGAAGAAGAACCAGCTCGCAATGTCGATAAAGAGGTTCATCCTTCAGCCCCGCTGCCGGCGGCCGACCGCCCGAGCGAGCGATAGCGGACGAATTTCAGCACGGCGATGGTGCCCACGAAGTTGAACAGGGCGTAGAGCAGGGCGATGTCGAGGAAGTCCGGCCGCTCGGCCAGATATCCGAGCATTCCGATCAGGATAACGGTCAGCGTTCCGAAGGAATTGACCGCAAGAATACGGTCGTAAAGGGTCGGGCCGGCGAAGGCTCGAATGATAACAAGTAGCATTGCGACAAAGAGGGCCGCCGATGCGGCCACCAGATAAGTCATGTCAGCGCCCCTCGATCGCGGTGACGCGTCGGTCCATGTCCGGGAGGGAGGTCGAGAAAGATTCAGCCAGCGCGTGGACGAGGAGGGCCTTTCCGCCGGTCTCGACCGTCACCGTTCCGGGGGTCAGCGTGATCGAGTTTGCGAATATGACCCGGCCCATGTCGCTTTGCTGACTGGTCGGTACAAGGATAAAGCGGGGCAACAGGGAGATGCGACGGGCAAGGATCATTCTGGCCACGGCAATGTTCGATTTGACGATTTCGCCGCCGAGCCAGAGCCAATAGAGCAAAAGCGAAGGCCGGAGGCCGAGTGGAACGGCCGTTTCGTCGATAGGCTCCATGCGGGCGACGATCCATACACAGAGCGCCGAAGATACGACGCCCATCAGAAGCAGGAAGGGCGTGAAATGACCCGACAGGACGAGCCAGAAGCCGAACAGGGCCGCCCCCAGCGCAATCGTTCTCGCAGTGCCTGCCGTCATATGGAAACTCCGGCCCTTTTTGCTGGTTCTGGAACGTGTTGAATGTATCCCGGCTTCAATCACGGGCCGAATCTTTATCTGCCGTATGCCCAGATAATAGGCGTTCCCAAGACGGAGCAATGGCGACGGCTTTTAAAGTTTTAAAGACGCTGTTATAGTTACTATTCTTAAATGGGGGGTCGCGGATTACCGCGAACCAGACTGAAACTGCGGCGTCGTCCATCGCGGAGTGCCTTGGGCGCAGGGCGGCCGGTTTGAAGTCGTGGTGGGGATGGAAGAGCGTTTGGAATCTGCGGCGGGGTCGGTCGACACGTCGTTCGAGATCAGCGGCAGCGTCAAGTGGTTTGATGCGGTCAAGGGATATGGCTTCATCATTCCCGATGACGGCCGTGAAGATGTTCTCATTCATTCGTCCTGTCTGAAGCCTGTCGGGCGGGAAACGCTCGATGAGGGCGCGACGGTGGTGTGTGAGGCGGTCCGAAGGCCCAAGGGCTATCAGGCCATCCGCGTCATCGAGGTCGACGATACGACAGTGGTGAGAGCTGCGTCGTCATCGGCGCGTCCGGCGGCGATGCGTTCGCCGACGGCGGGCGTCGTCCCCATCGGTGAATTCGAGATCGCCATCGTCAAATGGTTCAACCGGGCGCGGGGATATGGCTTCGTCACG
>JARLIS010000057.1 GCA_031291615.1 Parvibaculum sp.
GAAATGGTTATGCCCGGCGACAACGTGAAGATGAACGTGACGCTGATCGCGCCGATCGCGATGGAAGAGAAGCTCCGCTTCGCCATCCGTGAAGGCGGCCGTACCGTCGGCGCTGGCGTCGTATCCAAGGTGTTGAAGTAAGCGTTCGCGTTTCGGCGGGACTAGGAGTGTAGCTCAACTGGTAGAGCACCGGTCTCCAAAACCGGGGGTTGGGGGTTCGAGCCCCTCCACTCCTGCCACCGCGAACGAGATGTAGACGACTAAGACAGGGACTCTTGTAGAGATCATGGCAAAAACCAATCCGCTCGAGTTCTTTCAGCAGGTTCGGTCCGAGACCTCGAAGGTCACATGGCCGACCCGCCGCGAAACCGCCATCACGACCGTCATGGTCTTCGTCATGGTGACGTTCGCGACAGTATTTTTCTTTCTGGCCGACATGGTCCTGTCTTACGGGGTCACGCTCGTGCTGGGCATCGGAAGCTGAGAATGGCCAAGCGCTGGTATATCGTTCACGCCTATTCGAACTTCGAGAAGAAGGTCGCGGAGTCGATCCGCGAGCAGGCGGAGAGCCACGGGCTCGCCGAACACTTCGAAGAAGTGCTGGTGCCGACGGAAGAAGTCGTCGAGCTTCGCCGCGGCCGCAAGATTAACGCCGAGCGCAAGTTCTTCCCCGGCTATGTGCTGGTGAAGATGGATCTGACGGACGAGACCTACCATCTCGTCAAGAATACGCCGAAGGTGACGGGTTTCCTTGGCGCGGACAACAAGCCGCAGCCGATCAGCCAGGGCGAGGTCGACCGCATTCTGCATCAGGTGCAGGAAGGCGTGGAGCGGCCGAAGCCCTCGATCACTTTCGAGATCGGCGAGCAGGTTCGCGTCGCGGACGGTCCGTTCGCCTCGTTCAACGGTTTCGTCGAGGAAGTCGACGAAGAGAAGGCGCGGCTCAAGGTTGCCGTGTCGATTTTCGGCCGCGCTACGCCGGTCGAACTCGAGTACACGCAGGTCGAGAAGCTTTAAGGCTCGCGTGATGATTGTGGGAGGCGTCTCCGGTCCTGCCGGTTTCGCCGCTGACCACTAACCCAAATCTCCGGATAGTCCGGAAGGGGATTGAAATGGCTAAGAAAATCGAAGGCTACATCAAGTTGCAGGTGAAGGCGGGCCAAGCGAATCCGTCTCCGCCGATCGGCCCCGCGCTCGGTCAGCGCGGCCTGAACATCATGGAATTCTGCAAGGCGTTCAACGCGCAGACCCAGAAGATGGAACCGGGCATGCCGATTCCGGTCGTCATCACCGCTTTTTCGGATCGCTCCTTCACGTTCAAGATGAAGACGCCGCCGGCGACTTATTTCCTGAAGAAGGCCGCGAAGATCGACTCCGGTTCGAAGACTCCGGGCCGCGGCGCAACCGCCGGCAGCGTGACGATCGCTCAGTGCCGCGAAATCGCGAAGCAGAAGCTTGAAGATCTGAATGCGGCCGATCTCGATCAGGCGACGAAAATTATTGCCGGTTCCGCCCGTTCCATGGGCCTGCAGGTTGTGGAGTAAGGGCGATGACAAACACTGGCAAGCGTATTGAGAAGGCCCGTCAGGGCATCGATCCGAAGAAGGCCTATTCGCTCGATGAAGCTGTGAAGCTCATCAAGGAGCGGGCGACGGCGAAGTTCGACGAGACGATCGAAGTTGCGGTCGTGCTCGGCGTCGATCCGCGCCACTCCGACCAGATGGTGCGCGGCATGGTCGCGCTGCCGAACGGCTCGGGCCGTACGGTTCGCGTCGCGGTCTTCGCCAAGGGCGACAAGGCCGAGCAGGCGAAGAAGGCCGGCGCCGACATCGTCGGTGCGGAAGACCTCGCCGAGATCATCCAGTCGGGCAAGGTCGATTTCGACCGCTGCATCGCGACGCCGGACATGATGCCGCTCGTCGGCCGTCTCGGTAAGGTGCTCGGGCCCCGCGGCCTGATGCCGAACCCGAAGGTCGGAACGGTGACGCCGGACGTGGCCGAAGCTGTGAAAGCGGCCAAGGGCGGTTCGATCGAGTTCCGCGTCGAAAAGGCCGGCATCGTGCAGGCCGGCGTCGGCAAGGCGAGCTTCACCGCAGACCAGATCGTGGGCAATATCCGCGCGCTGATCGATGCCGTGCAGAAGGCCAAGCCGGCTGGCGCGAAGGGTACCTATATAAAGAAGGTCGCGGTCAGCTCGACGATGGGCCCCGGCGTCAAAGTCGAGACGCAGAGCCTGACGGTCTGAGACCAGATAGCGGCGGCGCGCCGGGCGATAGCCTTCGGCGCGGACGACAAGAGTTTCCTTCGGGCTTCGGCGCGAAGGTTATGCGGATGGGAAGCGTGGACACTCCGGCGGAAGCCGGAGTGGCTACGCCATCGTCCGTACCCTGTCCGAGACTGCGGGTGTCGAGGTTCTCCGGAACCGAGGCTTAATCGCCAAAGAGGGCGGCCGGCAATAGACGGGAGTTTGACGGTTTCAGAGGCCCGCAGGGGCCGAAGGGATCGGTTGGAACCCGGGACAGGCACGTGAGCGCTGCGCGTAGCAGCCGCGAGCCTCGAGTTTCGCGGATGTTGCGAGCGGCAAATGCCAAAGGCGGACGAAGCCCCGATGTTCGGGAGGGAAGCCGCCCCCAGGCGCATGAGGGGTTCATGCGCACAGAGAGAGCCTAAGTGGATAGAGCTGAAAAATCAGAGCTCTTGACGCATCTCAGCGGCGTTTTCGCGAACGCCAATGTGGTCGTCGTCGCCCACTACAGCGGCCTCACCGTGACGGAGATGACAGATCTCCGTGCGCGGATGGCCAAGGCTGGCGCCGAGTTCAAGGTTACGAAGAACCGGATCGCCAAGCTCGCTCTGGACGGCACCAAGGTGAAGTCGATCTCCGATCTCTTCACCGGGCCGACGGCAATCGCTTATTCGCAAGACCCGGTTGCGGCCCCCAAGGTCGCGGTCGAGTTCGCCAAGGCAAACCAGAAGCTGGTGATCCTGGGCGGCGCGATGGGCGAAACGTTCCTCGATACGAACGGCGTGAAGCAGCTTGCCGAACTGCCGTCGCTCGATGAATTGCGCGCCAAGCTTCTGGGCATGATCCAGACGCCTGCCACCCGCATCGCGGGCGTCGTGCAGGCTCCGGCTGCCCAGCTTGCGCGTGTGCTGAATGCCTATGCCACCAAGGGCGCGGCTTAAGCCGCTGTCGTGATACCTGAAACCAACCGAACCCAAGAGAGATATTGAAATGGCTGATCTTGCAAAAATCGTAGACGACCTCTCGGCCCTGACGGTGCTTGAGGCCGCCGAGCTGTCGAAGCTGCTCGAAGAGAAGTGGGGCGTCTCCGCCGCCGCTCCGGTCGCGGTTGCCGCTGCCGCCGGCGCCGCCGCCGCTCCGGCTGCCGAAGCGCAGACCGAGTTCACGGTCGTTCTTGCCGCCGCCGGCGACAAGAAGATCGAAGTGATCAAGGAAGTCCGTGCGATCACGGGCCTTGGCCTGAAGGAAGCGAAAGACCTCGTCGAAGGCGCGCCGAAGACCGTCAAGGAAGGCGCGACGAAGGACGAAGCCGACAAGCTCAAGGCCCAGCTCGAGAAGGCCGGCGCCAAGGTCGAACTCAAGTAATTCGACTGCCGAAGTTTCGGCGGGGCGGAGGCAAAACCTCCGCCCCGTCAAACACTCCGAAGACGGAGTGTCGTTCAGACGAGCGATCGCGCAACCAGACCGGGCGGTGCGATCGAGACGAGGCTAGGCCCGGCCGCCGTTCCATAGAGAGCGTTGCGAGGAGCACAGATGACGCAGTCCTTCACTGGTCGCAAACGGGTTCGCAAGTCCTTCGGCCGTATCCCGACGGTCGCGACGATGCCGAACCTGATCGAAGTTCAGAAATATTCCTACGACCAGTTTCTGCAGGTTGACGAGCCGAAGGGCGGACGCCCCGATCAGGGTCTCCAGTCCGTTTTCAAATCGGTTTTCCCGATCAGCGATTTTTCTGAAACGGCCACTCTGGAGTTCGTGCGCTACGAATTCGAGCAGCCGAAATACGACGTCGACGAATGCCAGCAGCGCGGCATGACCTTTGCCGCGCCGTTGAAGGTGACGTTGCGCCTGATCGTTTTCGAAGTGGATGAAGATACGGGCGCGAAGTCGGTCAAGGACATCAAGGAGCAGGATGTCTATATGGGCGACATGCCGCTCATGACCGAGAACGGCACCTTCGTGATCAACGGCACCGAGCGCGTCATCGTTTCGCAGATGCATCGCAGCCCGGGCGTCTTCTTCGATCACGACAAGGGCAAGACGCATTCGTCGGGCAAGCTCCTGTTCGCGGCGCGCGTCATTCCCTATCGCGGTTCGTGGCTCGACTTCGAGTTCGACGCGAAGGATATCGTTTATGTGCGCATTGACCGTCGCCGCAAGCTGCCGGTGACGACGCTGCTTTATGCGCTCGGCCTCGACTCGGAGACGATCCTCCAGACGTTCTACAAGCGCGTCGTCTTCACGAAGTCGAAGGACGGCTGGCGCGTGCCGTTCGATGCGGAGCGTTTCCGTGGCGTGAAGCCCGAGCGCGACCTCATCGACGCGAAGACCGGCAAGGTCGTCGTCGAAGCCGGCAAGAAAATGACGCCGCGCCTTTCGCGCAAGCTCGCCGAAGACGGCCTCAAGGAGCTTCTCGTCCAGAACGAGGATTTGATCGGCCGTTATCTCGCCGACGAGATCGTCAACATGGAGACGGGTGAAATCTTCGCCGAAGCGGGCGACGAGGTCACGCAGAAGCTCATCGAGACGCTGATCGAAGCGGGCTACAAGGAACTGGCCACGCTCGACATCGACCACGTCAACACGGGCGCGTTCATCCGCAACACGCTCGCGGTCGACAAGTGCACCAATCGCGACCAGGCGCTGATCGACGTTTATCGCGTCATGCGCCCGGGCGAGCCGCCGACGCCGGAAACGGCCGAGGCGCTCTTCCAGAGCCTCTTCTTCGACAGCGAGCGCTACGACCTTTCGGCGGTCGGTCGCGTCAAGATGAACATGCGCCTCAACCTCGACGCCGAGGACACGGTGCGCGTGCTGCGCCGCGAAGACATCATCGCCGTCATCAAGACGCTAGTGGATCTGCGCGACGGCAAGGGCGAGATCGACGACATCGACAATCTCGGCAATCGCCGCGTGCGTTCGGTCGGCGAGCTGATGGAGAACCAGTACCGCGTTGGCCTGCTGCGCATGGAGCGCGCGATCAAGGAACGCATGTCGTCCGTCGACATCGACACCGTGATGCCGCACGACCTCATCAATGCGAAGCCTGCGGCGGCGGCCGTGCGCGAGTTCTTCGGCTCCTCGCAGCTTTCGCAGTTCATGGACCAGACGAACCCGCTTTCGGAAATCACGCACAAGCGCCGTCTTTCGGCGCTTGGA
>JARLIS010000058.1 GCA_031291615.1 Parvibaculum sp.
TGACGATGGTCTCGCCGATCTTCGGATCGAGGCGGCCGAGCGCCATGTTGGTTTCGGCGGCGGCGCGCTTGACGATGCCGAGCGCGCGGACGATGGGGGCGGGCTGCTTTTCCCAGCCGATCTTGAAATTGCCGAGCGAGCGCTGCGCCTGCGCGCCCCAGTATTTGTCAGACTCGACCTCGATCGGGCCGAAGGTGTCGGTTTCCGTGCGGGTCTTCGTCATGGCCGGGCGCTCCTCAAGGCGATTGCGATGGGCGCTGATTTAGCACGGGGGGAACGCCGGGCCAAGAATGGCGTCGTGCGGGCTATTTCTTGCGGAAGGCGTCGAGGCTGACGACGGCGGCGTCGCCCGAAGGGGCGGGCCTTTCGTCCTTCACGGGCTCGGGCTTCGGCGTCTCGGCGGGCGCGCCTTCGGGCTTCTTCACCTCGAACTGCAATCCGAACTGGACGCTTGGGTCGAAGAAGCCCTGTACGGCGGAATAGGGGACAACGAGTTTTTCCGGCACCTTGTTGAAAGTGAGGTCGACGGAGAAGCCGTCCTCGCGCACGTCGAGATTGTAGAACTGGTGCTGGAGAACGATGGTGATCTCTTCGGGATACTGCTTTTTCAGCTTCTCGGAGACTTCGACGCCCGGCGCATCGGTGCGGAAGGATATGTAGAAGTGGTGCTCGCCCGGCAGGCCCTTCTTCGCCGCGACATCGAGGGCGCGGCGGATGACGCCGCGCAGCGCTTCCTGCGCCATCAAGTCGTATCGCATCAGATCTTCGGCCAAGACGCACTCCAGGGACAGTCGGGGTTCAACTCAGGCGATTCAATCAGCGTTTTGCCAGAAGGTCCACGAATTCCGTGCCGAAGCGGTGCGCATCGCCCGGCCAGCGCGCCGACAGGTAGTTACCGTCGCGCAGGGTGAAACCGCGTTCGAGGTGGGCAAGGCTGTCGCGCAGGACGGAAGACGGGCCGGTTTCGAAGTCCTCGGGACGCGCCAGCAGAGAGCGGACCTCGGTTTCGAGCGGCGTCGGATAGGTGCGGTAATAGTCGCCCATCCAGGCCGCGGTGAGCCGCCAGGCGAGCATTTCCTGGGCGCGGGTCAGGCCTGTCGTCTTGCGGCCGTAAAGCACCGATTTGCCGTTTGCGGCCTTTGAGCGGGCCGCGAGCAGCGTGCCGTGGCAGATGGCCGCGACGGGCTTGCCGGCCGCGAAGAAGGCCGCCGTTGCGGCCTGGAGCGTGGGGGATTCGAGATAGGGGCGCATGCCCTTGGCGTGACCGCCCGGCAGCAGCAGGGCGTCGAAATCGTCTGCGCGGATGCCGTCCCAGCGGAATGGCGAGAGAAAGGCGGCGCGGGCCGTCATCGCCTCATAGGCGCGGCTACCGTCGGCGTTCGCCCGCAGCACGGGGGCGAGAATGCCGAGGCCCTTGCCCGTGACCATGATGGGGTCGGCCGCGCCCGGCCTGCCGTCAGGCGTCGCCATGACGACGCGGTGGCCGGCGGCTTCGAGAATGGCGAAGGGCACGCCGGTTTCGGTCGGGTCGAAGTCGGTCGAAGGGATCGGCATCAGGACGGTCGCCACGATCTTCGACTTTCGGTTCAGCGCGATGGAAGGAAGTGGGGGTTTCTGTTGCCAGGTACCCCCGAACCCCGCCTTAACCCTGCAACAGGCTAAGGACTTAAATTGAAGTGCCAGCACTGCTTACGCAGCGAGAGCAACCTCAGCATAGTTGTCGTTGGCAACTATAAATCGGCCCGATAACGGCGGAACCATGCCGGGCAAAAGAGAAGCCTTTACACCCTCGTCGATCCTAGTTCGCCCCCAAGAATTCCCGCCGCGACGGGGAGATAATTGGTGGAGGCGCCGGGTACCGCCCCCGGGTCCGAATGGCTTATTACGCAGCCCGTTTATCGCCATAGTCAGTCGAAACTGACAGGCTCTATATAGGCGCTTCAGCGGTTAAAATAAAGATGTGCGGCGGCGGCACCGGGGTTTGCCCGGCGGCGTTCGACTCCATTCTGAGATTCGCAGGAAGAGTCTCATGGAGTCATGGTGCTGGCGCGATTCGCGAAACCGATCCGTCGACAGGCCACCGCAATCGCACCGACTTAATTCAGCCGCGATCCTTCCCTTCATTTGGACGCGGGTAGGGGAGACAAGGGGTCTTCATGCTGTCGCGCCGCGATGTGCTCGCCGGTCTCGCTGCATGGTCAGCTGCCGCGCTCTGCATGCCCGCCGCCGCGTCGCCGGGCGGAGGCGCGCGGCTGCGCAGGCTTGCCGCCGCGGGCCTCGCCCAGATCGGCGTCACCCGCGCATATGACGGGGCCTACAGGCGCATCGGCTATCCAGGCGGCGATGTCGAGCCCTGGCGCGGCGTCTGTTCGGACGTCGTCATTCGCGCTTACAGGGCGGGTCTCGGGGTCGATCTGCAAAGGCTGGTGCATGAGGACATGGTTCGCGCCTTCGCGGCCTATCCGCCGCTATGGGGCCTCAAGCGGCCCGATCCGAACATCGACCACCGCCGCGTGCCGAATCTGATGGTCTTCTTTCAGCGCCAAGGCGCGGCGCCGGACCCATCGGCGGCTTTCGAGCCCGGCGATCTCGTGACCCAGATGCTGCCCGGCAACCTGCCGCATATCATGCTGGTGTCCGACCGTTTCGCTTACGATACGCGGCGTTACAAGGTTATCCACAATATCGGTTGAGGGACGGAACTTGCCGATGCGGTTGCCGACTTCCCCGTGACAGGGCATTTTCGTTACCTGCCCGCGCGGATGCTCTAAACTTCAGATCGTCACGAATCGTGGAACCCCGCCCATGAAGCAATATCTCGATCTGATGCGCCATGTGCGCGACCACGGCACAAGGAAGACGGACCGCACGGGCACCGGCACGCTCAGCGTCTTCGGCTGGCAGTCGCGCTATGACCTGGCCGACGGCTTCCCGATGGTGACGACGAAGAAGCTGCATCTGAAGTCGATCGTGCACGAGCTTCTCTGGTTCCTCTCGGGCGACACCAATATCCGCTACCTCAAGGCCAATGGGGTGGGGATATGGGACGAGTGGGCGGACGATGCGGGCGATCTCGGCCCCGTCTATGGCTATCAGTGGCGCTCATGGCCGACGCCGGACGGCGAGAAGATCGACCAGATCAAGAATCTGGTCGAGCAGATCAAGCGCAACCCGGATTCGCGCCGGCTCATCGTCTCCGCCTGGAATGTGGCCGATGTAGACGACATGGCGCTGCCGCCCTGCCATTGCCTGTTCCAGTTCTATGTCGCGGAGGGAAAGCTCTCCTGCCAGCTCTATCAACGTTCTGCGGACATATTCCTCGGCGTGCCCTTCAACATCGCCTCCTATGCGCTGCTCACCATGATGATGGCGCAGGTGACGGGGCTGAAGCCGGGCGAGTTCATCCACACATTCGGCGATGCGCATCTCTATCTCAATCATCTGGAGCAGGCGGAGAAGCAGCTCGCCCGCGAGCCCAAGCCCCTGCCGCGCATGATCATCAATCCGGATGTGAAGTCGATCTTCGACTTCACCTATGACGATTTCCGTCTCGAAGGCTACGAAGCGCATCCGCATATCGCGGCGCCAGTCGCCGTCTGATGAGGTTCCGCCAGCCAGTCACCACCGTTCTGATGACGCTGCTGATGTTGGCGCTGGCGGCGGCGGGCATGACGCTCATTCTTGCAAATACGCGCCCGCTTGAGCCCGAGCGATTGACCGTGCCGGACATCGGCAAATGACGCATATCAGCTTCGTCATCGCGGTTGCGGAGAACGGCGTCATCGGGCGCGACAATGCCATGCCGTGGCGGCTTGCCGGCGACATGGCTTTCTTCAAGCGGACAACCATGGGCAAGCCCATCGTGATGGGGCGGAAGACCTGGGAGTCGTTTCCGAAGCGCCCGCTGCCGGGCCGGCCCAATCTCGTGGTGACGCGGGACAAGGGCTATGCCGCGCCGGGGGCGGAAGTCTTCGGCTCGGTCAAGGCGGCGATTGCGCGGGGCAAGGCGCTGGCAACCGAGCTTGGCGCCGACGAGCTGATGATCGTGGGCGGCGCGGAGATTTACCGGCAATCGCTGGCGCAGGCGACGCGGATCTATCTCACCGAGGTTCACGCGCGGCCCGAGGGCGATGCGCATTTCACGCTCGACCGGAGCCAGTGGCGCGAGGTGTCGCGCGAGGCGCATAAGGCGGGCGAGAAGGATACGGCGGACTATTCATTTGTGGTGCTGGAGCGGAAAGCATGACCACCGACGAAATGAAACTTCCCACCACGCTGCACTACGTCACGTTTCCGGCGGCAGGCGACAGCAAGCTCGTTTTCGCGGCGCGGCTGCGCGTGCCGGGCGGGGAGGGGAAGAAGCCCGCGGTGCTGATCCTGCACGGGTCGGCGGGGCCTTCGGCGCGGGAGGGCGGATATGCGGATGTGCTCAATGCGGCGGGCTTCGTCACGCTGGAGCCCGATCAATGGGCGGCGCGGGGCTTGAAGGGCGGTGCGGACGGGCGGCCGAAGTCGTTGCAGGAAACGCTGCCGGATGTTTACGGCGCCCGTGAATTTCTGGCCGCGCATCCGGCGGTCGATGCGGCGCGGATCGGCGTGCTCGGCTTCTCGTTCGGCGGCGTTTCGGCGATGCTCGCGGCGACGCATCGCTACAACGATCAGTATCTCAAGGGCGGGCATTTCGCGGCGCTGATGCCGGTCTATCCGGCGGCCTGGGTTTATAATCGCGTGCCGGGCTTCGAGTTCGGCGGTCTCGTCGATGCGCCGGTGCTGCTGATGACGGGCGCGCTCGATCAATATGACAATGATCCCGAGATTTCGGCGAAGCTCGTCGCAGGGCTCAGCGAAGCGGATCGCGCGAAGATCAGGCTTGAGGTGATGGCGGCGTCGCATCACGGTTTCGACATGCCGGGCGCGGATGTGGAAGTGGTCGATCCCTTCGGCAATCAGGGCAAGGGCGGGCGCGTGGTGATGCGTCACAATCCCGCCGCGACGAAGGCCGCGCATGAAATCGCGGTAGAGTTCTTTTCGGGCGCGATGAAGAGTAAGTAACGACAGGTCGAAGTCGGGAATGGCCGGGACGAGCCGGGCGATGACGGAACAAGGGAGCGGATGATGGACGTGCGTGCGGCAGTGGCTTTCGAGAAGGGCAAACCGCTTGAGATCGAGACGGTGCAGCTTGAAGGGCCGCGGCCGGGCGAGGTGCTTGTCGAGATCAAGGCGACGGGCATTTGTCATACGGACGCCTTCACGCTGTCGGGCGACGATCCGGAAGGCATGTTTCCCGCGATCCTCGGCCATGAGGGTGCGGGCGTCGTGGTGGAGGTGGGCGCGGGCGTGAAGTCGCTCGCGGTCGGCGATCATGTCATCCCGCTCTACACGCCCGAATGCCGCGAGTGCAAAAGCTGCACCAGCCACAAGACGAACCTCTGCACCTCGATCCGTGCGACGCAGGGCAAGGGGCTGATGCCGGACGGTACGAGCCGGTTTTCCTGGAAGGGCAAGCCGGTGCTGCATTACATGGGCTGCTCGACCTTCGCCAACTACACCGTGCTGCCGGAAATCGCGCTGGCGAAGATCCGCAAGGACGCGCCTTTCGACAAGGTCTGCTACATCGGCTGCGGCGTGACGACGGGGATCGGCGCGGTGATCTTCACGGCCAAGGTGGAGGCGGGCGCCAATGTGGTCGTCTTCGGCCTCGGCGGCATCGGGCTCAATGTCATTCAAGGCGCGAAGATGGTGGGCGCCAACATGATTGTCGGTGTCGACATCAATCCGGCGCGCGAGAGCCTTGCGCGGTCCTTCGGCATGACGCATTTCGTCAATCCGAAGGAGATCAAGGGCGATATCGTCGCGCATCTGGTGGAACTCACGGGTGGCGGCGCGGATTACAGCTTCGAATGCATCGGCAACACGACGACGATGCGGCAGGCGCTCGAATGCTGCCATCGTGGCTGGGGCGTCTCGACCGTCATCGGCGTTGCGGGCGCGGGGCAGGAGATTTCGACGCGGCCGTTCCAGCTCGTCACGGGGCGCGTCTGGAAGGGCTCGGCCTTCGGCGGCGCGCGCGGACGCACGGATGTGCCGCGCATCGTCGACTGGTACATGGACCGCAAGATCAATATCGACGATCTCATCACGCACACCATGCCGCTCGAAGATATCAACAAGGGCTTCGACCTCATGCATGAGGGCAAGTCGATCAGGTCGGTCGTCGTTTTCTGAAGGATTGCATTTGGGCGCGGCGCGCATTTCCCTTGTCAAACCTTCAATGGCCTTGCTTGAGGGCTATGCGGAGGCGTTGCGGCGGGGCTGGTCGCCGAACACGATGCGCGACGTCAGCGCCGACGAGCTTCAGGCGGTGGAAGCCGACCCGGAGGCGTTCCTCGCCGATCTCACCGATCAGGACGGAACGGTGCAGATGGCGGATGGCAGCGAAAAGCCGCGCCTGCCGTTTCGGTTGTTCTGGATTTCGGACGGGGAGTTCTGCGGCGCGATAGGGCTGCGCTTCATGCGCGGCAGCGAGGAATTGCCCGCCTATGTTCCGGGACATATCGGCTATACCGTCGTGCCCTGGAAGCAGCGGCGCGGCTATGCGACGGCGGCGCTGGGGCTTGTCCTCGCCGTTGCGCGCGAAGGAGGATTGCGCCACGTCGTGATCAGTTGCGACGCCGACAATGAAGGGTCGAAGAAAGTGATCCTCGCCAATGGCGGCGTGCTTGCCGGCGAAATTCCGCGCGATGCGGAAACCGGAAAGCCCAAGCTCAATTTCCGGATCGAGACATGACCGGCGAGGTGGATATCGCCATTGTCGGCGCGGGTGCGGCGGGGCTGGCGGCAGCGCGGCGGGCGCGGGATTTCGGCCTGAGTTTCGCCGTGCTGGAGGCGAAGGACCGTATCGGCGGGCGTACCCATACCGATACGGACACATTCGGCGTCGCATGGGACCGCGGGGCGCATTGGCTGCATTCGGCGGCGGTCAATCCGCTGACGGGCATCGCCGAGGCGCTCGATCAGCCATATCTCGCACGCGAGAGTTTTCGCGGCCGTCATCTCAATCTCGGCGGCCGCTGGGCGAGCGACGCCGAGCGCGACGACTATAACGACACGATCGAGGCGGCATTCGAGGCGGTCGATGCGCTGGGCACGCGCGGGCTCGATGTGCCTGCGGCGCAGGCGCTCGATGCGGGCGGGCGCTGGTATCGGCTCATCGAGCATGTGCATGAAGCGATCAGCGGTTTTCCGCCCGAGCGGATTTCGGCGCTCGATCTCCATCATTATCATGACAGCGGCGAGAACTGGCCGCTTGTTCGCGGCTATGGCGCGCTCATCGAGGCCTATGGTGCGAGCGTGCCGGTTTCGCTCGACACTCCGGTGAGCGTCATCGACCGAACGGGCAAGGGCGTCGTGATTGAGACGCCTAGAGGTTCGCTTAAGGCGCGCGCCGCCATCGTTACCGTTTCGACCAATGTACTCGCGCGCGGGCTCATCCGCTTTTCGCCGGCGCTGCCCGCCGCGCTTCAGGCCGCGCTCGAAGGCGTGCCGACGGGAGCGGCGAACAAGGTTGCGCTGAAATTTTCGCGCAACGTCTTCGACATGCCGGATACAAGCTACGCCTCGCTCATGGATGGGCGCGCGCCGTCGCGCCATGCGGTGAGCTTCCAGATCAGACCATTCGGCAGCGAACTTGCCATCGCCTATCTCGGCGGGCGTTTCGCGGAAGAGATGGAGCGGGAAGGGGAGGCGGCGATGATCGACATGGCGCGCGCGGCGCTGGCCGACATGTTCGGCTCGTCGGTTCTCGATCATGTCGTCGGGGCGGCGGCGACCGCGTGGTCTTCCGACCCGCATATGCTCGGGGCCTATTCCTGCGCCTTGCCGGGCCATGCCGGGGACAGGGCGAAACTCGCCGAGCCGCTCGACGGCAAGGTGTTTCTGGCGGGCGAGGCCGTGCATCCCTCATGGTTTTCGACGGTGCAGGGGGCTTATCTCAGCGGCATCCACGCAGTTGAGCGCGCGGCGGCGGCGATCGGCCATTGCCCTTGAGGCGGGCGGTTGCCAGAATGACGTCCATGAGAATTCGGCGCGACCAACAAGCGCCGCAAAAAAATGAACACCAGGGAGGATAGAATGGCTCAACCCAAACTCATTGCGAGCGGTCTCCAGTTTCCGGAAGGCCCCATCGCCATGCCCGACGGCAGCGTTATTCTCGTCGAGATCAAGCGCGGCACGCTGACGCGCGTGACGGCGGCGGGCAAGATCGAAGTGATCGCCGAGCTTGGCGGCGGACCGAACGGCGCGGCCATCGGTCCCGACGGCGCCTGCTATGTCTGCAACGACGGCGGCTTCGAGTGGCACCAGATGGGCGATCTCACCATTCCGGGCGGCAAGCCCGCGAATTATTCCGGTGGGCGCATCGAACGCGTCGACCTCAAGACCGGCGCGGTGAAGGTTCTCTACACCGAATGCAACGGCAATCCGCTGATCGGGCCGAACGACATCGTCTTCGACAAGGAAGGCGGGTTCTGGTTCACCGATCACGGCAAGACGGATGGGCGCATCCAGTATCGCGGCGGCCTCTACTACGCCAAGATCGACGGGTCGATGATCAAGGAAGTGGCGTTTCCCATTCTCAGCGCCAACGGCGTCGGCCTTTCGCCAGATGAAAAGACCGTCTATGTCGCCGACACCTATTCGGCGCGTCTGCTCGCCTTCGACATCGTGGCGCCGGGAGAGCTCGGGCCGGACACGGGGCTCGGCGGCGCGGGCCGCTATGTCGGCGCGGCGCCGGGGCACACTTTCTTCGACAGTCTCGCGGTCGATGCGAAGGGCAATATCTGCGTCGCCACGATCCTCAATGGCGGCATCACGATCTTCGCGCCGGACGGCAAGAACAAGCATGTGCCGATCGACGACATTCTCGTGACGAATATCTGCTTCGGCGGCAAGGATCTGAAGACGGCCTATATCACGGCGTCGTCGAGCGGACGGCTGCTCTCGATGGAATGGGAGACGCCCGGCCTGCCGCTCAACTTCCTGAACAAGTGACGGAATCGTGTCCGCGAATGCATCGGCTTTGCGGACACGTCTTCACGCTGACGAAGTTGCGTGCCAGACTGCGCGCGCTTGAAACGGCTTCCGGATTCTCAACAGGGAGCCGTAACCCCGGGAGGACTATAATGCGCCTTTTCTTCAGTGTTCTCGTTGCGTCAGTTGCGTTCACCGGTGCGGCTCTCGCCGATCCCGATGCAAATCTCTTCGGCAACACGGTCGTCATCACTTCGGCCGCCGGTGTGACGAAGGCGAAGGTCAACAAGGACAACACCTATTCGACGGTGCTTCCCGATGGAAAGACCGTGAAGGGGAGCTGGGCGGCGCAGGGCGATGAGACCTGCTACACGCAGACCGAACCGGCGCCGGCAGCGGGCGCCAAGCCCTTCTGCGTGAAAAACGAGACGCACAAGGTCGGCGAGACCTGGGAAGCCCCGGGCGCGGATGGCAAGCCCGTGAAGATGGAACTCGTCGCCGGTCAGTAAATCCGACGGTTCAATTTCGACGGCCGGTCTCTCGCGGGACCGGCCGTTTCCATTTGCGGCTTTTGCTGCGATGCGAGACGAGATGCAGCGGCGACATTCCGGCAGCGGAACATATGTTTGGAGGCGTTGCGCGGCATGTCACGATGCGCGCCGCTACAAGGGCCGCACGGCCGGAGTAACCGGCCTTCAATGAGGGAGGACTATGATGCGTCTCGTTCTCAGTGTTCTGGTTGCGTTGTTTGCGTTCACCGGCTTTGCGCTCGCCGAGGGCGATCCCTTCGCCAATTATTACGACAACACCGTCACCGTCACGAATGCGAAGGGCGAGCGCTCCGTGCTCATCAACAAGGACGGGACCTTCACGCAGAAGCTGGCCGATGGAAAAACATCGACCGGCAAGTGGAAGATCGACGGCGACAAGGGCTGCTTCGTCGCCGACAATGCGGCGCCGGACGCCAAGCCCTATTGCGTTGCCGCCGTCTCGCACAATGTCGGCGATAGCTGGGATCTGACCGCGCCCGACGGCACGGCGGAGAAGGCATCGCTGAAGGCGGGGCGCTGACGCCTCAGGATGAGTTGCGAACGGCCGGTTCCTCGGAGGAGGGACCGGCCGTTTTTCTTTCGAGCCGTTATTCGATCACGATCTTCGGCGTCTTGCGAGCCTGCTGGCCGAGCGCGGCGTCGATATGTTCGCCGACGCGCCGCGCGATCTCGATGAAGATGCGGGCCTCTTCGCTGTCCGGCGCACTGGCGACGATGGGCGTGCCGGCGTCGGAGGTTTCGCGCACCGACATGTGGAGCGGCACTTCGCCGAGGAAATCGCAGCCGAGCGTTTCGGCCATGCGCCGCGCGCCGCCCTGGCCGAAGATGTAGGATTTCTCGCCCGAGCCGGGGCTGACGAAATAGGCCATGTTCTCGACGATGCCGAAAATCGGCACATGGGTCTTTTCAAACATCGCATAGCCCTTGCGCGCGTCGATGAGGGCGATTTCCTGCGGCGTCGAAACGATGACGGCGCCGGCAAGCGGCACGCGCTGGGCCATGGTGAGCTGTGCATCGCCGGTGCCGGGCGGCATGTCGACGATCAGCACGTCGAGCGGACCCCAGGAGAAGTCCATCATCATCTGCGTCAGCGCCGATTGCACCATGGGCCCGCGCCAGACGACGGGGGCGTCTTCCTCGATGAAGAAGCCGATCGACATGGCCTTGAGGCCATATCTTTCCATCGGCTTCAGTTTTTTGCCGTTCGTATCGGGGTCGGCTTCCGGCTTGCCCTTCAACCCGAGCATGCGCGGGATCGAGGGCCCGTAAATATCGGCGTCGAGAATGCCGACGCGGCGGCCGAGCGCGGCGAGGCCGAGCGCCAGATTGACGGCGACCGTCGATTTGCCGACGCCGCCCTTGCCGCTGGCGACCGCGACGATGGCGGCGACGCCGGGAATGCGCAACGGTTCGGCCTGTGCCGGGCCACGGGCGGGAGCGTGCGAATGACCGGCATGGTCGTGATCGTGGTCGTGCCCATGATCGTGATTATGCGCATGAGAATGGCCGCCGCGCGCGGGCGCGCGATGCGCGGTCAGAACGGCGGTGACGCTCAACACGCCGGGGAGCTTGCGCACAGCCTCTTCGCAAGCGCGGCGAACCGGCTCCATCGAGGCGCCGCGCTCGGGCGCGACTTCGAGGCTGAAACCGACATGGCCTTCGCGTATCACGAGGCCTTGAACGAGGCCGGCGGAAACGACATCTGTACCGGCACCGGGATCGTCGACGCCTGACAGGGCTTTCACGATGTCGTCGCGTGTGGCGCTGGGCATGATGGGCGACTTTCCGAATTGATGACTTGTTTATTATTGGCTCAGGGAGGCAGCGCTGCGTGTGCGTGTCGCGCCTGGTTGCGTTGCTTCTTGCGAGTGGCTGTCATATAAACCCCGGTGCATGGAAATCCAACGGACCTTGCTCTTCCAATCAAAGGAATATTGATGCCCTGGAGTAATCAGAACGGTGGTGGCGGCGGCGGCTGGCAGGGCGGCGGCGGCCGTGGACCGTGGGGGCAGGGACCATCCGGCGGCGGAAATCAGCCGCCAGACCTCGATGAATTGATCCGGCGCGGTCAGGAAAAACTCAGGCAGGTGCTGTCGGGCGGCACCGGCGGAACGGGCGGCCTGCGCGGACCTGTCGCAGTGCTGGGTCTCGCCGTCATAGTTTTCCTCGCCTGGAGCTCCTTCTTCCGCGTCGATACGGACCAGCAGGGCATCGTGCTTCGTTTCGGCAATTTCGTGCGCTCCGAAGCGCCGGGCCTTCACATGAAGCTGCCTTATCCGATCGAAACGGTTGAACTGCCGACCGTGACGCGCATCAACAGTTTCCATGTCGGCATGAACGAGATCGGCACGCCGGTGCCGGCCGAAAGCCTGATGCTGACGGGCGACGAGAACATCGCCGACATCACCTTCACCGTGCTCTGGCGCATCAGCGACGCCAAGGCCTATCTCTTCAACATTCAAAACGCGGACGGCGCGGTCAAAGCCGTCGCCGAAAGCGCGATGCGCGAAGTGGTCGGCCAGTCGAATATCGACGTGTTGCAGACGACCGGCCGTAACGACGTGCAGAAGAAGGTGCGGACGCTGATGCAGTCGGCGCTCGATTCCTACGGCCCCAATGGCGGCGCGGGCATCGAAGTGACCGAAGTGCAGCTGAAGAACGTCGATCCGCCCGCGGCCGTCATCGACGCCTTCCGCGACGTGCAGGCGGCGCGCACCGACCAGGAGCGGCTGCAGAACGAAGCGACGACCTATGCCAATACGGTCGTTCCCAAGGCGCGCGGTCAGGCGTCGCAGATCACGCAGGCCGCCGAGGCCTATCGCGAGCAGATCGTCGCCGAAGCGCAGGGCGAAACGAAGCGCTTCCTGCTCATCTATAACGAATACAAGAAGGCGAAGGACGTGACGCGCCGGCGCATGTATCTCGAAACGATGCAGGAAGTCATCGGCGGCATCAACAAGGTGCTTGTCGATCCGAACGACGGCGGGAAGGGCGTGCTGCCCTATATGCCGCTGCCGGGCCTCAAGACAATTTCACCGGCGCCTGCCGCATCGTCATCCGACACGACGCTCGGCGCGACGCCGACCACCAATCCGGGAGCGCAGCAATGAACAGATCGTTCGGTGTCGGCGCTGCGGTCGTCGTTCTTCTGGCGGCCTTCATCGTCTATTCATCCGCCTATGTCGTCGACATGAAGAGCCAGGCTCTGGTGCTTCAGTTCGGCGATCCGCGCGGCGAGCCGGTGACGGAGCCGGGGCTTCACTGGAAGCTCCCCTTCGTCCAGAACGTCGTCTATATCGACAAGCGCATCCTCAACCTCGAAACCTCGTCCGACGAAGGCGAAGTCATCGCGAAGGACCGCAAGCGGCTCGTCGTCGACGCCTTTGCGCGCTACCGCATCGTCGATGCGCTCCGGTTCTATCGCGCGGTCGGCGATCCGGCATTGAGCGATGCGCGGCTGACGCCGATCTTCATCTCGTCGCTGCGCAACGTGGTCGGCGACAATACGCTCGAAGCGCTGGTGCGCGACAATCGCTCCGGCCTCATGCGGACGATCCGCGACGTCTTCAACAGCGCGACGCATGATTTCGGCGTCGAGGTGGTGGACGTCCGCATTCGCCGCGCCGATCTGCCGGCGGCCAACAGCCAGGCGATTTATCGCCGGATGCAGACCGAACGCGAGCGGGAGGCGGCCGAGCTTCGGGCGCAGGGCCAGCAGCTGGCGCAGGAAATCCGGGCCAAGGCCGACCGCGACGTGACGGTCCTCCTCGCCGATGCGGAGCGCGACGGGCAGATCGCCCGCGGTGAAGGCGACGCGACGCGCAGCGAGATCTATGCCCAGGCGTTCGGGCAGGATCCTGAGTTCTTCGCCTTCTACCGCTCGATGCAGGCCTACAAGGCCGGGCTCAAGGGCGACAACACGACGATGGTCATCTCGCCCAACTCCGAGTTTTTCCGCTATTTCGGCGACGAAGCCGGCGGCGGCGCGAAGCGCTAGACGCCGGGGGACAGCTTGAAGGACCTTCTCTCGGCCTTCGGGCTGGTGCTGGCGATCGAAGGCGCGCTTTATGCGGCTTTTCCGGGCCCCATGCGCCGGGCGCTCGCCTCGATCGGGATGCAGCCCGATCAGGCGCTGCGGGCCGGAGGATTGCTTGCATTGGCGACCGGTGTTGTGCTGGTCTGGCTGGTGCGCGGCTAGAGCCTGAGGCGCAGGCGATTCGGGAGCAGGGAATGCGGGTACGGTTGAGTGGGCATGCGGCGCGCAGCGGATTTTTGCGCGCTTTCCTCGTCCTTGTCATAGGCGCCGGACTTCAGATATCGGCGGTTTCGGCCGAGGCGAACAGCATTCCGACCGGCTTTGCCGACCTGGCCCAGAAGCTCTCTCCGGCCGTCGTCAATATCTCGACTACGCAGACGATCCGCGAAAAGGACGACGCCGCTCCCGACGATCAGCAGGGTGGCGACGATCAGCAAGGCGACGGAGATCAGCAGGGCGACGAAGATCAGCAAGGCGGGGGCGATCAAGGCGGCGACGATCAGGGCGGCAACGCCGAGCCCGCGCCCTTCGGCGATCAGCAGGATCAGGCGCCCGGCAAGGGGCAGCCCGAAAAGGTGCAGTCGCTCGGTTCCGGCTTCGTCATCGACCCTTCGGGCATCATCGTCACCAACAATCATGTGATCGACGGGGCCGACAAGATCGACGTCACCTTTACCGACGGCACGACCTTGCCCGCGAAAGTGCGCGGCCGCGACGAGAAGACCGACATCGCCGTTCTTCAGGTCCAGACGAAACTTCCGCTTCCCTTCGTGAAGCTCGGCGACAGCAACAAGATGCGCGTCGGCGACTGGGTCATGGCGATCGGCAATCCCTTCGGCCTTGGCGGCAGCGTCACAGCAGGCATCGTCTCGGCGCTCAACCGCGACATTCATGCTGGCAATTACGACGACTTCATCCAGACGGATGCGGCGATCAATCGCGGAAATTCCGGCGGGCCGCTTTTCAATCTCGCCGGCGAAGTGATCGGCATGAACACGGCGATCATCTCGCCCTCAGGCGAATCCGTCGGCATCGGCTTTGCCACGCCGTCGAGCACCATCATTCCGATCACCAGCCAGATCATCAAATCCGGATCGATCAAGCGCGGCTGGATCGGCGTCCGCATCCAGACGGTGACGCCGGAAATCGCGGCGACGCTCGGCCTCACCGAGACGCATGGCGCGCTGGTCGCCGGCGTCGCGCCCGGTGCGCCGGCCGCCGCGGCCGGCATAGAAACGGGCGATCTCATCACCTCCTTCAACGGGCAGAAGGTGCGCGAAATGCGCGATCTGCCGCGCATCGTCGCCGAAACGGAGGTCGGCAAGGAAGTGCCGATCGAGCTTTTACGCGGCGGCAAGGCGAAGACGCTGACGATCAAGGTGGCGCAGCTCGAAGATCAGAAAGCCGCCGCCAAGTCCACTCAGCCGAAGAAGCTGCCGGCCATCGAAAAGATGCAGGTGCTCGGCCTCGACCTTACCGTGCTGACGCCGGAGATGCGCGATCACTTCAAGGTCGGGGCGGATGTGACGGGCGTGCTCATCAGCGACGTTTCGCCTTCGAGCACCGCCGCCGACAAGGGCATCAGGCCCGGCGACGTCATCATCGAGGTTGCGCAGGTGCCGGTGAAGACGCCGAAGGACGTCGCCGCGCGCGTTGCGGCGGAAAAGAAGGCCGGGCGGAAATCCGTGCTGATCCGGTTATCGACGGGCGGCGGCGCGAGTTTCGTCGCCCTGCCGATCGAGTAGGCGGCGGAGCCTTGCTTCAGACGTCGGCTATTTCTTCCTGCCGATAGCCTTGCAGATAGAGCAGCGCCGTCAGGTCGCCATGATCGATGCGCGCATCGGCGGCTTCGGCGACGACGGGCTTTGCATGGAGCGCGACGCCGAGGCCCGCTTCCTCGATCATGCCCAGATCGTTCGCGCCGTCGCCCACCGCCATGGTTTCGTGGTGGGCGAGGCCCAGTTCGTCGCGGAGCCGCACCAACGCCTCGATCTTCGCTTCGCGGCCGAGGATCGGCTCGGCGACGCCGCCGGTGAGCCTGCCGTCGACGAAGATGAGCCGGTTGGCCTGGTGGGTGTTGAAACCCACCGCATGGGCGACGCGCTCGGTGAAATAGGTGAAGCCGCCGGAGACGAGCGCGCAGGCGTGTCCGTGCTCACGCATGGTGTGGACAAGCGCGCGGCCGCCCGGCGTTTCGGTGATGCGTTCGCGATAGACTTTTTCGAGGGAGGCGAGGGGCAGCCCCTTCAACAGGCCGACCCTCTCCCTGAGAGCCGGTTCAAAGGCGATCTCGCCGCGCATGGCGCGCTCGGTGATGCCGGCGATTTCCTGCCTGAGGCCAAGCTCGGCAGCCAGTTCGTCGATGCATTCCTGCTGGATGATGGTCGAGTCCATGTCGGCGACGAGGAGGCGTTTGCGGCGGCCTTCGGCGGGCTGGACGGCAAGGTCGATATGGATGCCCGACAGCGCCTTGCGCAGCGCCGCTTCCACGGTCTTGCCATCGGCGGCCTCGAATGCGATGTCGCAGGCCATGCCGCGGGAGAGCCAGACGGGCGCTTGCGGCGAGGGCAGTTGCGCAATGGCGGCCGCGACATGCTCGTCGCGGAGCGCGGTGATGTGATTGCCTATAAGCGTCAGGACGTATTTCATCGCGGGCGAACCGGAGGCTGGACGAATTGAGCGAGCCGTTTGAAACCAAAGGCGCGATCCTTATTGCAGGGCCGACCGCCAGCGGCAAGTCCGCGCTGGCGCTTGCCGTGGCGGAGGCCTTCGGCGGCGAGATCGTGAATGCGGATTCGATGCAGGTCTATCGCGAGTTGCGGCTGCTGACCGCGCGGCCTTCGCCCGAGGACGAGGCGCGCGTGCCTCACCATCTCTATGGCGTGCTTTCGGGGGCGGAGAATTGCTCGGCCGGAAAATGGTCGCGGATGGCGGTGGAGGCCATTGCCGGCATCGAGGCGCGGGGGCGGGTGCCCGTCATCGTCGGCGGAACGGGCCTTTATTTCAGGGCCTTGACCGAAGGTCTTGCGCCCATTCCCGCCGTTCCCGAAGCCGTGCGGGAAGCGGTGCGGGCGGAAGTCGCCGCATCCGACAACCCGCATGCGCTGCTCGTCGCGGCCGATCCCGAGCTTGCCGGCGTCATCCGGCCGTCGGACCGGCAGCGCATCGCGCGGGGCGTCGAGGTTGCGCGGGGGACCGGCAAGCCCTTGAGCCAATGGCATAAGGAGCCGCCTGCGCCGCTCATAAAGGGGCCGCTCGCGCGGATCGTGCTGGCGCCGGATCGCAGCTGGCTGAAAAGGCGGGCGGATGCGCGCTTCGAGGCGATGGTGGCGTCGGGGGCGGTGGAGGAGGCGGGTGCGCTTGCCGCGCTCGGCCTCGATCCCAGCCTGCCGCTGATGAAGGCGCTGGGTTTTCGCCCGCTTGCCAACTATGTATCTGGAAATATTGATCTTTCGACTGCGGTGGCGCGCGGGCAGGCCGAGACGAGGGCCTATGCGAAGCGGCAGGAGACCTGGTTTCGTACTCAGATGATTGCGTGGAGGCGCTTCGCTGCGCAAGATTCGGAAAGTGTTAAGGCTGAAATCTTTTCATTTATTGACGAATTGGGGTTGACCCGCAAATAGGCCTTGGTTAGGTTGCCCGCGCTTTCGCAGGCTCCCCGTTCGTCATGCCCCGCATCAGGCGGGGCTTCCACGTTTCAGGGGATCAACGCAAGGCGGGGATGGCCTGGGCGAGCCGGGCCACGACGCGTTTGAGAAGGATCGGATAATGGCTACCCCCCAGGAGATGTCGGGCGCGGAAATCGTCATCAAGGCGCTCATCGATCAGGGCGTGGACACGATTTTCGGCTATCCGGGCGGCGCCGTTCTGCCGATCTACGACGCGCTCTTCCATCAGAACAAGATCAAGCATGTTCTGGTTCGCCATGAGCAGGGCGCGGTTCATGCGGCCGAAGGCTATGCGCGTTCGACGGGCAAGCCGGGCGTCGTGCTGGTGACCTCGGGTCCGGGCGCGACCAATGCCGTTACCGGCCTCACCGACGCGCTGATGGATTCGATCCCCATTGTCTGCCTGACGGGGCAGGTCGCCACGCATCTCATCGGCACGGACGCATTCCAGGAATGCGATACGGTCGGCATCACGCGGCCTTGCACGAAGCATAACTGGCTCGTCAATTCGGCGAAGGAGCTGACGCGCGTCATGCATGAGGCGTTCTATGTCGCCACGCATGGCCGTCCGGGCCCGGTCGTCATCGACATTCCAAAGGACGTTCAGTTCCAGAAGGCCGAATATGTCGGCCCGCAGAACGTCGTCCATAAGACATACCGTCCGAAGATCAAGGGCGACATCGAGGCGATCAAGAAGGCGGTCGACCTCATCGCGGGCGCAAAGAAGCCGATCTTCTATACGGGCGGCGGCATCATCAATTCCGGGCCGCTCGCCTCGCAGCTTCTGCGCGACTTCGTCCGCATGACGGGCTATCCCATCACATCGACGCTGATGGGCCTCGGCGCTTACCCCGCATCCGACAAGCAGTGGCTCGGCATGCTCGGCATGCATGGCACCTATGAAGCCAACAACGCCATGCATGACTGCGACGTCATGATCAATATCGGTGCGCGGTTCGACGACCGGGTGACGGGGCGCATCGACGCCTTCTCGCCCAACTCGAAGAAGATCCATGTCGATATCGACGCCTCGTCGATCAACAAGGTCGTGCATGTCGATGTCGGCATCGTCGGCGACGCCGCGCATGTGCTTGAAGACATGATCCGCATCTGGAAGGCGAAGGTTGCCAAGCCCGACAAGGCGGCGCTCGCTTCCTGGTGGGCGCAGATCGAGGCCTGGCGCGCGCGCAAGTCGCTGGGCTTCAAGAATTCCGACGACATCATCAAGCCGCAGCATGCCGTTCAGCGCCTTTATGAGCTGACGAAGAGCCGTGACACCTACATCACGACGGAAGTCGGCCAGCACCAGATGTGGGCGGCGCAGCACTATCATTTCGAAAAGCCGAACCACTGGATGACTTCGGGCGGCCTCGGCACGATGGGTTACGGCCTGCCTGCCGCCGTCGGCGTGCAGATCGCGCATCCCGATGCGCTCGTTATCGACATCGCCGGCGAAGCATCCGTGCAGATGACGATGCAGGAAATTTCGACGGCGGTTCAGTTCATGCTGCCGATCAAGATTTTCATTCTGAACAACGAATATATGGGCATGGTGCGCCAGTGGCAGCAGCTGCTTCACGGCGGGCGCTACTCGCATTCCTATTCGGATGCGCTGCCCGATTTCGTGAAGCTTGCCGAGGCCTATGGCGCGGTCGGCATCCGGGCCGAGAAGCCTTCGGAGCTCGACGGCAAGATCATGGAAATGATCAATGTGAAGGCGCCGGTCATTTTCGACTGCCGCGTCGATCAGCTCGAAAACTGCTTCCCGATGATCCCCTCGGGCGCTGCCCATAACGAGATGATCCTCGGCGACGATGCCGACGCCCCGACCGTCACCGAAGCGGGCAAGATGCTCGTATAAAAGCGTTTTTGGCCGCCGCCGCCGGGTTAACGCCCGCGGCGGCGGCCGATCGGGCCCAAAAAGAGCTTCCCACTTCGCTGCATTCCCAATACAGAGACGCCCATGACGAAAGAGACCAGCATCGAACGGCACACGATCGCCGTCCTCGTGGACAACGAGGCGGGCGTATTGGCGCGCGTCATCGGCCTCTTTTCGGGGCGCGGCTACAATATCGAGAGCCTGACGGTGGCCGAAGTCGACCAGGCCGAGCACACATCGCGGATCACCATCGTCACGGTGGGCACGCCCATGGTGATCGAGCAGATCAAGGCGCAGCTCGAGCGGCTGGTGCCGGTGCACAAGGTCGTCGACCTGTCGGTCGATGCGCCGGGCATCGAGCGCGAAATGGCGATGGTCAAGGTTGCGGGTACGGGCGAGAAGCGCGTCGAGGCGCTGCGTCTTGCCGATGCCTTCCGCGCCCGCGTCATCGACACGACGCATACTTCATTCGTGTTCGAGGTGACGGGCACGCCCGCCAAGATCGACGCCTTTATCGGGCTGATGCGCCCACTGGGGCTTGTGGATGTTTCGCGGACAGGTGTCGTCGCCATCGCGCGCGGCCCGGAAGCGATGTAACGGATAACTTCAGAGAGACGGAAAAGGACGAGAGCCATGCGCGTTTATTACGACCGTGACGCGGACGTGAACCTGATCAAAGGCAAGAAAGTTGCCATCGTCGGCTATGGCAGCCAGGGCCATGCTCACGCGCTCAATCTGCGCGACAGCGGCGTGAAGGAAGTCGCCGTGGCGCTGCGCGAGGGCTCGGCCACCGCGAAGAAGGCGGAAGGCGAGGGGCTGAAGGTTCTCTCGGTCGCCGACGCGGCGAAGTGGGCCGACGTCATCATGATGCTGACGCCGGACGAGTTGCAGGGCGACATCTACCGCGATCATCTTCATTCCAACATGAAGCCCGGCGCGTCGCTCTTCTTCGCGCATGGCCTCAACATCCATTTCAACCTGATCGAGCCGCGCAAGGACATCGACGTCCTGATGGTCGCGCCGAAGGGCCCCGGCCACACGGTGCGTTCGGAATATAAGCGCGGCGGCGGCGTGCCTTGCCTCATCGCCATCCATCAGGATGCGAGCGGCAATGCGCATGACATCGGTCTTTCCTATGCGTCCGCCATCGGCGGCGGCCGGGCCGGCATCATCGAGACGACGTTCCGCGAGGAATGCGAGACGGACCTTTTCGGCGAGCAGGTCGTGCTTTGCGGCGGCCTTGTCGAGCTCATCCGCGGCGGCTTCGAGACGCTGGTCGAGGCGGGCTATGCGCCGGAAATGGCCTATTTCGAATGCCTGCACGAAGTGAAGCTGATCGTCGACCTGATCTATGAAGGCGGCATCGCCAACATGAACTACTCGATCTCGAACACGGCCGAATATGGCGAGTACGTGACCGGCCCGCGCATCATCACTTCGGAGACGAAGGCGGAGATGAAGCGCGTGCTCAACGACATTCAGTCCGGCAAGTTCACGCGCGACTGGATGCTCGAGAACAAGGTCAACCAGACGAGCTTCAAGGCGACGCGCGCGCACAATGCCGCCCACCCGATCGAGGAAGTCGGCGCCAAGCTGCGTGCGATGATGCCGTGGATTGCCGCCAACAAACTCGTAGACAAGGCGAAGAACTGACGTTCGCGCGAACAGCCTCATGCGTTTCAAAGGGCCTTCCGCGAAATTCGCGGAGGGCCCTTTCTCTTTTTGGAGCGAGTTCCATGCCTCCTGCCCATATCCCGCACGGCGCCGCCATTGCCTTTCTGCATACGGCGGCGATCCATATCGAAACCTTCAATGCGCTGGGCCGCGAGATTGCGCCCGAGCTTTCGCTCGCCCATGCGGTGCGCGAGGATCTGCTGAGTGCGGCGGAGAAGGCGGGCTTCGTCACGCCTGCGCTCGACATGAAGACGCAAGAAGCGCTGATTGCGCTGGCCGAGGGCGGCGCGCGGGTCGTCGTCTGCACCTGTTCGACGCTCGGCGCATCGGCCGAGGCGCTGTCGGCCGAAATGAATGTCCCGATACTCCGCATCGATCGGGCGATGGCCGATCTGGCCGTCGAGGCGGGCCGCGTCATCGGCGTCTGCGCCTGCATTCCGGCAACCGTGCCGAACACGCAGACGCTCATCCGCTCCTCGGCGGCAAGGGCAGGGCGCGAGGTCGAGATCAGGTCTTTCGTTTTCGACGATGTCTGGACGTCTTTCCGCGAAGGCAGATTGACCGACTATTACGAGGGGATCGCCGCGCGGCTTCAGAAGGCGGCGGAAGGCGTCGATGTGCTGGTGCTTGCGCAGGCTTCCATGGCGCCGGCGGCGGCACTTTGCGGCGATCTGCCGGCACCGATCCTGTCGAGCCCGCGCATCGGTTTCGAGGCGGCGACACGGCTTGCCCGGGCGAGGTGATGCGACGAATTGGCCGTTGACATGTGTTGCGAATGATTATCACATGCTGAAATCGCAGCTCCAACATGTCGAATGGAATAATGATGCGCGTTTCTCTCCCGGCCGCGATCCTCGCGGCAAGTCTCGGCTTTTCCGGCTTCGCGCTGGCGGACGATGCGGGCTATACGCTGACCATCAAGGATCACCAGTTCACGCCGACCACGCTTGAAATTCCGGCCGACACGAAGGTGAAGCTCACCGTCAAGAATCTCGACCCGACGGCGGAGGAGTTCGAGTCCTACGATCTCAACCGCGAGAAAATCGTCGCGGGCAATGGTGAGATCACGGTCTCCATCGGACCGTTGAAGCCGGGCACCTACAAGTTCTTCGGCGATTTCCATCAGGACACAGCAAACGGCACCATCGTCGTCAAGTAAGGTCCGTTCCGCGATGCTCGCAACACTCATCATCGTCTTTCGTGAAGTCATCGAGGCGGCGCTGGTCATCAGCATAGTCGCGGCGGCGACCAAGGGCATTTCAGGCCGCAACCGCTGGCTGGCGCTCGGCGTCGGCGCGGGCATTCTGGGCGCCTGCCTCGTCGCGGGCTTTGCGGGACAGATCGCGTCGTCGCTCGAAGGTTCGGGGCAGGAAATCTTCAACGCCTCCATCCTCTTTCTCGCCGTGCTGATGCTCGGCTGGCACAACATCTGGATGGGAAGCCACGGGCGGGAGCTGGCGGCGGAAATGAGCGCGGTCGGACGCGATGTCATGTCCGGAGCGAAGCCGCTTTACGCCGTCGCCATAGCGGTCGGCATCGCCGTGCTGCGCGAAGGCTCCGAGGTCGCGCTCTTTCTCTATGGCATTGCGGCGGGCGGGGGCCTGACGGCATCTGGCCTTCTCGTCGGCGGCGCGATCGGCCTCGTTGCGGGCGCGGCGCTCGGCTATGCGCTCTACAAGGGCCTCGTCGTTCTTTCCACAAGGACGCTCTTTGCCGTTACGAGCTGGATGATCCTGCTGCTTGCCGCAGGGCTTGCGGCGCAGGGTGCGAACTTCCTCGTGCAGGCAGGTATTCTTTCGCCGCTGGGCGAGGCGATGTGGGATACGTCATGGCTGCTTTCCGACCAGACGATTTTCGGCAAGATGCTGCATACGCTGATCGGCTATACGGCGCGGCCGACGCCGATCCAGCTCATCTTCTATGTGGCGACCATCGTGGTCATCGGCGGTCTCATGAAGATCATGAGCGGTGCTGCGCCCAAGAAATCGGCCGGCGTCGTGGCGGCGCTTGCCGTGACGGCCGTTGCTGCGGGATTGCTGCCGGGCGGCAAGGCCGAGGCGGCCGATCTCTACATTTATTCGCCCTATGTCGAGAAGGGCGAGGCGGAAGTCGAGTATCAGGGCTATCGCACTTTTGGCAGCGATCCGTCCAAGGATAATGAACAGAAGCAGACGGTCAGTTTCGGTTACGGCGTCACCGACTACTGGGCGACCGAGATCGGCGGAAACTGGATGCGCGATCCGGGCGGCAAGACGCATTTCGACTCGACCGAATGGGAAAACCGGTTTCAGCTTACCGATCAGGGCGAGTATTTCGTCGATCTCGGCTTTGCGACGGAATACGAGCATGTCCGCAACCGCGATGGCGACAGCGATGAAATCGATTTCGGGCCTGTGATCGCCAAGGATATCGGCGATACGACGACGACGGCCAATCTGATTTTCGAGCGTCTTCTCGGTCCCCATGCGGATGGCGGGCTCGGCGTCACCTATCGTTTGCAGGAGCGCTGGCGGCTCGACGAAGCCTTCGAGCCCGCGATCGAGGCCTATGGCGAATTCGGACGGGTCAATAATCTCGGTTCGGTCGACGAGCAGGAGCATCGCGCCGGTCCCGCCATACAGGGCGCGGTCAACGGCCCGAACTGGTTTCCCGGCAAGTTTCGCTACAATGTGGGCTATCTCTTCGGCCTCACCAGCGCGACCGCGCGGGGCACGCTGAAGACCGTCATGGAATATGAGCTGAGGTTCTAGGGCTTCAGGTTCTGTCGCCCGGGAAGAACAGCGATTTGACGCCGCTGCGGTCGAAGTGCCGCCAGGCGCCTTCCGGCTGCGCCAGCCTGTCAGCTATCGCCCAGAGAACGAGCGGGTTGACGCCCATGCCGATATGGGTCGCCTGCACCTCTATATTGTCCGTTTGCGGACCTTCTTCCTCGAGGCAGGCTTCCCAGGGCACGACGCCGTCGGTTTTCGTATAGATCGAGGTGCAGGGGACGGGCGGAGCCTTGCGCAGGCGTTCGCCCAGCGCCGCATCGACTTCGCCGTCGACGCGGTAGCCGGCGCCGAAGGGACTGCCAAGCGTGATAACCTGCCGGACGAGGGCGGGGTTCTCGCGGGCGATTTCGCGGGCGTAGATGCCGCCCAGCGACCAGCCGACGAGGCTCATGCGACGCTGATAGCGATTGGACAATTCCTTGAAGCGATCCCGGATGCCCTGACGGATTTCGCGGCTCGGGCCCCAGTTGCGGCCGAGCTTCCAGGGATGAACCTGATAGCCAAGCGCGGAGAGATAGCGGCGCAGCACCAAGGTCGAGCCGTCGCCCGCCAGCATGCCGGGCAGAACGAGGACGGCATGTCCGTCGCCTCTCGGCGCCTGCATCAGCGCGGGGAGGGCGGGAACCATCGAACCCATTTCGAGGAAGACGCGAAGCTCGCCCATGCGGGAGAAGATGCTTCGCTCGCCCGTGTCCAGGGTGGGCCTCGTTTCAGCCATGACGGATCTCCGGTAGGGCGTGGCGGCGCATCCTAGCGCAACCGCGATGGTTCGGCACGTCAGCGGTGACCGTGCGCGTGCCGTTCGTCGTCGCAGTCGCCGGGTTCGATCTGCACCGTTACGTGGCCGATGCCGAATTCGGCGCTGAGGCGCGCCTTGATGCCTGACAGCGCCTTTTGACTGTCGGCCTCGGGCGCAAGGCGCGCGTGCAGCGTGGCTATCGGGCGGCCGGAACCAAGCGACCAGGCATGGACGTGATGGACATCGCTGACGCCTTCGACATTGGCGACGAGATCGGCGGTGATGCTTTCGGGGTCGAGGCCGTGCGGCGTGCCTTCCATCAGGATGTGCGCCGACTCGCGGGTGACGCTCCAGGCGCTGCGCAGGATCAGCAGAGCGACGAGAATGGAGAGCAGCGGGTCGATGGGCATGAAGCCTGTCGCCAGAATGACGATGGCGGCGACGATGGCCGCGACCGATCCAAGGAGGTCGCCGAGCACGTGAAGCGCCGCGCCGCGCAGGTTCAGATTTCCCTCCGCGCCATGCAGCAGCAGGAACGACACGATATTGACGGCGAGGCCGCCGATAGCGACGACGAGCATCGGCTCGCCGAGCACGGGGGAGGGCGATGCAAGCCGCATCGCCGCTTCGAAGACGATCCAGCCCGACAATGCGATGAGAACGACGCCATTGAGGAAGGCGGCGAGGATTTCCGCGCGGTGATAGCCGAAGGAGCGCGCCTCGTCCGCCGGGCGGCGTGCAAAGCGCACGGCGGCCCATGCGAGCGCAAGCGCGCCGGTATCGGTCAGCATATGGCCTGCATCGGCGATCAGCGCGAGAGAGCCGGAATACCAGCCGCCCGCGGCCTCGACCAGCATGAAGCCGCCGGTGAACCACATGGCGATGGAGACGCGGCGTTCGTTGCTTATCCCCCCGTGGCCATGATCGTGGTTGTGACCATGGTCGTGACCGTGATGGCTATGGCCGTGATGCTTGTGGCTCGCGGTCAATGTTCGCTCTCCCGGTCGTGGCTGTCTTCGTTCACATGCGCGACCATGTCGGCCACGACGCGGGCCACATGTTCGTCATGGATGCGATAGAAAATCTGTTTGCCGCGCCGTTCGCTGGAGACGAGGCGCGCCGCGCGCAGGAGGCGCAGGTGATGGCTGACAAGCGACGGCGAAAGGCCGAGCGCCTCCGCCATGTGTCCGACGGCGCGGGGGCCCGCCAGCGTCTCGATGACGATGCGGAGCCGGCTCGGATCGCCGAGAAGGCGGAACATCTCGGCAAGCTCGATGGCCTTGTCGTCGGTCAAAGCGCCCGGTTTCATGGCGAGCGCGGATGCGAGTGCCAAGGTGTTACTCCACACATATGAATATATGTTCATGTGTAACATATGACTCGCGAAGAAGCAAGCCTGACGGGGTGCGGCGGGTGGCGGCTTGTGCTACATGCGGCCGTTCGTTCGGCCTTTTGGGGGTTCTCTTGCGCATCGGCACACCGCTCACACCCGGCGCGACGCGCGTCATGCTTCTGGGCTCCGGCGAGCTCGGCAAGGAAGTGACAATTGAGTTGCAGCGCTATGGCGCCGAGGTGATCGCGGTCGACCGCTATGCGGATGCGCCGGCGCACCAGGTTGCGCATCGCTCGCATGTGATCCAGATGACGGACGGCGCTGCCTTGCGCGCGCTTGTCGAAAAGGAACGCCCGCATCTCATCGTGCCGGAGATCGAGGCGATCGCGACGGACGAGCTTGCGAAGATCGAGGCCGAGGGGCTTGCCGAAGTCATTCCGACGGCGCGGGCGGCGCAGCTCACCATGAACCGCGAGGGCATCAGGCGGCTCGCGGCGGAGGAGCTTGGGCTCCCGACCTCGCCTTATGCCTTTGCGGCCAGCGCCGCGGAACTTGCGGCGGGGGCGGCGCGCGTGGGCTTTCCCTGTTTCGTGAAGCCCGTTATGTCCTCTTCGGGCAAGGGCCAGAGTTATGTCGAAAACGCCGCGGGCGTTCAGGCGGCCTGGGACTATGCAATGGCCGGTGGCCGCGTCGAGCGCCAGCTCGTGATCGTCGAAGGCCGCATCGACTTCGACTACGAGATCACGCAGCTCACCGTGCGCTCGCGTGCGGCGTCGGGCGAGATCGAGACCAGTTTCTGCGCGCCCATCGGCCATGTGCAGGTCAAAGGCGACTACATCGAAAGCTGGCAGCCGCAGCAGATGAGCGAAGCGGCGCTGGAGCGCGCGCGGGACATCGCGAAGAAGGTGACCGATGCGCTGGGCGGGCAGGGCATCTTCGGCGTCGAGCTGTTCGTGAAGGGCGACGATGTCTGGTTCTCGGAAGTGAGCCCGCGCCCGCACGATACCGGCCTCGTCACGCTGGTGAGCCAGTATCAGAGCGAATTCGCGCTCCATGCGCGCGCCATTCTGGGCCTACCGGTTTCGACCGAGCTTCTGGCGCCGGGCGCCTCCGCCGTGATTTACGGCGGCATGGAGGAGAAGGGCATCGCTTTCGACGGGCTCGACCGGGCGCTTGCCGTGCCAGGCACCGAAGTCAGGCTTTTCGGCAAGCCGGAGGCCTTCATGCGTCGGCGCATGGGCGTGGCGCTGGCGCGCGGCGCGGATGTGGCCGAGGCGCGGGCGCGGGCCAAGGAAGCGGCCGCGCGCGTCAAGCCGGTCAAGGGTTGACCAGCTTTCTTGCAAAATCGCATTGCCTATTTCGACGTACTGCATTTCCTGAGGGTCAAAACCCCGTTATTCTATCGCTTAAGCAAGAGCATTTTGCATAAGCGCGGTAACGATGATGAATTGGGACGACCTCCGGTTCTTTCTGGCGGTGGCGGGCGCGGGCAGCCTGTCGGGTGCCGGGCAGCAGCTTGGCGTCAATACGACGACGGTTTTGCGCCGCGTGGCCTCGCTCGAAGACGATCTCGGGGCGCGGCTCTTCGAGCGCGAGCGCACGGGCTACCGGCTGACGGCGGCGGGCGAGAAGCTCGTCGAGGCGCTGGAGCCCGTCGACAGGCGGCTTTCGGCGCTGCCGAGGGACTTTGCGGCGGCGGGCTCGGGCAGCGAAGGCACGGTTTGCCTGGCCGCCAGCGAAGTTCTGGCGGAATTCCTTATCGCGCCGGAGCTGCCTGCCTTTCATGCCGCCCATCCGGGCCTTGAGCTTGAGCTGGTGACCGATCCGCGCGCTTCGGCGGGACTCGCGCCCCGGATCGGCAATCCCTTGCGCGATGTCGACGTCGCGCTGAGGGCGGCGCGGCCCACGCAGGGCGACATGCTGATGCGCAAGGTCGGGGATATGGCATATGGGCTTTACGCTTCGGCCGATTATCTTGCCGAACGCGGCCGGCCGGGGCAGATGGCGGACCTCGCGGCACATGACGTCATCGGTTTTCCGCGCGCCGAGGTGCCGTTAGGTCCAGTTTGGTGGATGTCGCGGGCGGAAAAGACCTCGCGCGTCGCCTTTCGCTCATCGGTCGTTGCCGCACGGGCGGCCGCGGCGCGGGGCGGGCTCGGTCTTGCAGCGCTTCCTTGCATCCTCGCCGACCCGGACGAGGGGCTGGAGCGCGTTTTCGGGCCCGACCTGCTCGGTGCACTCGAACTCTGGCTGATGGCGCGCAACGATCTTGCCCAGCTCGCCCATGTGCGTGCGGTCATGGAGTTCATCGTCGAGGCCGTGAAGCGGCATCGCACGCGCCTGGACGGACGCGGCCACGAGGTTACGGAACTGCCGCCCAAACCCTTGAAAACCCGTTGAAATCAAGTCTTTCCCGTTGCGCGGCAACGGCCTTTCAGCGTACAAGATTCGTGCTGACGCGCAGAGACTCCAGAGCGCGCTCAGGCGGCTCCCCGGGCGGCGAGCGGCGCTCATGCCTGTGTCTGTTCGTACACGGATGATTGATGGAGTTCTTGTGAGTCCTGAGCGTATTTCATGGCTGTCCGGACGAGTTCCCAGGGAAGCGAAGCTCAGTGCAACCGAGGTCGGTTCCTTGCCGCAGGAAAGCGGGAAGGGCGGACCTCAGATACTCGGGCTTTAACCATTTAGCTACCATAAGCAACGACACTCTCAACCGTCGATCGGGCGCGACACACAGAAGCGAACCCGCCGACATACGGTCAAAGGACGCGAATAAATGCTTTCCGGTCTGCTCGGAATGTTTTCGGCCGATATGGCAATCGATCTCGGTACGGCGAATACCCTTGTCTACGTCAAAGGCAGAGGGATCGTTCTCAACGAACCGTCGGTCGTCGCCATCATCGAAAAAGGCGGAAAGAAACAGGTGCTCGCCGTCGGCGAAGAAGCCAAGCAGATGCTGGGCCGCACGCCGGGCAACATTCAGGCGATCCGACCGATGCGCGACGGCGTCATCGCCGATTTCGAAGTCGCGGAAGAGATGATCAAGCATTTCATCCGCAAGGTTCACAATCGCCGTTCCTTCGCCAATCCGCAGATCATCGTTTGCGTGCCATCCGGCTCCACGGCCGTCGAGCGGCGCGCCATTCAGGAATCGGCGTTGTCGGCGGGTGCGCGTCGCGTCTATCTGATCGAAGAGCCGATGGCGGCCGCAATCGGCGCCGGGCTTCCCGTGACGGAGCCGACGGGCTCGATGGTCGTCGATATCGGCGGCGGCACCACGGAAGTCGCCGTGCTTTCGCTGGGCGGCATCGTCTATGCGCGCTCGGTGCGCGTCGGCGGCGACAAGATGGACGAAGCGATCATCGCCTATATCCGCCGCCATCATAATCTGCTCGTCGGCGAAGCCTCGGCCGAGCGCATCAAAAAAGAAGTCGGCTCGGCGGCGATCCCGTCGGACGGCGACGGCATGACCATCGAGATCAAGGGGCGCGACCTGATGAACGGCGTGCCGAAGGAAATCAGGATCGGCCAGCGGCAGATCGCGGAAAGCCTCGCGGAGCCTGTCGGCGCGATCGTCGAAGCGGTGAAGGTCGCGCTCGAAGCGACGCCGCCGGAACTTGCCGCCGACATCGTCGACAAGGGTATCGTGTTGACGGGCGGCGGGGCGCTGCTTGCCAATCTCGATCAGGTGCTGCGCGACGAGACGGGTCTGCCGGTTTCCATCGCCGACGATGCGCTCTCCTGCGTCGCGCTCGGCACGGGCAAGGCGCTCGAGCATATCAAGACCATGAAGCACGTATTGTCGTCGGTTTATTAATCGGGCTTCTCGCGAGGGCTGAGGGGCGGCGGGAGCGTTAGTCAGTTGGCGATTGATCCGAATCGTTCGGCGATGCCGATCCGCGAAATCTCGAACCGGGTTTCGCTGGTGTTCATGCTGACGCTCGCCGCTGCGCTGCTGCTGCTCGGCCGCGCCGAAACCTATGTCTTCGATCGCGCCCGCCAGGTCGTTACCGATATGGCGGCGCCTCTCCTTGAAATCGCATCTCGTCCCGTTGCCGCCGCGCGCCGCGTGGTCGAGCGCACCGACGAATATGCCTATGTCTTCGACGAGAACGAGCGCCTGCGCGCCGAGAATGCGCGGTTGCTCGCCTGGAAGGAAGTCGCTCTGAAGCTCGAGGCCAAGGTCGCGCGGTATGAAGCGCTTCTCAACGTGCAGGTCGATCCGGGCATCAAATATGTGAGCGGGCGCGCCGTCAGCGACAATGGCGGGCCCTTCGTCGATACCGTCATCGTCAATGTCGGCCGCGATCAGGGTATAAAGAGCGGGGATGCCGTCATCGACACGGACGGGCTTGTCGGCCGCGTCGTCGCCACAGGCGACAAGGCTGCCCGCGTGCTTCTGCTGACCGATCTCAACAGCCGCATTCCTGTCGTCATCGAGCCCGCGCATTACAAGGCCGTGCTGTCGGGCGACAATACCGACTGGCCGAAGCTCGACTATCTCGCGGTGACGAGCAGCGTGTCGCCGGGCGACCGCGTCGTAACGTCGGGCGACGACAAGCTCATTCCGCCGGGCGTGCCGGTCGGCCTCGTCATCCAGACCAGCGACGGATTTTTGCGCGTGCAGACTTTCGCCGACCGCAACCGGCTCGATTTCGTGCGCATTCTTCAATACGACTTTCCAAGCACGGTGGCGCGGCAGGATCCGCCGTCGCTGTTTTCCGGCCCGCCCGTTCCGCCGAAAGCCGCTCCGCCGACGCCGACATTGCCGACGCCTGCGGGAACGGTGAAGCCCGCCACGCCGCCGCTCAATGCCGCCGGTGCGCCGACGAACCCGGCGGCGGGTTCAACGCCTTCGCAGAAAAAGAAGCCGGCCGCACAGACCCGCATTGAAGCGCCGCGCGGCCCGGCAGTCCCAGCCGCTCCCGCGGTTCCCGTCGGGACCGTGCCTGCAAACCCGCCCGCGGCGGGGCAGATGCGGCCCGTTCCAGATACAGGCGAGCAGGAAGACACGGTGCCGCCCGTCGAAGACACCAATCCCGGCTCGACCGACACGCCGGGGACCGAGTGATGGCGCGGCTCGATCCATATACGCCGACACCTGCCGGGCGCGCCGGTCGCGTCGTCATGACGTTGCTGCCCTTCGTCATGGGCATTCTCTGCGTGTTCTTTTCCTTCGTGCCGGTTGGCCGGATTTTCGGCACATCGGTCATGCCGGCTTTCGCGCTGATGGCGATCTATTATTGGGCGATCGTTCGGCCGGAGATGTTTCCGGTCTATGCCGTCTTTCTTGTAGGCCTCCTGTCCGACCTTCTTTCAGGCGGGCCGATCGGCCTGTGGGCCTTCGTCTATGTGCTCACCTATGCCGTGGTGCTGTCGCAGCGATTTCTGATCGTCAGCGGCGCCTTCTCCGTGTTCTGGCTCGGCTTCCTGCTTGCCGCCGCCTTTGCCGGAGTGGCGAGCTGGACGGTCGCCTCCATTTCCTACGGTCAGGTGCTGGCGGCGCGGCCGATCGTGCTGCACATGCTGGTGACGGTGATCGTGTTTCCCGTCTTTTCGTGGCTCTTCGGGCGCATCGAGCGCCGCATCTTGCCGTCGGGCTAGGAGGCGCCATGCAGGTCGATGGAAGAGACAATTCGCGCTACAAGACGTTCACGCGCCGCGCGATCATGCTCGGGAGCGCGCAGGCCGGCGCATTCGCGCTGCTCGCCGGGCGCATGTACTACCTCCAGATCATGAAGACCGACGAATACCGGATGCTGGCGGAAGAAAACCGCATCAACGTCCGTCTGCTTGCACCGCTCAGGGGCCGCATCGTCGACCGCTACGGCACGGTGCTCGCCTCCAACAGGCAGAATTATCGCGCGGTGCTGATCGCCGAGCAGACGCCGGACATACAGGAGACGCTGGACAAGCTCTCCCGCATCGTCTCGATCACGCCTTACGACCGCAAGAAGATCATGCGCGATATCGCCCGCTCGCCGCGCTTCATGCCGGTGACCGTGTCGGAAGACCTGACATGGGAGCAGTTCGCGCAGGTGAACATCAACGAACCGGATCTGCCCGGCGTGCAGCCCGATGTCGGCGAGACGCGGCATTATCCGTTCGCAGGCGAGCTTGCGCATGTCGTCGGCTATGTCGGCCCCGTCGCCGACAAGGACATGGCGGGGGAGGACGGCGACAATCCTCTGCTGAAGCTTCCCGGCTTCCGCATCGGCAAGAGCGGCATCGAGAAGACCTATGACGCCCCTTTGCGCGGCACGGCGGGCGCAAGCCATGTCGAGGTCAATGCCTATGGTCGCGTCATCCGCGAGCTGTCGAAGGACCCCGGCAAGCCCGGCTCCGAGATCGTGCTGACGCTCGACATGGATATCCAGAAATTCGCCTGCGAGCGGCTGAAGGACGAATCCGCCAGCGCCGTCGTCATGGATATTCACAACGGCGACATCATCTCCTTCGTCTCGACGCCGGGCTTCGATCCGAACGACTTCAACATGGGCCTGTCGCAGGATCAGTGGAACGCGCTCGTCAACAATCCCTACAAGCCGCTCACCAACAAGGCGATTGCGGGCCTCTATCCGCCGGGATCGACATTCAAGACGGTGACGGCCATCGCCGCGCTCGAAGCGGGCATCGATCCCAATCGCACGGTCACATGCACCGGCAAATATGCGTTCGGCGACCACTATTTCCATTGCTGGAAAAAAGACGGCCATGGCTCGGTCGGCATGCATGACGGCATCAAGCATTCCTGCGACATCTATTTCTACGACACCGCGCGGCGCATCGGCATCGATGCGATCGAAAAAGTCGCGCGGCAGTTCGGCCTTGGCGAAACCTACAATCTGGAAATTCCGGGCGAGAAGGCGGGCGTCGTGCCGAGCCGCGACTGGAAGCGCGCCGTTACGGGCGTTTCCTGGCAGCAGGGCGAAACGCTGATCACGGGGATCGGGCAGGGCTATCTGCTGACGACGCCGCTCCAGCTTGCGGTGCTTGCCTCGCGCATCGCCAATGGCGGCTATGCGGTGAAGCCGCGCCTCACCCGCGCCATCGGCGGCGATCTGCTTCCGGTGCCGGAAGCGCCGAAGATGGACATCAATCCCGAATGGATCAAGATCGTGCAGTCGGGCATGAACGGCGTTTCGAACGAAGCGGGCGGCACCGCCTTCCGCTCGCGCATTCCCGATGTCGGCTTCGAGCTTGCGGGCAAGACGGGTTCGGCCCAGGTGCGGCGGATCACCATGGCGGAGCGCGACAGCGGCGTGCGCAAGAATGAAACGCTGGAATGGCGCCTGCGCGACCACGCGCTCTTCATCTGCTTTGCGCCGGTCGCCGAACCCAAATATGCGATGTCGCTGGTGATCGAGCATGGCGGTTCGGGATCGGGCGCGGCCGCGCCCGCCGCGCGCGACATCATGCTTGAAGTCGAAAAGCGGAATCTCGCGCGACCGCAGGCCTATGTGCCTGGCAGCCGCGGAACGGAGGAAGGCTGATGTTCGACCTTCGCCGCTTCACCGGCCATGAGATGAAAATCAGCGACAAGCTGATGGAATTCAACTGGGGTTTCCTGCTGCTGCTCGGCGTCATCTCGTCGATCGGCTTTGCGATGCTCTATTCGGTCGCCGACGGCAGTTTCTCGCCCTGGGCGATGAAGCAGATCGTCCGCTTCGGCATCGGCTCGGCGATCATGATCGGCGTCGCGCTGATCGACCTCCGGGTATGGATGCGTGTCGCATATCCGCTCTATGCCGTCGCGCTGGTTCTGGTCGCGGCCGTCGACATTGTCGGGTTCAAGGGCATGGGTGCGCAGCGCTGGCTCAATCTCGGCATCATCCAGATTCAGCCGTCCGAGATCATGAAGATCACGATCCTGCTGGCGCTGGCGCGATATTTCCACGGGCTTGCGCTCGATGAAGTGTCGCGCCTGCGCAATCTCATCGTGCCGGCGCTTCTCATCGTCGTACCGGTCGGCCTTGTCGTGAAGCAGCCGGATCTCGGCACCGCAATCCTGCTCACGGTGGCGGGCGGCGTCATATTCTTCGCGGCGGGGCTCGCCTGGCGCTATTTCATCATCGCGGGCCTTGCCGTGCTCGGCGCCATTCCCGTCATCTGGGAGCGGCTTCACGACTATCAGCGCAACCGCGTCTTCACCTTTCTCGATCCCGAGCGCGATCCGCTCGGCGCGGGCTATCACATCCTGCAATCGAAGATCGCGCTCGGTTCGGGCGGGCTCTTCGGCAAGGGGTTCATGGCCGGCACGCAGGCGCATCTGAACTTCCTGCCGGAAAAGCAGACGGACTTCATTTTCACGATGCTGGGCGAGGAACTCGGATTCGTCGGCGGTATCGTGCTGCTCAGCTTGTATTTCGCGGCGTTGATGTTCTCGCTCAACGTGGCGATACAGTGCCGCAACCAGTTCGGGCGGCTGCTCGCGCTCGGCGTCTCGGTGACGCTCTTTTTCTATGTCTTCATCAATACGGCGATGGTGATGGGGCTGCTGCCCGTCGTCGGCGTGCCGCTTCCGCTCGTTTCCTATGGCGGCACGGCCATGCTCTCGCTGATGTTCGCCTTCGGGCTTCTGATGAGCTGCTACATCCACCGCAATCTCGAAATCGGGCGCGGCGGCAGCAATTTCTGGTAGAGGATTTCCGTTCGACAGCGGATGAGTTTAGGCGACCTATTGGTCAGATTGCCGCAAATCGTCAGCCGATTCCAAAGTCCCGTCTGAATGCTTCCTTCGATCCTGAAATCTTCGTTCTGGAAAGTGCGAAACCTGCTTCTTCCGGGCGCGCCCGATCGCGTCATCGTCTACGGGACTCATTCCAGCGACTGGATGAACGCCCTGTCGCCCGGTGCGCCCGTGTGGAGCAGAATGCCCTGCATCAGGGAGGTGTCGCTGCGCGATGCTGGGCGCAATCGTCCGCCGCGTTTTCCGTTCATCGATAGCCGGACGGTCGTGATCCCGCTGCTTGAGCATCACATCGTGCGATGCCCGCGCAATTATCTCTCGCTCATTCCCGATAGCACGGCGCTTCTTCATTTCAGCGACAAGGCAAACTTCTCGACCTATGCCGAGCGGCATGGGCTTTCGGCACATTGCCCCGCTCACTACAGGCGCGTCATGGATGCCGTTTTTCCCTGCGTGATCAAACGCGCGGAGCTGAACGGCGGGGTCGGCGTCGCGCTCGTCAATTCATATGAGGAATTGCAGGCGCTTTTTGGTCAGGAGATGTGGAACGGGAAGAAGTTCATTCTTCAGGCCTTCGTTCCCGGCACAACGGAGTATGTAACGCATTGCGTTTGCAAGGACGGCAAGATTCTCTGGCATTGGTCGATGGAATACGAATTGCCGTCGGCCGAAACGATGAAGGCCGCCGGCAAGCATAAGTCGACGAGGCCCTGTTCGATTTCCGCGCGCAATCTGGCCATCATTGAGAAGTTCCTCGCGCCGATCGCCTATAGCGGGCCGTGCAACGTCGACTACAAGCTCACGGAAGAGGGCGACATACTGGTGATGGAGATCAATCCGCGCCTCGGAGGTTCGCTGATGTTTCCGCTCCATGTCGACGCGCTGAAAGAGGCGCTCACCTGCATCGTCGAGAATGCGCGATTGCCTGCCTGATCCGGGGAAGCGTTGCGGCGGGTCAGGCCGCGGGGAGGGTGTTTGGTGGGCGCACGTGGACTCGAACCACGGACCCGCTGATTAAGAGTCAGCTGCTCTACCAACTGAGCTATGCGCCCGACCGAGGCCGCCAAGCGAGGCGACGAAAGGTTTCGGTGGCACCACCAATCGCCCCGGCAGGACCGGGGCGAGGGCTGCCTATAGCAAAGCTCGGAGGGCCTGTCCAGCAACCTTCCGGGAAGTTGTTCCCGTGCTAGATTGTCCCTCGGGCATCGGGGTTTAGAGGACGGGTCATGCAGGGAAAAACGGTCGTCGTAACGGGCGGAACGTCGGGAATCGGTCAGGTGGCGGCCGAGCGGCTGGCCGGTCAGGGCGCGCGCATCGTCCTCGTCGCCCGGGACCCGGTTCGGGGCGAGGCGACGCTCGCCCGGCTGCGGAAGGCCGGTCCGGGCGCCGCTCACAGCGTTCACTACGGAAACCTGTCCGAAATCGCCGAAATAAAGCGTGTGGGCGCGGAAATCGCAGCCGCAGAGCCTCGGATCGACGTTCTCGTCAATAATGCGGGCGCGCTCTTCAACGCGCGCAAGCTCACGCCGGACGGGCTCGAATATACCTTCGCGACCAATCATGTCGCCTATTTCGTCCTGACCGAGCTTTTGCTGCCTTCGCTGAAGGCGGCGGGCAAGGCCCGCATCGTCAGCACGGCGTCCGACGCGCATAAGGGCGCGAAGCTCGATTTCGACGATCTGCAAGCGGCGAAGTCTTTCAGCGGCTTTGCGGTCTATGGCCGTTCGAAGCTCTGCAACATCCTGTGGACGCGCGAGCTTGCCCGGCGGCTCGCAGGCACGGGCGTCACCGCCAATTGCCTGCATCCGGGCTTCGTCGCCACGCGGTTCGGCGATCAGAGCGGCGGGTTGCTCGCGCCCGCGGTGCGCATCGCCAAGGCCTTCGCCATTTCGCCCGAGAAGGGGGCGGAGACGATTGTCTATCTGGCGTCTTCGCCGGACGTCGAGGGCGTCAGCGGCGGATATTTCTACAAGTGCCGTCCGGCGACGCCGACCAAAGAGGCGCAGGACGACGCTTCGGCGCGGCGTCTCTGGGACGTGACGGCGAAGATCACCGGGCTCTGAGGGGCAGGCGCGGATTCAATTTCTGGATTCGGTGCAGGTCTCGACGATGCGGGCCGAACAGTTGAAGTTCAGCGGATAGGCGTCGTTCAGGTTCTTGTGGTCGGCCGTCGCGTTGCATTGATTGGCGTCCATATGATCGGTGCATTCGACGCGGGTGCTCATGCCGCCGCTCTGGTTGCGCGAGCGGCATGTGAGCTCGCAGGTGCCCTTGGCGGCTTCGGCGGCGCGCGACGGCAATTCCTTTGCAAAGGCCGAGGGCGTCAGGCCCAGCCCCATGGTCAAAAGAAGCATCGCAAGAATTCTCGTCATCGCGGCTGGGCTCCCATGGCTCCAAAAATGAACGCGCGGGGTGTAGTCTAGCGCGATGAGCAAAGCCTTCACCAAGGAAACCGACGAGGAAGACGACGATCACGAGGCAGCCGACGCGCTGCCGGCGGGCGCGAAGAATTACATCACGCGCCAGGGCTTCGAGCGGTTGCAGGAGGAATTGCGCCATCTGAAACGGGTCGAGCGGCCCAAGGTCGTCGAGACGGTGTCCTGGGCGGCGGGCAATGGCGACCGCTCGGAGAATGGCGACTATATCTACGGAAAGAAGCGGCTGCGCGAGATCGACCGGCGGATGCGGTTTCTCGGCAAGCGGCTGGAGATTGCCGAAGTGGTCGATCCGGCGCGGCAGAAGAATCGCGACAAGGTGTTTTTCGGTGCGACCGTCACCTATGCGAACGGGGCGGGCGAGGAAAAGACCATCCGCATCGTCGGCGTCGACGAAGCCGATTTCGAGCGGGGCGAGGTGAGCTGGATCTCGCCCATCGCGCGCGCACTGCTCAAGTCGGAAGTGGGCGACACGGTCGAGGTCAAAACCCCGACCGGGCCGGAAACCATCGAAATCCTGAAAATCGAATATCAGGACGCCTGAGGCGCGGAGCGAGCGGCTCCGCGCCCGAAGGTGTCAGCGCGCAGCAGCCTGCTGGCGCTTGCGGGCGCGGCTGCCGGGGCGGTTGCCGCTCTTCTTGACTTCGCCGCCCTTGCGCGGGTCGGCCGAGCGGTGGTCGGTGTGGCGCGCTTCGCCCTGTGCGGGGCGTCCGCCGCCATGGGCTCTCGCATCATGCGGCTTTGCATGGGCCTGGGGCTTGCCCTGCTTGGGCTGGCCCTGGCGGGCATTTTCCGGCTTCGGCTGGCCGTCGCGCCTTGAGCGTTCCTCCTGCCGGGGCTGGTCCTGCCGCGGCTGACCGTGCCTTGCCTGACCTTGACGGGGGTGGCCCTGACGCGAGCGGTTCTGCTGCGGGCGGCGGTCTTCGCGGACGGGGGCCTCGTTGGCGAAGGCGGGCGAGGCCGTTTCGCCGATCAGGGCGCGGGTGTCGACGACCTTCAGCGTGCGACGCGTGAGGCGTTCGATCGCCTTCAAGTGCGAGCGCTCGGTGCCGTCGCAGAAGGAGAGGGCAATGCCCGTCGCGCCGGCGCGCGCGGTGCGGCCGATGCGGTGAACGTAGCTTTCCGCCTCGTTCGGCAGCTCGTAGTTGATGACATGGGTGATGCCGTCGACGTCGATACCGCGGGCGGCGATGTCGGTGGCGACAAGGACGCGCGCATTGCCGGAGCGGAAACTCTCCAGGGCCTTCTGGCGGGCATTCTGCGACTTGTTGCCGTGGATCGCTTCGGCGGGCACGCCGCTCTTTTCAAGCTGCTCGCTTACCCGGTTGGCGCAATGCTTGGTGCGCGTGAAGATGATGACGCGGCTGAGGTCCGGATTTTCGAGGAGCTTCGAGAGCAGCTCGCGCTTGCGCTTCTGCTCGACGAAAAGAACGTGCTGCTCGATCTTGTCGACGGTGATGACTTCCGGCGTCACTTCGATGCGAACCGGGTCGTGCAGGATTTCGGCCGCGAGCGATTCGATCGAGGAGGGCATGGTCGCCGAGAAGAGAAGCGACTGACGCTCGCGCGGCATGGTGGCGATGATCTTGCGGACATCGCGCACGAAGCCCATGTCGAGCATACGGTCGGCCTCGTCGAGGACGATCGTTTCGGTCTCGTTGAGCTTCACATGGCGCTGGTTCATCAGGTCGAGCAGGCGGCCGGGCGTGGCGACGAGAACGTCGACGCCTTGCGCCATCGCCTTCACCTGGCTGAACTGGCTGACGCCGCCATAGACGGTCGCAAAGCGCAGATGCGCATGGCGGCCATAGACGCGCAGGCTGTCGGCGATCTGGATTGCAAGTTCGCGCGTTGGCGCGAGGATCAGCGCGCGCGCGGATTTCGGATTGCGGCGGCCTTCGCCGGCAAGCAGTTTCTGAAGGATCGGCAGCGCGAAAGCCGCCGTCTTGCCCGTGCCCGTCTGGGCCAGGCCGAGCAGGTCGCGGCCCTCAAGCAAGGCGGGGATTGCGCGGGTCTGGATGGGGGTGGGGGTTTCGTAGCCTTCGGCGCTCAATGCGCGGCAGAGGGGCTCGGCAACGCCGAGATCGGCAAAAGTCGGGGTCGTCATAAGTTGTCTAACTTTCCAGCAAGCGGGTACGACCCGGCCAATGGACCGGGACTTCACGCGGGGTTTTCCGCGTCCAACGCGCTTGGATCGAGGGGGAGTTCACTGTTTCGAGATTAGGCGGCGCCCCGTTCGATCCTGAAGAAAGGCTCGATCCCGAATTATGGGAGGGGCAGCGCGAAGCGCGCTCGCGATAACAGTTGGGCGCTTGTTGCGCCTTTGGCGGCCGAAAGTCAAGGCGGCATCTTTGTTATGGAAGCTAGGGCGCAAAATCGGCCTTTATTTGACACGTCCGAGGGCCAACGAGGCCGCGCCGCCCCCGAATTCAGATTTGGTTTACCACGTTTGCCTACCGTCGTTCCTCGTCGGGGGACAACAGGAGGCTTCCCATTCGCTGGCGAAGCGGCCTTATACGGGAGCTATCGATGACTGATCACATTCGTCTCGTGGTCGCGACGCCCTGCTTCGGCGGGCAGGTTTCGAGCCTCTATGCGGGGTCGATTTTCAAGCTTCAGCGGGCGCTGCGCGCCATGCCGGAAATCGAACTGGTGGTCGTCATGGTGGAGGGCGACGCCTTGATCACGCGGGCGCGCGCCAACCTTGTCGCCCAGTTCCTCGACGATCCCCTGGCCACGCATCTCCTATTCATCGATGCCGATATCGGCTTCGAGCCGGATCAGGTCATGCGGCTTCTCGGCTGCGGCGCGGATGTTTCGGCCGGCGTCTATCCGATCAAGAAGGTGAACTGGGAAAAGGTACAAAACGTCCTCGATGCAGGACGCACCAATCCCGGCTCGGCCTCGCTCGACTATGTGCTCGAAGTCGAAGATCCCGCCCGCGTCGTCGTGCAGGCCGGCTTTGCGCGGGTTCGTTATGCGGGCACCGGCTTTCTGATGATCCAGCGGCATGTGCTTGAGCGGATGTGCGCGGCCCATCCGGAACTGCGCTTTTCGCGTCAGCATTGCGCCAACGACACGCTGGCCGGCAGCCCCAATCGCGTCGCGCTGTTCGAGTGCCTTATCGACAAGGAAACCGGCATCTATCTCAGCGAGGATTTTGCCTTCTGCAAGCGCTGGCGAGATCTCGGGGGCGAAATCTGGGCTGATATTCAAAGCCGCCTCGATCATGTCGGTCCTGCGACATTCCACGGCGATGTTTCGACGCAATTCGGCGAAGCCCCGGCCGCGAACGTGGCGGCCTGAGGCGGAAGAAACGGCTCGCCGCCGCCATTATCCGTTGAGGCCGGCAGGCATTGAAGGCATGATCGCGCCGTCTTGAAATCTTGCGCGCGGGAATGCCCATGATCACTGCCTATGTCAGCGCGAACGGCATGCTCAGAGCCCAGCCGGTCGAGCCGCATGGCGCGATTCCCGAGGACGCGGTCTGGATCGATCTCATGGAGCCGACGCCGGAGGAGGAGCGCTTCGTCGACGAAGCGCTCGGCCTCGACGTTCCATCCGAAGAAGAAATGCAGGAGATCGAGGTTTCGAGCCGCCTCTATCAGGAGCGGAACGCGATCTATATGACGGCGACCGTGATGATCGGCGCCGATACATCGAAGCCGGGGCGGACGCCCGTCACATTCGTCCTTGTGGGACACAGGCTGCTGACGCTGCGCTATGCGGAGCCCTTGCCGTTCCGCTATTTCGCCGCCAAGGCGCGCCGCCATGTCGTGCCTTCGAGCGCGGGCGAGGAGGTGCTGGCGGGGCTTCTCGACGCCATCGTCGACCGTGTCGCAGACATTCTGGAGCGCGTGCAGAGCGAGCTCGATACGCTGTCGAGCGAGATTTTCGCCCGCCGCGCTCAGGGTGTGAGGCTCGATTTCGACGAGCTGCTGCGCCGCGTCGGCCGGACGCAGGCTTTGACCACCGAGGCGCGCGAAAGCCTGGTCAGCATCGCCCGGCTTTTGAGCTTCATCGGTCGGCCGGGCGAGATGAAGCTCACCAAATCCTTCGAGCGGGGGTTCAAGACCATCGCCCGGGACGTCATGGCGCTGAGCGACCATGCGAGCTTTCTGTCGGGCAACATCAACTTCGTGCTCGACGCCACGCTCGGTCTCATCAACAGCGAGCAGAACGGCATCATCAAGATTTTCTCGGTCGCCGCGGTGGTCTTCCTGCCGCCGACGCTGATCGCCAGCATTTACGGCATGAACTTCCAGTTCATGCCCGAGCTTTCGCTGAAATACGGCTATGTGCTGGCGCTCGCCCTGATGGTGATTTCGGCGATTCTGCCCTATTGGTATTTCAAGCGGCGCGGCTGGCTCTGACGGGCCTTAACCCCGTTTCCGGATAGCGGCTTCCCGCCGCTCCCCGGGAGGCCAAATTCCCTTGCGGCTCCCGCCAAACCAAGGTTCACTACGCGCCACGCGGGCAGGGCGGGACTGCCTAAAAAACGGCCCGAAACAAGGGCTTTTCAGCCGTATCCGGCCTTTTTGCGCCGGTACCGGCAAGAGGGACTAATGAGCCTCAAGATTCTGATTCTCGGCGTTAACGGCTTTATCGGCAGCCATCTCAGCGAATCCATCCTCAAGACGACGGACTGGGAAGTCTTCGGAATGGACCTTCAGAGCGACAAGCTCGGGGAGTCGATGGGCCATCCGCGCTTTCATTTCGTCGAAGGCGACATCACCATCAACAAGGAGTGGATCGAGTATCACGTCCGCAAATGCGATGTGGTGCTGCCGCTGGTCGCCATCGCGACGCCCGCGATCTACGTCTCCGATCCGCTTCGTGTGTTCGAGCTCGATTTCGAGGCGAACCTCGCCATCGTCCGTTACTGCGTGCGTTACAACAAGCGTGTGGTCTTTCCCTCGACCTCGGAAGTCTACGGCATGTCGCCCGACACCGAATTCGACGAGGAGACGAGCAACCTCGTTCTCGGGCCCATCGGCAAGCAGCGCTGGATCTATTCCTGTTCCAAGCAGCTCCTCGATCGCGTGATCCATGCCTATGGCCTGAAGAAGCAGCTGCGCTACACGCTTTTCCGCCCGTTCAACTGGATCGGGCCGAAGCTCGACAACATCATGGCGGCGAACGAGGGCTCGTCCCGCGTGCTGACGCAGTTCCTCGGCAATATCCTGCGCGGCAAGGACATTCTGCTGGTCGACGGCGGGGCGCAGAAGCGCTGCTTCATCTATATCGACGACGCCATCGCCGCGTTGATGAAGATCATCGAGAACAAGGACGGCGTGGCCGACCAGCGCATATTCAACATCGGCTATCCGCAGGCGGAACTGTCCGTGGCGGAACTTGCGGAGATGATGCTCGACGTCGTTTCCGAGTTTCCAGGCTATGAGAATGTGCGCGACCGCGTGAAGCTCGTGAAAACGAGTTCGGCGGATTACTACGGCAAGGGCTATCAGGACATGCTGGTCCGCGTGCCCTCGATCAAGGCGATCCGGGAGCTTGGCTGGGAGCCGACGACCGATGTGCGCACGGCGATCCGCAAGACCGTCGAGTTCTATATCGATCAGTTCAGCGCCGGCCAGGACAAGGGATCGGTCGAAAGCCAATTGCTGTGAGCGCCCAACGATGACCGCGTCGCGCCTCGCGATCAAGATCGACGTCGATACCGATCGCGGCACGCGCGAAGGGGTGCCGCCGCTGGCAGCCCTGTTGAAGCGGCATCGGGTGCCTGCGACCTTTCTCTTTTCGCTCGGGCCGGACAATACGGGCCGGGCCATTCGCCGCATCTTCAGGCCCGGCTTTTTCAGCAAGGTCAGCCGCACCAGCGTCGTCTCGACCTACGGTCTCAGGACGCTGATGAACGGCGTCGTTCTGCCCGGACCGAACATTGCGAAGAAGAATGCCGCGATCATGCGCGCGGTGGCCGATGACGGCTTTGAAACCGGCATTCACTGCTGGGATCATGTGTTCTGGCAGGACAAGCTGTTCAGCCTTTCCGAAGCGCGCGTCGCCGAGGAATTCGGCAAGGCGGCGCGGGCCTATCACGAGATTTTCGGCAAGGCCGCGAAGACGGCGGGCGCGGCCGGCTGGCAGGCGAATGCGGCGAGCCTTGCCGCTTACGACGCCGCCGGGCTCGACTATGCGAGCGATGTGAGGGGCGGGGCGCCGTTCTTTCCCGTTGCGGGCGGACGCCGGTTCAAGACGATGCAGATTCCGACGACGCTGCCGACACTCGATGAATTGATGGGGCGGCCGGACTATCCGATGGAAGGCCTCGCCGACGAGCTTCTGTCGCGTCTGGCGCCGGGGCGGCTCGACGTCTACACCATTCATGCCGAAATCGAGGGGATGAGCATGATCGACTGGTTTGGACGTTTTCTCAGCCGTGCGAAGGAAAGAGGCGTCGAGTTCGTTTCGCTGGCCGCTGAGGCCGCCGCGCTCAATGCGCGCCGCGCCGATGTGCCTTTCGCCGCGCTCGAACAGGGCGAGATCGATGGAAGATCGGGCACGTTGGCCGTGCGAGGTGCTGTTTTGAACGAGGTGGCGGCATGACGCGCGCCCTTCCGCTCATCTTTACCGGCGTCATGCTCAATGCCATCGCGCAGCTTGCGCTGAAGCAGGGCATGCGCCAGATCGGCCATTTCGAGTTCACGCCCGCAGTCCTATGGGACATGAGCTGGCGCATCGGCACCAATGGCTACGTCATATTCGGGCTTGCCTGTTATGTGGTCAGCGTCGCGGTCTGGCTGCTCGCGCTGTCGCGCGTCGATGTGGGCTTTGCCTATCCGATGCTTTCCGTCGGCTATATCGTGACGGCGATTTTCGCCTATTATTTCTTCGGCGAGGCGCTGACGCCCATCCGCATCGCAGGCATCGTCGTCATCATGGCCGGCGTCTTTCTCATTTCGCGGACTTGAACCATGAGTGAAGCACCTACCGCTCCCGCAACGCCTGCAAAGCTTGTGACGGCGCCGGAAATCAGCATCGTCATTCCAGTCTATAATGAATCGGCGAACCTGCCGCTGCTCTTCGAGCGGTTGACGGCGGTCGTCGACAAGATGGGGCGCAAGACCGAGATCGTCTTCACCGACGACGGCAGCAAGGACAATTCGCTGGCGCTTCTCAAGAGCTTTGTCGAGAAGCGGCCCGACATCATCCGCGTCGTCGAGTTCGACCGCAATTACGGCCAGCACATGGCGGTGATGGCGGGATTCGACACGGCGCGGGGCGACATCATCGTCACGCTCGACGCCGATCTGCAAAATCCGCCGGAGGAAATTCCGAAGCTCGTCGCTGAGATGGATGCGGGGCACGATGTCGTCGGCAGCTATCGGCGCAACCGTCAGGACAGCGTGTTCCGCACATTGCCCTCGCGCATCATCAACATGATCCGCGAACGCATCACCGGCATCAAGATGCGCGATCAGGGCTGCATGCTGCGCGCCTATCGCCGCAACATCGTGCGCATCATCGTCGACAGCGGCGAGACCTCGACCTTTATTCCGGCCATGGCGCAGTTCTATGCAGAGCGTCCGAGCGAAGTCGAAGTGGAACATGCGGCGCGGCATGCGGGCGTATCCAACTATAATCTCTACAAGCTGATCCGCCTGAACTTCGACCTCATGACCGGCTTCAGCCTGGTTCCGTTACAGCTTTTCACCATGGTCGGCATGGCGGTGTCGGGCGCGAGCCTCATCCTCGTCATCTACATGGTGCTCCGGCGGTTGATCATCGGGCCGGAAGTCGAGGGCATATTCACGCTTTTCGCCATTCTCTTCTTCCTCCTCGGCGTCGTCATCACCGGGCTCGGCATCGTCGGCGAATATGTGGGCCGCATCTATCAGCAGGTGAGGGCGCGGGCGCGCTTCCGCATCCGCACCATTCACGAAAAGAATTGAGCGGACATGTCGGGCGGCATCGTCGTCTTCGCCTATAGCGAGGTGGGCCATGCCTGCCTGACCTATCTTCTCGACCGTGGCGAGAAGATCGCGGCTCTGTTCACGCATGAGGATTCGTCGGACGAAAGGCAGTGGTTTTCGTCATGCGCCGCGCTGGCCAAATCGCGCGGCGTTCCGGTTTATACGGTCACGCCGAAAGAGGGCGATACGGTCGAGCGGGTCATTCGCGAGATCGCGCCCGATCTCATTTTCTCGTTCTACTACCGGCTGATGATCCCCGAGCGCATTCTCCATCTTGCGCGCCTCGGCGCCTACAACATGCATGGGTCCCTTCTGCCGCGTTACCGCGGGCGCGCGCCGCTCAACTGGGCGATCATCAATGGCGAGAAGGAAACCGGCGTCACGCTCCATGTGATGGTGAAGCAGGCCGATGCCGGCGACGTCATCGACATGGAAGCTGTCGAGATCGGTCCCGAGGAGACGGCGGGCGAGGTCGCCAAACGCATTCCGGCCGCCGCCGTCCGTATCGTCGCGCGCCAGATCGATGCTCTGAAGGCGGGTACGGCGGTGCGTCACAAACAGGACGAAAGCAAGGCCACCTATTTCGGCATTCGCAAGCCCGAGGACGGCCGCATCGATTGGGGACAGTCCGCCCGGCGTGTCGTCGATCTCGTGCGCGCCGTGGCCGCGCCATTTCCGGGCGCATACACGTCGGCAGGCGGACGCAAGCTCATGGTTTGGAGCGCGCGAATGGCGGAGGGGAGCGGGCGTCCGGGGGAAGTGATTTCGCTCAGGCCGCTTCGCGTCGCGACCGGGGCGGGCGCCGTCGAAATCGTGCGGTTCGGATTTGAAGGCGAAAGCGACACCGGGGCGAGTGCGGCCGTTCTTGCCGCGCTCGGTATCGGCGACATTTTGGGAGAGGCACAGTGAAGCTGCGCGAGATTTTGAACCGGCCGGGCGCGCTCGTGCTCATTGCGATGGTCGCGATTTCCGCTCTCTTCCTTTTCGACCTTGGCGGGCGCTGGATCGCTTCGCCGGATGAAGGCCGTTACATCGAGATTCCGCGCGAAATGGCCGAGACGGGCGACTATGTGCTGCCGCGTCTCAACGGCATTCTCTATTTCGAGAAGCCGCCGCTTTTCTACTGGATGGAAGCCTCGGCGATAAAGGCATTCGGCATCTCGGAAAGGTCGATGCGGCTATGGCCGGCGCTACTCGGGCTCTTCGGCTGTCTGATGACCTATGGCGTGGGGCGGCGTTTCTATGGACGCGATGCGGGTCTCATCGCGTCGGGCATTCTCGCGACTTCGTTGCTCTATTACGGCCTTGCGCGTTTCGTCATCATCGACATGGCGGTGAGCATATTGATGAGCGCGGCGCTCTTCGCATTCCTGCTTTCAGCGGAGGAGGAAGACGAACGCAAGGCGATCTGGTGGGCGCGGGGTGGCCATGCGGCTGCCGCTCTTGCTGTGCTTGCCAAGGGACTAATCGGTCTCGTTCTTCCGGGGCTCGTCGGGCTTGTATGGATTGCGCTGATCGGGCGCTGGTCCTTCGTTCGCCGCGCTTTCGCGCCGACGGGCATAGCGGTGTTTCTCATCATCGTCGTGCCCTGGCATGCGCTGGCGGCGATGCGGAACCATGATTTCCTCTGGTTCTATTTCGTGCATGAGCAGTTCTTGCGCTACACGACGACGATCCACAGGCGCGGCGGCTCCATTGCTTATTTCATACCGGTGTTGGCGGCAGGCTTTCTGCCCTGGACCGGTTATCTCTGGAACGGTCTCAAGGAAGCGCTGCCGAAAAGCTGGGCAGCGCGGGGTGAAAGGCCCGTCGATCTCTTTCTCTTCGTCTGGGCTGTCGTCATTTTCTGCTTCTTCTCCGTCTCGGATTCGAAGCTGCCGCCCTATATTCTGCCGATCTTCCCGCCGCTCGCGCTGCTCGCCGGACGGGCGATCGCATCGCGGCTTAACGCGCCGCGCGACGAGCTGCCTGCGGGCCGCTGGATATTTGTCGGCTTCTTCGGGCTCGTCGGGCTTGCGGTGCCCGTCGCCTACAGGCTCGCGGCCGTCAGGGGGAATGAAGATATCGGGCCCTATATGGATGTGACGGCGCCCTATATTTATTCGCTCGCTGTGGTCTTCGTCGTCGGTGCGCTCGCCGCGATCTTCCTGCCGCAGCGCTTCGGGCAGAAGGCGACTGTGGCGGTTGTTTTCATCACGGCGACGCTTGCCTGGTCGGGCGTGAGCCTCGTCAGTTCCGTCGTCAATCCCAATTCGATCAAATCCGTCGCCGAGACGGTGAAGGCTCTGCGCCAGCATGGCGAGACGGTGGCAAGCTACGATACGCTCTTCTACGATCTGCCGGTCTATATCGGCGACAAGGTGCTCGTTGTGAACAACCATGCGGAGTTCGACTTCGGCATGACGCAGGAAGATACGAGCGCCTATGTCATGGACGATGAGACTTTCTCGCGGAAGTGGGACGGCGCGGCGCTTGTCTTTCTCGTCACCAGGACGAGAACCGTCGAGAGTTGGGCGGGCAAGGGGCGCTACGCGCAAAGCTGCGTCATTGCCAGGTCAGATCGCGCCGTCGCTTTTGTGAACAGGCCGGAGCTCCTGCCGGGAGGCCCGGCAAACTGCCTGGCGGCGAACTGACATGGCGGCTACCCGCACAGATTGGACGTGGATCAGGCATGCGCCGGTGCAGGGGCAGGAGTCGCGTTACTACGGCCAGCTCGATGTCGCGGCCGAGCCGGTCAATCCCGCTGTTGCTGCGGCGCTTTCCCGCCGCATTCCTGCCGCCGCCGTCTGGATGGTGAGCCCGCTTATGCGCACGCGCCAGACGGCGCTGGCGCTAAAGCAAGGCGTCGATCCGATAGAGATTCCAGACCTCACCGACCAGAATTGCGGCCTCTGGCAGGGGCGCGGGCACAATGACGTTTATGCCGCGAACCGCGGTCTCGATTGGAACAATCCGGCAGAGATACGCCCGCCCGAGGGCGAGAGTTTCGCCGACATCATGGTGCGCGTATCGGGCGCGGTTGAGCGGCTGACCGCGCATTATGCCGGTCATTCCATCGTCGCCGTTTCTCACATCGGCAGCATAAGGGCCGCCATCGGTTTCGCTCTCGGGCTTGATCCGGCGACGGCCATGCGCATAGACATAGCGCCGCTGTCATTGACGAGGCTGACCTGCCGTATCGTCGATGGCGTGCCCGTGTGGAGCGTCGGCTGCATCAATTTCGAAGTCTCGGTTGCATGAGCGGCGTTCCGCCCGATGCGACAGATGTGCGCTCGGCGGCGGCGCGGCTCAAGGGCGTTGCGGTCAGGACGCCGCTTCTCGAATTTCCGGTGCTGAATGCGCATGTCGGTGGCCGCATTTTCGTGAAGCCGGAAATCTTTCAGCGCACGGGGTCTTTCAAGTTCCGCGGCGCTTACAATCGTATCGTGCAGCTTTCTGCAGAAGAGAGGCATGGCGGCGTTGTCGCCTGGTCTTCCGGCAATCATGCGCAGGGTGTCGCCGCCGCTGCCTCCATGCTCGGCCTCATAACCTGGATCGTTTTTCCGGCCGATGCGCCGCGCATCTAGACAGAGCGGACGCGTGCGCTCGGTGCGGAAATCATTCCCTATGATCGGCAGCGCGACGACCGCGAGGAAATCGGACGGCGCATCGCCGCCGAGCATGGCGCGACTATCGTACCGCCTTTCGACGATCCGCATATCATCGCGGGGCAGGGGACGGTCGGGCTGGAGATCGCTGAAGATGCGAAGGAGCTCGGCGTCGCGCTCGATGCGGTGCTTGTCCCGGCGGGTGGCGGCGGGCTTGTCGCGGGCACGGCGCTTGCCTTTTCGGAGGCTTCGCCCTCTACCGCCGTCCATTGCGTCGAGCCGCGCGATTTCGACGATCATCGCCGCTCGCTCATCGCGGGCGCCCGTGTCGGCAATGCCGGCGGCGCTTCTTCCATCTGCGACGCGCTGATGGCGCCGATGCCCGGCGCGCTGACATTCGCGATCAATGTCCGGCGGCTTGTGGGCGGGTTCGCCGTCAGCGACGAGGAGGTTGCGGCAGCGATGCGCTTTGCCTTCGAGGAATTGAAGCTCGTCGTCGAGCCGGGCGGGGCCGTCGCGCTGGCCGCGCTGCTATCGGGACAATTCGACGCGAAGGGGAAGGCCGTCGCGCTTGTTCTCAGCGGCGGCAATGTCGATCCGGCGCTCTTCGCGCGCGTGATCGCGGGTTAGCTCGCTTCGGCGGGCGTTTCGCCTTGCGCCATGGCGAGCATCGCCTTCACGCGGTGATCGAGATAGTTCACGGCGGCGACGAGGCGGGCGATGCGCTGGCCCGTCATATCCTGAAAGGCGGAGGCCATGAAAATGCCGCGCGCATGGGTTTCGATTTCGTCGCAGAGATCGGCGTCGGCTTCCTGGGCGCGAAGCTTTTCGCAGATGTCCTGAAGGCTTTCGACGGCCGAGACGATGTCGGCTGTCGCGCGTTCGGCGGCGGCGGCCACTGCGTCGAGATCGTGTTCGGGGGTGTGGATGCGGGTGGTCAGGCCTTCGCGGGGTTTGATCGCGGCGAGGTCGCGGCGCGTTTCCGTTATCGCGTCGTGCATGTCTTCAAGGTCGCGGGTGAAGAGTTCGAGCTGCACGTCGCCGCGCACGCCGAGCGCGGCGCTGTAGAGCCGGTCGATGGCTTCCAGAACACGGCCCGTATCGGTCGCGCGGTTGCGGCGGGCGAATTCGCCGAGGAACCAGCGCCCGCGCGGGTTCTGCATGATGGCCTCTTCGACGGCCTCATATTCGACTTCGATATTGGTCGTGTCGCTCATCGCGCTTCCTCGGGCGTAGGGCCTTCGGTGCGATTATCCGAAGGATTGCTTACCTTTTGGTTGCACTTGCGGGCGGCTCCCGGACGTGCGAGGCATTTGGCCGGAAATACTGGAGAAAGCCCATGAAACTCGTCCGGTTCGGCGCGCGCGGTGCGGAAAAACCAGGCCTTCTGGACAGCGCGGGCCGCGTGCGCGACCTTTCGGCCCATGTCGCCGATATAAGCGGGGCGGCGTTGTCGCCCGAGGGGCTGGCGCGGCTGCGGGCGCTTGATCCCGTTTCCTTGCCGCTTGCGCCGGAAGGCGTCCGCCTCGGCGCCTGTGTGGGCGGCATCGGCAAGATCGCCTGTATCGGCCGCAATTACCGCGAGCATGCGGCCGAACTCAACAACGACCTTCCGACCGAGCCGCTGCTCTTCATGAAGGCGACGAGCGCGATCAACGGTCCCCATGACGATGTGCTGATCCCGCGCGAGGCCGTGCAGATGGATTACGAGGCGGAACTTGCCGCCGTCATCGGGCGGCCCGCGAAATATGTGTCGAAGGCCGAGGCGCTCTCATATGTCGCGGGCTATGCGATCATCGACGATGTGTCCGAGCGCGCCTTTCAGCGCGACCGGGGTGGCCAGATGACCAAGGGCAAGAGCTGCGACACCTTTGCGCCCATCGGTCCCTGGCTCGTGACGGCGGACGAAATCGCCGATCCGCAGAATTTGCGTATCCGCACCGAGGTCGATGGCGACCTCCGGCAGAACGGCACGACGGCCGACATGGTGTTTCCGGTTGCCGAGCTCATTTCCTATCTCAGCCAGTTCTTCACGCTGCAACCCGGCGACGTCATTGCGACGGGCACGCCTTCGGGCGTTGCGGGCGGCATGAAGCCGCCGGGCTGGGTGAAAGCGGGGCAGGTTGTCCGCATCACCATCGACGGCTTGGGTGAGCAGCGCTCGCGTTTCGTGGCGGATCAGTGATGAGAAAACTTCCCATCGATATTGAGACGATCAAGGGTTTCATGGATGCCGATGAGGGCTGGGCGCTCCATGACGCGGCGCTTGAGGCATCGAAGCGCGGGCCGGTGATGGAGATCGGTTCCTATTGCGGCAAGTCGACCGTCTATATCGGCGTTGCCTGCCAGCGGAACGGCGCGGCGCTTTATGCGCTCGATCATCACTACGGCTCGGAGGAAAACCAAAAGGGCTGGGAGCATCACGACGCCTCGCTTCACGACGCGGAGACGGACAGGCTCAACACATTTCCGCTGTTCCGCCGGACGATGCGCATGGCGGGCCTCGAAGATACGGTCGTGCCGCTCGTTGCGCCGTCCAAGGTCGTTTCCAACGGCTGGGCGACGCCGCTGGCGATGGTCTTCATCGATGGCGGGCACGGGATGGAACCGGCGATGGACGACTACCGCCACTGGGCGCCGCGCGTCATCCCGGGCGGCATCCTTGCCATTCACGATGTGTTTCCCGATCCCAAGGATGGCGGGCGTCCGCCATACGAGATCCACAAGCTCGCGATTGCGTCGGGATTGTTTGCGGAGGAGCGGGCGGTGAAGAGCTTGCGGATTTTGCGGCGGGTGCAGTAAGGCCCTCACCCAACCCTCTCCCAGAGGGAGAGGGCTAGAAAGAAGGCGCTCCTTAACCCCTCTCCCCTTGGGAGAGGGAGGGACCCGCTGCCGAAGGCAGTGGGAGGGTGAGGGCCTTCGCTTATTCCGCCGCTTCCGCCAGCGGCCTCTCGGCGAACAATCGCGATGCGGGGGTCGTGCCGGTCACGGCGTCGGCGGCGAGGATGACGGCGGCGGCCGTCCAGGCGGGTTTCTCCGCAGGCCAGGCGACTTCGTTTTCGAATTGATAGCCCATCCAATAGGCGCCGTCGGCGTCGCGCCACTGGTGCTGCCAGGCGAGCATCTGCTCGGCGCGCTTGCGGTCGCCCGCGACGAGGAGCGCCATGGTGAGTTCGGCGGATTCGGCGATGGTGACCCAGGGCTGGTCGAGCACGCAGCGGCAGCCCTTGCCCTCGGCGACGAAAATATCCCACTTCGATGCGATGCGCTTCCGGGCGGCTTCGCCCGTCACCACGCCCGCGAGGACGGGGTAGTACCAGTCCATGGAGAAGCGTTCCTTCGATTCCCATGTGCGGTCGAAGCGGTGCGGCTTGTCGCGGAGCGCCTCGCCGAGGCGGGCGCGGGCGGCGGCCCATTCGCGCGTCGGGCGGCCGAGCTCGCGGGCGATGAGCATCGCGCATTCGAGGCTCTTGTAGATCGAGGAGCAGCCGGTGACGAGCGCGTCGTCTTCGGGCGTATGCGGGTCGGGTGCCGACCAGCGAATGTCGCCATGCGGCGTTTGCAGCGCCAGCACGAAGCCGATGGCGGCTTCCACATGCGGCCAGATGTCGGCGAGCCATTTGCGGTCGCGCGTGATGAGGTAGTGATGCCAGGCGCCGGTGGCGATATAGGCGGCGAAATTGGTGTCGCGGATCGAATGGCCCGCGCCCTCGCAGTCGCCTTTATATTGCGCGTCCTCATCGTCGAAGGGTACGGCGGAGCCGAGCTTGCCCCACCAGGAGCCGTCTTTCAGCTGCGTGTCGGTGAGATAGCGGAAGGCGCGGCGCGCATGGTCGATCTCGCCGAGGACGGCAAGGCCCATCGCCGCTTCGGTGTGGTTCCACGGGTCGATGACGCCGCCGTCGTACCAGGGGATCGCGCCATTGTCGCGTTGCAGGTCGAGGATGCGCGCGCGGGCGCCGTCGAAATGTCCGGCGGGAATGGCGTCGCCAAAGGTCAGATGCGTCATGCAGCCCCCTTGGTGAAATAGAAGACGACGCTCTTGCCCATCACGGGGCCGGCGAGCTTTTCCATCGTTCGCGTCAGCCAGGGCCCTTGCAGGATATCCCATTCGAGAAAGCGCTTGTAGAGGTTGACCGCCTTCACGTCTTCGCGCTTCACGCCGACAGCGCATTTCAGCCACCAATAGGGCGAGTGCAGCCCGTGCGCCCAGTGGCGATAGAAGAAGCGGAGGCCCTTTTCCTCGACCGCGTCTTTCAGAACGCTTTCGCGGAAGATGCGCACATGGCCGCCCGGCTCGTTGTGATAGTCGTCGGAGAGCTTCCAGCAGATCCATTCGGGGAAGAAGCGCGGCACGCTGATCGCCAGCGTTCCGCCGGGCTTCAGCACGCGCTCGATTTCGGAGACCGCCTGCTTGTAGTCGGGGATGTGTTCGAGCACTTCCGAGCAGATGATCTTGTCGAAGCTCGCATCGGGGAAGGGGAGAGACAGCGCATTGCCGACGGAAAGCGAATAGGCGCGCTGCGTCTCCGGCTCCATGTCGGGAATCTGGCCGAAGCCCGCGCGCGTGCGCTTCACGTCCTCGAAGCCGAGGTCGATACCGACCACGTGGCACTTCGCGTGATAATACATGGCGTGAACGTGCCGGCCCGCCCCGCAACCGAGGTCGAGCGCGCGTTCGCCGTCCTTAAGCCCGAGCAGTTTCAGATCGACGGTCTGCATCTGCTATGGTCTGCCTGTAAATTTCGGTGACTTCACGCGCGGCGCGCTCCCATTTGAAATTGGCGAGAATCCGCTCGCGTCCCATGCGTCCGAAGCGCTCACGGGCTTCGGGGTCGTCGAGCAACGCGGCGATGGCGCGGGCGAGCGCCGCGGGATTGGAATGAGGCACGACCGGCCCCGCATCGCCGATGACTTCCGGCAGCGAGCCGCCATTCGTCGCGATGACGGGCGTGCCGCAGGACATGGCCTCTCCGCAGGGAAAGCCGAAGCCTTCATAGACGGAAGGCGACACGGCGATGGTCGCCTCGTTGTAGATTTCCGTGATCTGCTCGTCGGTGACGCCGCCGACGAATTCGACCTTGTCCATGATGCCGAAGGCCTTCAGCTCGTCGGTCGTGTTGCCTTCGCGCAGGCGGCCTATGACTTTCAGCTTCAGGTTCGGGCGCGTCTTCAGCAGCTCCGCATAGGCGCGGATCAGGTAGATGAGGCCCTTCAGCGGCACGTCGGCGCTGGCGCAGGCGACAATGAGGTCGTCGCGGCGCTTGATCGTGGGGATCGGGCGGAACTGGATGTGGTCGATGCCGTGGAGCACCAGGCGCGTGCGCTCTGCCTTCACGCCGAATTCGCGCACCACGTCGCGGCGCGTGCTTTCCGATACCACAATCAGGGGATCGAGCTCGCGCGCGACCTTGATCTGCATGTTGAGGAAGGAGTACCAGCGCCGCTTCAGCAGCTTCAGCGATAGCGTTTTCGCGTGCTCAATGTCGATGCGGCGATCCATGGTGATCGGGTGGTGGATCGTGCCGACAATGGGCAGGCCCATGTCGCGGAGTTTCAACAGGCCCCAGCCGAGCGTCTGGTTGTCGTGGCAGACGTCATAGTCCTCGACCGTGCCGCGCACATAGCGCGCCATGCGTTCGCAGAAGGTGTAGGGCTCGGAGAAGCCGCCCGTGTTGTGGCTCCACCATTCGAAGAGGTCGACCGGATAGGCGAACATCCAGGGGCGCAGCGCCTTGATCGGATGCGGGTTCGCATAGAGGTCGAGCGAGGGCAGCTTGATGAGCTTCACGCGCGGGTCGAGTATGGGGTAGGGCGGGCCCGAGATCACGTCGATCTGATGGCCCATATCGGCCAGCGCCTTGGCGATGTGGCGCATATAGACGCCCTGGCCGCCCGTGGTCGGGTTCGAGCGATAGCTCGGCAGCAGAATGCGCAAGGGCCGGTCGCCGCGCGCGGCCGCGATCTTGCTGAAATCCGCCCCGGACGTAACCGCAGGCTTCGCCAGCGCGTCGTTCGAGCCTTCGCGCTCAAGCGTCTGCGACATGCGTCTCAATCCTTACTGTCTCTGGTGCCGCTAGGGGCGAGGTTCAGCCATGGTGTAACCCATGCTGCGCCGCATTCAAAACGGCGGCGGATCATAGCCAGTTAGGCCGAGCGCAACAAGACGCTAACAATGTTGTAAGTGCTGGGATTTTGCCTCGAATAGCCGTCATGGCCCGGTCAAGCCGGGGCATGACGGCAAATGAAAAGCCTTATCCGAAGCGGCGCTTCAGCCAGTCGACCATCAGCGCGTTCAGTTCCGCCGGCTTCTCGGCCTGGGTCCAGTGGCCGCAATCGGCGATGATGTGCTTTTCGAGGTCGGGCACGAAGTTTTCCATGCCGTTCGTGAGTTCGGGCCTCAGCACGATGTCGTCGGCGGCAGAAACCATCAGGCAGGGCACGTTCACCTTCTCGACCTGGCCTTCGGACTGCTGCCAGTTGCGGGTGAAGTTGCGATACCAGCCGATGCCGCCCTCGAAGCCGGATTTCTTGAACGCGGCGGTGTAGTAGTCGAGCTCTTCCTTGTTCAGAAGCTGCTCGCCCGTCCATGTGCTCTCGCCGGCCTGAAAGCTCTTGAGGAAGGAAAGGTTCTTCTGATCGGCGGGCAGGGCGTCGAAATCGGCAAGCTTCATCGCCGACTTGCGATACCAGAAGCGCATCGACTTCGCGACGTCGGCATCGAACATCTTTTCGGCGACGCCATATTGCTGGAAGTAGACGATGTACATGTCCTCGCCGAACACCATGCGCATGCCCGCGATGGGGTCGATGGGGCCGCGCGGCATGAAGGGCGTGTTGACGCCGATGACGCCGGCGACGCGGTCGGGGTGGCGAAGCGGCATCTGCCAGACGACCATGCCGCCCCAATCGTGTCCGGCGAAAATCGCTTTCTCAATGCCGAGCGCGTCGAGCATGCCGACGAGATCGCCGGTCAGATGCTCCATGTCGTAGAGCGGAACGGCGTCCTTGCCCTTGGGGCCGCCCGTGTTGCCGTAGCCGCGCATGTCGGGCGCGATGGCGCGGAAGCCCGCGCCGCCCACGGCGGGAAGCTGGTGACGCCAGGAATAGGCGATTTCGGGAAAGCCGTGGCACATGACGACGGGAACGCCGTCTTTCGGGCCCTGCTCGTAAATGGCCATGTCGAGACCATTGGTCTTCACATAGCGCGGCTCCGGAAATGCCATCGTGTCTCTCCCTGTCGTGATTTTTTGGCTCTCCCCGAAAGAGGGAGGCTGTGATTTAAGCCGCCGCCTTGAAGCGTTCGAAATCGGCGGTCGTCGAGAGGCCGAGCTTCGTCAGCATCTCCTTGCGACCCGGTCCGAGCTTCGGCGGGTAATATTCCGCATTCCGCTTTTTGCCGCGGCTCCAATAGTAGAGAACCTTGGCGATGTTGACCGGATTCTTCAGCCACTTGCCGGGTTCGTCGACCATGTGAAAGCCGCGCATGAAGGCGCGCAGCAATGGCAGGTCGGCGCGCACGGCCACCATCATGGCGTCCTCGACAAAGCTCTTGCCGAGCTTCGCCTTGAAGTCCGGCACATAGTCGGGGTTGAGCGCGTTGGCGGAGCGACGGATCGCCATGGCGTCCTGTTTGCCCATGTCGTTGTAGTAGGGGCGCAGCGCGGCCTCGACGGCGGCGTGAAAGTCGATCGACCGGGTGGCGGGATCGCTCGTCTTGTCGAGCACGTCGCGCAGGATATGCGCCTGCACGGCGGCGAAGGAGCACCCGCGTCCGTATAGCGGATTGGTGCGGATCACCGTGTCGCCGAGCGGGAAGAAGTTCAGCGCCAGCGGCTTGCCGTTCTTCACCATGTGGCGCCAGCGCTGCCACAATTCGCCCATGCCGAAGACCTTGCTCTTGGGCTCGGAATATTCAGGCGAGGTCCATGCCGCGATACCCGGCAATTCCGCGCAGATGGCGTCGAAGATTTCCGGTCGCACGACGGCGCGGCGGATTTCCATTTCGATTTCGGGGACTGCAAGCGTGATCGAAAAGCAGCGATTGTCGGCGGGGAAGAGGCCGTATTTGATGTAGCCGAGATCGCCCGCGCCGGGCACTTTGGAACGCGCGGGCTCGTCCTTGCCGTCATGCAGCCGATAGTGGCGCGTGAAATAGACGATGCCGGCGGGCGCCGATTCCTCGCGGATGTCGAGGCCCTTTTCGCGCAGCCATTCGATGGCCTGGCTGTTCTTGCCGCCCGCATCGACAACGATGTCGGCGCGGATTTCGCGCGTGCCGTTCGCGTCCTCGGCGACGACGCCGCGCACGGTGAGGGCGTCGCCGGTCTTCTCGGTGATCAGGCTGCGCACCAGCGTGCTCGTGACGAAGGTCACGTTCTTCTGGCGGGCGACGTAGCGGCGCATCACCAGTTCGAGCGTGGTGCGGCGGCTGGTCAGAATGGTGAGGTCGCCGTCGCTCGGTATGGGAACATACTCAGCCTGCCTTTCGACCGGCATGTTCTCGGCGAAACGGATTTCCCGGCAGCCGGCGGCGAGCAGGTCCTGCATCAGTTCCGGATAGTTGTCGCGGATGATCATGTGCAGGCGGGCAAGGAAGGCATGGCTGTGGCGCACATGGCCGACACCCTTGCGCTCCCAGTTGTCGAAGGCTTCGTCGGCCGAAGTTTCAGGCGGCGGGGGATCGCGGTCGAGGATCGTGATCTCGCGGCCTGTGCCGCCCAGCGCCAGGGCTGTCGAAAGTCCGGCAATGCCTGCCCCAAGCACTAAAACCCGCTCACCCATTCGTCGCTCCTCGCGCCCCGCTTTCGGCGCCATTTCCATGAAACTAGACCACGGTACAGCGAGAACATAGGGAGGGGAGAGCGGCCTGTCCAGACCGGAACGAGCGGGATTCTGTGATTTTTGGTCGTCAGGACCGCAATGCTAGCGCGATGAGGCAGGTCCAGCCGATCAGGAAGGCGACGCCGCCCAGGGGTGTCGCGAGGACAAGGGCCCGGCTGCCGGTGACGCCCAGCACGTAAAGCGAGCCCGAGAAGAGAATCGTGCCAACGACGAAGGCCCAGCCCGCCGTCGAGACCAGCGCATTCGCCTCGCGCGATGCGAGCCAGGCGACCGCGAGGAGCGCCAGCGCGTGATACATGTGATAGCGCGCGCCGATCTCGAAGGCGTTCAACTGTTCGGCGGGCACGCGGTTGCCCAGCCCATGCGCGCCGAATGCGCCGAAGGCGACCGCAAGGAAGCCCGAAAGCGAGGCGATGGTCAGCCAGAATTTCATACCTGTTTTTCCTTTTCTATCGCCGCAGCGACGGACATGCTGCACCAAGAAAACCGGGGGAGGAAGACATGACCGAACTGAGGCGCATCGTCACGGGACACAATGCGGCCGGGAAATCCATTGTCGCCATAGACGGGCCGCCGGCACGCCAGCTCGGCGCCGATGCGGGCGGTCTCTTTGAAATATGGAACACGGACGGCAAACGCATCGACAGCCATGACAAGACGGACCGCGCCGACATCGAGGTCGTGCTGTCTCCGCCGAAGGGCGGCTCCAAGTTTCGCTGGTTCCGCATTGCGCCGACGCCGCCCGGCACGCCGCGCGAAGTGCTGGAGGCCGCCTATGCCGACGCATTTGCGCAGATGGGCGCCGCTCATGAGCGGGTCGACACGACGCGCCATCCCGGCATGCACAAGACGAAGACCATCGACTAGATCATCCTGCTCGAAGGCGATGTGACGCTTTATCTCGACGAGGCCGAAGTAAAGCTGAAGCCGCATGACGTCGTCGTGCAGCGCGGCACCAATCACGCCTGGGTCAACACCGGCACAACGCCCGCGCTGCTGATCGCGGTGCTGATCGATGCGGATGTCGCCGTGTGATGTCCGTTGTCGATTTCCAAACCCGGCGTCTCGACGCCACGCCGCTTGATCTTAGCCATCTCGATGAGCTTTGCGTTCTGCATAAGGATGCCGAGGTGTCGAAGTTTCTGGGCGGCGTGCGCGATGAAGCGGCGACGCATCGCTATATAACCGACAATCTTGCGCATTGGCGTGAGCATGGTTTCGGCACATGGGCCTTGCGCGACAGGACGGGCGCATTTGCCGGCCGCTGCGCGTTGCGGCACATCACGATCGACGGTGTGGACGAGGTGGAGCTCGGCTACACCTTCCACCGGGCATTCTGGGGGCAGGGGCTTGCCACCGAAATCTCCCGCAGGGTTGTGGAGCTCGGGTTCGGCGATCTGGCCTTGCCCAACATCATCGCCTTCGCGGTTGTGGAGCACAGGGCCTCGCGCCGGGTGATGGAGAAGCTCGGCTTCCAGTTTGAAGCGGATCGCGAAATCAAGGGCGCGCTTTGCGCGGTTTATCGGCTCTATCGATAAACGAAAGATCGCTGGGCTTACTTGCGCGCGGGCTCAAGGCTCCGCCGGAGCGTGTCGAGCGTCGTGCGGCGGATACGTTCGAGGTCGGTCGAGGCGTCGATCAGCCATTGCGTGCTGATGCCGAGGATGAGGCTGCCGATCATCAGGGCGGCCGCTTCGGCGTCGATGTCGGTCGAGATGGTGCCGTCCATTTGGCCCTTCCGGATCGCATCCTCGAAGCGTTCCTTCGCATGCATATGCGATACGGCGAAGGCGCTGCGTTGATCCGACAGCGTCGCGACGGAGCCCGCCATGGCGACGAAGTAGGAGCGGATCGCCTTTTCATGCTCGAAGTTCCGCAAGTGCACGTCGACGGTCGCGAGAATGGCGTCGAGGCCCGTCACCGGCATGTCGCCCCGGGTGGTCAGGAGTTCGAGCGAGCGCTCATGGAGATAGCCGATGAGCGCCTCGATGAGCCCGTCTTTCGAGCCGAAGCGCTGGCTCGCCAGGCCGCGGCTGTAGCCCGCCCTTGCGCCCACCTTTTCGAAGGTGGCGGCGTTGAAGCCTTCCTCGGCGATCAGTTCGGCGGCGGCGAGCAGCAGATTGCGGTCGGATTCGGCGCGGCGTTCGGCCTGCGTGCGGCGGGCCGCCTGCGGACGGGCTGGGAGAGTGCCGATTTCGTTCGATCCGGTCATTTTGCTGTTTACTTAGTTGTTGGACGTATAGCAACATGCTCGAAATAGATAATCAAGCGGGCGAACGTCGAGACCCGCGCATGAAGATCAGGGAGCGGCCGAGATGATATCGCAGGACATCGCCAACACGATTGTCGATCCGAGGGCCTATGCGGAAGAAAAGCCCATAGACGAGGCTTTCGCCTATCTGCGCAAGGAAGCGCCTTTCGCCAAGGCGCAGCCTGAAGGCTTCGACCCGTTCTGGGTGGTGACGAAACATGCCGACATTCTCGAAGTCGAGCGCCAGAACGATCTCTTCCACAATGGAGATGCAGCGGCGACGCTGACGCCCATCGACGTCGACCGCAAGGTGCGCGAGCTGATGGGGGGCAGTCCGCATCTCGTGCGCTCGCTAGTGCAGATGGACAATCCCGACCACATGGCCTACCGGCGTCTGACGCAGGCCTGGTTTCTGCCGCAGAACCTGAAGAAGCTCGACGCGCGCATCCGCGACATCGCCAAGGTTTTCATCGACCGCATGGCCGACATGGGCGGCGAGTGCGATTTCGCGAAAGACGTCGCGCTCTATTTCCCGCTGCACGTCATCATGGAAGTGCTCGGCGTGCCGGAAGCCGACGAGCCGCGCATGCTGAAGCTGACGCAGGAGCTTTTCGGCAGCAACGATCCCGATCTCAACCGCGCCGGCAAGGAGAACCCGACTTTCGAGGACGGTCTTGCCGCCATGCAGGCGACCATCGGCGACTTCATCACCTATTTCAACGCCATGACCGAAGATCGCCGCGCCAATCCGCGCGAGGATCTTTCAACCGTCATCGCCAATGGCCAGATCAACGGCCAGCCGCTCGATCATTTCGCCGCCATGTCCTACTACATCATCGCGGCGACGGCAGGGCACGACACGACGTCGAACACGACGGCCAGCGGATTGTGGGCGCTCATCGAGCGTCAGGATCAGTTGAAGCGGTTGCAGGGCGATCTCTCGCTCATCCCCTCGTTCATGGAAGAGACGATCCGCTGGGCGACGCCGGTGAAGCATTTCATGCGCTCGGCGACGGCCGATGCCGAAGTGCGCGGGCAGAAGATCGCCAAAGGCGACTGGATGATGCTCTGCTATCCGTCCGGCAATCGCGACGAAGAGGTTTTCGACAAGCCTTTCGAGTTCCGCATCGACCGCACGCCCAACAAGCAGCTCGCCTTCGGTTATGGTGCGCATGTCTGCATCGGCCAGCATCTGGCGCGCATGGAAATGCGCATCTTCTGGGAGGAGCTTCTGTCGCGTCTGAAGTCGGTTGAATTTGCGGGCACGCCGAAGCTCTCGCAGTCGAATTTCGTCTGCGGCCCGAAGTCGATCCCGATCCGCTACAAGATGAACTAGCAACGGTCAGGGAGGCGTTCGATGGCGGCGACGCGCAAATGGGAATGCCAGACCTGCGGCTTCATCTATGACGAGGCCGAAGGTCTTCCCGACGAGGGCATTGCGCCCGGCACGGCATGGGAAGACGTGCCGGACGATTGGGTCTGTCCCGATTGCGGCACGGAGAAGAGCGGCTTCGAGATGATCGAGGTCGCCTGACTTCAAGGCGCCATAAGTAACGTTGCGTCGGCGCAGCGAGTTGACCCGGCCTCCGGCCGGCTTCATTCTACGTTCAATCAGAATAATAAATCCGGCCAATGCGCCGGAGCAGGGAGGCTTTAGTGCTCACGAAAGCGGACGATTTCCCCATTCATCAATTGCCGGAGCCCATCGCGTTTTCGGGCACCGACCGCAATTTCTACGATCGCTATTTCTTCAACGGCTACACGAAGACGGGCGATGTTTTCTTCGCCGCCGCGCTCGGCGTCTATCCGCATGTGAACATCATGGATGCGTCCTTCTGCATCGTTCACAAGGGTATGCAGTACAATATTCATGCCTCGCGGCATCTGAACATGGAGCGCATGGATACGCATGTTGGACCGATCGCCATTGAGGTTGTCGAGCCGCTGAAGGTCTTGCGCATCACGGTCGGCGACAACGACCAGGGCATCAAGGCAGACGCCACATTCCGCGCCCGCGCGCTGCCGCTGAAGGAGCCGCGTTTCACGCGTCGCAACGGTCCGCGCGCGCTCATGGACCTGACGCGCATGACGCAGAATGGAACGTGGGAAGGCTGGGTCGAGATCAAGGGCGAGCGGATCGAGGTGAAGCGAGACCAGTATGTCGGCACCCGCGACCGCTCCTGGGGTGTGCGTCCGCTCGGCGCGCCCGACGCGCAGCCGATGGTGCCGCCGATGGAGTTCCAGTTCTACTGGCTCTGGGCGCCGCTCAATTTCGACGATTGCATCACGCTCTTTCACGTCAATGAGGATGAGCATGGCGAGGCGTGGAACAGCAGCGCCGTCATTTGCGGCCTTGGCGAACAAGAACCGGAAGAGATGTGGAAGTCTCATGCCGAACTGAAGTTCGTTCCCGGCTCCCGCCATGCGAGCGCCGCGTCGCTTTTTTACGAGCATCGCAAGGGCGGCATCACGCGCATCGATCTTACGCCCAAGTGGAACTTCTCGATGATGGGGCTCGGCTACAGCCATCCCGAATTCGGTCACGGCATGCATAAGGGGCCGCTTGTCGTCGGCGGAGAGAGCTTCAAGCTCGCAGACCAGACCTATCTGCCGCCGCATCTGCATATTCAGGCTTTCGTCACCGCTAAGATGACGTCGCCCGACGGTTCGACGCGCGAGGGCTCGGGCATTCTCGAACAGCTCATTGCCGGCCCGCATGCGCCGTCGGGCTTCACGGGCGCTCTCGATCCGGCGAAGGGATGACGGGCATGGAGGATGTAGCCACGCGTTTTGCCGCCTATTTGCAGCATCGGATGCCCGCCGTCTCGAATGTCGAGGTTTCCGGCCTCAGCCGCATCTATGGCGGCGCGAGCCGCGAGACCTATCGCTTGCAGGCGACGTGGGAAGAGGGCGGCGTCAAGGTCGTGCGCCCGCTGATCCTGCGCCGCGATCCGGTGGCGAGCCTCATCGAGACCGAACGCGACATTGAATATAACGCCTATGTCGCCTTTCATCCGACCGGCTTGCCGGTGCCCGAGCCGCTCTTTCTCGAAACCGATCTGAAATGGCTCGACCGTCCTTTCTTCGTGATGGAGCAGATCGTCGACAGCGCCGCCGGCTCGGCCTTCAATGCCGACCCCTATGGCGGGAACGCCGAAAGGATCGGCCGTCAGTTCTGGTCGCATCTCGGCAAGATCGCCGGGGCCGACCCGAAGGCCATCGGCTTTGCGAGCGCTCTCGAAGCGGTCGCGCCCGGCGATTGCTGGCGCGTCGAGCTTGCGAAATGGGAAAAGGTTATCGACGAAGACGAGCTTTCTCCTCAGCCCATCGCGCGTGCGGGCATTCGCTGGCTGAAGCGAAATCCGCCGCCGCCCGCAGCGAAGATTTCCGTGGTGCATGGCGACTACCGCACAGGGAATTTTCTGTTCAACGGAAACGGCGACATCACCGCGATCCTGGATTGGGAGATGTGCCATCTCGGCGATCCGCTGGAAGATATAGGCTGGGCCTTGAGCAGGCTCTGGTCGCAGGAAGCGGAAGAACGGCCGGGCGGCATGATCGACCGCGAGGAAGCACTGCGCATCTGGCAGGAAGCGAGCGGGATCAAGATCGATCGCAAGGCTCTCCTCTGGTGGGAGATATTCAACATGGTGAAGGGGCTGGCGATCTGGATTTCCGCCGCGAAGGAATATGAGTCCGGCACGAACCTCGATCCCATTCTGGCCTTTGCCAGCTGGATACCGACCGACCGTCACAACCGCATTCTGGCGCATTGCCTAGCCGATCTCTCCAGGGGGGCCCACGCATGAAGCCGCAAGTTCCAAACGTCCTGCGGGGTTTTGTCGGTACGCTGCTTACCGAAATTCTGCCCAATCTCAGTGCCGAATATTCGATGGGCAATGCGGCTGTGATGTGTCAGTCCCTGTCGGTCATTGCCGACGAGTTCGAGCGAGGCGCCGAAATCCGCTTCCGCGAAAACGAGGAAATGCGCGCGCTCTTTGCCGAAGCCGCGAAAATCGTCGCCGACAAGGGGCTCGCGACGCGCCTTCTCGACGCCTCGACGGGCCGGGACGCCTCGCTCCTCATTTCCGCCCTCGACCGGTCGAATGCGGCGCTCGCGTCGCTGCTGATCGAGCTTCAGGTCGCGCTTGAAGGCATGACGGGTGCATCGGTTCACGCCTTCGAGAGCAAGGTGTGGGACTACCTCGTCACCGCGGCCGACCGTCGCAAGTTCACGCTTCCGAGCTTCGGCTAGGCGGTTTCTCCCGCCTCCTTTGCCGGTTTTTCCGTCGCGCGTCGTTGCGTCTGACCGAAGAAGGCTTCGCGGTCGTCTTCGGCGGCGCGGGTGGCCGCGCGAATGCGTAAAATGTCCTTTCGCGCGACAAGGCCGACAAGTCGGTGTTCGCCGCGCGTGACGACGGGGACGCGGCCCACATCCGTTTCGACCATCCGGTCGGCGAGGCGGCCAAGCACCTCTTCCGGATAGCCGACGACAAGCGAGGCGTCGGACGCGACGTCGTAGAGTGTCGCCTCTTTCCCCCGGGTGTCGGTTCTCCAGCGCAAGACGTCGGCCCGCGTCGCCATTCCGACGACGCGGCCGTCCTCGCCGAGGATCGGATAGGATTTGTGGCGGCGTTCGTCCGAGGTGAAGAAGGCGACGGCTTCATCGACCGGCATGGCGGCGGGCAGCGTGTCGACGGCTTTCACCATCACTTCGCCGACGCGCAGCAGTTCGAAGGGATCGACGCTGTATTCGCGGGTGATGTGCTGGCCGCGCCGCGCGATCTTTTCCGTCAGCATGGAACGCTTCAGCAGAAGCACCGTCACCGCATAGGCGGTTCCGGTGGCTGCGAGCAGGGGCAGCAGCACATGGACATTTCCCGTCAGTTCGATGGCGAAGACGATGCTGGTCAGCGGCGAGCGCATGGTTCCGGCCATGACGGCGGCCATGCCGAGCAGGGCCCAGAATGACGTGCCGCCGGGAAGGAACTGACCTTCGAGCCAACCGAGCGTGCCACCGATGATGAGCAGCGGCGCGAGGATGCCGCCGGACGTGCCCGAAGAAAGAGCGATGAGCCAGATCGCGGATTTGACGAGGAGGATGAGCAGCGCCTCGCGCGCGACCATATGATCCGAAAGCAGATTGCCGATGATGTCGTAGCCGACGCCGAGCGCCTGTGGGTCGGCGAGCCCGCCGAGCCCGACGCCGAGCCCGCCAATGGCCGGCCACCACATCCAGTGGACCGGCAGGCGGTCGAAGAGGTCTTCGGCGCCATAGAGAAGCATGGTCATCAGGCCCGACTGCAGGCCGGCGACGACGCCGATGCCGGCGCAGGCAAAGAGCCCCCACCAGGGAAGGTCTGGATTGCCGGCAAAGGGAAAGAGCGGGCCGTTCGCAAAAAGAAGCGGCCGCCATCCGGCAGAGACGACCGAGGCGACGATCACCGGAATGAGGCTGCGCGGCTTCCACTCGAAGAGGAGCAACTCTCCGGCGAGCAGCACCGCTGCGACCGGCGTTGCGAAGATCGCCGTCATGCCGGCCGACGCGCCGGCGACCAGGAGGGTCTTTCGTTCCGCCGCGGAGAGATGGAAGAATTGCGAAAAGAGCGAGCCGAAGGCGCCGCCCGTCATGATGATCGGTCCTTCGGCGCCGAAGGGGCCGCCGGTGCCGATCGATATGGCCGACGACAGCGGCTTCAGCAGGGCGACTTTCGGCTGCATGCGGCTGCCGCCGATCAGGATCGCCTCGATCGCCTCGGGGATGCCATGGCCACGAATTTTTTCCGAACCGAAGCGCGCCATCAGTCCGATGGCCAGGCCGCCGAGCGCGGGCGCCGCCACCATCCAGAGCGACGGTTTGGCATTTGCGAGATATGCGGTTGCGGTGCTGATATGTCCGAACCAGACGAGGTTCGTTACAAGGGCGATCAGCTTGATGAGCAGCCATGCGGCCGCTGCGCCGCCGCTGCCGACGACAAGCGCCATAAGGGCCAGAACAAGCATGCGGGCATCGGCCGTGAAGTCGCCGAGTTTCGCCAGCTTGAGCGGGTGTCCAGGTTTGCGGGGCGGCGCTTGACGCATGCGGGGGACCGTTCAATAAGGGTGAAGGCCGGCTGCATTTACATCGTAGAACGATATATATCAAGTGTGGAGGTCGGGGAGGGCAAAATGAAGGCAGCGCGGCGGAAGAAGACGAAATCCATCGGCGAGGGGGACTACCGGGCGCTGGCGGCGTTCCGGCACGCGCTCCGCCAGTTTCTCGTCTTCAGCGAGGAGGCGGCCCGCGCCGTCGGTCTGACGCCGCAGCAGCATCAGGCTCTGCTCGCCATCAAGGGCCATGTGTCGGGTGCGCAGGTTACGGTCGGCGAATTGGCCGAGCATCTCCTGATCCGGCACAACAGCGCGGTCGAGCTGGTGAATCGGCTCGTGGCGGCGAAGCTCGTCAGCAAGGCGGGGGCGGCGGAGGACCGGCGGCGGGTCATCGTCACGCTGACGCCGCGCGCCGAGGCCATCCTGCGGGACCTTTCGGCTGCGCATCTCGACGAGCTGAGGCGCAGCGGCACCCCGTTCATCGAACTGGCCCAGCGCCTCGAGCGGGATTGACCCCGCCATACCCGCGCGAGGTCAATTGACTCCGGTCTGCCATCGGCTATGAGTGAGCGGCCCTGACCAGAGCCCGCCCATGTCGCTCGCCCTTCGCCTGTCGCTCTTCTACGCTTCGCTCTGTCTCTTTTCGGGCGTTCAGCTGCCGTTCTTTCCGGTCTGGCTGAAGACCAAGGGGCTGGGGCCGCAGGATATTTCCTTCATCATCGCCGCGACCATGTTCCTGCGCATCGCGGCGGGGCCGGTCTTCGCCTTCATCGCCGACCGGATCGACGACCGGCGGCGTGTCGTCGTGGCGCTCGCCTGGGGATCGCTCATCGCCGTTGCGCTCTATCTGGTGACGACCGGCTTCTGGTCGATCATGCTCGTCACGCTGCTGCTGATGTCCTTCTGGCCGTCGATCACGCCGCTCATCGAGACCATGGCCATGAAGGCCGCGCATGAGCAGGGGATCGACTATGGCCGTGTCCGCCTCTGGTGCTCGATCACTTTCATTGCCGCGAGTCTCGGCACGGGCTGGATTCTGGAATGGCAGCCGCCGACGGTCATCGTCTTCTGCCTCATCGGCGCCATAGCCATCAATCTCGGCGGCGCCTATCTCCTGGCGCATGAAGTGCCCAATCCGAAAAAGGGCGTCGCTCGCGGCGGGCAGCTCAAGGCGGCGCTCGCCGTTGCCCGCCAGCCGCTCTTCATCGTCGGCCTGCTGACGGCGAGCCTCATCCAGTCGACGCATGCCGTCTATTACGCCTTCGGCACGCTCAACTGGCAGAAGCTCGGCTATAGCGACGCCGTCATCGGCGCGCTCTGGGGGACCGGCATCATGGCCGAAATCATCCTCTTTGCCTTTTCGGGCCGGGTGGTGGCGCGGGTGGGTGCGGTCAGGATGATGACCATCGGCGCATCGCTCGCCACGCTGCGCTGGGCCGCGATGGCCTTGAGCCCGCCGCTCTGGTTGCTGTTCCCGTTGCAGACGCTTCATGCGGCGAGCTATTGCGCCGCCCATCTCGGCACCATCCATTTCCTGACGCGGGCGACGCCGCGCGCGCTCGCGGCCACGGCGCAGAGCCTTTATGCCTCTTTCGCGGCAGGGGCCATGATGGGCATTATGACGCTCATCGCCGGTTGGCTCTATGAAGCCTATGGCCCGAGGGCTTATCTTCTGGGTGCGGTGGTGGGCGTCGTCGCGTTGTTCGGGACGCTCGTCATCGCGGCGCGCTGGAACGGCGGGCCGCTGATCGAGGAAACTGGAGACGAGGATCATGGCGATCGAGATTCTACCGTCAGGCCGCGCCCTGGGTGCTGAAATCCGGGGGATCAACCTCGCGGCGCCCATTGGCGACGATACATTCGACGCCATACGCGAAGCCTGGTCCGATCATCTCGTGCTGCTCTTTCGCGGCCAGTCGCTTTCCGACGACGATCTCATCCGTTTCTCGCAGCGCTTCGGCGCGCTCGACATAGCGCCTGCGAGCGCCACCGACATGGCCGGCGCGCAGGAAAAATCGCGGCCCGAAATCTGGATCATCTCCAACGTCGTCGAAAACGGAAAGCCCATCGGCGCGCTCGGCGACAAGGAAGCCGAGTGGCATACCGACATGTCCTATGTCGACGAGCCGCCCATGGCGAGCGTTCTGCATTCGCTCGAAATTCCGAAGGCGGGCGGGGATACGAGTTTCGCCAATATGTACAAGGCGCTTGAAACGCTGCCGGCCGATCTTCGCCGCGCGATCGAAGGCCGTGTCTGCAATCACGATGCATCGACGACGAGCGTCGGCGAGTTGCGGGCAGGCGCGGGCGCCGTCACAGACGTGCGTCTCGCGCCGGGGGCGAAGCATCCGATGATCCGCACCCATCCCGTGACCGGCGGCAAGGCGCTATATCTTGGCCGCCGTCTTAACGCCTATATACCGGGCCTCGAGCTCGAAGAGAGCGAGCGGCTGCTCGACGCGCTCTGGGCTCACTGCACGAAGCCCGAATTCGTCTGGACGCATCAATGGCGCGTCGGCGATCTTCTGATCTGGGATAACCGCGCCGCCATCCACCGCCGCGACAGTTTCAGCGGCGCGGAACGCCGGGTCATGCATCGCACGCAGATCAAGGGCGATCGGCCGCGGTGAGCTTGTCCGCCTTTCCGCGACGTCAGTTTCGCTCGCGTTGACAAATCTTCGTCCGCGCCCAGTTATTGCTGCAACGAAACTCAATATCTGGAGGAAATCCCATGCGGACTTTCGAGTTGCAGGGTGCGGTCGGCATCGAAAATCTGAAGCTGGTGGAGCGTGACGTGCCCAAGGCCGGGCCCGGCGAGGTCGTCGTCCGTCTCAAGGCCGCTTCGCTCAACTATCGCGATCTGGCGACGGTCAAATATATGGGGGGCAAGCTCCCCATGGTGCCGCTCTCCGACGGGTCGGGCGAGATCGTGGAAGTCGGCGCGGGCGTCACGCGCGTCAAGGTCGGCGACAAGGTGGCGCCGAGCTTCTTTCCGCACTGGATTTCCGGCGCGCCGCGGCCTGAGCTGCTGGCTGCACTGGGCGGGCCCTATGACGGCTGCGCATCGGACTATCTCAAGGTCAGCGCCGAAGGCGTCACCATTGCGCCGAAAAACCTGAGCCATGAGGAGATCGCCACGCTACCTTGCGCCGCGCTCACGGCATGGCGCGGGCTCTTCGTCGAAGGTTGTCTGAAGGCGGGCGACACGGTGCTGGTGCAGGGCACGGGCGGCGTTTCCATCTTCGCGCTGCAATTCGCCAAGATGGCAGGCGCGCGCGTCATCGTCACGTCTTCCTCGGATGAAAAGCTCGAGCGCGCGAAGAAGCTCGGCGCCGACGAGTTCATCAACTACAAGAAGACGCCCGACTGGGAAAAGGAAGCGCGCAAGCTCACCGGCGGCCGCGGCGTCGATCACGTGATCGAAGTCGGCGGCGCGGATACCTTCCCGCGTTCCATCATGGCGGTGCGCCTCGGCGGCCATGTCGCTGTCATCGGGCTTCTCTCCGGCATGTCGAAGGACGTCAATGTCGCGGCGATCTTCTCACAGAACGTCAAGATCAGTGGCGTCACGGTGGGCAGCCGCGCCCATGTCGAAGACATGTTCCGCGCCATCGAGCAGAACGACATTCATCCCGTGATCGACAAGCGCTTCCCGCTGGAGCAGTTTCCCGAGGCGCTGCGCCTGATGGAAGGCGCGTCGCATTTCGGCAAGATCGTGCTCAATATCGCCTGAAGGCCCTCATCCTCCCGCGCTTGCAGCGCGGGCCCCTCCCTCTCCCAGAGGGAGAGGGGTTTTAGGATCGGCTGCACTTTCTAGCCCTCTCCCTCCGGGAGAGGGTTGGGTGAGGGTCTTTCCTCAGCCCCACAATTCGCGCGGCGGCGGCATCATGGTGCTGCCGTCGTAGCGGATGGCGTGCTCGCGGTCTTTCGCCAGCAGGAGCGGGCCGTCGAGTTCGACGAACTCCGCGCCTTGCGCGATGAGAGCCGCTGGCGCCATGGCGAGTGAGGTTGCCACCATGCAGCCGACCATCACCTTCAGGTTCCGCCGCTTCGCGCAGCGGATCACCGAAAGGGCCTCGGTGAGGCCGCCCGTCTTGTCGAGCTTCACATTCACATATTGATAGAGGCCTGCGAGCCGCGTCATGCCTTCAACGCCATGTGCGCTTTCGTCGGCGCAGAAAGGCACGGGCGAGACGAGGCCGCGCAGCGCCTCGTCCTCCTTGGCGGGTAGGGGCTGTTCGATCAGCGCCACGCCGAGTTTCGCAAGTTCGGTTGCGAGCGGCACGACGTCCGCCGCCTTCCAGCCTTCATTCGCATCGACGATCAGCGTCGCCTTCGGCGCGCCCTCGCGCACGGCGGCGACGCGGGCAATGTCGTCGCCCGTACCGCCGAGCTTCAGCTTGAGGAGCGGGCGGGCGGACGCCTTGGCCGCTGCCTCGCGCATGGCGGTGGGCTCGCCGAGGCTCAACGTATAGGCGGTGACGAGCGGCATCGGTTCGGCGAGGCCGGCGAGTTTCCAGACGGGCGTGCCGGCCTGTTTCGCTTCAAGGTCCCAGAGCGCGCAGTCGAGCGCGTTGCGCGCTGCGCCGCGCGGCATGGCGCGTTGCAGCTCCTCTCGCGTCATGCCGCTAGCGACCTGCTTGCCGAAGGCGCGGAGCTGCGCCATCACGTCCTTCACCGTCTCGCCATAACGGCCATAGGGCACGCATTCGCCGCGCCCGGTGTGGCCGTTTTCGCGCAAGGTTGCGACCACGACCTCGGCTTCGGTCTTGCTCCCACGCGAAATGGTGAAGGCGCCGGCGATCGGCCATTTTTCGGTTTCGACGGAAATCTCGGGCATCTTTGTCTCAGCGATTCTGGCGGGCTTCGTCTCGCCAACCTGAATAGCCGAAGTCGATCCCTCGCGCCATGCGCCAGCGCGGGCGTCGCCCCCTCAGATCCGGCCCGCGAACCAGGAGCCGTTCCAGTGTTCGCCGGGCGGGTTCGCCTCATATTGCGCGATGCGGCTCTCGTAGAAATCGTAGAGCGTCGGGATCGCGCCGTTGAGCTTGCGGCATTCGGCGATGGCGGCGCGCGCATCGGCCCAGCGCTGCTTGCGATAGGCGGAGAAGACCAGGGCATGGGCTTCCTGGAGCGCGCGGAACTTCGGATTGGCGCGCATGATGGGGTCGCCGAGCAGCGCATAGATGCGGCGGCCTTCCGGGTGGCGCGGCGTCGAAATCAGGTCGATTTCGAGCAGCGCATAGCGGTCGCCGACCAGACGTTGCGTGCCTTCGCCGACGATGATGGCCGGGCCGTAATTCCGCGCATTGCGCTGGAGGTAGGCGCCGAAGCTGACGGGCTCGCCGAGCACGCCGTAATCGAAGCGCGCTTCGGCGCCCATGTTGCCGGTGATCGCCATGCCGCTGTCGAGACCGATCGAAAGGCTCAGCGGCACGTGACTCAAGTGCTGGCGGCGGGCGTCTTCCTCGAGGAACTCGTTCAATGCTTCGAGGTTCTCGACCATGCGCAGCGCGGCGTCGCATCCCTTGGAAGCGTGATCGCTGACGTCGAAGGGCGCGTTCCAGATCGCATAAAGCGTGTCGCCAACCGTGCGGTCGACCATGCCGTTGCGGTCCTGCACGATCTTCGTCATCGGATTGAAGAAGCGGTTCAGGATGTCGGCATAGGCTTTCGGGTCTTCGAGATAGCGGTCGGCGATGATGTTGAAGCCGCGCAGTCCGACGACGACGGAGGTCACGGGCTTCAGCTGGCCCTCGGCCTGAATGAGCTTCGGACGCGCATGCATTTTGGCGAGCCCCGAGGAAGAGAGGCGGCGCGCGAACTGCCCGTCGATGAAGCGCGTCTGCTCTTCGGCATGCAGGCGACGCATCAGCGCGCAGGTGAAGCTTGCAACGATGAGCGTCACGCTGCCGAGCGCCGGATCGATCAGCCAGCGATGCGTCACAAAAGCCCACCACGAGCCATAGGCCGCGCCGCCGACGAGAACGAGCGTCAGGATGAAGCTGTAACGGAAGCGGAACCGGCCGACGGCAAGAATGACGAGGATGCCGCCGAGGAAAATGAATAGCTGCTCCGCCGACGAGGCCCAGCCCGGCCGCGTCAGGAAAGCGCCGTCGACGATCTGGTTGATGGCGTTGGCGACGATGGCGCCGGAGGGCATCCGCACGCCGGCGGGCGTGTCGTAAAAGCGTTCGGTGCCATTGGCCGAGACGCCGATGACGGCGATGCGATCCTTGAGCGAGGGCGCGTCGGCAGGCGTCTCCATCAGCGTTGCGGCGGAGACGGAAAGGCGCGTATCGGGCGCGCCGAAATAGAGCCTGAGGCCTCCATTGGGGGCCGTCAGGGCAGCCATGTCGGTGCCGTCGATCGAAACGCTGCCGATGCCGGGCTCCATGCCGAGCGCGAAGCCGTTGGCCGGTTCGGCGACGCTGACGCGGTAGCCTGTGCCGCCATTGGTCAGGCGGAGCGCTTCGAGCGCGTTCGAGGGGTAGAGCGTGCCGCCCAGATTGACGACCATGGGCAGCGCGCGCACGGTTGCGCCCGGCGTCCAGTCGGGCAGGGTGGAGCCTTCGCCCCGGGCCGCCATTTCAAAACTCGAAAGACTTGTCCGCCAGGCGGTGAATTCCCCGGCGTAGTGGCGCGCATCGCTGCCTTGCGCCAGCACCGCTTGTGTGTTCGCGGGCGCGCGCATCTCGCCGAGCGCGGCCTTGCCGGGGACGAAGGAAACGACGGACGGCGCGGCGGCAAGCAGCGCCGCGAAGGTGCGGTCATAGTCGGGCATGTTGGCGAGGCCGGCGGAAAGGCCGGCCGTGGCGGCTTCCGTGCCGAGCGGCTCCCAGAGTTTCAGGAGTTCGGCGGTCGAAGTCGGGTCTGGCTCGTCGAGCGGCATGTCGAAAACGATGGCGGATGCGCCTGCGTTCCGCACGGCTTCGACAAGCGAGGCAAGGCGCTTGCGCGGCCAGGGCCAGGCGCCCTCGCGCTCGGCGCTGGCGGCGCCGATATCGACATAGACGGCATGCGGACCCGCAGGTCCGGCCCTACGGGGCTCGATGCGCTGATAGGTATCGAAAACCTGATTTTGCAGAACCGTTCCCAGGCCTTCGACGTTGTAAATCGACAAGATCAGCCCGATGACCAGAACCAGTCCGGGCAGGATCGCCGAAAGTCTGCGGAACACAGGTGTCGAATTCATCTTCTTCTTGCACCGGGAGGCCCGATACGGCGCTCCAGTTGCCCCTATAGTGAACACTTGCCATGCCATTGTCCCGTTGCGAGACAAAGACAGTGCTGCCCAAACTCGTGGTTGCAGCTTTCATTCCAGCGGAATCGGGAAAGTATTAATGCGCCGGCCTTTCCCGGGAGCAGGGTCTGTCGGCACAGTCGGCGGAAGACGGCGCGCGGTTCCCGGCTTGACTCATATTTATAATTCTATAAGTATGAAAATATGGAAATGAAATCCGCCATAGAGGCTCTCTCCGCGCTCGCGCAGGAAACGCGCCTGTCTATCTTTCGCGCGCTCGTCCGCGCCCACTCGCCGAAGGAAGGCGAGGGCGGGCTTGCGGCGGGCGATATCGGTGCCGCGCTGGATGTGCCACCCGCCACGCTTTCCTTCCACCTGAAGGAAATGTCGCATGCGGGGCTCGTCACTTCGCGGCGCGACGGCCGCTCGATCATTTACAAGGCCGACCTTTCGGCGATGCGCGGCCTCACTGAATTTCTGCTGGAAGATTGCTGCGGCGGCGTCTGCGGCACCGTCGGCACACGTCAACGCAAGAAGGAGTGCGCGTGATGAAGAGGCTGCATGTGAGTTTCGGCACCGCCGATCTCGAAAAATCCGTCGCATTCTATTCGACGCTTTTCGGCGTTGCCCCGACCGTTCGCCGTCCGGGCTATGCGAAGTGGATGCTCGACGATCCGCGCGTCAATTTCGTCGTTGAAAGCCAGTCCGGCGAACGTGGTTTCTCGCATGCCGGCATTCAGGTCGAAAGCCAGGAAGAGCTTGCGCCGGTTTTCGAGCGCATGAAACAGGCCGAAGCGCCCTATCTGCCGGAGGGCGTCACCACCTGCTGTTATGCCAAATCCGAAAAGAGCTGGACCGCCGATCCCGACGGCGTTCGCTGGGAGGCCTTCTACACGTTCCACCAGATGGACGAGTTCGGCACCGGCCCCGAATTGCAGAAGCTCGATATGGGCGGCGACGCTTCGGCCTGCGGCTGCGATGAGCCGAAGGTCGAAACCGCTAAGCCGATTGCCGCCACGTCGGGCTGTTGCGGCGGCTGCTGAATCGTGAGCGAAGAGCGCGCACCCTATAACGTGTTGTTTCTATGCACCGGCAATTCGGCGCGCAGCGTTCTGGCGGAAGCCTATATGAACGCACGCCTGGGCGACCGCTTCCATGCCTACAGCGCGGGCAGCCATCCGGCGGGACAGGTCAACTCTCACGCCATCGCACTGCTGAAGTCGGTCGATCTTTCCGTCGAAGGACTGCATTCGAAATCCTGGGATGAGTTTGCGCCGGCAGGTGCGCCGCGCATGGATTTCATCTTCACCGTCTGCGACAATGCGGCGGGAGAGGTATGTCCCATCTGGCCGGGCCATCCGACCAGCGCACATTGGCCGTTCGAAGATCCTGCCGCCTTCGTCGGAGACGAAGAGGCGACACGACGCAAATTTCTGGACGTCTTCATGCAGATACGCCGCCGCATCGACCTGTTTGCGAGCCTCCCGCTCCGCAATCTCGACAGCATGGCGCTGAAGCGGAAGCTCGACGAAATCGGCCGCAACGAAACTACCCATGCCGGTTGACGCCCTGCGCCGTCTTGCGGCTGAAGCGGTGGGCACCTGCATTCTCGTCGCCACCGTGGTCGGCTCGGGCGTCATGGCCGAGGGACTTGCGGGGGGAAACCTCGCGGTCGCGCTCATCGGCAATACGCTGGCGACGGGCGCCATGCTCTATGTGCTGATCGTGATTTTCGGTCCGGTTTCGGGCGCGCATTTCAATCCGGCGGTCACGCTCGTCTTTGCGCTTCGCGGCGAGATTAAGCCCGTGCTCGCCACGCTTTATGTGCTGGTGCAGTTTTCGGCGGCGCTTCTCGGCACAATGCTTGCGCATGCCATGTTCGGTCTGCCGCTCATCGAGCATTCGATGCATGTCCGCGCCGGCATCGGGCAATGGATGGGCGAGGCGGTTGCCACGTTCATGCTGGTTGCAGGCATTCTCGGCGCGCTTGCAAATGCGCCGAAGGCCGTCGCGCCCATGGTGGCGTTGACCATCGTCGCCGGCTACTGGTTCACATCGTCGACATCCTTCGCAAATCCCGCCGTCGCGCTTGCCCGCGCCTTCACCGACAGCTTTTCGGGGATAAGGCTTGCCGATGTTCCGGGCTTCATGATCGGGGAGGTCGTGGGCGCGCTCGTTGCAGTGGCTTTTGCCGGCTGGCTCTGGCGGCCCCTTGGCCAGCCCTCACCCCGGAGGGGCGAGGGCTAGGCGGAAGGGGGAGACGGCTAGGCCGTCACCGGTCTTACTTCTTGGACGCGGTTTCCAGATAGGCAATCAGGTCCTTGCGGTCTTCCGGCTTCTTCAGGCCGGGGAACGACATGTTCGTACCCGGCACATAGGCCTGGGGCTTTTCGAGATACTGGAACAGGGCTTCTTCGTTCCAGACCAGGCCGCCTGCGCCCTTTGCCTTCATGGCTGCGGAATAGGTGTAGTCGGCCTTGGTGCCCGCCGTGCGGCCGAGGACGCCATAGAGGTCCGGGCCGATGCCGTTGGTGCCGGCCGGGTCGAGCGTGTGACATGCCTTGCACTTATTGAAGATCTTCTGGCCCTTGGCGGCGTCGCCGCCTTCCCAGTCCGCGGCCATGGCAAGGCTCGACGTGAGTACGAGGAGCGAGGTTACGGCCAATGTTTTCAGGACTGCCTTCATGTTAGTCTCCTTCACTTTTTAAGCGCTCGGGCAAGGTCGGTCTAACTGCCCGGTCCGTTCCCCGACGCAAGGATAGACTAGTCTCGTGTCGGTATCATTCGATTGCGTCAAACTGGCGCGCCACGGGCCTGGAATTCGGAGGTCGGTTTGGCAAAAACAGCGATTGCGCCCGATCTGGAGGCGCCAAAGGCCTCCTACCGGACCGAAGTCCGTGGCCGGGAGCTCCGCGTCATGCTTTCGGGCGATTGGGTGGTTGCGCCCGTTCTTTCCGTGGACGACGAACTGAGGGCCTTTGCCGAGGCGTCACACGACGCCGACGAGATCGTTTTCGACATGAGCGGCGTCGGCCGATTCGACACGGCCGGCACATGGGTGCTGGAGCGCACCGCCGCCCAGCTCATGGCGCGCGGCATCAAGGCGCGTTTCGACAAGGCCAATGAAGCGCAGCAAACCCTTTTCGACAAGGTGGGCGAGGGCGCCTATGCCGATCCGGTCAGAATTCCGGACGAGCCGCTGGTCGTCCAGATCCTCGCACGCATCGGCGCGGCGGTTCTTGTGCTCGCCGACGGCGCGCGTGACGGGCTCGGTTTCTTCGGCACAGTGGTTGCGGCGCTCGGCCGGACGATCCGGCATCCAAGCCGCCTCAGGGTGGTGTCCCTCATTTCGCATATGGAGCGGGCGGGCTTCGACGCGCTGCCGCTCGTCTGCCTACTGACCTTTCTCATCGGCGCGGTCGTTGCGCAGCAGGGCGCGTCCCAGCTTGCGCGCTTCGGCGCCGACGTCTTCACGGTCAACCTCGTCGCCATCATCTTTCTGCGCGAGGTCGGCATATTGCTGACTGCGATCATCGTCGCCGGCCGCTCGGGCAGCGCCTTCACCGCCGAAATCGGCGCGATGAAGATGCGCGAGGAAATCGACGCCATGCGGACGCTCGGCCTCGATCCGATGGATATGCTGGTTGTGCCGCGCGTGCTGGCCTTGATGATCATGTTGCCATTGCTCACCTTCATCGGCGACATCATGGGCCTCATCGGCGGCGGCGTGGTGGCGGTGACGCAGCTTCATATGTCGCCCGGCGTCTATATCGAGCGCGCCAACAGCGCCATCGTCTTCTGGACCTTCGGCGTCGGCATTCTCAAGGCGCCTTTCATGGCGCTGGTGATCGGACTGATCGGCTGCCAGTCCGGTCTTGAAGTCACGGGCAGCGCCGAATCCGTCGGTTCGCAGACGACCCGCTCGGTCGTGCGTTCGATCTTTCTCGTCATCGTCCTCGATGCACTTTTTGCAATGTTTTTCACCGCGGTCGGAATCTGAGCATGGCGAGCGGCGAAGCGATCATCGAAGTCAAGGGGCTGACCACGCGCTTCGGCGACAACGTTGTCCATGAGAATCTCAACCTCGAAGTCAGGCGCGGCGAGATCATCGGCATTGTCGGGGGCTCGGGCACGGGGAAGTCGGTCTTGCTCCACACCATCCTCGGCCTCAAGAAGCCCGATGCGGGCAATATCAGCGTTTTCGGGCTCGACCTTACGACAATGCCCGACGATGAGAGGCGGCTTCAGGAGCGGCGCTGGGGCGTGCTCTTTCAGGACGGCGCACTTTTCTCCGGCCTGACGGTGGCGCAGAACATCCAGGTGCCGTTCCGCGAACATCTGAACATGAACCCCGTGCTCATGGACGAGCTTGCCGCCGTCAAGATCGAGATGGTGGGGCTCAGGGGCAGCGCCGCCGTGCTATATCCCTCGGAACTGTCGGGCGGCATGACCAAGCGGGCGGGGCTTGCGCGCGCGCTGGCGCTCGACCCGGAAATCCTTTTTCTCGACGAGCCGACGGCCGGTCTCGATCCCATCGGCGCGACGGCCTTCGACGAGCTCATAACCGACCTCAAGAAAACGCTCGGTCTCACCGTCTTCATGGTGACGCATGATCTCGACACATTGCGCGCCACCTGCGACCGCATAGCGGTGCTGGCGGAACGGCGTGTTATCCTTGTCGGGACGATCGACGATATGCTCCGCAGTTCGTATCCCTGGATCCGGGAGTATTTTCACGGACCTCGGGCGCGGGCCGCATTCGCAGCCAGATAGGCCAGGCCATGGAAATCAAGTCCAACAATGTGCTGATCGGCGCCTTCACGGTCGCTGTGATATTCGCGATTTTCGCCTTTTCGCTCTGGGCGGGCCGGGTGCAGCTCAATCGGCAGTACAGTTATTACGAGATCGTCTTTCAGGGCTCGGTTTCGGGCCTCAGCAAATCGGGCGGCGTGCAGTTCAACGGGTTGCCGGTCGGCCGCGTCATCGACCTTCATCTCGACGAGCACGATCCGAACAAGGTCGTCGTTCTGATCCAGGTCGATGCGGTGACGCCGGTCAAGGTGGACTCGGTGGCGCAGCTTGAACTTTCAGGCATCACCGGCGTCGCGGTGATCGAGTTGACGGGCGGCAGCTACGGCTCGGCCTTGCTGACGCCCAAAGAGGGCGAGACCTACGCACAGATTCCAGGCGCGCCCTCGACCTTGCAGGAGCTTGCCAACGCCGCGCCGGAGACTTTGCGAAACGCACAGGATCTCATCAAGAAGCTCAATGGGGTCGTCGCCGACAACCAGAAAGCCATCAACGAGATGCTGACCAATCTCAACAAGATTTCCGGCGCACTGGCGAACAGTTCCGGCGACATGCAGAGTGCGATCAAGGATCTGGCCGAAGCGTCGAAGCATCTGAACAGTCTCAGCCGCAATGCCGACGCGCTGGTGCAGGGCGACGCCAAGAGCCTCATCGTCGATGCGCGGCAGACGTCGCAATCCTATCGGCAGGTGGCCGAGGATCTCGACCGCCTCATCAAAGTCAACGGACCGGCCATCGACCGTCTCAGCCATAACGGGCTCTCGCAGCTTCCCCAGCTTGTGAGAGAGATGCGTTCGCTTGTCGGCACGCTCGACCGCGTCGTATCCCGCGCGCAGGACGATCCGGCGCGTTTCATCACCGGCAACAACGTTCCCGAGGTGACGGCCAAATGAAGAAACGTATTGCCCGCCTGGGCCTTGCCCTGCTGCTTGCCGCGCCACTCGGCGCCTGCGCCCTTGCCAATGCAGGCAGCGGGCCGGCGCCGCGCCTGTTCACGCTCACGACGCCCCAGTCCGCGGTTGCGGACGGACGTACGGCAGTCCAGTTGCAGATCAGCGAATTCGCCGCGCCTGCCGCCATCGACACGACGCGCATCGTCTTTCAGGAAAACGCGAACGAGATCAAGTATTACGCCGAAGCGAGGTGGAGCGACACCGCGCCCAATATGATCCAGACGCTTCTCTCGCAGACGCTGGAGAATTCGGGCCGCTTTGCCTCCGTGTTCTCGCACGGCGCCGATCTCAACAGCGACTACATGCTGATGGGCGACATCAGGCAATTTGCGGCGGTGGCGGGGACGGACGACAAGGGAGGCGGCACGTCGGTGCACGTCGATCTCTTCATGCGGCTCGTCAGGATCAACGACCGGACTGTCACGGCGGCCAGGGACTTCAGCGTCGTCGTGCCGGTGACCGGCAGCGGCATTGCCTCCGTCGTTGCGGCCTATGACGCCGGTCTCCACAAGGTGCTTGGCGACATTTCGCTCTGGACCATCCAGCAGACGACGAAGTCCGCGTCTCCTTCTTCCTAGGAGAGCTTTCCGCTCGCCTGGGCAAGCATCAGATAGACCTTGCCGGTATCCGAGCTGAGGTAGGTTTCCACGAGAATATTGTCGCGGTCGCGCGAGGCGGCGGAGGCGAGCAGGCGCTCGAACAGATCGACGAACCGGTCCACATGCTCGCGGAACTCAGGCTCGTTGCGATAGTTGACGGCGATGCGATCGTAAAGCTGGCGTCCGGCGATGCTGTAGAGCCGCCGGGCGAAGACATTGCGCTCGCCAGCCTGATAGCGCTGCCAGAGATCCGGCGGCGGGCTTTGTTCAAGCGCCCGGTCGAGGTCGATGGCGAGCGCCTGCAAGGTCTCGATCACCTGCAAGGATGAGCGATGAAACTCGCTATCGGCCGCCGCCTCGGCGCTTTCGCGCGGCGGGACAAGCGGCGGCTCGGCGTGGTTGCGTCCGGCGGCGGCGAGGAGATCGGAAATGCCCCAGCGCCTTGCGGGTTCGGCGCGCGGCGCGTCGGCGGGTTTCGGCGGCGGGGCCGGATTGGGCGCGAGATTGGCGGCGGGCGAGGGCGCTGCGCGGTCGAGCACGCGGGCATGGCGCACCACGATGTCGGCAATGGCCGCAAGCGCCGCTACCTGTTCCTGCAGGACATGGTTGAGCGAGGCGGCGCTATGGGCCGCGTCGTTCGGCATGCGCGCGATGCGTGTTTCGAGCTCGTTTGCGGCATCTTCCATGGCGCGTCCGGCGTCGCGCGCCGCGCCGCCGAGGCGGATCATCGCGGCGTTGAAGCGCTCGCCCGCAATGTCGCTTTCCGAAATCGCGTCGCCGACGAGGTGGCGCATTTCGGCTGCGCGCAGCGCTAGGTCCGAGGTGAGGGTGGAGGAGGCGCGGGTCACTTCGGCGATCATATTCGTCGTCGCGCTGCGAAGTTCCTCGGCGGTCGCCGCGATGGTTTCGGTTGCCGTGCGGGTCACGTCTTCGCTCAAGGCGGCGGTGGCGGCGCGCAGCTCGTCGACGGTCGCGCCGATGGCGCGCGTCGCGGCGCCTGCCGAGCGGCTGATCGCGCCCGAGGCCTCGTCTACTTCCGAAACGGCGCGCGAGACTTCACCGGAAATTTCGGCGCGAACGGTTGCCGCGCGTTTTGCGGCGCTGTCGAAGGTCGCATTGAGGCTCGTCGCAAGTTCGGACGCCGCGCGGGAAATCTCCGCCGTGCGCTCTCCCATCACCGTCGTTGCGGCGGCCAGCTGGTCGCGGTTGCCTTCGAAGACGGCTTCGAGCCGGCGGCGTTCCTCGTCCAGCCGGTTCGCCGCGTCGGCGATGATCTGGCGCTGCGTCTCGTAGCGCGTCGTCAACTGGTCGGCCTTGCCGAGCGCGCCCGCCGCCACGACTTCGAGCCGCGAGGCCTGGCGGTCGAAGGTCGATGCGGTGGCGTCGGCGCTCGCGCGGGCCGCTTCGCTGACGCGGGCCAGCGTTTCCGTTTCCGCGACGATGCGCGCGCCCGCCGTCTGCAATGTTTCTTCCGCCTCGCCGATGAGGCCGCGCACCGCATCGACCTGCTGGCGAAGCCCGCGCGAAATCGTGTCGTTCTCGGTGCCGAGCCTGCGGCCGATTTCGATCAGGCTGTCGCGATGTTCCTTCAGCAATTCTTCCATGTGCAGGGTGCGCGTTTCGGCCCGCTCCGTGCCGCGGTCGATCTCGCCGATCTCCTCGCTCACCAGCGCCTTCAGCCGGCTCGTTTCGGCAAGCGCGTCCGCCAGACCCGCTTTCAGCCGGTCGAGTTCGCCGCGCACGGCCTGCGCGATCGAGATGATCTCGTCGCTTGCCGGGTCGGCGGGATCGGTGAGGCGGATGGCGGTGCGGGCAAGGGCGTCCGCCATCAATTTCATTTCCTGCCCGCGCCAGACCGTCCAGGCGGCGAGCCAGATGAGGATGAGGGGCGTCAGCACGCCGCCGGCGACCAGAAGGGCTTCCGGCCGCGTCATGTTGTCGATGCCTTGCGGGCCGAAGAAGCCCCAGACATAGGCCGCGCCTGCGCCCAGCGCGAGGAAGCTTGCAGCGGTGGCGACGGCGGGAATGCGGCTCGAAGGCCGGCGCGCGATCATGCGGTAGAGGGCGCCGCCTGTCGGCGAGTCCTCGTTTGCCGCCTTGACCGGCGGCTCGGACGCGTCGGCTGTGTCCTTGCCGAGCGTTTTTTGTGCCAAATCCAGATTTTTCATGAGCTTACCCCGCATCCGCTCGCTTTTTCAGCGTGTCGGATGGCGGGCCCGGCGTCAACTGCGAGGCTGCCGAAATGGGCCCCCGTGTGAGCCGTATGGCGCTTTAAGGGTTCATTTCCTGTCTCCGGCCTAGCCTCATTCTGCCAGGAAAGCCGCGGGGAAAGACCCGGATGGGAGACGCCATGACATTCTCGAACGCCGCAACCGCCGAAAACGCCGACGCATTCGGCGGCGGCCAGAGCGGGCGTCCTCTCGATCTCGTGCACCTTTCAAAATACACGCTGGGCGACCGGAGCCTCGAAGCCGAGCTTCTCGGCCTTTTCCGCGCACAGGCCGGCATCTATGTCGCGCGGCTCGAAACGGCCGCGACCGACAAGGAATGGCGCGACGCCGCGCATAGCCTCAAGGGCTCCGCGCGCGGGCTCGGCGCGTGGACGCTCGGAGACGTGGCCGAGGAGGCCGAGCGACTGGATGACGCTTCATCGCGCTCGTCCATGATCGCCCGCATCCGCGAGACCATTGCGGTGGTCAATCATTTCATCGACGGGTTGATGGCCTAGGGCTCATCCCTTGGTCGGTCCCAGAGGAAACATATCCTCCCGCCCCAGTTCGCCGCCGCGCTGGCGTTCCAGTTCCTGCGTGTAGCGCCGGAAGGCATAGGCTTCCGTGAGATAACCGACGACGCGCAGGTCTTCGAGATTGTCGAGCACCGGCAGCGTTTCGGTTTCCGCCGCTTCGAAGCGCTTCAGCGCCACGCGGATATTTTCGTTCCTCAGCAGGTAGAAGCCGCGGCTCTGCGCGAGATCGCCGGCGACGAGGGTGGCAGCCGCATCGGTGAGGTCGGGATCGTGCACCGTCGCCATATCGACCGTGCCGCGATAGCGCCCGCTCTCCTCGACGGCGAAAACGCGCTTCGATGCGCCAAGCGGCACTTTCGCGCGGAGCTGCGTAAGCGTCATGCCGACAGGAACGGTTACCGGGTCGGAACGCATCATGCGTCCGGCCGTCAGGTCGGCGATCCAGCCGATGTCATGCGCGCCCGAAATCGGCAGGCCGCGCAGGTGGAAGCGCCAGGTCGAGAAGGAGTAGCCGAAGGCGAGGCGCACGATGGTCGAGGCCATGACGACCGCGACGAGCACGCCCATCGTCACCGGGAAATTGCCCGTGCCTTCCAGCACCAGCAGCACCATGGTGATCGGGGCGCCGATGATCGCCGCGCCCACGGCGCCCATGCCGACGAGCATGAAGGCCACCTGCTGATCGGCAAGGTCCGGCGCGATGAATGCCATTGCCTCGACCAGCGCGCCGCCGAGCAGCACGCCGAGGAACAGCGATGACGAAAACATGCCGCCGCGCAGGCCCGCGCCAAGCGTGATGGCCGAGGCGATCAGCTTTCCGAACAAGAGCGCCGTCACCATCAGGAAGGTGCGCGAATGTTCGAGCTGGTACTGGATCGCGCCGTGGCCGGAGCCGAGGATTTGCGGCGAGCCGAGCGTGAGCAGCGTCAGGGCCGCGCCGCCTATTGCCGGGCGGAGCCAGATGGGCAACGGATGCAGGATGCGCTCGGCCAGCGTCACGGCGCGCATGGTGAGGATCGAGAAGCCCGCCGCCGCAATGCCGACAATGGCGAAGAGAAGATAGACTATCGGTTCGAGGTGGAACGTCTCGGTCACAGCAAATAGAGGCGCGTCGTTGCCGAGGATGCGCACCGTCAGCGTGCCGGCGAGTGCAGCCACCGCGACGGGGGCGAGCGCCTTGGGCGAATAGCTTCCGAGCACCAGTTCGAAGCCGTAGAAAGCGCCGGCGAGAGGCGCGTTGAAGGCCGAGGCGATGGCGGCCGCCGCGCCCGCCGTGACGAATACCCGCGCATCGTCGCGGCGCAGGCGGAAATATTGCGAGAACCACGAAAAGATCGCGCCGCCGAACTGGGTATAGCCCGCTTCCATGCCGACCGAAGCGCCCGCCGAGTTCGACAGCATGGTGGCGACGGTGAGGCGGATCGAATCCGGCACGGACATGCGCCCGCCATACATCGCATTGGCTTCCACCGGGTCGACGATGTCGGCGGAGCGGCTTTTGCGGATGAGCCAGGCGAGGATGCCGAAGAGGAGGCCGCCCGCCGCCGGCACGATGATGAGCCGGGCAAGGTCGATCTTCGTCTGCGCGCTCAGATAGCTGCCGGGCGTCAGGCCGAAATTGATGTCGTGGAGCGTATAGACCGTTTCGCGGATCAGGTAGACGGCGGCGCCGACAATGACGCCGAGCGGCGCGCAGGCGAATATCAGTCCCGCTTCCCAGCTCCTGAGCGCGCGGCGCAGCGCCTCGTAGCGAAGCAGCAGAATGCGCGGGAGCCTGCGCATGCGGGTGGAGATATTTGTGCGGTCGAGCGCCATCATATCTCCCTTGCGCCGAGGCGGTTTGCGACTTCGCTGGCGATGGCGAGCGAGGAGGTGAGGCCCGGGCTCTCGATGCCGAAGAGATTGACGAGACCCGCCAGCCCATGCGTTTCGGGGCCCGAGATCACGAAATCGGACGCCGGTTCGCCGGGGCCGCCGAGCTTGGGGCGGATGCCCGCATAAGCGGGCGCGAGCGCGCCGTCCTTGAGGCCCGGCCAGTATTTGCGGATCGCCGCATAGAAGGCCTCGCCGCGCTTCGGATCGACGGCGTAGTCCGTCTCGCGGATTTCGCCGGCTTCCGGCGTCAGCCATTCGACATCGGGGCCGAAGCGCGCCGCGCCGCCCATGTCGAGCGTCAGATGGACGCCGAGGCCCGCTTTTTCGGGCACGGGATAGATGAGGCGCGAGAAGGGCGCGCGGCCTGTCAGCGTGAAATAGTTGCCCTTGGCGAAATGCGCCGACGGCACATGCGCGGCGTCGAGCCCGTCGATCCGGCGCGCAAGCGCGGGCGCGGAAAGCCCGGCGCTGTTGACGAGAAGGCGCGTCTTGAGCCGCATCGGCGCCGCGCCGCCGACATGCAGCAAAAATCCGTCCCGGATCGCCTCGATCCGCTCGACCGACGCGCCGAAGGCGATGGCGCCGCCATGGTCTTCCAGCTCGCCTTGCAAGCTCAGCATGAAGGCATGGCTGTCGAGGATCGCCGTCGAGGGGGAGTGGAGGGCGGCCGCCGCCCGGAGTTCGGGCTCCGCCCGGCATGCGTCCGCGCCGCTGATTTCCACTATGTCGCCGACGCCGTTGGCGCGCGCCTGCGCGGCGATGGCCGCAAGTTCTCCTGCTTGCGCCTCGTCGGTGGCGACGATGAACTTCCCGCAATGCTTATGGGGGAGGCCGTGGCCCATCAGATAGTCGTGAAGCCTGATCCGGCCTTCGACGCAAAGACGCGCCTTCAGGCTGCCCGGCGCGTAATAGATGCCCGCATGGATGACTTCGCTGTTCCGCGCCGAGGTTTCGGTGCCGATGCGCCCATGCCGTTCCAGCACGACGACCTCATGGCCGCGCAGCGCGAGCGCGCGGGCGCAGGCGAGGCCGACGGCTCCCGCACCCACCACCACTGACCCCACTTCGGCAATGTCGGTCATTCCGGTTTTCCTGCATTCCTGCAAGAGGTTGTGCCGGTTTCATCGCCCTTGGGCAAGGCCCAAAGGCGCGCCGCCGCTACGTCATCGAAAGAGGCATCAGATAGCAGTTGCGGCACCCCATCCCTTTCGCATTTATAGGGTCAGGAAACTGGACCGCGCGGCATCAGACCGGCGGCTGAACGGAGGATTTTCAACATGGCGGAAGCCTGGATCATCGACGCGGCCCGCACGCCGCGTGGCGTCGGCAAGGTCGGCAAGGGCGCGCTCTCTGAGGTGCATCCCCAGCGCATTCTCTCGACGGTGCTGAAGGCGCTGGCCGAGCGTAACAACCTCAATACGGCGGAAGTCGACGACGTCATCATGGGTTGCGGCACCCAGTCGGGCAAGCAGGGCGCCTGCATCGCCCGCATGTCGGCGCTCGATGCCGGTTACAACACGCTGGCGCCGGGCTTCTCGCTCGACCGCTTCTGCGGTTCGGGTCTCACGGCGGTCAATCTCGGCGCCATGGGCATCATGTCCGGCGCGCAGGATCTCATCGTCGCCGGCGGCGTCGAGAGCATGTCGCATGGATCGACCCTGCCGCGCACGGCCGGCGCCGTCATCGACAGCAACAACACGCATCTGCGCGACATCCATCCGCAGCCGCATCAGGGCATCTGCGCCGACCTCATCGCCACGCTTGAAGGCATTACGCGCGAGGACACCGACAAGCTCGCCGCCGAAAGCCAGGCGCGCGCCGACAATGCGATCAAAAACGGCTACTTCAAGAAGTCGCTCGTGCCCGTCTATCACGATGACGGCCGCGTCGCGCTCGACCGCGAAGAGTTCCCGCGTCCCGGCACGACGCTTGAAAGCCTTTCGACGCTGAAGCCCGCCTTCCAGGCGATGTACGAGTTTCCTCTCGACGAGGAAGGCCTCACCTACAAGAAGCTCGTCCAGAAGACCTATCCGGACGTGAAGATCGAGCACATCCATCACGCCGGCAATTCGTCGGGCGTTGTGGACGGCGCGGGCGCGGTCATTCTCGCTTCGCCCGAATATGCCAAGGCCCATGGGCTGAAGCCGCGTGCGCGCATCGTTGCACTCTCGACGGCGGGCGACAGCCCCGAGCTCATGCTCAACGCGCCTGTTCCGGCCGCGCTGAAGGCGCTGAAGATGGCCGGCATGAAGATCAGCGACATCGATCTCATCGAGATCAACGAGGCTTTCGCCGTCGTTCCGCTGAAGTTCATGCGCGATCTCGACATCGACCCGGCGATCGTCAACGTCAATGGCGGCGCCATGGCGCTCGGCCATCCGATCGGCGCGACGGGTGCGATCATCCTCGGCACGCTGATCGACGAGATGGAGCGCCGCGATCTCTCGACCGGCCTCGTTACGCTTTGCGCCGCCGGCGGCATGGCGCCCTGCGTCATCGTCGAACGGATGTAATCTTCCAAACTCCCGAAAGGGCCGGTGCCGCGAAGCATCGGCCCTTTTTTATTGCGCTTCCATTTCGGCTTGCGTGATGCGCCAGTGGCCGTCGAGCCACTGCACGATTTCGCGCGCGGCGGCATGGTCGATGGCGGCATAGCGTTCGCGGAGCTTTGCCGCGCGGGGCCCGAGCTTGTCGAGGCCGGCATCCTGGAAGGCGATGATGTCGAGCTGCACGCGTTTCGCGAGCTCCTTACCGAGCACGGTTTCCGCGGCGCGCATGAAGGCCTGGCCGTATTCGTAGTCCTCGCCCTTCGCATAGGACTCCGCCAGCGTCAGCGCCGGAATGCGGCTCAGCACCGGTTGCAGGGCGGGGTTCACGCCATGCGCCGCCACATGCGCGCCCATGGAAGCGGGGCGGCCGGTGAAGGCGCGCAAATGCAGATGCGGCGACATGCGCGGCCCGTCATTCACCGGATAATTGTCCCAGATGAAAGGCTTGCGGCCGAGTTGCTCCGTCACCCTGGCAAGATGGCCCGGCGAGAATTCCCGCGCGCAGACTTCCTCGCCCGTCCAGAAAAGCTCGATCGATTTATCGAGGAGCTTGCCGAGGTCTTCGAGGTAGCGGGGCGGGCGCTGGCCGAAGAGAAGATCGAGGATGGGATCGTCCGTGTAGTAGCTCGGGCAGACGATGAGACGCGTCGCCCTGGTGATCCCGCCGACAAAGTCGATCACGCGCGCCTGCGCTTCGGCGAGGTCCGGTTGCGAACCCTTCATGTCGTCGAAGCAGATCGCCAGATCGTCGAGGCCGAGCGTGTCGAGCCATTCGAGCTTGCGCTTCAGCGCCGCTTTCGCGCTCGCGTCGAAGTCGCGGTAAATCTCGTAGGGGCTGAGGCCGACGCCGAAGCGGACGCCTCTGGCGCGGCAGGCGGCGGAGAACCGGCGCAGCATCTCGGCTTCGGCGGGGGCGTGTTCCTCCCGCCAGCGGCGGCGGAGGAAGGCGTCCGCCTTGGGCGCATAGAGATAGAAGCCATAGCCCGCGCCGGCGAGGCTGGACATGGTTTCGGTCCGCGCCGCCTCGCTCCAGGGCGTGCCGTAAAAGCCTTCGATGATGCCGAGTTCCGTCATCGGTTCTCCCCCGTTTCCGACGCCTTCCGATGTGCCGGTTTCGCCGCCACTTGGCAAGCGTCGCGAGGCTCCCCATATAAGGGGACACCCCGGAGAAGCCCCATGACCGACGCATCAGCTTTTGAACTGAGCCGCGCTTATGCCGCTGGCTGGAATGCCGCCAAAACGCAGGGCGAGGAAGACCGCGCGCCCAAGAATCCCTTTCCCGCCGATGGCGAGGCGCATAAGCGCTGGGCGGAAGGCTATGAAGGGGCGCAGGGAAGCCGCGGCGCCATCACCAAGACCCGCGCCTGACCGCTCCAGCGGTAGCCCCAAATAGAAAGAACCCGGCGGATCGCTCCAGCCGGGTTCAAACTTTATCCAAGCTCAAGGCCTCTAGGCGCGAACGCCCGAAGCCAAGTCAGCTCAGAGGATCTGCAGATTGGCAGCCGAGGTCTTGCCCTTCTCGGTGACGAGATCGTAGCTGAGCTTCTGACCTTCATTGAGGTTCGAAAGCCCGGCGCGCTCGACGGCCGAGATGTGAACGAAAACGTCGTTCCCGCCGGCATCCGGCTGAATGAAGCCGAAGCCCTTCTGCGAGTTGAACCACTTTACCGCGCCCTTGTTGGACATGGTGTCTCCTTAATATAGAGGTCTCGACATGCGTCATCGCATGTCGCGTCAATCTTTAAGAGTAGGGATGCTGGCTCGGCGCTCGATCACGAGCGGGGGGAGAGCAGGCCGAACCAAAACGAAATGACAGGGCATAAATGGGCCTGCGGGGGAGAAATAGCAAGCTAATTCGCGGCCTTGCGGAATAAACGGCGGCGCGCCGCCGTTTTTCGCGCCGCATGTGAGCCGGCTGTGATCCTCCGGGCTCCGCCTTTCGTATCGGTTCCGGCAAGCCCCGCAATGAAAGCAGCGAAACGCTCATGCTCAGATATGCCGTCGCCTGGCTCTCCACCGCCGTCGTCTTCGTCGCGCTCGACGCGGTCTGGCTCACCAATATGGGCGGCTGGTATCGCGCAGCGCTGGGCGATCTGATGGCGCCGGAGTTCCGACTTGCGCCCGCCGCCATCTTCTATGTGCTGTTTCTTGTCGGCCTTGTCGTCTTCGCCGTTGCGCCCGCGCTCGGCGAGGGGCGCTTCGCCACGGCGCTCGTGCAGGGCGCGCTCTTCGGCTTCTTCACCTATGCGACCTACGACCTCACCAATCAGGCGACGCTTGCGCACTGGCCGCTGAAGCTCACGCTTGTCGATCTTGCCTGGGGGGCGACGCTCAGCGGCGCTTCCGCCGCCCTCGGCTATCTCATCGCCTCTGCCGTCCTTGCGCGGATCAGCGCCCCTTGACGATCTCGATCGTCTGCACGACCGGCTTGCCGTCCGTGCCCGGCACCTCGGTCTGCCAGGTGTCACCGACCTTCGAGCCTTTCAGCGCGGCGCAGTTTTCCGGCGCGGGATGATCCGCCGTGCCGCCCTCCGGCGTCACGCAGAGTTTGCCGCCGACGAGGCGCCAGGTTCCCTTCGCCTCATAGACGGTATCGGACCCGCCGGCCTTCAGCTCGCCGGTGAAGCTGTGGTCCTTGTTGTAATACATCTTGATCGTCGTTCCGTCCGGCCGCGTGCCGAGCATGGTGTTGCCGAAGCGCGCCTCCATGTTGGCGGCGAAAGCGGGCGCGGCGAAGGCGACGGCAAGCGCCGCAACGGACGCGAAAAGCGTGAAGGTCTTCATCTGTGATTCCCCTGAATGACGGCGAAGGCTAGCACGGGCGAGGGGGAGCTTGGATAGGCCCGACGCAGCGATGGTTAAGACGCTTGGCCGAACTTGTCACCGGCCGCTTCCTCCCGGCAAGATGGGCGGAAGATCGCGCCGCCCCGCGCCGGGCGATCATGGGGGAATTTCCATGTCCGAAGACCTTGCCGACCTCTTTCCGGGCTTCGCCTCGGAGCGGATCGCAACGCAGCGCGGCGAGATTTTCGTGCGCATCGGCGGCGAGGGCCCGCCCTTGCTGCTTCTCCACGGCTATCCGCAGACGCATGTGATGTGGCACCGCATCGCACTGCCGCTGGCGAAGCGGTTCACGCTCGTCGTCGCCGACCTGCCGGGTTATGGCGCCTCCTACATCCCGCCGACCGACCGCGAGCATAGCGGTTACACCAAGCGCGTGATGGCGGAGGCGCTAATCGAGGCGATGGAGCGCATCGGGCACACGCGTTTCGCGCTCGCCGGTCACGACAGGGGCGGGCGCGTCGCCTATCGCCTCGCGCTCGACCATCCCGAGCGGCTCAGCCGCGTCGCCGTGCTCGACATTCTGCCGACCTATGAATACTGGGCGCGGATGGACCGCCGCTTCGCGCTCATCGTTCACAACTGGACGCTGCTCGCGCAGCCCTATCCGCTGCCGGAAATGCTGATCGAGGGCGACCCCGACGGCTATTTCGGCCTCACCTTCCGCTCAAGGCGCAAGGACGGCGCGAATTATTTCGACCCGCGCGCCGTCGCTCACTACCTCGCCAACTTCCGCGACAAGGCCCGCATCCATGCGGCCTGCGAGGACTACCGCGCCGGCGCCTATGCCGACTACGAGATCGACAAGGCCGACCGCGAAGCGGGCCGGAAAATCAAGACGCCGCTCCTCGCGCTCTGGGGCAGCAAAGGCGTCGCCCAGGCCGCCGGCGCGCCGCTCGAAACATGGAAGCAATGGGCGGAGAATGTGACGGGCGCGGAAGTCGAAGGCGGGCATTTCATCCCGGAGGAAAACCCGGAGGGGACGCTGGCGGCGATGATGAGGTTTTTCGGGGAGGGGTAGGGGGCTGGGTTCACGAGTGCCTCACAGCTCCGCTTCGCGCGTGCATGAGCTAATTAGCCAGACACTGCTAATTAATCAGGAAGTGCTCCGGTCGCCGCGCAACTGCGGATAGAGGATCAGGTTCGTATATTGGACGCTCAAGGGGACGAATACGTGCATCTCCGCTAACTGCATCGCGTATACCGTCGAACTCAATCTTAGTGTTGTCGGTCTTGATATGCTTAAATCCAAGTTCTCGAAAAAAATTTGAAAAGTCGGAGGCGTGACGCTTCTGCTTTCGAAGTAGAGCCTTTTCATCCGGAGACAGCTTTTTCTTCGCCAGCTTTTTCTTCGCCATCTTTTTCTTGTTTGTTTTTTTCCTCATGGGGGGTGCCATATCAATATTCCCAAAGAATCAATGACTTGTGAGAATATAGACATTCAGATGTCGGATCAATTCCGATAATAAGTCCATGTGTTTTATGGATAAGGAGCTTTCACCACCTCTCCGCGGTCCTCGCCACCGGGCCTTGTTCCGTCAGGCTTATATGCGTCAGCGTTTGCTCGTCGTGGTTCATGCGCCATGAGAGCAGTTTCTGCGCATAGTTCAGCACTACGGGGAGGTAGGCGGGGGCGGTTGCGCGGTTCGTGAATTCGCCGGGGTCTTTCTCGAGGTCGAAGAGGAGCGGCGGGAGTTTCGTGAAGTGGACGTATTTGAATTTCTCGTCGCGGATGATGTTCATCGTGCACTGATGAAGCGTGAGGTCGAGGGCGCGTTCGGCTTCGTCGTCGGTCGGGTCGCGGAAGTCGTATTCCCAATGGGCTTCCGTGCGCCAGCGCGCCGGCTCGCGACCTTCGAGGAAGGGGATCAGCGATTTGCCGTCGCATTGCACCGGCGTATCGAGGCCGAGGAAGTCGAGCATGGTCGGCATCACGTCCACATTCTCGGTGAAGCGGTCGACGAAGCGACCGCGCGCGGCTGCTGGCGCGCGGGGATCGCGGACGATCAGCGGGATCTGGTATGAGGCGTCGAAGTAGCCGCATTTGCCGATGAGCCAGTGGTCGCCCATTTGCTCGCCATGGTCGGAGGTGAAGACGATCAGCGTGTTGTCCCAGAGGCCGGTCGCCTTCAGATGCGCGAAGAGGCGGCCGAGTTCTACGTCCACCTCGCTCATCAGCCCGTAATAGACGGCCTTCAACCGGCGGAGCTGCTTTTCATTCGCCGTGGCGCGGTAGAGGCGCTTCGTCAGTTGATGCGCGAGCCAGGGGTGCTGCTCGCCTTCCTCGACGGGCGTCGCCTTGCGGCTGAAGCCCGGCACTTCGGCGGGGTCGTACATGGCGTTGTAGGGCTCGGGCGCGACGAAGGGCGGGTGCGGGCGCAGGAGCGAGAGATGGGCGACGAAGGGCGTCTTCTTCGCCTGGGCTCCGTCCATGTAGCTCATCAGTTCGTTGACGAGGAAGGATGTGTCGTCGTCCTTCTGCGGATAGACGAGGGGGCGGGGGTGCGCGGCCCCATCCTCATAGTCCGGTCCGTCGCGGCGCAGGCCATAGGCGAAGCGGATGTCTTCCGGCGTGTCGTAGCCTTTCCGCTTCAGATATTCGATCCAGGGTTTGGGCCATGTGCCCATCATGCAGACGGGGCGGATGCCCGGCAGCGGGCCTTCATAGGTGAGGAGCCAGGGGTCGTCCTCGCCGGCAAAGCGCGGGTCCATGCTGGTGTCGGTATAGCCGAAGAGCACGGGGTCGTAGCCGGCCGCGCCCACTTCCTTCGCCCAGTTGGTGTGGCGGGCGTCCAAGGGCGTGCCGTTGGTGCCGGAGCGGTGGTTCTGGAGATACATGCCGGTGTGGAGCGAGGCGCGGGAGGGACCGCAGGGGACAGCATTCGCGTAGTGGCGGCGGAAGAAGACGCCGTCCTTCGCCAGCGCGTCGAGGTTCGGCGTTTTCACCATGGGGTGGCCCAGCAGCGAGAAGCACTCGCCGCGCCACTGGTCGGCGGTGATGAAGAGGACGTTCAGGGGCTCTTGATTCTGGTTCGGCATTGCCGCGCGTTTCCCGGGGATTATTTGTTTCGCCTGTTGTCGGAGACTATGCGGGCTTCGCGACGGGCTCGCAACGCGGGGCCTCCGCCCCGGGGCGCAGGGGAGGGCCGGCGGGGCGGGCGCATGCGACAACCTCATGCTTTACCTCGCCAAAGCCGCGTGCTACCTCACCCAGCGCGCTTGTTTGCCGGTCGGCCGTTTCCTTGTGCCGGCGGCGGGCAAGTCCTTATCCCAGTTCAGGAATCCGGCGGCAGACATGGCCAAGATCACCTTTATCGAGCATGACGGCAAAGAGCATGAAGTCAGTGTCGAGAACGGCATGACCGTCATGGAAGCCGCGATCAAGAACATGGTCCCCGGCATCGATGCCGATTGCGGCGGCGCCTGCGCCTGCGCGACCTGCCATGTCTATGTCGCGTCCGAATGGACCGAGAAGGTCGGCAAGCCTGAGAGCATGGAAGAAGACATGCTCGATTTCGCCTTCGACGTGCGCGAGAACTCGCGCCTGTCCTGCCAGATCAAGGTGACGGACGAGCTCGATGGTCTGCGCGTGAACCTGCCCGAGAAGCAGTTCTGAGGCGTTCTTAACCCTCGCGGCGAATTTCTCTTCGGAATTCTTGTCAGCAAAAATTCTTTGACGTAGCGTCAATGCGGGGTGCTGCGCTCGGCCGACTGGGCATAAGCCGCGTGCAGCGCGAAGGGGAGGCTCGCTTCAGGGCGAGTCTGGAAGGGGCGTTCGACTTTGTTTTCTACATATGTTGAAGGCGTATCGCGCGCAGAGGCGCGCGAGTGCGGAATCGTGCGGGCGATTTTCCGGGCGCGTCGGTCATGACCGACATCGCTTTGAATACATCATCCGGTGCGCAGTCGAATTTCGACCGTCTGCTGCGCTACGCCGTGCCGGGCGCCATCTTTCTTCATGTGTTGATCTGGACATTGTTGCCGAGCTTTTTGCTCCACAATGCTTCGCTCGACATGATCGAGGGGCTGGCATGGGGCCGCGAATGGCAGCTCGGCTATGAAAAGGATCCGCCGCTCTTTGCCTGGCTGATAGAAATCGGCGCGGCGATCTCGGGAAAGAACCTCTGGTTCGCCTATCTGGAAGCTCAGCTCTGCATCGCGACGGTATTTTTCGCGATCTGGCGGCTTGCGCGCATGATGGTGAGCGAAGTCGAGGCGCTCGTCGCCGTGCTGCTGCTTGAAGGCGTCTACTACGTCAATTTTCCGACGCCCGAATTCAACGACATCATTTTGCAGAAGCCCTTCGCGGCACTCTTCGTGTGGCTGCTCTATCGGGCCTTGCGCGACGATCGCCTCGGCGACTGGGCGTTTGCAGGGCTCGCGGCTGCGGGCGGTTTGTATGCACGCTATTCAATGGGCGCCTACATCATCCCTCTTGCGGCCTTCATCGCCTTTCATCCGCTGGCGCGTCAGCGGCTTTCTTCCATCGGCCCATGGCTTTGCGGCGCTGTCGCCACGCTTGCCTTCCTGCCGCATCTCTACTGGATCGTGCAGAGCCATTTCATTTCCATTCTCTATGTCGGCGACCGCGCGGAGGCGGTGAGCGGTCTCGTTGGAATTGTCGAAGGCGCTCTCACGTTTATCGCCAGTCAGGTTCTGGCGCTCCTGCCGGCTATCGTCATATCGGTCGTTCTGTGGCGCTGGCGCGATCCCGCGAAACGGATAGCCTTCGATTTCGTTTCGTTCGACAAGGCCTACATCACCTTCGCCGCGCTCGGTCCCGTCGTCACGTCGCTGCTCATCTCCTTTGCCTCCGGCCACAAGCTGCGCAGCATGTGGGGCGCGCCGCTCTGGTGCTCGATCACGCTTTTTGCGGTGATGATGATCCGGCCGGTTCTGACCGAAGAACGGCTGAGGCGCTTCGGCTGGATGTGGCTCACCGCTCTCGTTCTGCCCGCGCTCATGTTCGTACAGGTGCAGCTCACGGGCGCGCATATCACCAAGCGCGAGAAGAGAACGCATTTTCCGGGAACCGAGCTTGCGCAAGAGGTGACGGCGCATTGGCACGACGTCAGCGGCGCTCCGTTGCGCTATGTCGTCGGCGATACATGGCTCGCCGGCAACGTCGCCTTCTATTCGCCGGACCGGCCTTCAGTCTTCACCTTTGCCGATGCGCGCCTCAGTCCATGGATCGACGAAACCGATCTGCGGCGCTCGGGCGGCGTGCTGATCTGGAATGCGAAGCAGGAGGGCAAGGCGATCCCGGTATGGCTCGCCGCGAAATACCCTCGCGCCGTGGTGGAACCGGCTGTAAATCTGCCGGGCGACGTTTCGGTGCATTGCCTTGGCTGGGCCTTGCTGCCGCCCGATCCTGACGCCGATATTTCAACGTCTGCGGATCATCCCGCTCCGTTGAATGGCGGCTGAGGGAGCTATGGCTTGAGCTAGTCGCTCGTGCCCGTCGCGCGCGGCTTGGCGTCGAAGACGGCGAACTCGTGCTCTATCGATTTTTCGATGAGCAAGCGCCAGACGGGCTCGGCGATGTCGCCGGAGAGACCGGCACATTCGGCGGCGGCCAGCACCTTCTGCACCACATCCTCTATCCGCGCCTCATCGCGCACCGTGTCGCGGCTGCCCTTGATGCGCCCGGCCTGTTCGATATAGGTCTGCCGCTCGGCCAGGAGCTTCACCAGCTCACGGTCGACCCGATCGATCTCGCGGCGGACGTCCTGCATCGTGTGACACTTGACCATGTTGCTCTCCGGGCTCCAGAGCGCTTTGTTGCAGCGCCGTATTGGTAGGTAAAATAGGGTGCTAAGGCATTTTGTCATCTGGGGAAATCTCGAATTCTCCGTGACATGACGCCGTTCGCGGGCAGGGTTGCAATTTTCGCTTGGCGGCGGGCGCGGGCGGACCTATATAAGCGGCGGAATTTGTGAAATCGGGTAAATACCATTTATTCGATGTATTTAAATCGAAGCAGGTATCGGCATGGCTGAGGAAACAATCGTAACGGATGTCGTCGTCATCGGGGCGGGGCCGACCGGCCTGTTCGCGGTGTTCGAGCTCGGCCTTCTCGACATGAAGGTCCATCTTGTCGACATTCTCGACCGCCCCGGCGGCCAGTGCGCCGAGCTTTATCCGGAGAAGCCGATCTACGACATTCCCGGTCTGCCGCTCGTCACCGGGCAGGAACTGACCGACCGGCTGATGGAGCAGGCGGCGCCGTTTCATCCGCAGTTTCATTTCAACGAGATGGTCGATGAAGTCGAACGCCTTCCCGAAGGCGGCTTCCGGCTGAAGACCGATGGCGGGCTCGTCTTCCACACCAAGGTGGTCGTGATCGCGGCGGGCGGCGGCAGCTTCCAGCCCAAGCGTCCGCCCATTCCGGGCATTGAAGACTATGAAGGCACGTCTGTCTTCTACGCCGTGAAGAAGATGGAAAATTTCCGCGGCAAGAACGTGCTGATCTCCGGCGGCGGCGACAGCGCGCTCGACTGGACGATCAATCTTCAGCCCATCGCCCAGTCGATGCAGCTCATCCATCGCCGCGACGGCTTCCGCGCCGCGCCGGCTTCGGTCAACGAGATGCACAGGCTCGTCGCCGAAGGGAAGATGAAGTTTCATCTCGGTCAGGTGACGAAGCTGCATGGATCGAACGGCAAGCTCGAAGGCGTGACCATTCAGGGCAACGACAAGAAGGATTTCGACGTCGCCTGCGACACGCTGCTCCCGTTCTTCGGCCTCACCATGAAGCTCGGCCCCATCGCCAATTGGGGGCTCAATCTCCATGAGAACCTGATCCCGGTCGATACCGAGAAGTTCGAGACGAATGCGCCCGGCATCTTCGCCGTCGGCGACATCAACACCTATCCGGGCAAGCTGAAGCTCATTCTTTCCGGCTTCCACGAAGTCGCGCTGATGGCGCAGCAGGCGTTCCGCATCGTGCATCCGGATGCGAAGCTCACCTTCCAGTACACGACTTCCTCCACGAGCCTGCAAAAGAAGCTCGGCGTCGCTTAACGCGCTTGCCCCAGGATTGCGAGGCGGGCACTCTTCGATTTCCAATCGAAGGAGCCCGCCTTGCGCCGTTTTATCGCCGTCCTGTTTCTGACGTTTATTTTTGCCGGACCGGCCTTTGCGGGCTCGGGCGCGATCCAGACGACGCTCTATTTCGGCATGGACATGGGCGGCGGCAAGCATGTCGGCGAAAAGCAGTGGCGCATTTTTCTTGCGGACATCGTGACGCCGCGTTTTCCCGACGGGTTCACCGTCCTCGCGGGCAGCGGGCAATGGCGCGATCCGAAAGACAAATCGGGTAAGATCAATTCCGAAGCGACGAAAATCGTCATCATCATCCATGCGGATACGCCGGCCTCGGCCAAGGCGGTGGCGGAGGTGAAGTCGACATATCTGAAACGCTTCCACCAGCAATCCGTTTTGCAGACCGATCAACCGGTGCATATCGTCGAGTGAGTTCGGAAGCGGCCCATGCCGGAAATTGACAGCCATATCGAAAAACAGTTCGAGCTCTGGCCTGGCGTTTTGCGTCTGATGGCGGCGGGGCCGGGGGCTCATGCCGCGATCGACGCCGGCATGGACGCCGCGCGCGAAGTCGCCTCCACGCTGATGGTCGATGCGGAGCTCATCGCGCGCGGTTCAGCCGATGTGCTGCCCCGGGGAATTGCGGCGCGGCATGCGCTTGAGGCGGCGCGGGGGATTGCGCAAGTCGTCGGGGATCAGGTGCCCGCGCTTTTTGCACTGCCGGGCGCCGTTTGCGATTTCGTTCTTCATGCAATGCGCGAGGCGGGCGCGATCAACGTTGCCGTTGCGGCGCTGGGCGACGCGCTCGCCTTCCATCTCGAAGGCGGTGCGGGATTTCCGTTGCTGCCATCCATGCCTCTTGTTTCCGGCGAATTTGCCCGCGCGCTCGGATCGAGCACAGAAGGCGGCGTTGCGCTTGCCGGATTGAGTTCCGCTTTCCCGACGTCGGGCGTTGCCGATCATGTGGTCGTTCAGGGAAAGAGTGCGGCGCTGGCCGCGCTCGCAGCGTCATCCATTTCCGACAGCGTGACGATTGCGGAGCGCAAGCCGCGTCGCGCCCGCATTGCCGATCCGCTTGTCGCGCTGGCCTGGAAGGGCCGCGATGCGGCGGGCTCGGCCGGGCTTGTCGCGCCGGACGAGATATGGGCTGCCTTGTCCAAGGCCATGCGCTGCGCTTCCGCCCTGCGCGAGAAGCGCCTTTTGCGCGCCGCCGCCTTTGCGCTCAAGGGACGGGGCCGCACCCTCGGCCCTGTGGATGGCGACCGGCTGCTGCGCTTCGGCGTTTCGGAGTGGCGCTAAACCCATCCCGCACTCATAATGCTCCAAACGAGGGCAGGGGAGCGCGTCATGGGTCTTTACGAAAAGCATATCGTTCCGCACTTGATCAATTGCGCCTGCGGGTCGAAGCCGATCCGCTATCAGCGCAAGAAGGTTGTGCCGTTGGCCGAAGGCACGGTGCTGGAAATCGGCATCGGCACGGGGCTCAACCTGCCTTACTACGATGGCTCGAAGGTCAAGAAGGTGATCGGCCTCGATCCGTCGGAAGCGTCATGGAAGCTTGCGGGCGAGCGGGCGAAGGATCTGCCTTTCCCGGTCGAGTTCGTCGGCTTGCCTGGCGAGCAGATTCCGCTCGATGACAAGAGCGTCGACACGGTGCTCGTCACCTTCAGCCTCTGCACCATTCCCGATCCCGCCAAGGCGCTTGAAGGCATGCGCCGCGTGTTGCGGCCGGGCGGCAAGCTCATTTTCTGCGAGCATGGCGCGGCGCCGGACGCCGATGTTCTGAAGTGGCAGAACCGGATCAACCCGGTGTGGAAGGTCCTCTTCGGCGGCTGCAATCTCAACCGCAAGATGCCCGCGATCATCGAAGGGTCGGGTTTCAAGATCTCCGACCTTCAGACGATGTATCTTCCCTCGACGCCGCGCTTTGCGGGCTTCAATTATTGGGGCGTGGCGCAAGCCTAGGCCGCCGCGCGCCGCCTGCTGAATTGTGCGGCACTGCCTAGAAGCTCGGTCGCCACGAACATCCAGAGCAGCGGCGTCGCGCCCATCGTGATCGCGTGGATGATGAGCGCGGCGACGACGAGGCGGGCCAATGCGTCGAGCCGGGCGAGGTCTTCCGCGGGGTTCCGGATTCGCGCAATCGCCCAGAGAACCGCGAGCACGCCCATGATGTGTACAAACATGATCTGAAGCGGGCCGAAGCCCAGCGGCGGCGCGCTGCCCAAACCGGCCCCGGCATCGATCCGATATATGAGTTGGATCAATGACTCGGCTGCGAATGGAAAGGCAAATGGCAGCGTCAACACCAGATCGACAATAGCGACGGCGCGGATGATCCTTGTGCGCAAGACGAAACTCCAGGTGTGACGCTCTGCCATGGCGGCTTGCCCGTGCGGGCGCTAGGGACGATGCTTGTGCGGACAAAGACGCGGAAACGGAGCGAGATTGTTTCATCTGCTGCAAAAACGGTCAATTCAGGCGGCGATAGGCGGGGCATCGGTCCTCGTGGCCGGTCTGGCTTATTTCTTGTTGAGCGCGCCCGTGGTCCATACGGCGCATCCGACGCGGGGACCGGCGGTCGAAGCCGTCTATGCGACGGGCACGGTCGAGCCTATGCAATATGCGCAGACGGGATCGAAGATCTCGGGCCGCATTGTCGAGGTGCGGGTGAAGGAAGGCGACAAAGTCGCCAAGGGCGATGTGCTCGCCGCCACCGACAGCACCGAGGATGCGTCCAACGTCCGGGATATGACGGCGAAGCTCGTGCTTGCGAAGGCGGATGCGGCGCGGGCCGCGAGGCTGCGCCGGGCGCGCGACATCAGCATCGCGGCCTATGATCAGGCGTTGAGCGCGCTCAATTCGGCGCAAGGCCTGCTCGATGCCGCCGCCGCGCGGCTCGACGATCACCTCATCCGCGCGCCCATTGCGGGCACGGTGCTGCGCTCGGAATTGCAAATCAAGGTCGGCGACATGGTGCAACAGCAACAGACGCTGTTCATCATCGGCGATCCGTCGGCGTTGCAGATCGACGCGCAGGTGGATGAAGAGGACATTCCGAAAGTCAGGATCGGACAGCAGGCGCTGATCCGCGCCGATGCCTTTGCCGGGCAGGCGCTCAAGGGGACGGTGAGCGAATTGACGCCCTATGGCGACCCCGTCTCCCGCACTTACAGGGTGCACCTCGCGCTGCCCGCCGATACGCCGCTGCGTTCCGGCATGACGACTGAAATCAACATTGTTGTCCGTCAGGACGACAATGCTTTGCTGGTGCCGGTCACGGCGCTTTCGGGCGGCTCGGTCTGGATCGTTGCGAATGGCCATGCGCATCAGCGCAAGATCGTGCTTGGCGCCGTCGGTCAGGAGAAGGCGGAAGTCATTTCCGGCATTTCGGCCGAAGACGAGGTCGTCACCGATCCGCCGTCGGGCCTTGTCGAAGGTGCGCGGGTGCGCGCGCGATCGGGCGGGTAATTCCATGTTCTGGCGCGTCGGCTTCGAAATCGCGATGGCGCAGCTTCTGAACAGGCGACGGCAGACGCTGGTGTCGGTTCTGGGCGTCGCGCTCGGCGTCGGCTTCTTCATCGCCACCGCGAGCATCATGCGCGGCTCGGAGGAGGATTTCGTCGACCGCCTCGTCAACAACCAGCCGCATATCACCATCAAGGACGAGTTCCGCAATCCGGCGGCGCAACCGCTCTTTCTCGTCTATCCGGAGGGAGCCGTGTCGCTCGCGCATACAAAGCCGCGGGAATATCTGCGCGGCATCAAGAACTACGCCGCGAAGGTGGAGGAACTATCCGCCCGGCCGGGCGTCGTCGCGGAAGCGGCGCTGACCGGCCAGATCATCGTGCGTTACGCCAACAAGGATTTGAGCGCATCCGTCGCCGGCATCGAACCTGAAAAGGAGATGCAGCTGACGAAGGTCGAGACGGATATGAAGGAGGGGAGCCTGTTGCGGCTGCGCACGACCGCCGACGGCATCGTGATCGGGCAGGGCATGGCGACAGAGCTTGGCTTGCATCTCGACGATCTCGCCACCGTCATCACGCCTGCGGGCCTCGTGAAGCCGATGAAGGTGGTGGGCATTTTCTACATGGGCAATCTGCTGCTCGACGAGGGGCAGGTCTATGTGCTGCTCAAGAACGCGCAGGTGCTGCTCGACAAGCCATTCATCGCCAATCAGATCCGCATCAGGCTGCCCGACCCCAATGCGGCGGAAACGGTTGCCGCGCAGCTTGAAAGCCGATGGAGCTACCGCGCGGATTCCTGGCAGGAGGTCAATCGCGACATTCTCGGCCTCTTCGTCATCCGCAATGCAATCACCTATTCGATCGTCGGCGCGATCATGGTGGTGGCGTCGTTCGGCATATTCAACATCATCTCGACCGTGGTGATGGAGAAGCGGCGCGACATCGCCATTCTCATGTCGATGGGTTTCCGCAGCGTCGACATTGAGCGCATCTTTCTCATCCAGGGTGCGCTGGTCGGTGTGCTCGGCATGGTGATCGGCTGGGCGATTGCGCTGGGGCTGTTGCAACTCCTCGCATCCATCCGCTTTTCGATTCCCGGCATGACGGACAGGCAAGGCTTCGTACTCGACTACGGGGTCGCCCAGTTTCTTGTCGGCGGATTCTTCTCGCTGGTGTCTGCGATTGCGGCTGCCTGGTATCCGGCGCGCAAGGCCGCGACGGTGCGGCCCGTCGAGATCATCCGGGGCGCGGCATGAGCGTGGAGCGGCCCCTGCTCGAAGCGCGCGGCGTCACCCGCATATTGCCCGCCATCGTACCGGTGACGCTTGTGCATGACATCGACCTCGTTGTGGAGAAGGGCGAATTTGTGAGCGTCACCGGCCCTTCGGGGTCCGGCAAGTCTTCGCTGCTCTATCTGCTCGGGCTGCTCGACGTGCCGACATCGGGCGAGATATTCATCGACGGCATCGCCACATCGGGCCTTGGCGCCGACGCGCTGGCGGCGATCAGGCTCGCCAAGATCGGTTTCGTCTTCCAGTTCCATTTTCTGCTGCCCGAATTCACCGTCATCGAGAATGTCATGCTGCCGATGCGGCGTCTCGGCGCGCTGACGATGGACGACATCAGGACGCGGGCCGGCGCGCTTCTCAAGGATCTCGACATGTCGGATCAGGCCGAAAAGCGGCCCGATCAGCTATCGGGCGGGCAGAGGCAGCGCGTCGCCATCGCCCGGGCGCTTGCCAACGATCCTGTGCTCATTCTCGCCGATGAGCCCACGGGCAATCTCGACTCGAGGAACAGCAAGATCGTGCAGGAGATTTTCGCCCAGCTCGCGCGCGAGCAGGGGCGCACCGTCATCGCGGTCACGCATGAGGAGAGTTTTGCGCGTTCGACGCAGCGCAACGTCTATTTGGTGGATGGACACATCGCCAGGGACGAGCGGCGTTAGCGCCTACCAGTAAGGTCGATAGCCGGGATAGCCGTAGGGCCAGAAGGGCGGCGGCATGGATGCGCGCCGGATCTCCTCGGTGTTCTCCTCCTGCGCGCGGATTTCCTGCAACTTGAGCAGGCAATTGGCGAAGGCGTCGGTGTTCCTCTTGAAGCCATATCCGTCGCATTGGGCCTCGTCGGCCTGCCGCTGCGCGGCGGCGGCTGCGGCCTGCTGTTCAGGCGACACGCAGGCGGAACAAGCGAGGAGTAGGGCGGCGGAGGCGATGATTGAGAATGTGCGCATGGCTTACAAACCTATGCCGACGCCCAGGCCGACGCCGTAGTGCACGTTGGAGCCGCTGTCTTTCGACGCGCGCAACTCGCGCATCTTCAACATGCAATTGCCGAAAGCGTCGGTCCCCTGTTTGAAGCCGAGGTCGGTGCAGTTCTTGGTATCGGCGGCGTTCTGTCGATCCTGCTCGGCGGCGCGGTCGGCGGCTGTTTCGCAGCCAGCAAGGAAAAGCGGCCCGGCGAGCGCAAGGCCTCGGACGAGAACATTCAGGGCAGAGCGGGTCATGTCGTCTCCTTTCGCCTGGCGGCGGTACGAGATGCGACAGTCTAACGTCAAAAAAGGTGAAATCAGGGCAGAATTGCCGTCCCGGGCATTGCGCCCGAGGCGGACTTTCCGCCTGTCCTAGCGCGAAAGCTCGCGCATGGCCTTGTCCAGGCCTTCCAGCGTCAGCGGATACATGCGATCGCCCATGATCTGCTTGATGATCTGGAGAGAGGGCGTGTACTCCCAATGCCGCTCGGGCACGGGGTTGAGCCAGACGGCGCTTTCATAGATCTGCGCGACGCGCTCAAGCCACAATGCGCCCGCTTCCTCGTTCCAGTGTTCCACCGAGCCGCCCGCATAGGTGATCTCATAGGGGCTCATCGTGGCGTCGCCGACGAAGACGACCTTGTAGTCGGCCGGGAATTTGTGGAGCACGTCCCAGGTCGACATCTTCTCGTTGTGGCGGCGGCGATTGTCCTTCCACACGCCTTCATAGAGGCAGTTGTGGAAGTAGAAATATTCCATGTTCTTGAATTCGGTGCGGGCCGCCGAAAAAAGCTCCTCGCAGAGCTTTATGTGGCTGTCCATCGAGCCGCCGATATCGAAGAAGACGAGCAGGTTCACCTTGTTGCGGCGCTCCGCCACCATCTTGATGTCGAGATAGCCGTGATGCGCCGTCGACTTGATCGTGTCGTCGAGGTCGAGTTCCGTCGGCATGCCTTCGCGGGCGAATTTGCGCAGGCGGCGCAACGCCACCTTGATGTTGCGCGTGCCGAGCTCGACCGAGTCGTCGAGGTTCTTGTATTCGCGCTTGTCCCAGACCTTGACCGCCTTGCCGTGGCGGCCTTCCTTCTGGCCGATGCGAACGCCTTCCGGGTTGTAGCCGTTGGCGCCGAAGGGGGAGGTGCCGGCGGTGCCGATCATCTTGTTCCCGCCTTCGTGGCGCTTCTTCTGTTCTTCCAGACGCTGCTTCAGCGTCTCCATGATCTTTTCCCAGCCGCCGAGCTTTTCGATCTCGGCCTTTTCCTCTTCGGTCAGGAACTTCTCGGTGAGCGCCTTCAGCCATTCCTCGGGAAGCTGCGTTTCGTGGCCTTCAGTCACGAGGTCGAGGCCCTTGAAGACGTGGCCGAACACCTGATCGAACTTGTCGAGGTTGCGTTCGTCCTTCACCAGCGAGGCACGGGAGAGGAAATAGAAATCCTCCACCTTGCGCTCGATGACGTCGGAATCCATCGCCTCCAGCAGCATGAGGTATTCACGCAGCGAGACGGGGACGTTGGCCTTTTTCAGCTCATGGAAGAAGTGGACGAACATGGGCGGCCTCTTTCTCGGCTGAAGACTAGTTCCGCTCGCGGCGGGCGAGGAAGGCCAGGCGCTCGAAGAGGTGGACGTCCTGCTCGTTCTTCAGCAGCGCGCCGTGGAGCGGCGGGATGAGCTTCGTCGGGTCCTTCTCGCGCAGCGTCTCGGGCGAGATGTCTTCCGAAAGGAGCAGCTTCAGCCAGTCGAGGAGCTCGGAGGTCGAAGGCTTTTTCTTCAGGCCCGGCACTTCGCGGATCTCGTAGAAGATGTTCAGCGCTTCCTGCACCAGCTTGCCCTTCAGGCCCTGGAAATGGACGTCGATGATGGCGCGCATCGTCTCTTCGTCCGGGAACTTGATGTAGTGGAAGAAGCAGCGGCGCAGGAAGGCGTCCGGCAGTTCCTTCTCGTTGTTCGAGGTGATGATGACGATGGGGCGGACGCGGGCCTTGATGGTCTCGTTCGTCTCGTAGACGTAGAATTCCATCCGGTCGAGTTCCTGGAGAAGGTCGTTCGGAAACTCGATATCGGCCTTGTCGATCTCGTCGATGAGGAGGACGGGGCGCTTGTCGCGCTCGAAGCTCTCCCAGAGCTTGCCCTTGGTGATGTAGTTCCTGATGTCCTTGACGCGGGCGTCGCCGAGCTGGCTGTCGCGGAGGCGCGTCACGGCGTCATATTCGTAAAGGCCCTGCTGCGCCTTGGTCGTCGACTTGATGTTCCAGGTGATGAGTTCCGCGTCGAGCGCCTTGGCGACTTCCTCGGCGAGAACCGTCTTGCCGGTGCCCGGCTCGCCCTTGATGAGGAGGGGGCGCTGGAGCGTGATCGACGCGTTCACGGCGACGCGCAGGTCGTCGGTGGCGACGTAGTTTTTTGTGCCTTCGAACTTCATGGACGGAACTCTCTTTTTTGAAAGGCGCGGCGAGGCGTTTCCCGGCCCCGCATGGCAATGGCGGATTTGGTCCGAAACTAGGGCCTCGCCCCTGGAGGTTCAAGAAAAAGGCCGCGCCGTGCTGATCGCAAACGAGCAGGGGGGCGGCAAATCCTGCCGGGCAAAGGGCCGAATATATCCTTAGCGAAAGCTTAACATACGTGTAACTAATTGATTTTATTAAATATTTTCTATGGCCCGCTCTTTGCTCCCCTTGGTCCAATCATTCGTGCCGTCTGGGCACTAGCATGGAGAGAAGGCCATGAGTTTCTTTGGGTCGATGACAACCGCCATCACGGGCATCTCGGCACAGTCGAGCGCGCTCGGCTATATCGCGGACAACATCGCGAACAGCCAGACCACCGGGTTCAAGCGGACGGACGCCAGCTTCTACGACATCGTGACGGCGTCTTCGTCGACTTTCAGTCAGCCCGGCGCCGTCATCGCCAAGCCGTCCTACACCAACAATGTGCAGGGCTCTGTCGATGCTTCGCAGGTATCGACGAACATGGCGATCAACGGCGACGGCTTCTTCATCGTTTCCCAGAGGGTGGCCACCGCCGACAACAACCCCGTGTTCCAGAACGTCAATTACTACACCCGGCGCGGCGACTTCACGATGGACAGCAACGGCTACCTCGTGAACGGCGGAGGTTATTACCTTCAGGGACTGGCAATCGACCCCGTGACGAACAATCCCATCGGCGGAACGCCGACCGTGATGCAGGTCAATAACAGCTTCCTCAACGCCAAGGCGACGGCGACGATCACCTATACCGCGAACCTGCCTTCCTATCCCCAGACGGCGAATTCGCAGACCACGGTGCCGGGCAGCGAACTTCTCGAAACGGCGGCCGAAGCTGCGTCCGCGACGCCTCCCTTCCACAATAATCCGGCGGGCACTGGCGCGGGGAACGGCATCGTTCAGGCGCAGGATTCGCAGGCATTCCTCGATCGTTCGGTCACGGGCGGCGCCATCACCGCCTATGACGCGCAGGGCAATCCGGTCAACGTCCAGTTGCGCTGGGCGAAGACCGACAATGCGGCCGGAGACGGCGGCACGACGGCGGGCGATACCTGGCATCTTTTCTATCAGTCGGACTCAAACGCGACGGGCACGGCCGCGCAATGGACCGATGTCGGTCAGGCATACACGTTCAATGCGCAGGGTCAGATGTCCCCGGCGGTTACCTCGACGACCATTTCCAATCTGACCGTCAACAACGTCAATCTCGGCAATGTGACGCTCTATCACGGGGCCGGAAACGTTACGGAATTTGCGAATCCGAACGGCACCGTCACGGTCAACAGCATCAACCAGGACGGCTACGCGTCCGGTCAGCTGAACAGCGTGTCGGTTTCGACCAATGGCCGCGTCACCGGCACCTATACGAACGGCAAGACGATTGACCTCTTCCAGATTTCGCTCGCCAAATTCAACAATCCCGACGGTCTGCAGAAGATGAGCGGTACGGCGTTTGCGGCGACGCAGGAGTCCGGTCAGCCCATCGTCGGCGGCGCGACCGGCAGCGTCACGCCCCAGGCTCTCGAAGCGTCGAACGTCGACCTGTCGGATGAGTTTTCCAAGCTCATCATCGCGCAGCAGGCCTATACGGCGGGCACGCGCATCATCACGACGTCGGATCAGCTGATCCAGGAAACGTTGAATATGAAGCACTGACGTTAGCGGATGAATTTTACGTCACTCAGGTAGAGCAGTATGAGCCTTTCTTCAGCCATCGGCAGCGCCATCGGCGGCCTCAACGCAAGTCAGGCCGGGCTCGACATCGTTTCGCGCAACATCGCGAACGCGAATACGCCTGGGTATACGTCGAAAACGCTACAGGTTCAGAACGTCATTGCCGGCGGCGTCGGCATCGGCGTTCAGGTGCTTGCCGCGACGCGGAACGTGGATACGTTTCTCCAGCAGCAGCTCAATTCGGAATCCGCCACGACCCAGCAGCTGAATGTCTATTCCAATTTCCTCGGACAACTGGTTCAGACATTCGGGACGCCGGACAGCAACAGCTCCGTTGCCGCTTCGGTGACAGCGCTCGAAACGAACATGCAGGCCGTGGCGACTACGCCGGACGATTCCGCGGCACGGCAGACCTTGCTCAACTCCGCCAGCAACCTCGCCTCGCAGCTCAATTCCATGAGCTCCCAGATACAGGGGTTGCGGTCCCAGGCCGAAAGCAACATTGCAACCGCGGTCGGTCAGGCCAATACGGCGCTTCAGTCTATCGCCAAGCTCAACTCCCAGATCGCGCAGGGCAGCGCGGCGGGGCAGTCCGTCGCCGATTTGCAGGATATTCGGGATACGGCGGTTGCCACGCTCTCCCAGCTCATGGGCGTCAAGACGTTGACGCATAGCGACGGCACGATCGCTGTCTTCACGACGGGCGGGCAGCTGCTGCTCGACAAATCGCCGGTCACGCTGTCCTTCGACCAGCACACGAACATGGATGCGTCGTCGAGCTACAGCACCGACCCGTCGCAGCGCACCGTCGGCACGATCACATTGCAGAACGGCAATTCCGCAATCGATCTGATTGCGTCGGGGGCGATCCGTTCCGGGTCGATTGCCGGATACGTAGCGATGCGCGATCAGGTTCTGCCGCAGGCGCAGAGCCAGCTCGACGAACTTGCAGCCAAGCTCGCGCTCTCTCTTTCGACGGATACGGTTCAGGGCACGGCCGCTTCGGCATCGTCCGGCACTGGCACGGGCTTCAACGTCGACGCCAGCTCCTTCGTCGCCGGAAACACGACGGGTGCGACGGGAACGAGCATCAACTTCACCTATACCGACGGCGCGGGCACGCATAACGTGTCGGTCGTTCCGGTCAGCGATCCCTCCTTGCTGCCTTTGCCGAACTCGGCGTCGGGTTCGGGCAATTCGACGCTCGGCGTCTATGTCGATCCGAATGCGACGGCCAGCGCGCAGATGGCGAGCATTGCGAGCGCAATCCAGACGACCTATCCGGGGCTCGCCGTCTCCAATCCCAGCGGCAACACGCTGCAAATACTCGACGATGGCACGGGCACCGCCAGGGTCAATTCGGCGACGGCGACGGTTGTCGAAAACGCCTCGACGATGAATAACGGCGTCGGCACGGGGCTTTCGCTTTTCGTCGACGGCAGCGGCCAGAAGACCTTCACCGGGGCCCTCGGCAACCCACCGCAGACGCTCGGCTTTGCGGCTCGCATTCAGGTCAATTCGCTGGTCCAGGCGGACAGCACGAACCTTGTCGTCTATCAGACGAATCCGCAGACCGCGATCGGCGACGATACCCGACCGAACGACCTGCTGAACCGTCTTACGGATTCGACACGCACCTATTCCGCGACGACCGGCATCGGCAGCGCCGGCACGCCCTATGCCGGGTCGATCGACGCCTTCGCGCGGCAGATTGTTTCCTATCAGTCGACCCAGGCCGGCAATGCGAGCAGCAATTACACGACGCAAAAGGTCGTCTCGGACTCGTTGCAGTCGACGATGGACAGCGCCACGGGCGTGAATATCGACAATGAAATGTCGAACCTCATCGTGTTGCAGAACGCCTATTCGGCGAATGCGCGCGTCATCGACACCGTCAAAAATCTTTTTGATGTCCTCCTGAGCATCGGACGCTGATCATGCAGATTTCTTCCTATTCCAATTCCGTCACGATGAAGTCGGCCATCGGCAACATCCAGCAGCAGCTCGCGGATCTTCAGCGACAGCTTACGACCGGCTACAAGGCCAACAGCTTTTCGCAGCTTGGCACGTCGACGAGCCTCGTTCTGGCGCTGAACAATCAGGTCGATCAGTCCAACAGCTATCTCTCGACGATCAACGCGACCCAGTTGCGGATACAGACCTCGTCGAATGTGATGTCGAGCCTCAACACCATCGCGTCGAGCCTCCAGACGGGCGGCCTCTCGGGCGCCTTCAATCTGACGTCGAATGCCGGCACGCAGACGAGCCTGCAAGAGACGGCCGGTTCCTATCTCAGCCAGATCACCAGCATGCTCAACGAGAACGTGGCCGATCGCCAGCTCTTCGGCGGCAAGAACACGCAGACGCCGCCCGTCGTATCGCCGAGCCTGATGCTGAACGGCGATACCACCCATGCCGGCCTCACGACCCTTATCGCCCAGCGCAACCAGGCGGACCTTGGCGCGACGGGCACGGGACGGCTGACCGTTTCGTCTCCCGCGAGCGGCTCGGTCGCCGTCACGGAAGATGCCGGCATTTTCGGCTTCAAGCTGAGCAATGTCAGTTCGTCGTTGACGGGCGCGACGGTGACGCCGCCGAGCGGCTCTCCGGCTTCGCTCAATGTCGCCTTCGGCGCGACATTGCCGGCGAATGGCGACAGCATCTCGATGGACCTGAAGCTGCCGGACGGCACGACGACGACGATCAAACTGACCGCGACCTCGACAAGCCCGGCAGGGGCGGGTCAGTTCACCATCGGCGCCGATGCGGCGACCACGGCCGCCAATTTCCAGGCCGCGCTCGGCACCTCGATCCAGACCGAGGCGAAGACGACCCTGACGGCGGCTTCCGCGGTACAGGCGAGCAACGAGTTCTTTTCCAATCCGCCTCTGCGCGTTGCGGGCACGCCGCTGACCTCGGCGACCGGCCTTCAGAACGGCACGCCTAACGACACCGTGATCTGGTATCAGGGCGACACCAGCCAGCCGGCCGGCAACAATTTCGTTTCGACGATCGGCAGCGGCCAGCAGGTGTCATATGGGGCGAGGGCGGATCAGACCGCTATCAGCACTCTGGTGAAGACGGCGGCGCTGCTTTCGGCCGTGCAATATTCATCGTCCGATCCGAATGCGGCCGCGTCCTATGCGGCGCTGACGCAGAGGACATCGACGGCGCTCACCTATACCAACACCCAGTCGCTTCAGGACATTGCGACCGATCTCGGATTGAAGTCGGCCAATCTGACCGCGGCGACGAGCAATCTCAAGACGCAGGTGTCGACGAGCCAGTCCCTGCTCGCCAACAACATCAATTCCGACGACACCACGGTTGCGACGCAGCTCAGCGCGCTCATGACGCAGCTTCAGGCGAGCTATCAGGTGACGGCAACCTTGTCGAAACTCTCGCTTGCGACTTATCTGCCGGCTTAAGAGGCCGCGCTGAACGGAAAAAGGGACCCGACAAAGGGTCCCTTTTTTCATGTCCGGCCTTCGCCGCGCCGGGCTCAGGCGGGTTTTTGCAGCAGGCCGGCGGCGATGTTTCGATTGATGTTGATGAGCACGTCCAGCATGTCCGGCGCCGGGCTTATTTCGACATTGATCGTGTGCTTGAAAATGAAGACGGCCAGATTAGCGAGGTTCTGCCTGATTTCGCGCGGAAGAGGATTGCTCTCTTCCACGACGGAGGTGGCGTAGATCGTCCAGATTTTCCGATTGTAGAGCAGGGCGGCGGAAAGTTCCTTGCGGTTGCCGTCCGCCCATTCGTCGCGGATGCGCTGAAAACGCCCGGCGGCTTTCAGCAGAATCGAGGCGTCGAATTCGCGCGGATCGACGACGGTGCTTTTGGCAACCTGGGAATATGCTTCATGGGGCCGCTGCATTCCGGAGAAGTTCCCCCTCGTATTCGATCAATCGCTTGGCGTCCTTCAGGCCTTTGTACAACTCGCCGGTTAATATTTTGTTGTTCATGGCGTCGATATAGGGGGCCATGCTGGGTGCGGCCTTGAGCACTTCGTTGATGAGTTGAAAATAGAGCTCGTGGTGCTGGGCCGGGTTGTCAGACAGATACATCATCTGCAGAACCACATAGATTTTCTTGCAGGGCGTATCGGCGTCGTCGAGGCGGAGGATGTCCTTTTCGCGCAGGACAGGCGCGTCGCCCTCGATGAAAAGGCGGGTTCGCTGGGCGTCGTTGGTGATGATGCTGTCGCCGAGGATGAAGCGTTCGCCGGGCTTGAGTTCGACCTTGAGTGCCATGTCTTGATCCGTCCGCGAGAGGTGGTGATTCAGGGGAAGATTACCTCAAGGCGGGGCTGGCGTCCCTTGCGGCGTTGGCCAAAAGAAAGCGGCGGGAGCTTTCGCCCCCGCCGCCTGTATTTCCGATCGCAGTCTCGTTGCGATTAGAGGATCTTGAGGATGCCCTGTTCGGCGGAGTTCGAGATGCCGAGAGCGGTCGTCGACAGAGACTGACGGGTCTGGAGGGCCAGAAGGTTCGCACCTTCCGTGTTCGTGTCCGCCAGGGTCAGGTTGGAAGCGCCCGTCTGCAGCGTCGTGATCAGGTTCGACGTGAAGGACTGGCGGTTCTGCACGACCGACAGGTTGTTACCGAAGGCAGTCGACTGAGCGCGAAGCGAAGAGGTCGCCGCATCGAGCGAGGCAATCGAGCTGTTGATGTTCGTCGAGGTCGACCAGTCGGTCGCGGCGCTGAGGCCAAGACCCGAGGACGAAGCGTTGAAGCCGTTGATGACCTGCTTGCTCGTTCCCTTTTCGTTGAACGTGGTCGTCAGCGACGTGCCGCTCTGGAGCAGGTTGACGCCGTTGAAGCTTGCGTCGGAGGCCTGCTGGTCGATCTGCGAGAGCAGAGCGTTGTACTGGTTCAGGTAGGTCTTGGTGTTGTTCACGCCGTTCGAGGACGTGAGCGAACCACCGATGGCGGCAGTCGTGCCGTTGGAGATCGTGAGCTTGTCGCCCGTGGACACGCTGAAGGAGATCGAACCACCCGAGGCCTTCGCCGTGACGCCCGCTGCATGGGCGGTCGTGCTGGCGTTGACGGCGGAGGCGATTGCGCCGGCCGAAGAACCCGCCGCGAGGGTCACCTTGATCGCCGAGCCGCTGCCGACCTGGATCGACAGAGTCTTGGCGCTGCCGGTGACCTTGGAGGCAGTGACGGCACCCGAATAGGTCGTCGCCGTGTTGGTCGCCTGGAGGGCCTGGTTCGCCGTCGACTTCGCCTGGGCGACCAGCTTCGTGATGGCGTCGATGCCCTGGCTCGCAGCAGTGATCGTCTGAACCGACAGGCTCATCGAGTCCTGCAGCGTGCTGAGGTCGGAGGCGCGGTTGTTCAAGCCCGCGGCGGTGAAGTAGGACTGCGGATTGTCGACGGCGCTGTTGACCTTGTTGCCGGTCGCGAGACGGTTCGTCGTCTGGCCGAGAAGCTGGGCGGTGTTCTGCAGCGCGAGCAGGTTCTGACGTACGCCAGCCGAAAGTGTAATGCCGCTCATAGTTAGTGTCCTTTCCTAGGAACGAATGTCGAGGCTCATCCTGAGCTCCCGTGCATATTGGCTCTCACCCGTTAAAGCCGGGTAAAAGTCGAAAATTAATTTCGTAAAATTGGACGCACGAAAAACGGGGCCGTCGGCCCCGTCGTCGTTCCGGTCTGGAAAAGTGCTTGCGTCAGAAGAGCTTGAGGATGCTCTGCTGCGCCTGGTTGGCGATCGACAGGGCCGAAACGCCGAGCTGCTGGCGGGTCTGCAAGGAGAGCAGGTTCGCGCCTTCGACGTTTGTATCGGCGACAGTAAGGTTCGCCGCGCCCGTCTGTAGCGTATTGATCATGTTCTTCGTGAAGTCCTGGCGAGACTGGACGACCGACAGGCTGGAAGCAAAAGCGGTCGAGAGAGTCTGCAGCTTGGAGTTCGCGGAGTCGGTCGTGTCCTGAACCGTCTTGACGCTCGTGGTTGTGTCGAAGGCGCCGTATGACAGTTTCGTCAGACCCAGGCCGCCAGACGTCGCATTGACGCCCGCGATGTTGAGCTTGGAACTCTGGTTCTCGTTGAAGTTGACGACGAGAGATGAGCCGGACTGCAACAGGTTGACGCCGTTGAAGCTCGCATCGCTCGACAACTGATCGATCTGGGTGAGCAGACTGTTGTAGACGTCGATGAGCGAATTGCGGCTCGTTCCGTTTGTCGAGGAAGGCAGATTGCCCACGCTCGAAAGCGCGCCCGCAGTCGTGACATTGCCGCCAAGGGTGAGCTTGTCGCCCGAAGCAACCGTGAAGGTGAGGCTGCCGGCGGAGTTTTTCGCAACCGAAAGGCCGGTGATGCCCGCCGCCGAAATCGCCGCCTTGAGCGAGCCCGCCGAACTGACGCTCTGCTGCAGCGTGATCGTGACCGCCGACTTGCTGCCGATCTGGATCGTCAGGGTGCCGGGCGCTGCGGTGGTGTAGGTGGTCGCCGTCACCTTGTCGGTGAGCGTGGTCGGGATGATCGTCGTCTGGAGCGCCTGCGTCGCGGTGGCCTTGGCCTGCTGCACCAGCTTCTGGATCGAGGTGATGCCCTGGCTCGCCGCGTTGATGGTCTGAACGCCGAGGCCCATGTTGTCGAGCAGCGTGCTGAGGTCCGATGCGCGTCCGTTGAGGCCCTGCGCCGTGAAGTACGACTGCGGATTGTCGACCGCGCTGTTGACCTTCAAACCGGTCGCCAGACGATTCTGGGTCTGATCCAGCAAGGACGCTGTGTTCTGCATGCTCAGCAGATTGGACCGCATCGCACTTGAAAGAACCACGTCAGCCATTTTTCGAACCCTCCAGGGTTTAGTCAGCCGGTGCTACCGCTGTGTTGGGTCTACACTCGGCGTTAATCATTAAATCGAGGTAAACGGTTCGCTGGAGGAAACGAAAAAAATACCAAGAGCTTCGTTTCTCAGGATCCGCCCCGAACCCAGTCGCTTCTGGACTCCGGGACCACGATGTCCTGGCACTGCTATCGCAATGACCGGGCCAAGTCACAAAATATAATAAAAACAATGAGTTAGATAATTAAAACCCGGACATTCCCCGGCAGGAGATGCCGGATGGAGGCAATTTTTTCCGCTTCGGACGACAGAAATGAGTCCCAAAGAAAAAGGCCGGACGCGCATTTTGCGGGTCCGGCCTTCGAATTTCCTTCCGGCGATAGCGGGCCGGGTGGAGGGAGAGATCAGATTTTTCCCTTGGCGGAGAGCTCGGCAAACACTTCATCGACGATCCGGGCGACGAGGGGCGCGCGTTCGAAGCCGGGCATGACCGGGTGAATCTTGAGGTTCGGGCGCCAGGGCAGGGTGCCGGTGCCGAGCTGCATCGAGTGATTGGCATGCATATAGATGGAGGCGCGTTTGCCGAGCGCGCCGACCATTTCGGTCGCGGCGTTCCAGAGGCCGGTGGAGCTGTCGAGTTCGGCCGTCAGGGCGGCGACGCCATCGAGATCGTCATGCGTGTCGAGGCCGGGCATCTGGTGAACGATGAGCCCGTGCTGTTCGGCGGCCTCGCGGATTTCCTCCTCGGGCTTTCCGAACTGGAGATTGACGAGGATTGCGCCGCGCTCGACGAGCGGGGCCCAGTCGGCGATCCGGGTGGCGAACAGATCGCGGATAGGCGTGCGCAATCCGGAACGCCAGGTGAGGCCGATCTTCGGTCCGGCGCCAAGGCTGTCGAGCCAGGCGCGGGCCTCCGCGCGGCGAGCGGGATCGGCGACGAGGGCACGAGGTGTTGCGGGGAAGTCGGACAGGCGCCGGCGGCGCATCGAGGCGGCGATGCCCATGGGCGCCGTATAGTCGAAATCGATTTCGGCTTCGGGATAGTTGCCGAGGCCCGTCGCTCGGTCGGTTTCGGCGCGAACCGTCAGATGCGGCCAGGTGCGCTGATAAAGAGAGACAAGGCGATGGTCGGTCTCGACGATCACATGTCCGGCCTCTTCGGCGATGTCGTCGATGCAGGTCGAAAAGCGAAGATCGTCGCCGACGCCCTGCTCGCGCCAGAGCATGATGGTCTTGTCCTTCAGTTCCTCGCCCTGCCACAAGAGGCCAGGGAAGGGACGGAACGGGATGCGCTGCTTGCTGGCGAAGCCGAAACCATAGAGATCCCAGCCGTCCTCAAGGCGTCCGATCGCGAGAAGGCAGAGAGCGAGATTCCAATATATGGCGTCGCTGCCGGAATTGAGTTGCAGCGCGCGCAAATAAACCTCGACGGCTTCACCTGCGCGGCAGGCATTCTGCAAGGCGGAACCGAGATTGTTGTAGATTTCGGAGACGTTCGGATTGAGCTTCAGCGCCATGCGGTGCGCGGCAATAGCGTCTTCAAGCATGGCTGCGTCGGCAAGTATGTTGCCGAGGTTGGAATAGGCGGCGGCGTAATTGGGGTTGAGTTCGATCGCGCGGGTCAGCATGTCGACGGCTGCCTGCGGCTGGTCCATGTCGCGCATCACGTCGGCGAAGGACAGCCAGATGTCGGCGTCGTTCGGCGCGAGTTCGGCAGCGCGCTTGAATGACTCCGCGGCGCCGGGCTTGTCGCCGGCTTTCGAAAGGATCGTCGCCCGATGGTAGTGCACAACGGCGTCGTCGGGAGCGAGTTTCGCGGCTTCGGCCATTGCGCCGACCGCTTCATCGAAGCGCGCAAGCTCCGCCAGAACCTTGCCGCGGCCGCGATGGAGCCGCGCATCTTTCGGGTCGATGAGGAGACCTCGGTCGTAGATTGCGAGCGCCCGTTCGAAATCGCCGCCGACGTCGCTGGCGATCCTCGCCTCCTCCAGCATGGCGTCCTTGTCGGTAGGGTCGAGACGCGAGGCCTCGGCGTAGTGATAGGCGGCCTCGCCTTCCTTGCCGAGCAATGAGACGATATGGGCGAGATTCCGATGGGCGAGCGCGAAGTTCGGATCGATGGCGACCACCCGGCGCAACAAGGTCTCGGCTTCCTCATTCCGTCCGCACTCATGCGACAGGATGGCCAGCAGGCGGAGCGCGCCGACATGGGTGGGGGCGGCGCCGAGCACCTTGCGATAGGAGGCCTCCGCTTCCTTGAAGCGTCCCTTGCGGTGCAGCTCCATCCCGTGATCGAGAGCCTTCACGATGCCGTTGGAACGGTTCGCGGCATATCTGGCTGACTTCGACATGAAACTGCGCCCTCTAGGCTGCCCAATGTAGCCCCGATTGTTCGACAATCAGGGTTAGCGGGAGGTTAATTTTTTAAAGGACGGTCCGCGGTCAAGCCGCAAACGGCTAGACGCGGGAGTCGAGCGCGATGGCCGCGTTGCGGCTGCTTGCGCTCTGGCGCGAGAGATTGGCGTCGCGGCCATAGCCGACCGTCGGGGCGCGCTGGTCGTTCAGGACGTCGGCCACCGATTTCAGGATGCGTTCGGACACCGATTTCGATGCGGCGAGGGCGCGGCCGTTGAGGTCCAGAACCGAATGCAGCCTGGCCATCTCGATCTTCAGACGGGCGACCCTTTCGGACGGGGCGCGGTCGATCAGTTCGGGGCGAAGCTGTATCGCCTTGATGTCCATTGCATATTCGTTCGCCAGCCGGGTCTTTTCGGGCTGGAGGTCCACGATCTTCATGGGTTCGCAGGCCTGCAAAAGGGCCGTTTCGCGCTGCACGATGGCGATCAGCGCTTCGGTGACGCCAAGGATGCGGTCAACGAGCGCGGCGGCCGGAATATTGCCGGGCGCGGGGCGGGGCTGCTCGTTCATCGTCCATGCTCCTGCATTTTGAGGATTTCGCCATAGATCTTGTCGGCGACGCCGATGCCGCCGGCGCTGGTCATTTCCTTGCCGTACTGGTCGATGAGGAGCGAGCGGAAGGTCGCTTCGCCCTGGCCGCCGCCGAAGGCGCCGTCGGTCTTGATACCCTCGAACATGGTCTGGGTCATGGTCGAGAGGAAGCTCGACTCGAAATCCTGCGCCGTCTTCCAGGTCTGCGCATTGGCATGCTTGTGGGCCATCGGCATCTGGCTGCCATAGGCGGTAAGGGCGGCGATCGTCATCACATCACCTCGATTTCGGCCTGGAGAGCGCCGGAGGCCTTGATCGCCTGAAGGATGGTGATCATGTCGCGCGGACTGACGCCCAGGGCATTCAGGCCATCGACCAGCTCTTTCAGACTTATGCTGCCGTCGACGAGGGCGAGCTTGCGGCCCTTGGTTTCATCGACGTCGACGGTGGTGCGCGGCACGACGGTCGTGGTGCCGGTGGAGGAGAAGGGCGCGGGCTGGCTCACCTGCGGCGTCTCGCTGACGCTGATGGTGAGGTTTCCTTGCGCGATCGCCACTTTGCTGACGCGGACATCCTGACCCATCACGATGATGCCGGAACCTTCGTCGATGACGACGCGGGCAGGCAGGTCGGGCTCGACGCGAAGCTGTTCGATGTCGGTCAGAAGGCCGACGGCGTTGCCGGTGTAGGACGCGGGCACGGAAAGCTGGATCGTCGTCGGATTGTCGGCGGTCGCGGCATTCTGGCCCAGGAACGAGTTGATGGCGCTCGACACGCGCTCGGCGGTCGTGAGGTCGGGATTGCGCAGCGAGAGGCGCAGCGAATGAAGATCGGCGAGTTTGAAGTCGATTTCGCGTTCGACGATGGCGCCGTTTGCGATGCGGCCGTTGGTCGGCACACCGCGCACGATGGAGGCCGCGTCGCCCTTGGCCGAGAAACCGCCGGTGGCGACGGAGCCCTGAGAGACCGCGTAGACCTGGCCGTCGGCGCCCATCAGCGGGGTGACGAGAAGCACGCCGCCCTGAAGGTTGGTCGCGTCGCCGAGCGCGCTGACGGTCACGTCGATGCGCGTGCCCTGGGGCGAGAAGGCCGGGAGATTGGCCGACACCATGACGGCGGCGACGTTGGCGGTCTTGAGCTGGCTGCCACGGATGTTGACGCCGAGGCGCTCGAGCATGGCCGTGAGGCTCTGCTGGGTGAAGGGCGCGTTGCGCAGCGTGTCGCCCGTGCCGTTCAGGCCGACGACGAGACCGTAGCCGACAAGCAAGTTGTCGCGGATGCCTTCGACATCGACAATGTCTTTAATACGCGACGCAGCCGGCGCATTCGCCGGAACGGCAAGCGCAAGAGCGCAAACCATAATGACGAGCTTCGCGGATGGCCGGAGAAGTTTGGCAAGCAGCCTGGGCATTTGATGACCGTCTGAACGCGTTCGATACGGGTCTCATTAAGCGAAAGCCGTGCCATCGGACCCGCCGTCCTGGAATTAACTCAAGCCATTGATTTTAAAAGATATTATTTGGCGGCTCGCCGGACCGGGCATCGGCCGTCGGCGGTGCTGCGGAAGCACCTGCCTGTCCTCCGGCAAATTCTGCCGCAGCAGGCGGTTCATGTTTAACGGCGCCTTAAGATATGGAGCGCATGGTAAAGACCATGGAAAGCCTTGCATCCGCATTTGCGGGTCGGGTTCGACATCAAGGGCAAGAACATGAAGATTGGCGGCTCACGCCAGATCGGCCAGACATCGGGAAAGCGCGCGGCATCCGCGGGCCGGACCGGATCGGGTTTTGCGCTTGAAGGTGCGCAGGAGGGACGCGGCATCGCCGGCCTTTCGGCGGCGGCTTCGCTCGCAGCGGTCGACTCCCTTCTGGCCTTGCAGGAGGCGGATGCCGACGTTCCTAACGCGCCGCGGCGGGCGATTGCGCGCGGCGAGCACATGCTCGACATTCTGGACGACATCAAGATCGCGCTGCTGACGGGGCAGGTTCCCCGCTCCAAGCTTTCGCGGCTTCTCAGCGTGGTCCAGGGCCAACAGGGCCGGGTGAACGATCCGGAGCTTGCCCATATCCTCGACCATATCGAGCTTCGCGCCCGGGTCGAGCTGGCCAAATTCGGCTCCTACGCGAAGGATTGACGCTTCGGGGCCGCGGCGGCCGCAGGCGCTATTTCACATATTTTTCATAGGGTTAAAGCGGTTTTTGAAGCCGTGACCTAGGCTGTTGAGAATCGAGACTCGTCTCCCTATACTCCGCCGCGTTTTCGCCGGAGCGCGATCCGCAGGTCCTTTGCGGGTCTGTGATCGGATCACGCTCGGGACGCCTCTCGCAGGAAAGAAATCGGGGCATGGTCGTTCGGTTGCCTAAAGGCTACACGCCGTCCGAGGACGAGCCGTTCATGAACAAGCGGCAGCGCGAGTACTTCCGCCGCAAGCTCGAAAAGTGGAAGGAAGACATCCTTCTCGAAAATCGCGAAACGCTTCAGCATCTCCAGGAAGAAACGGTTCAGCATCCCGATCTCGCGGACCGCGCGTCGACCGAAACGGAGCGTTCGCTGGAGCTGCGCACGCGCGATCGTCAGCGCAAGCTCGTTTCCAAGATCGATGCGGCGCTTCGGCGGATTGAGGAAGGCACTTACGGCTATTGCGAAGAGACGGGCGAGCCGATCAGCCTGAAGCGGCTCGATGCGCGTCCCATCGCGACATTGTCGATCGAGGCGCAGGAGCGGCACGAGCGCCGCGAAAAAGTCTATCGCGACGATTGAGCTTTTCCGCCATGTCGGAATGCAGAAACGCGGCTCCTTTCGGAGCCGCGTTTTGCATTTCCAGACCGTACATCCGGGCCTGGAAAGGCCCCCATCAACCTCAGAAGGGCATGATCACGTCGTAAAGCTGCTGGCCGTAGCGCGGCTGCTGCATGTCGCTGATCTGGCCGCGTCCGCCGTAAGAGATGCGCGCTTCGGCGATCTGGGTGTGCAGAATGGTGTTGGTGTTCGAAATGTCTTCCGGGCGCACGATGCCGGCGATCAACAGCTCGCGTACTTCGAAGTTCACGCGAACTTCCTGACGGCCCTGAATGACCAGATTGCCGTTAGGCAGAACCTGCGTAACGACAGCCGCAATCGTGAGGTCAACGGCTTCCTTGCGGTCCACGGTGCCGGTGCCGGCGCTCGAGCTCGCGCTTGTCGCGTCGACGAGCTTCGTCGGATCGACCGCGGCCGGGAGCACGTTCTTGAGCTTGGACTCAAATCCGAGAAGGTTCGGCATCGCGGCGTTTTCGGAATTGGCGCGCGTGCGCTGCGTCGAATTGTCGACCTTGGCGCTGTCGGCGATGTTGATGAGAACCGTCAGAATGTCGCCCACGTGAGAGGCGCGTTGATCGCGGAAGAATGCGCGCGAGCCTGCGCGCCAGAGCGAATTCGGTTCATAGACAACCTGCTCGGGCTGCGGCATCGGCATGCTGACCGGCTGGTAGCCGGGCTGCGCGGTCGGATTTGCGATCGGCGCGAGCGCAGGCGCGGCGCCGATATTGTCGATGCGGTCGATGGCGCCGCAGCCGGCGAGAGTGGACGAGAGGAGGGCGGCGGCGACAAAGCCTGACACGCGGCGGATATACATTTCAGGGCCTCTTTTAAAAACGCTACGCGGGCTTCGTTCAGGACTTGAGTTCGCTCAGGCGCGGGGCGCCCATGGCGTCGATGCGCACCAGGTTCGGGCCTTCGATGACGCCCTGGACCGTGCGATTGGAGCGCGGATTGAGCACGTCGACCGTGTCGCCGACGGCGCCGCTCTGGAGCGCCTTGCCGCGTGCGAGCAGGGTGAGCGAGCCGGTGACATAGCTCATGTCCACGGTCGCGCCCTTGGTGACGACGACGGGCTGCTGCATGTCGCTGGTGCGAAGCAGGTCGCCCGTCCGGACGGGGTGGCGCGGCGACATGCCGACAAGCTGCGCCTGCGCGGTGATGATGTTCTGGCCGACGCGGTCGGCGGGAAGCCTGATCCAGTCGATATCGTCGGCGCGAACGACATCGCCGGGCGCGACGTCGCGCTTCAGCACCGGGACGTCGAGGGCGGGATAGGCGCGGCCGGAAACGCGGCGCAGCGCGGCGCCCGGATCGTTGGCCGGTGCGCGCAGCAGCGCATCGAAATTGCCGTTGCGCGGATTGAAGTCGATCTGCTCGACCTTGACGGTGCGGGGCGCATTTTCGCCAACCTGCACGCCCGCCGTTCCATTCGCAAATTCGACCTGGAGCTTCGCGGTGACCGGCATCGAGGGCGAGACCGAGGCGATGGCGGAGGCGACGGCGGAAGACACTTCCGCTTCCGAGACCGGAACGCCGCTGCGGGAAACCGTGACATGCGTGAGGCCCGTCGTGTTGCGCCAGGCAAGACCGTTGCGCCGGGCGACGAGCGAGATGCGCGACACCGAAATATCCATCGAGAGGCCGGGCGCCGGCGCTTCGTTGACGACGACCTGCGATGCATTGCCCGCGCCGTCGAAGAGATCGCCGAGCGTGACGGTTTCGCCGGGCACGACGACGGAAGGGCGCAGCTCCGTGGCGGAGGCGAGGCTTGCAGAGACGCCGAAGCAGAGAGCGGCCAGCGCGGGGATCAACAGACGGGTCATGGCGTGTATCCGTTTCATGCTGGCGTTACTTCAGGTTCGAGGTCGTCGACATCATCTCGTCGGACGCCGTGATGACCTTCGCGTTCATCTCGTAGGCGCGCTGGGCGGTGATGAGGTCCGAAATTTCCGTCACGGCGTTCACGTTCGAGGTTTCGAGAAAGCCCTGCTGGAGCGTGCCGAAACCGATGGATGCGGGGTTGCCCGTCGTCGGCGCGCCGCTGGCGGAGGTTTCGAGGAACAGGTTGTTGCCCTGCGGGTCGAGGCCGCCTTCGTTCGGGAAGGTTGAGAGTTCGAGCTGGCCGACGATCTGCGGCGCGGTCTGTCCGGGGATGGTCGCCTGAACCTGGCCGTCATTGCTGATGGTGATGTCCGACGCCGTCGGCGGAACGGTGATGCCGGGGGCGACGGTGTAACCGTCCGAGGTCACGATCTGGCCCGTGGGGCTCAGCGAAAAGTTGCCGGCGCGCGTATAGGCGTCGGTGCCGCTCGGCATCTGCACGCGGAAATAGCCGCGGCCCTGAATGGCGACGTCGAGCTTGTTGCCGGTGTTGTTGAGATCGCCCTGGGTCATGATGCGGTAGACGGAGCCTGTCTTGACGCCGAGGCCGATCTGCACGCCCGAGGGGACGATGGTGCCGGAGTCAGACGAGTTCGTGCCGACGCGGCGCAGGTTCTGATAGAGCAGATCCTGAAACTCGGCGCGCTGTGCCTTGAAGCCCGAGGTGCTCATGTTGGCGATGTTGTTCGAGATCACCTCGACATTGAGCTGCTGGGCCATCATGCCTGTGGCGGCGATGCTGAGCGACTGCATTGATCTGTTCCTTGGCCTTGTCTTGAACTAAAGGGCGTCGTTGAGGAGAGGGGCGGTCAGACCGCGCCTCCGATTTGCGAAATGGCCTGACGGCGCATGTTGTCGGCCGCCTCGATGAGGCTCTGCGTGCTTTCGTAGGAACGCGACACCGCGATCATGTTGGTCATCTCGATGATCGGCTTGACGTTGGAGCCTTCGATCGAGCCTTGAATCATGCGCGGATTGGCGACGGGCTGTTCGGCCTGAGTGGTCGTCGTCAGGTTTTCGCCGTCGTTCTGCAAGTCCTGCATATTGGCGAAGTCGACGAGAGCGATCTTGCCGCGCTGGCCTTTGTCGGTCGTGATGGTGCCGTCGCTAGCGATGGTGATCTGGCCGTCATCGGCGGCGAAGGTGACGTTGGTGCCTGCCGTCGTCATCACGGGATAACCGTTCGACGTGACGAGCTGGCCGGTGGCGTCGAGCTGCAAATGTCCGTTGCGCGTGTAGCGCGTGCCCGTCGGCGTCTGAACCTTGAACATGCCGCTGCCGGCGATGGCGATGTCGAGCGGATTGCCGGTCGTCTTCATCTCGCCGTCGGCGAGGTCGCGCATCTGCCCGTAGTCCTGGACGAAGGAGAGCTTCTTGTCCGGGCTCTGCTCGCTCGCGTTCGGCATCACATACTCGTCGAAGAGCATGCTTTCCGACTTGTAGGCCGTGGTGTTCATGTTCGTGAGGTTGTTCGCGATGACGGCCATCTGCCGCATCATGGCGGTTTGGCGCGACAGGCCGATGAGAAGGGCGTTATCCATTTCAAATCCAGACGAACGTTGACAACCTTGGGACGCGGGGCGCCCGGACCCTCCAGTGCAGGCGGCGTGCCAGACGAAAAGTCTAATGATTTCAGATAGTTGTATTGAATTCCGGCAGGCGGGCTAGGCGCTTCGGGCAGGCTTTACCGGGCAGTTATTGCCGCGCCGGACAATGGGCCGGTGCCCATGCAGACGCCCGACCGGCGGCCCGGCGCGGGTCCGGTCCCGGTGTGACGAGACGAGGCGAAGTGCGGCCGGGGCAACGCTTCATTAACTAAACTAGGTAAGGATTTGGATGCACCGCGGGCACTCGTGCGGGCTCCGATCCGGGCCTTCATCGAGGCGGTGCAAATCTCCCGAAGGCCGGCGGTTTTCGCCGGCGGGCAAGGTGGGCAAAATGGCCGCGATAGATGCCGACGATTCCGAAGTGGAAGGTGGGGAAGCCGCCGCTCCCGCAAAGCGCAAGCTGAGCGGCAAGGTGCTCATCCTCTATATCGTCCTGCCGCTCGTCCTCCTTATCGGCGGCGGCGCGGGCGTTTATTTCTCCGGCCTGCTTGGAACTTCGCACAAGGAAGAAAAGCCGGTCGTCGTCGAGCCGGTCTTCTACGACCTTCCCGATTTTCTCGTGAATCTGAGCGGGCCTCCGCCGCAGCACTTCCTGAAAATGAAGGTGACGCTGCAAATCACGGACGCCAATGCCGCAAAGCGTCTCGATGCCGAAATCCCCCGCGTGCTCGACGCGTTCCAGATTTATCTGCGCGAACTTCGGCCGGAAGACCTGGAAGGGTCGGCGGGCATCCTGCGCGTGAAGGAAGAACTTCTGCGCCGCATCAATCTCGCCATCCAGCCGCCGCTCGCGACGGACATCCTCTTCAAAGAAGTCATCATTCAGTAGGGCTCTCAGGGCTCCCCGGTTCAAGTTCAGCAAGGCGTGGCTAGTCTCATGGCGACTGTCGACGAAATCGATCCCGACGAAATGGCGGCTGCAATGGCGGCGCTCGAAGGGGAGGGCGATGCTGCCGATCAGGACGCTCCGCATCGCGTCGCGCCGGAGCGCGTGCTCAACCAGGACGAAATCGACAGCCTTCTCGGCTTCGAAATCGACAATGAGCAGGACGGCGAGCGCACGGGCATTCGCGCGATCATCAATTCGGCGCTTGTCTCTTATGAGCGCCTGCCGATGCTTGAAATCGTGTTCGACAGGCTTGTGCGCCTGATGACCACGAGCCTGCGCAATTTCACGTCGGACAATGTCGAAGTCAGCCTCGACAATATTTCCTCGATCCGCTTCGGCGACTATCTCAATTCGATCCCGCTGCCTGCCGTTCTCGCGGTCTTCCGCGCGAAGGAGTGGGACAATTACGGCATGTTCACGGTCGACTCGAACCTGATCTATTCGATCGTCGACGTGCTGCTCGGCGGACGGCGCGGCACCGCGGCCATGCGCATCGAAGGTCGCCCCTATACGACGATCGAGCTCAGCCTCGTCCAGCGCATGATCGAGGTCGTGTTGCAGGACGCCAAGGCCGCCTTCGAGCCCTTGTCGCCGGTCACGCTCGAGCTCGATCGGATCGAGACGAATCCGCGCTTCGCCGCCATCGCGCGGCCCGCCAACGCCGCCATTCTGATCAAGCTCAGGATCGACATGGAAGATCGCGGCGGGCGCATCGAAATGCTGCTGCCCTATGCGACGCTGGAACCGATCCGCGAACTTCTTCTCCAGATGTTCATGGGCGAGAAATTCGGCCGCGACTCGATCTGGGAAAGCCATCTCGCAACCGAGCTCTGGTCGACCAAGATTCCGCTCGAAGCGGTTCTCGACGAGCAGAAGCTCAGCTTGCGCGAGGTCATGGATTTCAAGGTCGGACAAACGCTGATGCTCAACAACGGGCCGGACGCGCTTGTCGAAATGCGCTGCGGCGGCGTGTCGCTGGCGTCGGGCCGCATCGGCCGGATTTCGAACAGCGTCGCCGTGCGCATCGAGCGCGGCATCAAACACAAAAGCGCCGCGACGGCGGATGCGGGAGCGCGGAAATGACGGCTTTGCCGATGGATGTCATGCTTGAAGTGATCGTGTGCGTGCTGCTGGCCGCGACGATCGTCTATTGCGCGACGCTCGACCGCCGCTTGCGCGCCATGCGTTCCGGGCAGGACGGCCTGCGCGAACTCATTACGGACCTCTCGGCCGCGACGAACAATGCGGTTGCCGCCATTGCGCGCCTGCGCGAGGCGAGCGATGCGACCGGCAAGAGTTTGAGCGAACAGGTGAAGCGCGGCCGCGCGCTGGCCGACGAGCTCGCGCTCATGGTCGAATCCGGCAACGACATCGCCGACCGTCTCGGCAGTCTCGAAATGCGCCGTCCCGCGTCCGCGCCTGTGGCGCAGCCCGCGGCCGGTCCGCGCATCGTTCAGCCGTCCCGCGACACGAAACCCCTGAGCGCCGAACCGCAGCGGTTGCTCGACCTCCTGAAGCGCGCGCGCTGAGGACCGACACATGCTCGACCGCCTTCGCCTCCTGTCGACCGTGATGCTCTGCGCAGCCATGCTGCTCGGGCTCAAGGCCATTCATCTCGTCGGCGGGTTCGAGGACGTTCTGGCCGTCTCGCAGGCCAAGGCCAGCGATGCGGAAGCGCCGGCCGCCGCCGAGAAGCCAGCGGCCGAAGGCGAGGGACAGTCCAAAAAGACGGAACTGTCGGATGATGCGAACAAGGCCGCGCTCAAGAACCAGGCCGAGCAGCTCAAAGATCAGAAAATGACGCCCGCCGAAGTGGCCGTGCTCGAAAGTCTTTCGGCGCGCCGGGGCGAACTCGACAAGCGGGCGAAGGATCTCGATCTGCGCGAGCAGCTCCTGAACGCCGCCCAGAAGCGCGTCGAAGACCGCATCGCGGAACTCAAGGGCATCGAGGAAAAGATCAACGGCCAGATCGCCGATAACGACAAGGCGCATGACGCCCAGATGGACGGTCTCGTGAAGATGTACGAGACGATGAAGCCGAAAGAGGCCGCGCGCATTTTCGAACGGCTCGACATGGGCGTGCTCATCGACGTCGTCAAGCGCATGCAGCCGCGCAAGATGTCCGCCGTGCTGGCGGCGATGGACCCCGTGGCCGCGCAGGAACTGACGGTCGAGCTTGCCACCGGCGACAAATTGCCCGATGTGCCGGGCGATCCGACGAAGCCCAAGGCAACGCCGGGGACCGCTCCCCAGGCCGGCATGCCCGCACCCGTCGCGCCTGCTGTCGCCGGCAATGGGCAGCAGAGCTGAAAGGCCGGATTTCCGCGCCTTTCGACCCGGCGCCTTAAACGCCGCTTAACCTCGAATATCTAGTCTTAAGGCTCAAGCGCTTGCGTCGGGCAGGCGTCGTTCGGCGCTGTTTCGCGCCGGGCGGAAATGTCCATGGGCGGGCAACAGGCGTGATCGAGGCCGGGCGACATCAACGGAAAGCGCGCGAGACGAAGCGCCGCATGAGCGTCGTCGCGCATGCGATGGCGGCGGCGATGTTCATTCTCGCCTGCGCGACATTCGGGCCTGCGCCTGCATCCGCCGATCCGACCGTGACGACCAGTCTTTCCGAAGAGAACGGCTATGGCCGGATCGTCCTCACCTGGCCGGGCGGCGTTCCCGCGCATTCCGAAAGCATCACGTCTGGCGTTGCCGTTATTTCCTTCGACAGGCCGTTCGACATCGACCGCGAAGAATTTCTGCGCAAGATGCCGAACTATGTGGCGCTGGCGCGGCAGGACACGGATCGCAAGTCACTGCGGCTCGCGCTCAAATTCGACTATTGGCTGAACGCGCGCCAGGTCGAGAACAGCCTCTATCTCGATCTCCTGCCGCGGACATGGGCGGGCGATCCGCCGCCATTGCCGGCCGATGTGCTGGCGCGGCTTGCCGCGTCCGCCGAAGCGAGAAAGCAGGCTGCGGCGGAAGCGAAACTCATCAAGGAACGCGGCGTCGTCGATCCGACCGCGCCGCCGCCGGGGCTTGCCGTTCGCGTCGCGGTGCATGACGGCGTCACGCGCCTCGTCTTCGACTGGAACCAGCCGGTTCTCTACTCGCTGTCGCAGCAGGAGGGGGCGGCGACCATCACCTTCGACCGCACGGCGAAAGTGTCGCTGGCGCCGATCCGCGTCGATCCGCCTCCCTATCTCACGACGATCAGCGCGATGCAGAGCGAAGGCCGCCTGTCCGTCATGATGAAGCTCGCGCCCGGCGTCGTCGTCTCGGATTTCCGCGAAGACCTCGGCGTCGTCCTCGATCTGAAGCCCGTGCAGCCGGGACATGCGGACGCCGCGCCGGCAAAGGCGAGCGAAGCCGCTCCCGCCAAGGCGGCGGCCTCGCAGGCCCATGCGCCGCAAGCGATCACGCCGCCCGCCGCAACGGTGGCAAAGGCGGAACCGGCCGCGGCTCCCGCTGCGGCGGAAAAGCCCGTTGCCGCGCCCGCCGACAAGCCGAAGGCGGAGGCCGCCGCCGCGCCCGTGCCCGCGCCGCAGACATCTCCGGCGCCCGAAGCGCCCTCGGGCGCCGTTCCGGTGACGGTGCGCGTCGCTAATGGCCGCGCCGATATCGAGTTTCCATGGGCAAAGCCTGTCGGCGCCGCCGTCTTCCAGCGCGGCGATATGCTCTGGGTCGTCTTCGACGAGCGTGCGCCGCTCGATTTTTCGAAGATCGGCCCCGAGGCGCAGAAAATGTTCGGCAAGCCGATGCAAGTTGCGGTGGAAAAGGGAACGGCCTTCGCCATTCCCCTCACCAGTTCGCGCTTGCTGCTGGCCGCGACCGAGGACGGCACGATGTGGCGCGTCTCGCTTGGCGACACACAGACTTCGACCGGCCGACCCATATCGCTGGCGCGGAGCTGGTCGGATACGGGCGAGGGGATCGTCACCTTCGATCTCAAGGGCGCACGCGATGTCATTCAGGTGCGCGATCCTGTCGTCGGCGACACTCTCATGGTGGCGACCGCGCGCGGGCCCGCACAGGCGGTGCAGGCGCAACGCGGCCTCATCGAGTTTCAGGCCTTGCAGACGGCGCAGGGCATCGCGATCGTGCGGCTCGCCGACGATCTCAATGTCGCGGCCGCGCCGGACGCCATCATCGTGTCGCGGCATGGCGGACTTTCCCTTTCGGCGGATAATGACGGCGGGGCCCCGACGGCGCAGACGGGCTCGTCGTTCCGCTCTCCGGCCTTGGTGGATTTCGCGGCCTGGCGCGGCAAGGGCAGCTTCATCGACGGCAGGAGACATTATCTGACGCAGATCGCTAGCGCTCCGGCCGACCGGCAGGCGGCGATGCGGCTCGACTATGGGCGGTTCCTCCTTGCCTATGGGTTGGGGCCGGAGGCTCTCGATCAATTCAACATGGCGCTCGCCAACGACAGCAAGAGCGACAGCGATCCGTCCTATCGGGTGCTTCGCGCGGTCGGCGAATATATGTCCGCGCAATATTCCAAGGCCGTCGCCGATCTCTCGACAAGCGCGCTCGCGCTCGACCCCTATGCCGCCGTGTGGCGCGGTCTTGCCCGCGCCGAGCTCGGCGCAATGGATGATGCGCATAAGGACTTCACGATGGCCGAGCCGGTAATCGACACGCTCGATCCGGCGCTGGCGGCGAAAATCCGCGTCTGGGCGGCCGATGCCGATCTTGCGGCGAAGGATTACTCCGGCGCGCGCGCGCAGCTCGACCGCGTGCCCGCCAATCTCGCCGATCGTCGAGTGCAGGCGCAGGCGCTCTTCGTGCAGGCGGGCATTCTCGACGGGCTGAACAAGGTCGAGGAGGCGAGCCTCGGTTACGACAAGGCGGGTGAATTGGGCGACCGGCAGGTCGAGGTCCGGTCGCGGCTGGCCAAGGCCTTGATGTTCAATCGCGCGGGCAAGCTCGACGACGGCAAGCTCATCGAGGAACTCGACCGGCTGCGCATGGCATGGCGCGGCGACGCCCTCGAACTCAAGATACTCTCGAAGCTCGCGGACCTTCGGCTCGCCAGGGGCGACGTGGTGGAAGCGCTGGGCGCGATGCGCGTCGCCAGCGCGAATTTTCCCGACAGCGACGACGCACATGAAATGGGCGCGCGGATGCCCGACATCTTCGCCAATTATTTCATCAGTGGCGGGGCGGACAAGCTGCCTGCGGTGCAGGCGCTCGCCTTCTATTACGGCTTTCAGGACCTGACACCCATCGGGCAGAAGGGCGACGAGGTGATCCGTCACCTTGCCGAACAGCTCGTCTCGGTCGATCTCCTGCCGCAGGCGGAGGCCTTGCTGCATTACCAGATCGAGCACCGGCTTTATGGCGGCGTCGCCAAGGCCCAGGTCGCGGCGCGTCTCGCCGGCATCTACCTGCTCGACCAGAAGCCGCAGGATGCGCTGACGCTGCTCCGCGCCACGGCGCAGAACCTGTTGCCGGACACGCTCGACCGCGACCGCCGCCTGCTCGAGGCGCGCGCGCTCGGCGCGATGAAACAATATGACCTCGCGCTCGATCTCCTTTCGGAGATCGGAGGCGCGCAGTCGGACGAGTTGCGCGCCGATGTGTTGTGGGAGGCACAGCGCTGGAGCGATGCGGGGCAGGCAGCCGAAATTCTCGTCGATGCATCGCCCGCAAACGCCGCCCTGACGCCCGAGATGCGCTTCGAGATCATGCGCGGGGCCATCGCCTATTCGCTTGCGGCGGATGAGGCGGGGCTGAAGCGGCTCCGCGACAAGTACGGTGCGCGCATGGCCTCGACGCCCGACGCGGCGAGCTTTGCCGTCGTCTCCGATCCGATCGAGCGCACGGGCGCCGCTTTCCGCGAGCTTGTGAGCCGCGTCGCCTCGGTCAATACGATGGAGCGGTTCGTCGCCTCGCTGAATTCGCAGGCCGGGGCGCAGTCCGGACAGACGCCGCCCGTCGCCACCAACTAAGGCGAGGCTTCGGCCGTCAGGTTCCGAAGCTCTGGACGAGGCTTCCCGCGATCAGCGTCCAGCCGTCCACCAGCACGAAGAAGATCAGCTTGAAGGGCAGCGAGATCGTGACCGGCGGCAGCATCATCATGCCCATCGACATCAGGACCGATGCGACCACCATGTCGATGACGATGAAGGGCAGGAAGATCAGGAAGCCGATTTCAAAGGCGCGGCGAAGCTCGCTCAGCATGAAGCCCGGCACGATGACCTGAAGCGGAAGGTCTTTCGCTTCTGCGGGTTCCGCCGTCTTCGACAGATCGACGAAGAGCTTCAGATCCTGCTTGCGCACCTGGCTCAGCATGAAGGTCTTGAAGGGTTCGCTCGTCTTCGTGAAGGCTTCGCCGAGTTCCATCTGCTTGTTCATCAGCGGCTCGATGCCCGCGTGATAGGCGGCCGTGAAGGTTGGCGTCATGACGAAGGCGGTCAGGAAGAGGGCGAGGCTGATCATCACCGAGTTCGGCGGCGAAGTCTGGGTGCCGATGGCGGTGCGCAGCAGGGAGAGGACGACGACGATCCGGGTGAAGGACGTCACCATGATGAAGATCGACGGGGCGAGGCTCAACACGGTGACCAGCGCGATGAGCTGGACGATGTGATCGGTCAGGCCGAAATTGTCGGCGAGATCGACCTTGATCGTGTCGGCAAGCGCTGCGTCGCTGATGGAGAAGGCGACGAAGGCGCCGATGACGCCGGCGATGAGCGGCGCGCTTTCAACGATATGGCGAATGAGACGGTTCACGCGCGGCGCTCCTTGATGAATTCGAAAAGCTTCTGGAACTGTGCGGCGGGCGCCGGGAACTGAAGGACGGGCGCTGCATTCGCATCGGCCGGTTGTTCCTCGACGACCGGCGCATCGATGCCGGATTCGATGAGAAGGTCACGGTCGCCGCCGAGCAGGATCAGATGTTCCTTGTTGTCGCGGCGGATGAGCACAAGCCGATGCTTGGCGTCGATGACCTTGACTTCCGAGACGCCGAGACGCTTGCGGCCGCCCATCGAGGTGAGCCCGCCGGTGGCGAGCCCGAGGCGCTTTGCGGCGAAGGCGCAGACCGCGATCAGGCCGATGATGAAGGCCAGCGCGCCGACGAAACGAAGGATTTCGGTGATTTCCATAGCTTCTGCCCTGAAAGGGGCGTCCCGCTTCGGGCCACCCCTGATAGGGAACAATCTGCCGGGTCATGTTTAATGCCGGGTTAAGGCCCGCAGGAAAGTCCGATTTCGGTGGTTACCCGTTTCTTAGCCCGCTAGGCGCTTTTTGCCGCGTTAGTACGATTTTAACCCTGGGCTCCGAAACTGGGCTTCGCCGCCAAGGAATGCGTGGCTTCGATCAGACGGGCGAGACCTTAGCCAAAGGGCCCCAGCAGGGACCGGCGACAGGCTCCAATCGGGCACACGGACATGTCTCTCGGCGACCTCCCCATCTTCACGATGATGAAGCAGCGTCTGCACTGGCTGACCGAACGGCAGGAAGTGCTGGCGCAAAACGTGGCCAATGCGAATACGCCCGGCTACGAAGCGAAAGATCTCAAGGAACTGGATTTCGGCGCGATGGTTTCGGCGAGCGGTTCGATGCTTGCGCCGGTCGCGACGAGCCCCGGTCATATCGGCAGTCCCGTGACGGGGGCCGGCTTCGGTCTCGGTCAGGCGCGCGGCGGCCAGATCCAGAAATCGCCGGATTTCGAAACTTCGCCGACAGGCAACTCGGTCGTGCTCGAAGACGAGATGGTCAAGGTTGCGCAGACGCAAATGGATTATGAGACGGTGTCGACGCTCTATTCGAAGAGCCTTGGCCTCGTCCGCATGGCGCTTGGCAGCGCCTAGCAAGAGGGGGATAGAGCAAGATGAGCACTATGGATCTTCTCAAGTCGATGATGGTGGCGGCTTCCGGCCTCAAGGCCCAGAGCGGCCGCATGCGCATCATCGCCGAAAACATGGCCAATGCGGATTCGACCGGCAAGACGGCCGGCGCCGATCCCTATCGCCGCCAGATACCGACATTCCAGGATCGCCTCGACCGCACGCTCGGCGCCGATACGGTGCAGCTCGGCAGGCCGGCCCTCGACAATTCGGATTTCCAGCTCAAGTACATGCCCGGCCATCCGGCGGCTGACGCCAACGGATACGTCAAGATGCCGAACGTCAACAGCCTCGTCGAAGCGATGGACATGCGCGAGGCGCAGCGCAGCTACGAGGCGAACCTCAATCTCATCCAGGCGTCGCGCCGGATGATTTCCCAGACCATCGACATTTTGAAAAAGTGACGGGCTGAACCATGACCATCCCAGCATCGGTTGTACTCAACGCCTATAGCCAGGCCGCCAGCATGGGCGGCGGCGCAGCGACGCCCGGCGCGTCGGCGCTGAAGGACGCGGGCGGCAGCTTCGGCGACTTTCTCGAAAAGGCGATCAACGAAACCGTTTCCTCCGGCAAGGCCAGCGAAAAGCAGATGGCGACCTCGGCTGCGACGAAGGACGGCAATCTCGTGGATGTCGTGACCTCGGTCGCGGAAGCCGAGACGACGTTGCAGACCGTCGTCGCCGTGCGCGACAAGGTGATTTCGGCCTATCAGGACATCATGCGGATGCCGATCTGATCGGCCTGACGCGAATTCGAGACGGTAACGAGTTGCAGGTGGGAAGAGAATGACGGGACCAGAAATACTCGATCTTGCGCGGCAGAGCATCTATGTGCTGCTTGAGGTCTCGGCTCCCATGATGATCGTGGCGCTCGTCGTCGGCATCGCCATCGCGCTTCTTCAGGCCCTGACGCAAGTGCAGGAAATGACGCTGGTCTTCGTTCCGAAGATCGTCGCCATCTTCCTTGTGCTTCTGCTCGCGCTGCCTTTCATGGGGCAGGCGCTTGCCGGCTACATGAACCTCATCGCGCAGAAGATCGTCGCCGGTTGACGGCGCAGGGCGAGGGGCGGGACATGATCAATCTCGATATCCTGCCTCAGACGGCTTACGTCTTCGTGCTTGTCTTCGCGCGCCTCGGCTCAATGATCATGCTGATGCCGGCGATCGGCGAAATATCCATTCCGGCGCGCGTACGCCTGCTTTTCGGGCTCATTCTTTCGGCGATCATGATGCCGGTCGTGGCGGGGTCATTCGGGCCCGTGCCGAGCAGCGTGCCGGGGCTTGCGCTCGCCGTCGTCTATGAAGTCCTGGTCGGCATCTTCGTCGGCATGGCGGCGCAGCTCATCATGAGCGCGCTGCATGTGGCGGGCAATATAATCGCCATGCAGACGGGTCTGGCCTTCGCGCAGAATGTCGATCCGACGCAGGGCACGCAGAGCGCGATGGTGGTGTCCTTTCTCTCGATGCTTGCGGTCGCGCTTATCTTCGCGACCGATCTCGACCATCTGCTGATCGCGGCGATGCGCGACAGCTACATTCTCTTCAAGCCGGGACAGATCATCCCTGTCGGCGATTTCTCGCAGATGGCGGTCAAGGTGGTGTCCAGCGCCTTCACGCTCGGCGTGCAGCTATCGGCGCCGTTCATCGTTTTCGGGCTCGTCTTTTATCTCGGGCTTGGAATTCTTTCGCGGCTCATGCCGCAGATCCAGATTTTCTTCATTGCGATGCCGGCCAATATCGGCATCGGCCTCGCTCTTCTGTTCCTGATCCTCGGCGCCATGATGACGTGGTTCCTGCAAGGTTTCGAGCAGACGATGTCGATGTTCATTCAGTGACGCGGGAGACATAAAGCGTCATGGCTGAACAGAACGACTCGGAAAAAACAGAAGAACCAACAGGCCGAAAGCTAGAAGAAGCCCAGAAGAAGGGCGACATCTTCAAGAGCCAGGAGATCAATGCCTGGTTCGTGATGCTTGGCGGCGCGCTGGCGGTCGGCATGATGGGCAATTCGTTTGCCGGCACGATCATGGAGACGCTGAAGGTTTTTCTCGCCGCGCCGCAGGACATTCCGATGGATCGCGACCATCTGCGCCAGATCATGCTGCATATCGGCACGGTCATGTTCGGCGCCATGGCGGCGCCGCTCGGCATTCTCGTTGTCTCGGCTGTGGCGGGCAATGTCGTTCAGCACATGCCGGTCTTCACCACCGAGAACATGAAGCCTTCCTGGTCGAAGCTTTCTCCGATGAAGGGGATCGAACGGCTGTTCGGCGCGAAGAGCCTCGTCAACCTCGCCAAGAGCATCATCAAATTCTTCATCGTCGGCAGCGTCATTTTCATGCTGATCTGGCCGGAGCGCGACCGGCTGGCGCTGATGATGACCTGGGATATTTCACTTCTTCTGCCGCTTGTGAAGGCGCTCGCGCTCAAGATGTTCGGCGGCGTCGTCGCCGTCATGACGATCGTCGCGGCGCTCGATTATCTCTTCGAGCGGTTTCAGTGGATGAAGAAGCAGCGCATGTCCGTCCAGGAAATCAAGGACGAGCACAAGCAGATGGAAGGCGACCCGACGGTCAAGGCGAAGCTGCGCCAGATCCGCATCGAGCGCGGCCGCAAGCGCATGATGCAGAAGGTGCCCAAGGCGACCGTCGTCATCATGAACCCGACCCACTACGCTGTTGCGCTGCAATACGAAAAGGGCATGACGGCGCCTGTCTGCGTCGCCAAGGGCCGCGACGCCATCGCGCTCAAGATCCGCGAAATCGCCGAGGCGGCGGGCGTGCCGGTGATCGAAAACCCGCCGCTGGCGCGCGCGCTGCACGCTTCGGTCGAGCTCGATCAGGAAATCAGGCCCGAACACTACAAGGCGGTCGCCGAGGTCATTGGCTATGTCATGCGTCTTAGAGCTAAGATCGGACGCCGCGCAGGGTCCAGATGATTCGCAGGTTCACACAACTGAAATTTTGACCAGTCGGGGAAACAAGGGTCGCGTTGCGTCGAATGAGTTGAAAGGCGGCTTTGGGGGCAATGCCGATGAGTGATATGCCGGTCGAGTTGTCGGATGGATTGGAGCGCCCTGCGCTCGAACAGCCTGTTGCGGAGCGAGGGGGCGGGCCTCTTACGAAGCGCCGGCTCGTCGTGCTTGCCGGCGTCGTCGTGGGCGTGGGCGCGACCGTGCTCGACATCATCGAGGTTCATGTGCTCGGCACGGCCGGCGCGCTGACCGTTCTCGGCCTGCTTTGCGCGGCTGGACTTTTCCTGCTGGCTTTCAGCGACGCCTTTGGCGGGGGGCTGACACGCGTTCATGAAGCGGCGGGCGAGGCGCTGAATGCCTTGCCGGACCCCTGCTATGTGACCGACCGGCGCGGCGCCGTGGTTTTTGCCAATCAGGCCTACAATAATCTGATGGGTGCAGCGAGCGCCGACCGCGTTGCGCCGCTCGAGCGCGCGCTTGCGGGGCGCGAGGGACTTGCCGAAACGGTTTTCCGGCTCTCCCAGGCTGCGCGGACTGGTTTTGCCGCGGAGGAGGATATTCGCTTCGCGCCGCGCATGGGCGCGACGGAGCGCTTCTACAAGGTAGTGGTGCGGCCGGTCAGCGGGCCGGGCGGCGGCGCGGTCTGGCTGCTGCGCGACCTCACCAATGAGCGCGAGCGCGCCGAAGCGGCCGAGCGCCAATGGGGCCGCGTGCCGGAATTCCTGAAGGTCATGCCGCTCGGCTTTTATTCGACCGGCGCCAGCGGCGAAATCCTCTATATGAACTTGCTGCTTGCTAGCTGGCTCGGCGTCGAGCCGCGCCGCCTCATCGAGCGGCGCGCGAAGCTGTCGGAATTCGTTCTGGGCGATCTCAACATATTGTCGGAACCGACCGATCTGGGCGGATCGGCGGCGGTGAATGCCGATCTGCGCCTGGCCGACGGCCAGCTGATGCCCGTTCGTATCAAACAGACCCGGATGCAGGGCAGGGGGAACGAGGCCGTCAATTATGCCTTCGTTCTCAGCCGGGCCACGGGCGACAAGGCCGAGGAAACGGCGCGGGACGCGGAGATGCGTTTTGCGCGCTTCTTCAACAATGCGCCCATCGGCATAGCGACCGTCGATCAGGACGGGCGCATCGACAATGCGAATGGCGCCTTTCTCGCCTATCTCGGCGAGCGCGTCGACCGCGGGCAGAAGCTCGCCGATCTCGTCGTCGAGGACGACAGGGCGGGCGTCGTCGACTGCCTTGCCAAGGCGCGGGCCGGCCGCCAGTCGGGGCCTGCGATCGAGGTGCGTCTCGTCAACCGTTCGGAGCGCGTCGGGCTTCTTTACGCCAGCCGCGTCGATACGGGCGAGGGGGCGAGCTCCACGGTCGTCTATCTGATCGACGCGACGGAACAGAAATCGCTGGAGCTGCAATTTGCGCAGTCGCAGAAGATGCAGGCCATCGGCCAGCTTGCGGGCGGCGTCGCGCATGACTTCAACAATCTGCTGACCGCCATCATCGGCTTCTGCGATCTGCTGCTCGCGCGGCACCAGGCGGGCGACCCCTCATTCGCCGACGTCATGCAGATCAAGCAGAACGCCAATCGCGCGGCGAACCTGACGCGGCAATTGCTTGCCTTCTCGCGCCGGCAGACGCTCCGGCCGAAGGTGCTGTCGCTCACCGACGCCATCGCCGAATTGCAGAACCTGCTGTCGCGGCTCCTCACCGAGAAGGTCGAACTCAAGATCGTGCATGGCCGCGATCTCGGCCTCGTCAAGGTCGATCAGAACCAGCTCGAACAGGTCATCATGAACCTGGCCGTCAATGCGCGCGACGCGATGCCGGACGGGGGCAAGCTCACCATCCGCACGGCGAATGTGTCGGAGGAAGATTCACGCGCGCTCGACCATCCGCTGATGCCGCCCGGCGAATATCTGCTCATCGAGGTGGCGGATACCGGCATGGGCATTCCGAAGGAAAACCTCGGCAAGATTTTCGAGCCCTTCTACACGACCAAGGATCCGAGCAAGGGCACCGGCCTCGGTCTTTCGACCGTCTATGGCATTGTCAAGCAGACGGGCGGCTTCATCTTCCCCTATTCGACGGTGGGCAAGGGCACGACCTTCCGCATCTATCTGCCGCGCTATTTCGAAACGCCGGCGGAAGCGAAGGCCGAGGCCGATGCCGTCGCCGCGGCTGCCGCCGCCGAGCCGACCGACCTCACCGGCAAGGGCACCATTCTTCTCGTCGAGGACGAAGACGCGGTGCGCACCTTCGCCGCCCGGGCGCTCGCCACGCGCGGCTACGACGTCTTGCAGGCCGATAGCGGCGAGGCGGCGATTGCCATCGTCGACGGCCACAAGGGCCGCATCGACCTCATCGTTTCCGACGTCGTCATGCCCAATATGGACGGCCCGACCATGATCAAGGCGCTCAAGGGCAAGCTGCCGGGCGTCAAGATCATCTTCGTTTCGGGCTATGCCGAGGACGCCTTCGAAAAGAGCCTCGACCCCGATCAGGAGTTCCACTTCCTGCCGAAACCCTTCTCGCTGAAGCAGCTCGCGGCGGCGGTGAAGGAGGTCATCAGCGCGACGTGAGGCGATTCCCGCGGATCGGGGGTAACCCTCCCGCTATTGTCCGCGAACATCAGCGGAACTCAGATCGAATTATCTTTTTATATCAATAGGTTAAAATTTTTCTTGTCAGAGAGAACAAAACCGGTACATTAACCCTCAATTGCCTCGGCGCAGCCAGCATGAAATAAGGGGAACCGGATGTCGAAGAACGTTGTACAGCTCTCGGACAAAGGCGATAAGGGCGATATGGACAAGCAGAAGGCCCTTGAAGCCGCGTTGAGCCAGATCGAGCGTTCGTTTGGCAAGGGCTCGATCATGCGGCTCGGCAAGAACGAGCAGGTGGTCGAGATCGAAGCGATTTCGACCGGGTCGCTCGGCCTCGATATCGCACTCGGCATCGGCGGTCTGCCGCGCGGCCGCGTCATCGAAATCTACGGGCCTGAATCCTCCGGCAAGACGACGCTGGCGCTCCAGACCATTGCCGAAGCCCAGAAGAAGGGCGGCGTCTGCGCCTTCATCGACGCCGAACATGCGCTCGATCCCGTCTATGCCCGCAAGCTCGGCGTGGCGCTCGACGATCTGCTGATCTCGCAGCCGGACACGGGCGAGCAGGCGCTTGAAATCTGCGACACGCTGGTCCGCTCCGGCGCCGTCGACGTTCTCGTCGTCGACTCGGTTGCGGCGCTGACGCCCAAGGCCGAACTCGACGGCGAAATGGGCGACTCGCTGCCCGGTCTCCAGGCGCGGTTGATGAGCCAGGCGCTGCGGAAGCTCACGGCTTCGATCTCGAAGTCGAACACGATGGTCATTTTCATCAACCAGATCCGCATGAAGATCGGCGTGATGTTCGGCAGCCCCGAAACGACGACCGGCGGCAATGCGCTGAAATTCTACGCCTCCGTCCGCCTCGACATCCGCCGCATCGGCGCGATCAAGGAGCGCGAGGAGGTGGTCGGCAACCAGACCCGCGTGAAAGTGGTCAAGAACAAGGTGGCGCCGCCCTTCAAGCAGATCGAATTCGACATCATGTATGGCGAAGGCATCTCGAAGACGGGCGAGCTTGTCGATCTCGGCGTCAAGGCCGGCATCGTCGAGAAGTCGGGCTCCTGGTTCTCCTACAACAGCACGCGCATCGGCCAGGGCCGCGAGAACGCCAAGCTGTTCCTGAAGGACAATCCGGACATGGCCGCCGAGATCGAAAAGGCCATCCGCCAGAATGCGGGCCTCATCGCCGCCCAGATCATGGAAGGCGAGCCCGAGGACGACGCCGATGGCGAGATCGAGGCAACAGCCTGATCCGATAAAAGTTTCTCTGCCTGAAGTGCAAGATGCGGCGCCGGGGACCCCACCGGCGCCGCATCGCTTTTTGGGGGGTGGGCGGCCCGTCCGGGCCTTTTCGGCCTTTCCTAGACAGTTGCCGGGGCGGGCGGTAAAAGCTGGAACGACCTTATATTTTCAGGATCGGGCGCCGGCTGCCGGACAGGGCGGGGCGCGCCTTCTGGTGTTTTGAAGCGAGACCCAAGGGATATGGCCGGCCTCAACGAGATTCGCAGCAAGTATCTGGATTATTTCGGCAAGAACGGCCACGAGATCGTGCCTTCGGGCTCGCTCGTTCCGAACAACGACCCGACGCTGCTCTTCACCAATGCGGGCATGGTCCAGTTCAAGAACGTGTTCACGGGGCAGGAGACGCGGCCCTACAAGCGGGCGACCACGGCGCAGAAATGCGTGCGCGCGGGCGGCAAGCATAACGACCTCGACAATGTCGGCTATACGGCGCGCCACCACACCTTCTTCGAGATGCTCGGCAACTTCTCCTTCGGCGATTATTTCAAGGCCGATGCGATCGAGTTCGCCTGGAACCTCGTGACCAAGGAATTCGGCCTGCCGAAAGACAGGTTGCTTGCGACAGTCTTCTCGGAAGACGACGAGGCGCATGGGCTGTGGAAGAAGATCGCCGGTTTCTCGGACAGCAGCATCATCCGCATCCCGACCTCGGATAATTTCTGGTCGATGGGCGAGACGGGGCCTTGCGGGCCTTGCTCGGAAATCTTCTTCGATCACGGGCCGAAGATCCCGGGCGGCCCGCCCGGCAGCGCCGATCAGGATGGCGACCGTTTCATCGAGATCTGGAATCTCGTCTTCATGCAGTACGAGCAGATCGCCGAAGGCGATCGCCGTCCCTTGCCCAAGCCGTCGATCGATACGGGCATGGGGCTCGAGCGTGTCTCGGCGGTGCTGCAAGGCACGCATGACAATTACGCCACCGACCTCATGCGCGCCCTCATCATGGCGTCGGCCGAAGCCTCGCATACCGACCCCGACGGTCCTCATGCAGTCAGCCACCGCGTCATCGCCGACCATCTGCGCGCGACCTCGTTCCTCATCGCCGATGGCGTGATGCCATCGAATGAGGGCCGCGGCTATGTGCTGCGCCGGATCATGCGCCGCGCCATGCGCCATGCGCAGCTTCTCGGCGTCACCGAACCCCTGATGTGGAAACTCGTGCCGGCCCTCGTCCGCCAGATGGGCGATGCCTATCCCGAGCTTCGCCGCGCCGAGCCGCTCATCACCGAAACGCTGAAGCTTGAGGAGCGGCGGTTCCGCGAGACGCTGGTGCGCGGCCTTCGTCTTCTCGACGAGGAGCTCGACCGGATCGGCAGCGCCAAGGTGCTGCCGGGCGAGATCGCCTTCCGCCTTTACGACACTTACGGCTTTCCGCTCGATCTCACGCAGGACGCGCTGCGCCCGAAGGGCATCAGCGTCGAGCAGGCGGGCTTCGACAGCGCCATGGCGCGCCAGCGCGAAGATGCGCGCCGCGCCTGGTCGGGCTCCGGCGAAAAGGCGACCGAGACCGTCTGGTTCGAGCTGCGCGAAAAACTCGGCGCGACGGAATTTCTCGGCTACGAAACGGAATCCGCCGAAGGCAAGATCACGGCCATCGTCGTCAACGGCGCGGCGGTCGACAGGATCGAGGCGGGCACCGAGGCCGTCATCGTCACCAACCAGACGCCGTTCTATGGCGAGTCGGGCGGCCAGGTGGGCGATACGGGCGTCTTCTTCACCAGCGCGGGCGCGGAATTTCCGGTCGCCGACACGCAGAAGAGGCTCGGCGATCTCTTCGTCCATTTCGGCAAGCTCGCGCGCGGAACGCTCAAAGTCGGCGATGTCGTCGAGATGAAGGTCGATGCGGCGCGGCGCGATGCGACGCGAGCCAATCATTCGGCGACGCATCTGCTGCATGAGGCGCTGCGCCGCGTGCTCGGTCCGCATGTCACGCAGAAGGGCTCGATGGTTGCGCCCGACCGGCTGCGTTTCGACTTCAGCCATCCGAAGCCGATGACGGCGGAGGAAATCTCCAAGGTCGAGGACATCGTCAACCGCGTCATTCGCCAGAACCGCGATGTGACGACGCGGCTGATGACGCCGGCCGAAGCGATAGACGCGGGCGCGCTCGCGCTTTTCGGCGAGAAGTATGGCGACGAAGTGCGCGTGCTTGCGATGGGCGTCAACGAGGACGGCAAGTCCTATTCGGTCGAGCTTTGCGGCGGCACGCATGTGCGCCGCGTCGGCGACATTGCGATCTTCAAGATCGTGAGCGAGACGGCGGTGGCCTCCGGCGTCAGGCGCATCGAGGCGCTCACGGGCGAGGGCGCGCGCCATTATCTCGTCGAGCAGGACCGCATCGCGAAGGCGGCGGCTGGCGCACTCAAGATCGCGCCGGAAGATCTGCCGGAGCGCGTCGTCTCGCTGGTCGAGGAGCGCAAGAAGCTCGAACGCGAATTGAACGACGTGAAGAAGAAACTCGCCATGTCGGGCGGCGGCGGCGCGAGCGAGGCCTCGCCTTCGCAGAGCATCGGCGGAGTCAATGTGGTTGCGCGCGTTCTCAACGGCGTCAATCCGAAGGATCTGCGCGGCCTCATCGACGATGCGCGGAAGCAGATCGGCTCCGGCATCGTCGCGCTCGTCGCCGTCAGCGAAGACGGCAAGGGCGCGATTGCGGTCGGCGTCACCGCCGATCTAACGGCGCGGTTCAACGCGGTCGAACTCGTGAAGGCGGGCGCGGGCGCGATGGGCGGCTCGGGCGGCGGCGGACGGCCGGACATGGCGCAGGCCGGCGGGCCCGACGGCGCGAAGGCCGATGCGGCGCTCGATGCCGTCAAGGCCGCGCTCGCGGCGGTTGCGGCCTAGTGGCGGGCGCCAGCACAGGCGATTTCGATTACGAGACAAAGGGCGGGGGCTATGCGCGGCAGCGGCGCACCGATCCCCGTATAGCGGCGCTGGTGCATCGGGCGCTGGGTGACGCACGCACCGTGCTCAATGTCGGCGCGGGCGCGGGTTCCTACGAGCCGGAAGACCGCCATGTACTGGCGCTGGAGCCCGCGGCGGCGATGCGTGCGCAGCGTCCGCCGCATCTTGCACCCGCGATCATCGGCGTGGCGGAGAGCCTGCCTTTCGACGATCTCTCGGTCGATGCGTCCATGGCCATGGTGACGGTGCATCAATGGCCCGATCTCGCAACGGGGCTCGGCGAGATGCGCCGCGTCACGCGCGGGCCGGTGCTCGTACTCAGCTTCGACGGCGACGCATTCGACCGCTACTGGCTCGGCGATTATGTGCCCGAGCTCATGGAGGCGGAGCGCCGCCGCATGCCTTCGATGGCGGCGATCCGCGAAGGCCTTGGCGGACGCGTGGAAATCCTCTCCGTTCCCATTCCCGCCGATTGCGTCGACGGCTTTACGGAGGCTTTTTACGCGCGGCCCGAAATGCTGCTCGACGCCTCGGTTCGCCGCGCGCAGTCGTCATGGGGATTCATCGACAGAAGCGTCGAAGAGCGCTTCGTCGCAACGCTTTCAGCCGATCTCAAATCCGGCGCCTGGGACGACCGTTACGGCCTGTGGCGGCAGGCGCCCTTCTTCGATGGTTCGTTGCGGCTCATCGTCGGCCTGCCTGCCGCCTAGCGCAGAAATTTTTCCATCCGGTAATTCGTCAGCGCGACGCCGTTCGGCGTCACGGTCTGTTCGGCCACGAGGGCGTAGCCCTTTCGCGCGAAGACGGGCCGGGCGAGCTTGCTTGCTTCGGTGAAGAGCCGGGCAATGCCGAGCGCGCGGGCGCGCGCCTCGACCGCATCGCAAAGTGCGCCGCCGACGCCGGTGCCGACGGCTTCCCTGGCGACATAGAGCATGTCGAAGTGACCGTTCTCTTCGAGCTCCGCAAAGCCGAGGATCGCACCGTCTTCCTCCGCGACGAGCGTGTGGCGCGCGCTCATGCGGGCGTGCCAGCGGTCGCGGTCGGGCGGGGCGGGCGCCCATGCGGCGACCTGCTCCGGCGTATATTCACGCAGGCCCGTCGCATGGATCGTGTCGTAGAAGAGGCGCGTCAATGCGCCGACATCATCCGGCCTGTAGTCCCGGATGCGCATCGGCTCAGGCCTGCTTCGCCAGCGCCTTTGCCAGGTTCTCGGCGAGCTTGTCGAGGAAGCCTTCGGTCGACAGCCACTTCTGCTCGGAGCCGACGAGGAGCGCGAGGTCCTTCGTCATGTAGCCGCTCTCGACCGTCGAGACGCAGGCCTTTTCGAGCGTATGGGCGAAGTTCTCAAGCTCTGGCGTGCCGTCGAGCTTGGCGCGATGGGCAAGGCCCCGCGTCCAGGCGAAGATCGAGGCGATGGAGTTGGTCGAGGTCTGTTCGCCGCGCTGGTGCTGGCGGTAGTGGCGCGTCACCGTGCCGTGGGCGGCTTCCGCTTCCATGATCTTGCCATCGGGCGTCAGCAGCACGCTGGTCATCAGGCCGAGCGAGCCGAAGCCCTGCGCGACCGAGTCCGACTGCACGTCGCCGTCGTAGTTCTTGCAGGCCCAGACA